>NZ_JBFTNW010000004.1:0-230057 GCF_056397665.1 Arthrobacter sp. 05L428 | reverse complement strand
GGGCGGGACCACCGCACCGGCACCGGCCAGCGCCGGCGGGAGCTCCACCTCCGGAAGCGAGGGCCTCGCTTCCGGCACCCAGGTCATCGTCCCTGTCACCGCACCGGTGACGCTCGGGGCGACGTCGATCGGGATCCTCGGCGACTCCGAGGCCTCTGCGGGAGTCCCAACGGAGGCCGGAACTGAAGAAGCCGTCACGCCGCCGGGCTTGGACGCCGGAGGCGAGGCGGGAGGCAACGCGGACGGCTCCGGCGCCGCCGTCGGAATGCAGGGCACCCTCCCGACGGCAAAGTTCCCGTCGACCGGCCAGGCTGCTCATCCTGCCGGCGTGGCCGCGCGGCTCGAGGCTCCGGCCTCCGGAGCGGGCATGTTGGCTATGACGGGAACCACTGACGGGTTACACCTTGTGGCGCTGGCCCTTCTGTGCGGCGGCGGCCTGCTGCTAGCGCTGCGGCTCGTACTGCAGCGCCGGGACGGCTAGAGCCGGTTCGCATCGGAAGGCTCAGCGAGTGGGCCCCGTCGCTCGGCGGGGTCCGCTCACTGGCCGTCCTCTGGTCACGACGCACGCCCGTGATTACGCTGGCGTGTATCCACAGCTTCAGGACCGCAGGAAGTAGGACACCATGGACGAACGGGACATCCTCCAGCGCATCACCGCCCTTGTGGACGAGGAACGTGGGCTCCGGGAACAGGCCGAGTCCGCGAGCGCCGACCACGACCACGTGCCGGACCGGCTTCGGCTCAGGCAGCTCGAGGAGGACCTCGACCAGTGCTGGGACCTGCTGCGGCAACGGCGGGCGAAGAGGCAATACGGCGAGAATCCCGACGATGCGGAGGCCCGCCCGGTCACGCAGGTGGAGGGCTACAACGGCTAGTCCCCACAGCCCCGGTCCCCGGCGGCATCGCCTCTTCTAATTCCGGTTACCCGGCGGAGGTCTTAACAGCCCCTGCCGCCGGTGCTCCGACTACTTGAGCAGGTCGACGTCGGACACCATGTCGATGTGGGCCAACATGGCTTCGGCGGCGCCTGCGGCATCCTGCGCCCGGATGGCATCCGCAATCTTCCGGTGTGAGGCAATGGACTGCTCGGGGCGCCCCGGTTGTCCGAGGGATTCGATCCGGGTCTCCAGGATCATTTCAGCGATAAAGGCCATCAGCTGGCCCAGGACCGCGGAGTGGGCGGCGGCCGTGACGGCCTGATGGAAGAGTTCATCCCCGCGCGCACCCTTTGAGCCTGCGGCCACCTCCTCGGCCATGACGTCAATCGCCGCGTCAATCGCCTGCATGTCCTGGTCCGTCCGCCGCGCGGCCGCTAGTTCGGCGAGCTTGACCTCCAACGTGCTGCGGGCCTCGACGATCTCGGGAAGCCTGCTGCGGTGTTCGCGCAGGCCCTTGATCACCGCGGGGACGTTGGGGCGGTACACCAGGACGGCTCCGGTGCCGTGCTGGACGTCAATCACGCCAAGCACCTCCAGCGCCACGAGCGCCTGGGCCAGCGTGGCGCGGGAGACCCCGAGCCGTTCGGCCAGGTCCCGCTCGGCCGGCAGGAGGTCGCCGGGGCCCAGCTGGGCCGACTCGATGAAGTCCAGGAGCTGCGCCACGAGCTGCTCGTACAGACGCGGCCTGGACACACGGGAAATCTCCGGGACCTCAGACTTCTTTGCCATCTCCAACATCCTCCCGACGTAGCGACTCCCCCATCCTATCCCTGAGGCGTATTGACAAACTCACCTAGTGTCTAAGAGGCTAGGCCAGTAGTCCTGTAATCCACATCACACTAGTCCCCGGAGGAACAAAGATGTCCGCTCCCGTGCTTTCCATCATCGTCTTGGCGGTGATGTTCCTGCTGGCCACGGTGCTGCCCCTCAACATGGGTGCGCTGGCCTTTGTCGGCGCCTTCCTGCTTGGCTCGGTTTTCCTTGGCATGTCCACCAACGAGATTCTGGCCAATTTCCCCGGCGGGCTGTTCCTGACGATCGTCGGGGTGACCTACCTCTTCGCCATCGCACAGAACAACGGCACCATTGACCTTCTGGTCCGGGGCGCCGTGCGGATGGTGGGCAGCAAGGTCGCCCTCATTCCGTGGGTCATGTTCGCCATCACCGCGCTAATCACCGCCGTCGGCGCCCTGTCCCCGGCCGCCGTCGCCATCATCGCGCCGATCGCCCTGAGCTTTGCCGCGAAGCACAAGATCAACCCGCTGATGATGGGCATGATGGTGATCCACGGCGCCCAGGCAGGCGGGTTCTCGCCGATCGCCGTCTACGGCGTCACGGTCAACGGCATCATCGCCAAGACGGACCTTGCGGCGAGCCCGATGGCTATCTTCCTGGCGAGCTTCTTCTTCAACCTCGTCATCGCGCTCGTGCTGTTCATTGTCCTTGGCGGTAACAAGCTGCTCTCCTCCAAGACCGGCCGGCTCATCGAGCAGGCTGCCGAGACCCGCATGAAAGTCAGCGTCGGCGCCCGCACGGCCGGCGTCACCCTGCAGGGCTCAGGTTCGGACATCTCCCCCGCCAGCGTGTCCGCCAAGGGCAGCAGCGCGGGTTCGTCTGCCGACAGTACCGCCGCCACCTCCGCCGGCGCCCGGGCGACCGTTCCGCAGCTGGTCACCGTCCTCGGCCTGATCGCGCTGGCCGTGATCTCACTCGGGTTCAAGGTCGACGTCGGATTCGTCTCCATCACGATCGCCATCATCCTGGCCCTGGTCTCACCCGAGGCCCAGAAGGGGGCAGTGAACAAGATCAGCTGGTCCACCGTCCTGCTCATCTGCGGCATGTTGACCTTCGTCGGCGTGCTCGAAGAGGCCGGCACCATCAAGTTCGTCTCCAACAGCGTCGCCGACCTCGGCATGCCGCTGCTCGCGGCCCTGCTGATCTGCTACATCGGCGGCATCGTCTCCGCCTTCGCCTCCTCCACCGCCATCCTGGCCGCGCTCATCCCGCTGGCAGTCCCGTTCCTGGCCAGCGGCGAAATCGGCGCCATCGGCGTGATCGCCGCGCTGGCCGTCTCCTCCACGATCGTGGACGTCTCGCCGTTCTCCACCAACGGCGCCCTGGTGCTGGCCAACGCTCCGGAGGACGTGGACAAGGACAAGTTCTACAAGCAGATCCTCGCCTACAGCGGCATCGTCGTCGTCGCGGGGCCGGCCATCGCCTGGCTTGTCATGGTTGTCCCCGGCTGGATGTAGCTGCCCCCGGCCGATGCCGGCGCACGCACTGCACACCCTGGAACTGAAAAGAAAAGGATCGATTATGAGCAAGGAATCCGACCTCCCCAACGCTGGCCCGCTGGCCGGCTACCTCGTGGTGGACCTCAGCCGTGCCCTTGCCGGCCCGCACGCCGGGATGATGCTGGCGGATCTCGGCGCTCGGGTAATCAAGGTTGAAAACCCCGGCACCGGGGACGACACCCGCGGCTGGGGACCGCCCTTCGTAGGCCCCGAGGACGACCCGCAGGCCACGTACTTCCTGTCCTGCAACCGCAACAAGGAGTCCATCGCCCTGGATTTGAAGAGCGACGACGGGCGCCAGATCCTGCGGGAACTGCTCACGAAGGCCGACGTCGTGGTGGAGAACTTCCGCCCCGGCGTCCTGGACCGGCTCGGATTCTCGACGTCGGAAATGCATGCGTTGAACCCGGCACTCGTGATCCTGTCGATCACCGGCTTTGGGCATGACGGGCCGGAGGCCGCCCGCAGCGGCTACGACCAGATCCTGCAGGGTGAGGCCGGGCTGATGTCCCTCACCGGTTCCGGGCCTGACGATCCGCAGCGGGTGGGGGTGCCGATCGCCGACCTGCTCTCCGGGATGTACGGGGCCTTCGGCACCCTCGCCGCACTGCTGCAGCGCGAAAGGACGGGCAAGGGGCAGATCGTCCGGACCTCCCTGCTTTCGGCCCTGATCGGGGTGCATGCGTTCCAGGGCACGCGGCAGACCGTCGCCGGGGACTTGCCGCAGGCACAGGGTAACCACCACCCATCCATCGCCCCCTACGGGCTGTTCCATTGCCGCCAGGGCAAGGTGCAGATCAGTGTGGGCAGCGAGAAGCTGTGGAAGAGCTTCGCCGGCGCGTTCGGGATCGACACCACCCGGCCGGAGTTCGCCACCAACGCTGACCGGGTGCGCAACCCCGAAAAGGTCATTGACGCGGTCGAGGACGCCTTTGCCGGCTATGAAGCCGAGCCCCTGCTGGCCAGGCTGAACGAGGTGGGCATCCCGGCCGGAAAGGTACGGACCCTGGACGAGGTCTACCAGTGGGAGCAGGTCCACTCGCAGGGCCTGGTGATCGACGTCGACCACCAGGTCCTGGGAAAAATCAGCCTGCCCGGCCCCCCGCTGCGGTTCTTCGACCCGGGCGACGCACGGGAGACCACCCTGACATCGCACAGCGCCCCACCCCTGCTGGACCAGGACGGAGGCAACATCCGCCGCTGGCTGGACAGCGCTTCGGGCGTCCCGACGGCGGCCGGCGCCCAGGGCCGGGGCGGGCACTGACATGCTGGCAGAGCAGAAGGTCCGGCACCTCGATGCCACTGCGCTGATAGCCACGGTGCTGGACCCGGGCTCCTACCGCAGCTGGGACAAACCGGTGACTGACCCGGATCCAAGCCCCGCCTACCGGGCGGAGCTGGCGGCGGCCCGTGAGAAATCCGGCGTGGACGAATCAGTCCTCACCGGTGAAGGGTTGATCCGCGGCCGCCGGGTCGCCGTGATCGTCAGCGAATTCCGTTTCCTCGCGGGTTCGATCGGGGCCGCCGCGGCCGAACGAATCGTCCTGGCTGTCGAAAGGGCCACCGCGGAAGGCCTGCCTCTGCTGGCGGGACCTGCGTCCGGCGGCACGCGGATGCAGGAGGGGACGCTGGCGTTCCTGTCGATGATCAAGATCACCGCCGCCGTCCGCGCACACCGGCAGGCAGGCTTTCCCTACCTCGTGTATCTGCGCCACCCCACCACCGGCGGCGTGATGGCTTCCTGGGGTTCGCTCGGCCACATCACCGTGGCGGAACCAGCCGCGCTTCTGGGGTTTCTTGGCCCGCGGGTCTACGAGGCGCTGCACGGCACGCCCTTCCCGGAGAACGTCCAGGTGGCGGAGAACCTCTTCGACAAAGGACTCGTCGACGCGGTGGTTCCGCCGGGGCAACTGCCCGATATCGTCAACCGTGCGCTGGATATCCTCAGCCCCGGCTCCCCGGCGCCGGTGGGTCCGCCGCCGACTCTCAGCGTGGCCCCCTCGGACGCCGGGGCCTGGACCTCGATTGAGATTTCGCGGAATCCCCGCCGGCCCGACCTCCGCCAGCTCCTGGCCCACGGGGCACGGGACGTCCTGCCGCTCAACGGCACCGGCCAGGGCGAGAAGGACCCCGGGCTGCTGCTGGCCTTGGCCCGTTTTGGCGAGAGGTCCTGCGTCGTACTCGGCCACTCGCGGCCGAGGCCGTCGCAGCAGACGGCCATGGGACCGGCTTCCCTCCGTGAGGCGCGGCGCGGCATGCGGCTGGCGGAGGAGCTGGGCCTGCCCCTGCTGACGGTCATCGACACCGGCGGCGCGGCGCTGTCCAAGGAAGCCGAAGAAGGCGGCTTGGCCGGCGAAATTGCCCGGTCCCTCCATGACCTCATCGGCTTGCGGTCGCCCTCCGTCTCGGTGCTGCTGGGGCAGGGCGCCGGAGGCGGTGCGTTGGCGCTGCTGCCGGCCGACCGGACCGTGGCAGCCCAGCATGCCTGGCTGTCCCCGCTGCCGCCCGAGGGAGCAAGCGCCATCGTGCACCGCAGCACCGAGTTTGCGCCGGCGATGTCCGCATCCCAGGGCGTCAACGTCGCGGCCCTGCACGCCAACGGACTAATAGACCACATCGTTGACGAACGCCCCGACGCCGCGTTGGAGGCCCGGGCGTTCTGCCGGCGGATGGGACAGGCAATTGAATACGAGCTCTCCCTGGTCTCGGCCTCCGGGATCGGCGAACTCATTCCGCGCCGGCTCGAAAAGTACGCGAATCTGGGCCGCAGCCTCCGCGCCTAGGGCATCGCGAGGGGACGACGGGGGAATGTTCCGCCGTCGTCCTTTCGCTTGCCCGGCCGGCGGTCCATGCTGGTGCCATGCAGATCGCGTTCCTGGGCGACGTCATGCTCGGCCGGCTGGTCAACGACTACCTGAAGACCGCCGGTCCCGCCTATCCCTGGGGTGACACGCTGCCGGTCCTGCGGCGGGCGGACGTGAGGATCGCCAACCTGGAATGCGTGCTGGCCGACGGCGGCAGACCCGAGCCCGGCAAGGTCTTCACCTTCCGCAGCGACCTGAAGAACGTGCGCAGCCTGGTCTCCGCGCAGATCGACCTGGTGTCGCTCGCCAACAACCACGTCCTCGATTACGGTCCGGACGCCCTGCGGGAAATGCTGCCTGCACTGGACCGGCACGGGATCCTGCATGCGGGCGCTGGCACGGACCCGGCCTCGGCCCGGCGCCCGGCCGTCCGCAGGGTCGGCGGCACCGCCGTCGGGTTCGTGGCGTTTACGGACAACCAGCCGGACTGGGAGGCAGCGCCCGGGTCCCCAGGCGTGTACTACGTCCCTGTTGCAGACCGCGGGGAGCGGGTCGGGCAGCTGCTCGAGTTGGTGGAGCGGACCAAGTCGCGTGTCCAGCTGCTCGTCGTTTCGGCGCATTGGGGCGGCAACTGGGGCTCCGGCGCCCCGCCCGAGCATCGCGCACTGGCGCGGCAGCTGGTCGACGCGGGCGCCGACGTCGTGTTCGGGCATTCGCCGCATATCTTCCGCGGCGTCGAGGTGTACCGGAACCGGCCGATCATCTACGGCGCCGGGGACTTCGTCGATGACTATGCGGTGGACCCCGAGGAGCGCAACGACTTTTCCTTCATCTTCCTGCTGGAGGCCGACGGCGGGGCGCCGCGGCAGCTGCGCTTGTTTCCCACCCTCATCGCCGACTTCCAGGCCCGGTTGGCAGTCCGAGACGCCCGGGATGTCGCGGACCGGATGTCCCGGCTGTGCGGGGAACTGGGCACCGGAAGCAGCTGGAATGCCGGCGAAAGGTGCCTGGAAATCCCTCTGGCGTAGCCGCCGCTGCCGCCGGCCGCCGGACGCGGAGTCCGATAGCCCCTGATTAATCCACGCTGCAGGGCCTACCATATGGACGGGGGGCACTCGAAAAGCACCATGCTTACTGGGAGGCCACGATGTTTACCACTATCCGCAATCTTTTCCCGCACGTGCAAAAAACATTCGTGGATCCCGGCTGGCGCCGTCCCCGGCCCGGCGCTGCTGCTCCCCCGCCGGACGGCACACGGCCGCGGCGCTTCGTGGGCGGCCTGGCAGCCCTCCTGCTGGTAACGGGCGGGGGCCTGGCGGCCGCTGCGCCTTCTGCCGCCGCCGAACCGGCACAAAGCTACATTGTCGTGCTCAAGGACGGCACCGGCGATGCCGGGGCCTTGGCCGCGGCCCAGCAGGCCAAGTTCGGTTTCAGTGGCTCCAACGTGTACCGGAGCGCTGTGAGCGGCTACGCCGGCACCATGACGGCCAGCCAGGCCAAGAACCTCGCCGCCGATCCCAGCGTCGATTTCGTCACGCTCGGCCGGCACTTCGAGGAGCCCGAAGAGCCCACCACACCCAACACCGAGATCGCTCCGTTGTGGTGGCAACGGATCGGCGGCGATCCGGAAGCGGCCAAGGACGCCGTACGTGCCGGCACTGGCAATGAAAATGGCTCCGCAGTCAATGTGGCGGTCATCGACAGCGGCATCGACGGCAAGCACCCCGACCTGAACGTCCAGGGAGGGATCGACTGCACCTCCGGGAAACCGGTCGAAGTGACGCCCATTGACGTGCTTGGCCACGGCACGTCGGTGGCCGGTGTCATCGGTGCCCGCAACAACGGCTCCGGCATCATCGGCGTGGCACCGGGCACCCCGCTCTGGTCCGTACGGGTCGTCTCCAACACCGGTTCCATCACCGAGGAGAGCCTGATCTGCGCCATTGACTGGGTGACCTCAACCCACAAGGACGACAACGAGGACAACGACATCGCCGTCGCCAATATCAGCATCGGCGGCCCGGGCTCCGACACCGCCAACTGCGGCAAGGGCACCGACCCGATGCACTACGCGATCTGCCGCTCGGTCAGGGCCGGCGTGGCGTACGCCGTCGCAGCCGGAAACTCGGCCGCGGACCTCGCCGGGACGGTCCCCGCGGCCTACCACGAGGTGCTGACCGCGACCGCCATGGCGGACTTCGACGGAAAGCCCGACGGACTCGCTGCCAGCCTGTGCGGCCGTGATGACTGGCGGCGCCTCGGACAGTTGGACGACCGGCCGGCGTTCTTCTCGAACTTCGCCGTCAACGCCAGGGACATGGAGCACACGGTCGCCGCGCCGGGTGTGTGCATCCTGTCCACCGTGCCCGGTGGCTACGGCGTGAACCATGGCACCAGCTTCGCCAGTCCGGCAGTGGCAGGCGCAGTGGCCCTGTGCATCGACCAGGGAGCCTGCCAAGGATCGGGCGCGGAGGTCACCCAGCAGTTCCTGGACACCGCCGAGTCGTACAACAGCCGGCACCCGGACTTCGGGTTCATTGGAGATCCGCTCCGGCCGGCCGGTGCGAAGTACTACGGCTATCTGACTCAAATCACCCGGCTCTGAGGCGCCGCCGCAGCCACGCTGTCCGTTTCGACGGTTCCCTGCCGAATCGACGTTTGGATACGTCGAGGGTGCACGGAACCGTCGAAACGGCGGAGCGGGAGCCGACGGCGGGTCAGGCCACCGGAGCGCCTGCGAGCCGGCCGGGCGGCGGCTCCGCCGCGACGCCGGCGTCGTTCGGATAGATCATCTCTGCGGGCGCGTTGGAGTTGCGCTTGGCCAGGGGGTAGAACACCAGGGCGGTGACCACAAGGCCCACCAGCCACGAGATGTCGGATCCACCCAGCACCTTGGTCATCGGGCCGGTGTAGAGCGTCTGCGCCAGGAACGGAATCTGGGCGGCGATGCCGATCGCGTAGGAGATCAGCGCCGTTTTGTTCCACCGTCCGTAGCGGCCGTTCGGGTCGTACAGGGCCGGGATGTCGACCTTTTCCTTGGAGATCAGGTAGTAATCCACGAGGTTGATGGAGCTCCAGGGGATGAAGACCATAAGCAGCAGCAGCACGAAGTTCTTGAAGTTGGCGAGGAAGTCCGGGGAGGCCAGCATGGCGATCAGCACGGTGAGTCCGATGAAGCCGATCACGTAGGCGAACCGGGTCCGCGACGGGGCGGCGGTCTTGCGGGTGAAGGCCGTGACAGACGTCAGCATGGTCATGTAGCCGCCGTAGGCGTTCAGGGTGTTGACTGTCAGCTTCCCGGTCACAATGACCAGGTAGATGACGACGGCGATCAGGCCGCCGCCGCTGAGGTTGCCCAGGAAGGCAACCTGGCCGTCCAGGAACCGCTGGCCCTTGGGCAGCGCCAGCGACGCGAACAGCGCGCCGAGCGTCATGGACCACTGGGAGCCCAGCACGGTGCCGAGGAAGGCGGCCAGGAAGGTCTTCCGTGCCGGGGTTTTCGAGGGCAGGTAGCGCGAGTAGTCCGCGACGTAGGGACCGTAGGTCAGCTGCCAGCCGGCGCCCAGCGAGATGGCGAGCAGGAAAGTGGGGAACTCGAAGGTGCCGGAGGCGAGAAGGGCCCCGACGTCCTGGCTCGCGAAGAGCCGGATGCCAAGGTAGGTGAAACCCAGTACGCCGATGACGGTCGAGATGCGGCCCAGCACGTGGATGTACTTGTAGCCCAGCGTGGCCACAAGCACCGTTAGCGCGCCGAAGATCACCATGCCCACGGCGGGGGTTCCGGTGCGGGTGATTTGATCAATGGCCTGGCCTGCGAGGACGGTACCGGTCGCCGCGAAGCCGAGGTACATGATGATGACGAGCACCAGCGGAATCACCGCCCCGAAGACGCCGAACTGGGCCCGGCTGGAGATCATCTGCGGCAGGCCGAGCTTCGGTCCCTGGGCCGCGTGCAGAGCCATCACCGCGCCGCCGAGCAGATTACCGATCAGAAGCCCCAGGATTGCCCAGAGCGCATCGGCGCCGAACAGCACGGCAAGGGCGCCGTCGACGATCGCCGTAATCTGCATGTTCGCCCCGAACCACAGCGTGAACTGCTGCCCGGGAGATCCGTGGCGTTCATTTTCCGGAACGAAGTCGATGGAGCGGCGCTCGACGCGCCCCCCGGCGGTTTCCGTTCGTGTCGAAGCTTGCATGCTCGTCCTCACTAGAGATCTGGGTGGGTTTGTCCGTCCATCTGAGCACGTCCCGTGATCTGCATCACGGGGGTAGCCGGCGCTTGTGTCCGGGATTCCGGACAGTTGGCAGACTGATGCCCACGTTCCCGCCCGATTCTTCCGCAGCCGGCCGGCACCCGTTTCGACGGTTCCCTGCCGGTTAGACGGTAGGAAACGTCCGGTGTGCACGGAACCGTCGAAACGGCTGGGAAACCGCGCCGGATAGCCGCCGTTTACATCCCGGAAACAAACCCGACACGCGCCCTTCACGAAGGGACGATTTCTGTAACTTCCCCGCAACGTTGCGCCCGACTGCCTGAAACACGCCGCCGGGAGGATTGAACCCGGTTGGGGACCGGCGGCGAGGTGTCCCGGTACGGCGATTTGTTGGAAGGGAACGCAGGTGGAACTCACCGCGGGAAACGTCTGGATCATGTTCTCGGCAGCCCTAGTGCTGCTGATGACCCCCGCCCTCGGGCTCTTTTACGGCGGCATGACCCGGGCCAAGGCCTCCCTGAACATGATCATGATGAGCTTCGTCTCGGCCGGCATCGTGGGTGTCGTTTGGGTACTCTGGGGCTACTCGATGACCACCGGCAAGGGCTTCCTGGGCATCTTCGGGGATCCCTTCGCCAACTTCGGGCTGGCCAGGCTCATGGGCTCCCCCGACCTCCTCAAGGCCGGCTTCAGCGCAACCTTCGCGATCATCACCGTCGCCCTGATCAGCGGCGCCATCGCCGACCGCGCCAAGTTCACCGCCTGGGCGCTCTTCGTTCCGGTTTGGATTACCGTCGTCTACTGCCCCCTGGCCTTCATGGTCTGGGGCGGCGGGCTGATGAGCGCCGGCGGGGCCGTGAGCTCCGTCTTCGGCCAGGTGATCGACTTCGCCGGCGGCACCGTGGTGGAAATCAGCTCCGGCACCGCTGCCCTGGTCCTGGTCCTGATCGTGGGCAACCGCCACGGATTCGGCAAGGACCCGGCACACCGCCCGCACAACATTCCGTTCATCATGCTCGGCGCCGGGATCCTCTGGTTCGGCTGGTTCGGCTTCAACGCCGGTGCCGCGACGACGGTGGAACAGGCGGGCCTGATCTGGGTCAACACCCTCGCCGCCCCCGCGGCCGCCATGCTGAGCTGGCTCGTGGTCGAAAAGGTCCGCCACGGCCACCCCACCTCGCTCGGTGCGGCGTCCGGCGTGGTGGCCGGCCTCGTCGCGATCACTCCCTCCTGCGCCAACGTCAGCCCGCTCGCCGCCGTCGGACTGGGCCTGGTGGCCGGCGCCGCCTGCTGCGTGTTCGTGGACCTGAAGTACAAGTTCGGCTTCGATGACTCGCTCGACGTCGTCGGCGTCCACCTCGGCGGCGGGCTGATCGGCACGCTCGCGCTCGGCCTCATCGCCCTGCCGGCGGACGGACATGGCGGAGGGCTCTTCTACGGCGGCGGCCTGCACCAGCTGGTCGCCCAGACGGTCGCCGTGCTGATCACTGTCACGCTGTCCGGCCTGGCCACGGCGGTCATCGGGCTCGCGATCCACAAGGCCGTCGGTTTCCGTGTCAGCCACGAAGCCGAGGTGGCCGGCGTGGACCGCTCCGAGCACGCCGAAACCGCCTACGAATTCGACGGCCTGGCCCACAGCCGCTTCAACCCGTTCGGCCACCACGCCCAGGCGCACCACGCCGCCGCTGCACCGCACGGCCAGCAGGAGCGCGTCAAGGAAGACTGCCTCGCCTAAGCGCGGCCGGGCACGGAGCACGGCCGAATCAACCGCCTGACAGAATGGCCTCATGGAACTCGCCCTCGGACTGCTGGTTCTCGTGGCCGTTGTCTGTGCCGGCAGCGCACTGGGCCGGAAGCTCAACGTTTCCGTTCCCCTGCTGCTGGTGCTGGCCGGCGTCGCGGGGTCCTTCCTCCCCTTTGCCCCGCGCATTGAGCTGAACCCGGAGCTGGTCCTCATCGGGCTGCTGCCCCCACTGCTTTACGCCGCCGCCTTGCGGACCTCGCTCTTCGATTTCGGTTCCAACCGCCGCGCCATCGCGCTGCTCTCGGTGGGCTACGTCATCTTCGGAACCCTCGCCGTCGGCTTCGTGGTCTGGTGGCTGTTCCCGGAAATCCCGCTGGCCGCCGCGATCGCCCTCGGCGCCGTCGTCGCACCGCCGGATGCCGTGGCCGCGACGGCCATCGCCCGGAAGGTGGGCATGCCCCGCCGGATTGTTACCATCCTGGAGGGCGAATCCCTGGTCAACGACGCCACCGCGCTGGTCTGCCTGCGCGCCGCCATCGCGGCGATCGCCGGGACCGTGTCCGCGGCCGGGATCGCCGGCGGCTTCCTGCTCGCGGCCGGCGGCGGGCTGGTGGTCGGACTGGCTGCCGCCTACGTGCTGACCGAGCTCCGCAAGCGGATCCGCAACGTCGCGATCAACACCTCGACATCGCTGATGGCCCCGTTCGTCGCCTACCTTCCGGCCGAGGCGATCCACGCTTCCGGTGTCCTCGCCGTCGTCGTCACCGGGCTCGTAATGGGAACCAAAGCGCCGTCCATGCCCAACGGCGCGGCCCGGCTGAGCCAGCGAAGTAACTGGAACACGGTGCAGTTCCTGCTGGAAAACTCCGTGTTCCTGCTGATCGGACTGCAGGTCCGGACCATCATCGAGGGCATCCAGGACGACTCGCTTGGCGCCGGCCGGATCTGGGCGGGCTGCGCGGTGATTCTGCTGGCGGTGTTGCTGCTCCGGCCGGTGTGGGTCTTCCCGGCGACATACCTGCCCCGGCTGATTCCGAGCGTGCGGCGCGATGACCCGGCGCCGCCGTGGCAGTTCGCCGCGATCGTGTCCTGGGCCGGGATGCGCGGGGTGGTGACGCTGGCCGCGGTGCTGGTGCTGCCCGCGGACCTGGAGCACCGGTCCGTGCTGATCCTGGCCGCGATGGTGGTGGTCGGCGGGACGCTGGCGTTGCAGGGCTTCACCCTGCCGGCACTGGTCCGGCTGCTCCGGGTCCAGGGCCCGGACCAGCGCGAGGATGCCCTGAACCAGGCGTCCCTGATGCAGCTGGCTACCGCGGCCGGGGTGGAGCGGCTGCAGGAACTGCGCACCGACAACGACCCGCCGGAGGTGGTGGCCATGCTCAAGCGGCGCACCCAGGAGCGCGGGCTGGCGGCCTGGGAGCGGCTCGGCCGGCCGACCTCGGAGGCCGCGACCCCCAGCCAGCGCTATGCCCAGCTGCGGCTCGCCATGCTGGAAGCCGAACGGGCCAAGGTGCTGGAACTGCGGCGCGGCGGCGCCTACGCCCACGAGGTTCTCAGCGAGGTTCTGGACCGGCTGGACGTTGAGGAATCCATGCTGGACATCTCGCTTGAGGAGCTGGACACCCCCGCCGAGGGCGGCGGCGAAGGGATCGCGAGGCCCGGCGGGGTATGCGGCCACCTCGAGTCCGCACCCGACCCTGACGTTCCGCGCGAGCCCTTCTGCGCGGACTGCCGCCGCGAAGGCACGACGCCGGTGCACCTCAGGATGTGCTTGGCGTGCGGGAACGTGGGCTGCTGCGATTCCTCCCCCGGCACGCACGCCTCCCGGCACTTCGAAGCGACCGGCCACCCCGTCATGCGCAGCATCGAACCGGGCGAGGACTGGCGCTGGTGCTACGAGGACGACCTGCTCGGGTGATGCCAAGTCCGCCCGCCGCGCGTACCCTCGGTTTGTGGACATTGTTGAGTTTCTGTCCGAGCGCATTTCCGAGGACGAGGCGGCAGCCCGGACACTCCTCAGCGACCGGACCGTCTCCAAATCCGGCGAATGGTACGAACAACGGCTGCTGCTCGAATGCGAGGCAAAGCGGAGGCTGATCGGCGTCGTCGAAGCGGCTCGGCAGTCGGCGCTGGCCTCGATGGTCAGCGACTCGCTCCAGGAGGCCCACTGGGCGCCGCGGTCGCTGGACTGGATGGAGCGCTCCCTGCAGGCCTTGGCGTTGCCCTATTACGACCACCCGGACTTCGAGCAAGGCTGGTTGCACCCCTGAACTGCGGCCGCCACGCCCGGCCCGGGTCCCCTGAAATATCCGCGGCCGGGATGCCGTTAGCCCGAATATGACAACAATCGGAATCATCGGTGCAGGACACATTGGCAGCCAGCTCGCCCGGAAGGCGGTCCAGCTCGGCTACGACGTCGTGATCAGCAACTCCCGGGGGCCGGAAACCCTGGCGGAACTCGTTGCCGAACTGGGCCCGCACGCCCGCGCGGCAACCGCGGCGGAGGCTGCGGCGGCCGGCGATTTCGCCGTCGTCACGGTCCCGCTGAAGAACATCAAGGACATCCCGGCGGAACCGCTTGCGGGCAAGATCGTGGTCGACACGAACAACTACTACTGGGAGCGCGACGGACGGTTCCCGGCGCTCGACAACGGCGAGGCCACCACCTCGGGGCTGCTCCAGGAGCACTTGCCCAAATCCAAGGTCGCCAAGGGCTTCAACCACATCATGTCCACCCAGATCGCCACCGACGGCACCCCGGCCGGCACGGAGAACCGCCGCGCACTGGCCACCGCGAGCGACTTCCCGGAGGCGGCGGAGCTTGTGACGCGGCTCTACGACGAGTTCGGCTTCGACACCGTCAACATCGGCCCGCTCTCCGAAAGCTGGCGCGTGGAACGGGACCGCCCGGCCTACGTCGTCCGCCAGAATGCGGCCGAACTGCGGGAAAACCTGGCGAAGGCGCCGCGCACCGTCCGCGCGCACTAGCCCGCCGAGGTGACAGTTCACGGCAGTGTTCGGCCTGGACACTGCCGTGAACTGCCACTTCGCGCAGCCTGAACGGCCGGGTTCACCGTGGCGTGCGGCCGAGGGACGGTGCCCGCTTCGGCCAGGCAACGACCAGCAGCCACACGGACCACACCAGGATGAGGGCTATTCCTGCCAGCGTGGGAATGGTGTTTGCCGCCGAGAATCCCTCGGAGCCGATGATCCAGCCCTGAGCAAGGTAGGCCAGCCCGGAGACCGTCATCGGATATCCGGCCAGTCGGGCGGCCCCGCCCGCGCCGACAACCACGGCGCCGGTCAGGACCAGCGCGGCGCCCAGCACATAGCTCTGGTAGCTCCGCATGCCCCACTCCAGCCACCGGACACCCTCGGCGGTCGCAAAGCGGGCTGCCTTCTCCGGTTCCGCCGCGGCAGCCCAGGCGTCCACGGCCTGCTTGAGGGCCACCCCGTCGACGGCCTGCAGCGCGGCGTACAGCGCCAGCGCGGTCACGGCCGCAACAGCACCGAACCGCGCCGCCCAGGCAATCGGCCCCTCCGGCGCCTTCAGCATCATCAGCAGGACCAGCAATCCGGCGACCAGAAGCGCCATACCGGCGAACTGACCCAGGTGGACCGCGGTCCAGATGCCGCTTCGGGCGTACTCGGCGAAGGTCGCCGGGTGGTCGTTCGCGCTGGCGGAATCGGCATGAAACAGCCCGGCAACCACGGAGACCGCGAAGCCGGCAAACGCCAGGGCGGAGCCCAGGCGCAACCGGGCAGGTGGCGGCTGCCCCGGTTCGGCCGAATCCGCCGGCCGCGGGCTTTGGCTGCCCTCGGTTCCGAACTCTTTCATGGGCATCGCCCGCTTCGTGCCGACGCGCAATTGCGCGATGGGTTCTTCTAATCGCAGGCTACGCTGGTTGGACGCTCGGGACCACAGCGTTCTAGCCGCGCTTCCAGAGCCGGCGCCACCAAGGCCGTTGCGGTTCCGGCTCGGCCGGGGCCACGACGGCGGCCCGGGCCGCCCGGCGTTCGCGCCAGCGGGCCACCTCGGCGTCGACGTCGCGGGTCTTGGTGATGACCGGCGGGCCGCCTTGGAGCTGCCGGCGGGCGTCGACCACGCGGGCGTTGAAGTCGGCCAGGATATCGCGCACCTGTTTCTCCGTGAACTGGGCATCCAGGCGAGCGTCGAGTCCGGCGTCCTCCGTGCGGAGCAGGATCGCCGTCGGGCCCAGGCCGGTGAGGTTCTCGCGCTGGAGCAAGCCCTTCACCCACCAGTCCGGGTCGTAGACTTCGCCGAGGCCCGGGATGGGTTTGCCCGCGTACTGCAGGTTGTCGAACTTCCCCTGCGCCATGGCGTCGCGGATCAGGTATTCGGCCTTGGCCGCGTCGTCTACCTTTGCGCGTTTTTGCCTGAGTTCCTCCTCGGCGGCGCTCAACTCGTCGTTCTCCTGGACCGTGCTGCCGCTGGCCCGGATGGAGCGCAACTCGGCCGCCCGTTCCACCCGGCGCCGGAACGCCGAGCCTCCCCCGCCGCTCATGAGCCACCGTCCTTCCCGGCTGCCGGAATCCCAAATCTGGGTTCAAGTATGCGCAAATCAAGGCGGCGGCAAAAGGTGCGGCAGCGATGAGACGGGAACCTAACCCCCCGGTAACGCGGCGTTAATCCGCCCGTGCGAGGCTGGTGACTTCGGATTAGCACAGAACCCTTCCTGCACAGCAGATCCAAAGGAGTCTCAGCCGTGAACAGCCAAGAGCACAATCCGTCCGACAGCCCCCTGCCCTCCAGCGGCGGCGCTTCGCCCCACGAGCTGAGCAGCACGCACGTCACCCATGTCCGGGAAGACGTGGCCATGGCCGGCCGCTGCGCCAACGTCCATCTGCCCACCGGGCGCACCTGCACCCTGCCGGTCCGCCACCCGGGCGCGTGCAGCTTTGTCGAGCCCGAGGAAGCGGAGACCATCGCAGTCCACTAGGCTCGCAACCGCGCGGGCACCCCGCAAAAACGGCCCCGCCCCGCGGCACAGCCGCAGTTTTCTGCAAGGAAATACGGCACCCTCGGCCGGGTGCGCCGCCCCGCAGCTATGATCAGATTTTTAGCAGCCGATCTAGCTGAGGGAGATCAGGTGCCCCGTGAGGCCCTGCGGCTGCGCTCCGAAAGCGCGCCGTCTGAAGAACCACCCGCCGCCAACACCAGTGCGGCACCGCCATCCCGCCCTGCGCCACTCGACGCCACGTCGCTGACCCGAGCGGGTATTGCCGGCTGGGCCGCCCGGCTGGGACCCCCCGGGCCGGAGGCGCCCAGGTCCCGTCGGCTGGCCCACGTGGGCGGCATCGCCGCCATCGCCGCCCTGGTCCTGTACCTGGCCTGGCGCCTGCTGTTCACGCTGCCGTCTGGCGAGTGGAACCTGACCATCGCCTGGATTCTGTTGACCTTCGAGGCCCTGCCGCTGGCCGGCCTGATCCTGAAGGCGTGGTCCGTGTGGAACATCGACAGCCACCCGCCGGCCCCTGTGGCCGAAGCCCCCAACGGCATGCGGGTGGCAGTCCTGATCCCCACGTACAACGAGCCCATCGAAGTCCTAACGCCCACGGTGGCGGCGGCCTGTGAGCTTGCCCCGGCGCACGAAACGTGGGTTCTCGACGACGGTGACCGACCCTGGGTGGAGGAAATGTGCGCGGCCTACGGCGCCCGGTATGTCCGCCGCGAGGTCCACGACCAGGCCAAGGCCGGCAACATGAACCACGCCCTGGGCCTGATGGCCGCAGACCGTGCCGCGGGCAGCCCCGGTATCGACATCATTGCGGTGCTCGACTGCGATCATGTTCCGCTTCCGACTTTCCTCACCGCTACCCTGGGCTGGTTCGAGGACCCAGAGGTCGCCCTGATCCAGGGTCCGCAGTCGTTCTACAACGGCGGCGCGTTCGACGACGATGGCATCACCGGCGAGCAGGGCACTTTCTTCAACGTCCTCATGGCCTCCCGTAACGTCCCCGGCGCAGGACCGTTCTGGTGCGGGTCGACGTCGTTGTTGCGTGTGAGTGCGCTGGAAGAGGTGGGCGGCGTCGCCACCGAAACCATCACCGAGGACATGCACACCACGCTGAAACTCATCCGGCGCGGCTGGCGGACCGTCTACCACCACCAGACCCTCGCCGTCGGGCTTGCACCGGCTACGCCGGACCAGTACCTGCTGCAGCGCCGGCGCTGGGGCATGGGGGCGATGCAGATCCTCGTGCACGAGAAATTGTGGGCTGCAAAGGGCTGGATGTCGTGGCGGAATTACCACGAGTACCTCAACGGCACGCTGTGGTGGCTGGAGGGCATCGCAACGCTTGTGGCCTTCCTGATTCCGGTCCTGATCATGGTTTCCGGGGCGCAGACCTCCACCGCCGGGCCCCTTTTGTTCCTCGGGGTCTTCCTGGTCATGTTCACAGTGCGGCTTTGGGGTTCGAAGCAACTCATGCGGAACGAAATCCACTGGCCCACAGCCTTCGCTTTGCGGATCTTCCGCGTACCGGTGGGCCTGGCATGTTTCTGGTGGCTTATGTCCCGCAACGTCCTCGAGTTCCAGGTCACGCCTAAGGGAGCCGCGGATTCACGGCTCCGCGGCCGCACGCCACGCATCCTAATCGTGATGGTTGTCCTGATCACCGCAGTCATTCTCTACGCTGCGGCCGGGCTGGCCGGACTGGTTCCCTGGCGCACCACGGCAGGTTCCACGGTGGCGTCGGGCGCCTGGCTGGTGCTGGCCGGCGCTGTTCTGGTTCTGGGCACACGGCGGATCCGGGCCGTCGAATTCGCCACCTCCCGCCGCAACGCCTATCGCGTGGAAGTCGCGGCGCCGGTGGAGGCAGCGGGCACCTGGGGTGAACTGCTGGACATTTCAGTGGGTGGCGCGGCCGTCCGTTTCCCGCACGGAACACTTCCAGCGTCCGGCGTGATCATGCTCCGGCTGCCGGAGGCGGACCCGGTCCCGCTGCGGGTCGTCAGGCTCACGGAGCAACCGGACGGATCCCAGGTCGCCTCCCTGCGGGCAGCCGACGACGACTGGGCCGTCCACCGTGCGCTCTCGCTGTGGATCTTCCACACGCCCGCCGGGGCGCTGCCCGAATTCCCGCCCGGGGTACCCGCTGCCGCGTCCCTGCGGGGGCGCTGACAACAGGCCCCTTGGCCCCTCGCCGCGCACAGCGAGATGACAGTTCGCGGCGGTGTTGCGCCCAAACATTGCCGCGAAGTGCCATCTCGGGGGCTTTTCAGTTGTTCAGGCAGAGCACGAAGCCGGGGAAGACATGGCGGCCGGGACGCCCGCCGACGACGTCGATCGCCCGGCCGAGCTCCTGCAGCTGGTCCACCGACATCTGCAGCGGCGGTTCGTCCGGCTGGTGGGTGGTGTAGATCGGGTAGTCGACGCCGGGTTCCCGCGACATTTCGATGTGGCAGCCGATGACATGGCTGACGGGGTGCGCGGCGCAGAATCGGATCAGCCGGTCGATCGTGTCCACAAACGCCGGCCAGTCGTGGATGTAGAGGCGCCCGGGGTAAACGGTGTCTCCGGTGAGCAGGATGCCGGTGTACGGGTCGTAGAACGTGACGGCGGCGCTGTGGTGTCCCGGGCTGGGCCAGCACTCCAGGACCCGGCCGCCCAGTTCCACCCGGGCCCGCCGGTCGGCGTCGCCTGCGGGACCGCCGGCGGGACCGCCATCGTCGTCCTCAAATCCGAAGAACTCCCACGCGCTGCGCTGCTCAGCATCCACCGCAAGGGTGCCCGGTCGGCCCGCGAACTGGGCATCGCCCGCAACATGGTCACCGTGCGGATGGGTGTGCAGGACCAGCAGCCCATAGCCCTCACGGGGGTGCGCGGCCAGCCAGGTGTCGATCAGTCGGTCGACGACGCGGCGCAGCGGGAAGAACTCCGCGGAGGCCGTGGCGCCGGTGTCGATCAGCACGGCCCGGGCATTGCCGAACAGCAGGAACATGAACGGCGCCTCGTAATTGACCGCCATGTTCTGGCGCAGCACGAAGGTGTGCGCGTCATAGGCGTGCACCTGGATGTCGGGGTCCGTGTTGTGTTTCGCCGACTCCGAGCCGTGGATCCAGGACACGTTGAGGTCACCGGGACGGGGCACGTCGGAGGTGAAGTCGATCGCTGCGGAGGCTCCCATGGCTACAGTCCCGGCAGGACTTGTTCGCGGACCTGCTTGCGGAGGATTTTGCCGAGCATGGAGCGGGGAAGATCCGGCACCGGGACGATCCGGCGCGGGACCTTGTAGCCGGCGAGGTGCTCGCGGCAGTGGGCGCGGAGGGCGTCTTCGTCCAGTGCGGTGCCCGGTTCAAGTTCGACGGCGGCCACCACCATTTCTCCGCCGCGCTCCAGCGGCTTGCCCACGACGGCGGCGTCCCTGACATCCGGGTGCAGGCGCAGCACCGCTTCCACCTCGGTGGGCGACACGTTGAAACCGCCGGTGATGATGAGTTCCTTGGCCCGGTCCACCACGGTGGTGAAGCCGTCCGGGTCCACGGTCACGACGTCGCCGGTGCGCAGCCAGCCGTCGGCGGTGAGGGTTTTCGCGGTTTCCTCGGGGTTGTTCCAGTAGCCCTGGAAGACCTGTGGCCCCTTGATCAGCAGCTCGCCAGGCTGGCCCTGCGGGACCTCCACGGTCGGGTCGTCGACGTCGACAACCTTCATCAGGGTCGACGGGAACGGCACGCCGATGGTCCCGGTGCGGCGGGTGGGGTGGAAGGGGTTGCCGAGCGCCACCGGAGAGGACTCCGTCATGCCGTAGCCCTCCACGAGCAGGCCGCCGGAGACAGATTCCCAGAGCTCCACGACATGGTCCGGCAAGTTCATGGCGCCGGAGATGCAGTACTTGCAGGAGCGCAGCGAGACGCCCTTCTCCTTCGCGGCCATCGCGGTGCGCTCGTAGATCGGCGGGACCGCGCAGTACACGGTGGCGGGCGACTTCTTCATCGCGTCCAGCACCAGGTCCGGGTCGAACTTGGGGAACAGGACCAGCAGGCCCTGCTTGCGGATGCCGTAGGTCAGATACAGCGTCATGCCGAAGGCGTGGAACATCGGCAGGATCGCGTAGAACACTTCCTTGCGGTACTCCGCGCCGGCCATCCAGGCTTCCCCCTGCAGGGCGTTGGAGTACAGGTTGAAGTGGGTGAGCATCGCACCCTTGGGCCGCCCGGTGGTGCCCGAGGTGTACTGGATCGCGGCGAGGTCGTTCACCGAGGGACGCGGGTGCGCGGGGTCGATTCTGCCGTGGCCCAGGAGTTGCTTCCACGGCGTGGTTCCCGGCGCTGGGGCGGTCAGCGAGGCCCGCGTTTCGCGCAGCTTCTTGACCGGCAGGGCCAAGGCCAGGCGCTTGGCCGCAGGGAACGCCTCAAGCAGGTTGACCGAGACCACGTGGTCGATTTCGATGTCTGCGGGGAACTCGCGGATGGCGGCGGCGGCCTTGTCCCAGGCGATCACGACGCGGGCCTGGTGGTCCTCGAACTGGTGCCGCAGTTCGCGGGAGGTGTACAGCGGGTTATGTTCGACGACGACGGCGCCCAGGCGCAGCACCGCGTAAAAGGCGACGACGTGCTGCGGGCAGTTCGGCAGGATCAGCGCGACCCGGTCGCCGGCCCGGACACCAAGTCGGCGAAGCCCCTCGGCGGCCCGGTCCACCTGCTCGCCGAGCTCCGAGTAGCTGGTCCGGCGGCCGAAGAATTCCAGCGCGGGGGCGGTTCCGGCCTCGGCCACGGACCGCTCCAGCATCGCGACGAGCGACTCCGTGGGCAATTCGATCTCGGCCGGGACGCCCGGCTGGTAGTTCTTCACCCAGGGCTGCTGGTCGGTATGCTCCATGCCCACATCATTTCGCGAACTTCGGGCTGAGGGCGAATCCCGGGCCCCGCCCACCCAACTAGCTGGCAGTAGTTGTCGTTATGAGCCCTCAAAACGACAACTACTGCCAGTCAGTTGGGCGTCCTACAGCGCGGACCAGCCGCCGTCGGACGCAAGGATGGCACCGTTGACGTTGGTGCCGTCGTCGCTGAGCAGGAAGGTGATCGAGGCCGCCAGCTGCGCCGCTGTGGCCGGGGTCGGGATGTTGGCGCCCATCAGCGGGCCCAGCCGCTCGGCGGCCAGCTGGGAGCCCCAGTCGGCGACGATGTTGGTGATCGTTGCCCCGGGCGCCACCGCGTTGAAGCGCAGCCCCTTCGGCCCGTACATCACCGTGGAGTTCTTGGTCAGGCCGACGACGGCGTGCTTGGACGCGGTATAGGCGGCGCCGGCGGCGGACCCCCGCAGCCCGGCCTCGGAAGTCACATTGACCACGGAGCCGGTGCCGGCCTCGAGCATCAGCGGCACAACGGCGCGGGTCAGGCGCATCAGGGCGGTGACGTTGATCCGGAAGACCCGCTCCCAGACGGCGTCGTCCACCTCGTGGATCGGGGCGAAGTTGTCCATGATGCCTGCGACGTTCGCGAGCGCGTCCACGCGGCCGCCCGCGGCGGCCACGACGGCGGCGACCGTTTCCTCGGTGGAGATGTCGCCGGCCACCGGCACAAGATCCAGACCCGCGTTCCGGGTCACGAGGTCATCCAGACGTTCCTTGCTGATGTCCGCCGCGATGACCTTGCCGCCCTCCTTCGCGACGCGCAGCGCGGTGGCCAGGCCGATGCCGGAGCCGGCGCCCGTGACGATAACGGTCCTGCCGGCAAAACGGCCCGGAGTGATGGTTTCCTGCCATGAAGCTTCGTTGCCCATGATGTCCTTCCAGACGTAGATGACGGTGACGACTGCGCAAGGTCCCGCCGTCGTAGTTTGACGGGAGGGCGCACGGTTGTCCACAGTGGGTCAGTGCTCTTGAACGTTGAACAAAGCGCCCCGGGCACCCGTGCCCCCGGCACCCGCCCGCCGCGGCAGCAGATTGCGACCCTCATCGGTTTTCTGGCGGCTTCCTTGGCCGTATCGCTAATCGGTTCGCTGCCGATCAGGATGAACAGCGACTGGTACGCGGCCGCGGACACGGCGCCGTGGACCCCGCCGGGGTGGATGTTCGGCTCGGCGTGGCTGGTACTTTACGCGGCCATGGCCGTGGCGGCTTGGCTGGTGTGGCGGCAACGGCTCTTCCCGCGCCGCGAGGCGCTCAGAGTCTACGGCGGGCTGCTGCTGCTGAACCTTTTGTGGCCGCTGATGT
Organism: Arthrobacter sp. 05L428; assembly: GCF_056397665.1. Taxonomy (NCBI): domain Bacteria; kingdom Bacillati; phylum Actinomycetota; class Actinomycetes; order Micrococcales; family Micrococcaceae; genus Arthrobacter; species Arthrobacter sp. 05L428. The sequence goes on along the minus strand of NZ_JBFTNW010000004.1, from coordinate 206,885 downwards.
TCTTCGGCCTTTATCCGGTGATGGGCACCGCGGCCCTGTGGCTGGCGCTGCTTGTGATCGCCGCCCACGCCGCGTTCGCGACCGTGGCCGTGCTGCACTTCGGGCCGATCAGCACGACGGCCGGGGTGCTGATGCTGCCCTACGTTTCGTGGCTGGTGTTCTCGGCCAGCCTGAACCTGTACGCGGCCTTGAACAACTAGGTCAAAGCCAGAGGACGACGGCGGGCTGAGTTCCGCCGTCGTCCTCCCGTTTAGCGCTGTGGCGCGTTCGCCCGTCGCTCAGGCGTTGGCGTGCTCGGCGAGGATCGCGTCCACCTGGCCGAGGGCGCCCTTCATGCCCTCCTCCATGCCCATGGCGACGATCTTCTCCATCTGCTCCTCCGTCTCGAACGTGGACAGCACGGTCATCCGGGTGCGGTCGCCGGTCGGCTCCAGCGTCACGACGCCATGGATCGTGCCCATCTCGGCCACCGGCTCGCCATTGTCGTCCGAGAAGCCGTCGTCGAACTCCAGGCCGCGAGGGGCATCGATGGCGACAAAGCGCCACCAGCCGCGGGCTTTCTCCCCGTCCGGTCCCGTCATGTAGTAGCTCGCCTCGCCGCCGGGGACAAAGTCGTGCTTCTCGAAGGTGGCCGGCCAGGTGGGCGGCCCCCACCAGCGCTCGAGCTGGCGCGGATCCGCCCAGATCTGCCAGACGCGCTCGACGCCGGCGTCGAACTCCGCGACGACGCTGAGGCTCAGGGCCTCAAGATTCTTGACTGAACTGATGACTGTCATGTCGAACCCTTCCTATGCTTCTGCTCCGCTGGTTTCTGCCTTGCCTGCTGACTTCTCGTTGGCTTGTGGATCCGCTTGGCCCAGCAAGTCGGCGATCCGTTCGGTCCGCTGCCGCCAAATGACCTCGTACTCATCGAGCAGACTGCGGGCCTTGTACAAGCCCGCGTGGTTGGCCCGCACAATCTGCTCCCTTCCGCGCTTCTCCTTGGTCACCAGGGAAGCGCGTTCCAGCACCGCCACATGCTTCTGTACGGCGGCGAAACTCATGGCGTAGAGCGCGGCGAGCCCGGAAACGGAGTACTCCCCCACCGTCACGCGGCGCACGATGTCGCGGCGGGTCGAGTCGGCGAACGCCTGGAACAAGCGGTCGACTGCTTCGTCACTCAACTGATCTACAACCATTTGGTTGTAGAATAGGCCCGCGCCAAAGGAGTGTCAATGGGTGGCCGTGCGCCTCACCCCAGGAACGTCCGGTGGATGTCGCTGCCGTAGCGGCCGATGATGTCCCGCTTGGCTCTCCTGAAAGCTTCGAGGTCTCCGGCGTGGCCGTGCTGCTCCACGCGGCGCCGGGCTAGCTCGTCCGCGATCACGTCCAGGAAGAGTTCGGCCAACAAAAGGCGCGCCGAATCGCGGAAGCGTCCGCGGCCGTCAACGTACAGCTGGACCGTGGGCGCAGCGGTATTGATGATGACCTTCCGTTCGTCCACGCTGTAGACGGCACGGTCGGCACTGTTGTGCAGGCTGCGAAACTCGTAGCCGGTGAAGAGGTCGACGCCGTGGTCCCGGCTCGGGCGGCGGGCCTCCGGGTGCGCCGCCGGCTGCACCGGCGCATCGGCGGGCACCGCATGATGCGGGGGCTGGTCGGCACTGCGGTGCGAGGCGTGTTCGGCGATGACGATTTCGCACAACGCCCAGTAGTCGCCGGCCCGGACGGTCACCTGGCCCCGTTCGTCCGGCCGCTCCCCCGTCACGGTCCATTCGAGCCGCCGCGCCTCCCCCAGCGCGCCGACGGCGATCGGGACAGGTTCCGGTTCGATCCGCAGCGTGCCGGGCAGGTCCACCTCGAACGTGAGCATTCCGTCGGGCAACCGGGCCGGATCCAGCAGCAGGGAAACACGGAACGGATGCCCCGGCGGACGGTAGTAGAAGGGGGTGGTGAAGCGCAACGCCGCGGGCCGCTCCCCCGCAGGGAAGCCGCCACCGGGCGCCGGGGAGGTTTCCAGCCCCAGGTCGACGACGGCGGCCTCGTTCATGTGCTGCAGCAGGTGCTCGATCATTTCGGCGGTGCGCCCGGAGGTGGTGGCGCGCTCAAGATGCGTGAGCTTTTCCTTCTCGGCCTGCACGGCGCCGGCGATCATCCGGCTGACCGCCTCGGAAAACGCCGCCACAAAGGGGTCCCGGGGGTTCAGTCCCTCGCGTTCGTCGCTGATGATCGCCCGGCCGCGGCCCAGCATCCCGGTCAGCGCGTCACAGGATACGACGCCGAAGAGGTATTCGGTGCCCACCTGGTTTTCGAACGCGAACAGCTGGCAATCCAGTGCGGCCATCCCGGACAGAACGACGAGGCCGTTGGTGCGCTCGTCTCCCTTGAGTGTCAGCTCGGTCCCTGTGGCACGTTTCAACGTCAGGGTGAACGGATACGCCCGGCCTTCAAAGCTGACGCTTCCGCCCTGCTCCGGGCCGAGCAGCAGGTCCGCCGGCGGCTCCTGGAACCTTACCGGCTCGCTTCTGTGCTCGCCCGATCCGGGCTGGCCGTGCTCCAGCTCCACGCTGCGCCGGCCCAGCACCGCACGCAGGTAGAAGTTGTCGGACAGGGACTGCAGCAGGGTGCTGTACTGGGTGATCCGGACGCGGGGATTGTCGACGACGATGCTCACCCGGGTGCCGCTGGCAGCCGGTGCTTCGTCGATCCCCAGCCGGGCGTAGTCGGCCGGGAACGCGCGGCGGTCCTCGCCGCCGTCGTCGTAGAGGTAGCCGCCGTTCTCGCCACGGAAGACGTCGATCCGGGTGAAGCGGCCGCCCTGGATGGTCTCGATCCAACCGTGGCCCAGGCCGAAGATCGCTTGCTTGAGGCCGCGGCCGAAGTAGCCGCGGCCATCACCCTCGCCGCGCGCGAGCGGGCTGTGCGCGCCGCCGTAGCTGAGGATCCGGCCGGCCTGATCGAAGGACATCCCTTCCGCCTGGTCGCTGACCATCAGCACGGCCCCGGTGAGGTGCCGCTCGTACCGGACATGGATCCGGCCACTGACGTGGGTGCCGGCCTTTTCGAGCCGCGCGTAGCTGTCGTCACTGTTGGTAATCAGCTCCACGAGCGCTTTCTCCACCGAGGCGAAGCGCCGAGAGTCGATCCCGATCACGCGCTGGTCCACTTGGATTTCGGCAACCGTCATGCTGATTCCCTCGCTCACAACTGAAGTTGTTGCTGGCCGTTCCTCAACCCGTAGCCGCAGGTCCGGCCCGATACGTGGAGCGTAGCAGTTCCGGGCTATTTGGCGCGGGTGTGCGAAATCGAGGCAGCGGCGAGGGCGGTCGGCTGCTAGTGCGAGGCGGGCCTGGGAACCGAGGCTTCCAGGTCGTCCGTCCCAAGTTCTGCCGGGCTCTCGATAAAGCCGCTCAGCCACGCGACGGCGTCGGGCCGAGAGGTGAAGAATTCGTGAGGGTATTTTGTGTCCCGGCTCGTGGCAGCGGCCACGACGCGGTCGACAGCGCTGGAGCCAAGGACCGCAATGGCGAGAACGTCGACAGACTTGGCGAACTCGTACCGGGCGGCGGCGCTGATTTCCACGTCAGTCATGACGGAGAGCATCGGCATCTGCCGGCCCTGGCTGATCAACTCGGTGGCCCGCATGGCATCCCGGGCGTCACCGACGTCGACAAACGAGCCGGGGGCCCAGACGGACTCGATGATGCCGTCGCTGATGCGGAGGGAATTCTTCCCGTTCGCGGCGCGGATTGGTTCTGGCATCATCTGGCCAATTCTAGGCGCGCTCAGTCCGCTCGCGTGGACAACACGGCGCAGAAGAGTGCCTCCATCCTCGACCGTTTGCCGGCAAAGCGGCCGCCATGGGGGAAGCCGGCTGTTTACCAGCCCTCCATCAAGGGTTCATTACCGATAAGTAACTTGGGGTGGTCCTGTTGAGAACCATCCATTGAGAGGCTCCCCCATGAGCGCGACTCGAACCCGAGGCATCCTCACGGCCGCCGCAGCCTTCGTCCTGGCGGCGTCCGCAATCGGCGGCACGGCGGCAGCCCAGGCCGCCGGCACCAACGATCGGCCCAACGCAAACAGCGCCGGTTCCGGCAGCCACCGCGAAACGGACAGCGCGCTGGCCGAGGCCTTTAACGGCGTCGACCGCAGCACGAACTGGCAGCAGACCGGCAAGCTGAAGCTGAAGTTTCCGACGTACCACACGGAAGGAATCGCTTTCAGCCAGGAGCACATCTTCCTCTCGGCCGTGCAGATCATCGAGCCGACCACAAAGTTCCCGTCCCCGCAGGGAGGATTCGACCGCACGGCGGGCAAGGGCGTCGGCCACCTGTTCGTCATGGACAAGGCCGGGAATCTGCAGAAGGACATCATCCTGGGCGAGGGCGACATGTACCACCCCGGCGGCATCGACTTCGACGGCGCCAACGTCTGGGTCCCTGTTGCCCAGTACCGGCCCAGCAGCGGCGCCATCATCTACCGGGTGGACGCAAAAACCCTCGACGTGCACAAGCAGTTCGAGGTGAAAGACCACTTCGGCGGCATCGTCATGGACAAGCAGACCGGCCACCTCGTGGGCAACACCTGGGGATCGCGGCGCTTCGCCGAATGGGACCTGCGCGGCAGGCAGCTCTCCACCTGGCAGAACCCGAACTACTTCATCGACTACCAGGACTGCCAGTACGTGCCGACCTCGAAGATGCTTTGTGGCGGCATCACCAACCTCCCGCAGGCCCCCGGAGCTGGCGGCCCCGGCGGCACCTACGAACTCGGCGGGATGGCCATGATCGATCTCAAGTCCCGCAGCGTGACCCGCGACGTCCCGTTCCAGCAGTGGTCCACCGCCGGGCACGTGGCAACCCGCAACCCGTTCAAAATGACCGCCGACGGGAACCACCTCACCTTGAAGCTGGCCCCGGACAACGGTGACGAAGGCAACGGCACCGAGATCCTCACCTACGAAGCCACCGTCGCCCCCGCCAAGTAGCGCGCCCAACGCCTTGGAAAAGAAACGATTGGATACCCCCTTGCAGCACTTCTCCCCTAACCGCTTCACCCGTAAACGCTTCGTTGCCGCCACGAGCGCCACCGCTCTGGCGGCATCGGCGCTGGCCGCCGGCCTGATCGGCGTTGGCGTGGGCCCGGCATCCGCCGGCGAAAAACACGAAGGAACCGCAACGCCGATCAAGCATGTGGTGGTGATCTTCCAGGAAAACGTCTCGTTCGACCACTACTTCGCCACCTATCCGAAGGCCGCCAACATTCCCGGTGAAACCCAGCAGGGCACCGGCACCAAGGCGGCTGCGTTCACCGCGGCCAAGAACACGCCGAAGAAGATCAACACGCTCGCCACCGCGGGCCTGCTGGCTCCGGACAACCCGAACGCCGCGCAGCCGGCCCGGCTTTCGCCCATGCAGGCCGTCACCTGCGACCAGGACCACAACTACGGCGCCGAGCAGAAGGCCTACAACGGCGGCGCGATGGACAAATTCGTTGAGTACACCAGCCGGGACTCCTGCGGTACCAACCAGTACGGCCGCCCCGGGTTGACGATGGACTACTACGACGGAAACACCGTCACGGGCATCTGGAACTACGCCCAGAACTACGCTATGAGCGACAACCACTTCAGCACCGTATTCGGGCCCTCCACCCCGGGCGCGCTCAACCTGGTCTCCGGCCAGACCCACGGGGCCACCGAATACACTGCTGCCGGGCAGCCCGTGGCCACGCCGGCGGGCGGCAGCAGCACTGTCCGCCAGCCAGACGCGAACGGCGTTGGCACGGTCATCAACGACCCGGACCCGGTCTATGACGATTGCTCGAACAACAGCCACGCCAAGGCTGGCAACCTGGCCGGCATGAACGGCAAGAACATCGGCGACCTGCTCAGCGCAAAGGGCACGTCCTGGGGCTGGTTCCAGGGCGGCTTCACACCGACCACGCCCGCGACCGGAACCACCCCGGCGTCGTGCCTGTCCAGCCACACGAACGCCGCCGGCGCCAGCGTCGTTGACTACTCCCCCCACCACCAGCCGTTCCAGTACTACGCGTCCACCGCCAACCCGCACCACGTGGCGCCGGCGTCGGACGCAGAGATCGGCCACAACGGCAGGGCCAACCACCAGTACGACCTCACCGATTTCAACAAGGTGGTCAATACCGACAACATGCCGGCCGTCTCCTTCCTGAAGGCGGGGATGTACCAGGACGGCCACGCCGCCTACTCCGACCCGGTCGACGAGCAGAAGTTCATCACCAACACCGTCAACCAGATCCAGAAGTCCAAGAACTGGGAGAACACGGCCGTGGTGCTCGCCTACGACGACTCGGACGGCTGGTACGACCACGTCGCCGCCAAGGTGAAGAACTCTTCCAACAGTGCCGACGACGCCGCGTGGTGCCAGAGCGCCGCGGCCAGCGGCATCCCGATGGCCGGCGGTTATGCCGACCGCTGCGGCCCGGGCCCGCGCCAGCCGCTGGTCGTTATTTCCCCCTTTGCGAAAAAGAACTTCGTGGACCACACCGAGACTGACCAGGCCTCGATCCTGCGTTTCATCGAGGACAACTGGCACACCGGCCGGATCGGCGACGCCTCCGCCGACGCCACCGCCGGCTCGGTGAATGGCATGTTCAACTTCAACAAGCAGCGCACCGGCAAGGTGCTGCTCGACGAACAGACCGGCGCGGTTGCGTCGATCACCAACAACGACGGCGACCCCAGCCGCCGGAGGTAACACGCGCCGCGACCTGCCGAAGGCGGGCGGCCATCCAGAGACGCCACCCGGCGATGGCCGGGTGGCGTCTCTGTGCTGGCTCATGGAAGCGCAATACCCGCCTCCAGGAATCAAACACCCTAGGATCTTCGACATGGAGACCTTCCTCTGGCCAGGCTGCGCGTCCGATCCCCAAGGTGAACCCAAGGTCGCCGTGCTTGTCCCGGGGGCGGGCTACAAAGTCGAATCTCCCCTGCTGTTCTGGCCCGCGGAGCAGCTGAAGGACCGCGGATGGCAAGTTCACGGAATCCGCTGGACCGAGGACGACGAGCCCGGCGATGATCCCCGCGGCTTCGCCGCCCGGGCGGTCGAACAAGCGTTCGCCGCGGCCCCGCGCGCCGCCGAACGGCTCATCGTGGCCAAATCATTTGGAACCCTCGCTATTCCTTGGGCAGAAGAGGCTCAAGTACCGGGTGTTTGGCTTACGCCTATCCTCACGGATGAGGTGATTCGGAGAACGCTTACCGGCACTCGGAAACGTGATCTGCTGATCGGCGGCTCCAAAGACAAGCTATGGGTTATCGACGGCTTATCCGAGACTGCAGGCACGTTCGTCGAAATCCCGGGTGCCGACCACTCCCTGCAAATTCCGAACGATTGGCGCGCTTCCTTGTCGGCCCAAGTCCAGGCGTTCACTGCTGTCGAGAGCTTTCTGGCCGGCTAAGGCCGACGCCCTGGCCCAGCCCCGCGCAGCTCAGCCCAGGGCTACCAGGAACGCCAGGCCGGCCAGCACAAGGGACACCGGGACCATGACACGCCGTTCGTCCTTGCTCTTTGAGGCAAGGTTGGGCAGGACGCTGAACAGCAAATAGGCCGCGATCACCCACATTGCCACCACCGCAATGGAGGGCGCCGGCAGGACCGAAATCAATTCCGCCCGGTCCAGGGCAACCAGCGCAAAGGCAGCGTAAACGACGATCGACACGGCACTTCCGACGCGGAGCCGCGCCGGAAGCACCGCGCGTTGGCCGCCCCAGCCAAACCGGCCGAGCGGCAGCCCGACGATCAGCAGCAACTGAAACACGGCAAGTGCGCCGAGCACTGCACAGAACGCGAGGGGGATTTCCGGCACCATGAGCTGAAGACTAGCGGGCTGGACGGAGCGGCCGTGGTTACGGCGCGACCGTCAGCCGCGCTGCCGGTCCCTGCTCAGGCGATCAGCCGGGTGTCAAAGAACTCTTCCGCGAGCCGGATCAGGTGCTCAGGGACGTCGGCGTCCTCGCCATGGCCACCATGGCCGAGGATCACGGCGGTGCCCCGCGCGACGCCGGCAAGGTCCAGGCCGCAGTCGTTCATCAGTTGGGCGGCGCGCAGGTTCGCCGGGAGCTGGGTAATCACGCCTTCGGCGTTGAGGTAGACGTGCCAGTTTCCGCGGCTGACTCTTTCAAGGTCTCCGCCCACCAGCCCTTGTAGGGTTCGCTGGTCGGTTTCGATGGTTTCCACCCGGACAGGTTCGCTGATCCGGGCCGGGATTATCAGTGCTGTATATCTCTTAGTCATTTTAGGTCCGCTGTTAATAACAACGGCGTAGTTCGCCGTGTTCCCGGGGGCTGGAGGCAGCCCCGCCGCCCCGGGAGACCCTCAAAACGCAGGCGGACGACGGCGGGAGCTTCCCGCCGTCGTCCGCTTGCGTGGGCTGCCGGCAACCGCGCCGGCCGAATTCCGGTCAGACGGACAGCGGGACTTCCTCCGCCACGTCGTCCTGCGCAACCGGCTCCTGCCGCGCCGGGCGCATCGCCGCTACGGCGCCGCCCGCCACGAGAACCACGGCGCCGACGCCCATGTACAGCATGGAAGCTGTCCAGTGCGCGTCCAGCAGGGCGCCGGTGATGAGCGGGGCGACGATGGCGCCGACGCGGCCGATTCCGATCGCCCAGCCGACGCCGGTGCTCCGGACGGACGCGCCGTACAGGGCGGGGGTGATGGTGTACATGCCGGCGATGCAGCCGTTGATCAGCATGCCGACGACGCCGCCCGCGACGAACGCCAGGGCGAGGATGCCGGCGGTGGAGATGAACATCACCATGGTGGCGGCCGAGAGGACCGCAAACGCGATCATCACCTTGCGGCTGTTCCAGCGGATGGTGAGCAGGCCGTAGAGCAGGGAACCGAAGGTGCCGCCCAGGGTGAGCATGAGGCCGCCGATCACGCCCTGACTCTCGGTCATGCCGGCGGTGACGAGCAGTCGCGGCGTCCAGCTGTTCACGAAGTAGAACCCGAACATGGTGGCAAAGAAGGCCAGCCAGACGAGCCAGGTGGAGCGGCGGTTGCCGGCGGTGAAGAGTTCGGAAAGCTTGTTCCTGTGCTGCGCCACTGCGGCGGGCGCGGGGATCTGGGTCAGTTCGGGCTGGCCGATCTTGCGTGCAATCTTGTTGAGGCGATCCAGGACGTTGCGCGGGCGACGGCTGGTCAGGAAGTCCACCGATTCAGGCAGCAGGACCGCCAGCAGGACCAGGACGACGCCGGTGCAAATGCCGCCGAACACGAAGACCGAGCGCCAGCCGAAGTTTGCCTGGAGGGAGACCGCGGCGGCGCCGCCCAGCGTCGCGCCGATGCCGTAGCCGGCCGTGTAGATGCTGATGGCCAGCCCGCGCCAACGTTTGGAGGAGTATTCGCTGGCGATCACGTTGGTGCAGGCCAGGATGCCGCCGATGCCCAGGCCCGTGACGACGCGCCAGATCCCCAACTCCACTGCCGAATGTGCAAGTGAGGCGAGCAGCATGCCGGCGGTGGCAAGGCCAACGGAGACCAGGACCATGGGCCGGCGGCCGATGACGTCGGCGAACGGTGCAAGGCCCAGCGACCCGATGGCCATGCCGACCAGGCCGGAGCTCAGCAGGATGCCCAGCTCGGCCCCGCTGAGGCCGAACTCGCGCGTGACGCTGTTGGCCGTGAAAGCCATGGCCAGAACGTCGAAGCCGTCGAGGGCGTTAAGGATGATGCACAATCCGACGATCAGCCATTGGTACAGGGACATGCGGGACGCGTCGATGCGTTCTTGGAGTTGCATGAGACTACTTTCTGGAGGCCGCGGACAGTCCGGGCGGGTATAAAGTTGCGTGCCGAACGGCGGTTGTGCGCCTTCGGTGCCAAAGCCCGCCGCCGGGGATCGTCGTCGAACTCCCGGTAGCCGGACAACTATCTATACTGATAGCTAGATGTGGCGTGAGACACAGCCTAACTATGAACATAGTTAGTTGACAAGAGTTTTGATGAAGCAGGGCCCGTATGTCGCGATGCGGCCGGCGGGCCCGATTGAAAGGACCGGTGGCGAGGTGAGTCTGCGCTACGCCCTGCTTGCCCTGCTGACATCCCAGCCCCTGACGGGCTACGACGTGTTCAAGCAGTTCGAACAATCCGTCGGCTACGTCTGGCACGCTCCGGACTCGCAGATCTACCCGGAGCTCCGCCGCATGGAAAAGGACGGCCTGCTGCGCGGCGTCGAGGAAGCCTGGGGGAAGAAGGGCAAGAAGAAGCGCTACCACATCACCCCGGAGGGCGTTGAGGCCTTCCGCGCCTGGATCAACACCACCCTCGACTACACCCGCGAGCGGGACCCGATCCACCTCAAGGCGGCATACCTGGAGTGGGCCGAGCCGGCTGCCGCGCGGGCGCAGATGCAGGCGCACATCGCCTACCACTCCTCGCGCGCACAGCAGTGGCAGGAGATGATTGCCGCCCTGGAGGACCGGAGCAATCCCATCCTGGCAACCCGCCTGGAGGCGGCGCCTGAAGCCGATAGGGCCAAGATTGCCGGCTACAAGATCTTCACCTACGAGGGCATGATCGAGCGCGCCAACGCCGAAATCCAGTGGGCCAGGCGCGGCTTGGAACTGATCGACAAACTGGAATCCTGACCGGAGAACGGAAGGAAGCCGCAGGGCTTCCGGGCCTTTCGCATGCCCCGGCACGCCCGCCGTCGGAAATTCAGCCCTTGTCACTACCTATGAACATAGTTATGCTGTGACGCAGACCACTACCTATGTAGATAGATATAGCGAAGGAATGACATGACCGCGATGATGCAGTCCGTTAGTTCGACAACGAACAAGGTGCTGGGGTACCCGCTTAATGCCTGGTATGTAGCCGCCTGGGACCATGAAGTGACCCGGAAGCCGATGTCCCGGCGGATCGCGGACCGCCCGCTCGCCCTGTACCGCACGGAGGACGGCAAGGCCGTGGCGCTGGCGGACGCATGCTGGCACCGGCTGGCTCCGCTTTCCATGGGCAAGACGCTTGCCGGGGATGAGATCCAGTGCCCGTATCACGGCATCGTTTACAACTCCGCCGGCCGCTGTGTCTCGATGCCGGCGCAGGAAACCATCAACCCCAGCGCCACGGTCCCGTCCTTCCCGGTAATCGAAAGGTACCGGTATGTCTGGGTCTGGCTGGGCGATCCGACCCAGGCCGACCCCACATTGGTCCCGGACATGCACCAGATGAGCTCGGATGAATGGGCCGGCGACGGCGAGACCATCTTTGCCCCGTGCAACTTCCAATTGGTGCTGGATAACCTGATGGACCTCACCCACGAGGAGTTCGTCCATTCGTCCTCGATCGGGCAGGACGAACTGAGCGAGTCCGATTTTAAGGTGACCCAGGACGGCGACACCGTCACCGTGTCCCGCTGGATGCTCGACATCGACGCGCCGCCGTTCTGGCTCAAGAACATGCGCGACAAGTTCCCTGGCTTCGAGGGCAAGGTGGACCGCTGGCAGATCATCACCTTCCAGTCGCCGTCGACGATCAACATCGACGTCGGCGTCGCGAAGGCAGGCACCGGGGCGCCGGAAGGCGACCGCAGCCAGGGCGTGAATGGCTTCGTCATGAACACCATCTCCCCCGAAACCGCCAAGACCTGCCACTACTTCTGGGCTTTCATGCGCAACTACCGGCTGGAGAGCCAGCTGATCACCACCCAGCTTCGCAACGGCGTCCACGGCGTCTTCGGCGAGGACGAGGCCATGCTCAAGGCGCAGCAGGAGGCGATCGACGCGAACCCGGACTACGAGTTCTACAACCTCAACATCGACGCCGGCGGGATGTGGGTCCGCAGGCTGATCGAGCGCCAGCTCGCCGCCGAGGGCCGGCTCATTCCCACCGTCTGACCGACCCCAGACCCGTCCAGCCCGGACCCCTCCAGCCCAGCGAGAAGTTAGAAGAAAGTCATGGCCGCAAGCAACATCGAAGTCTGGCAGACCGGAACCGTCGTCGAGGCGGAGTCCGTCACCGCCGAAACCCGGCGCCTGGTCCTGTCCCAGTCTCTACCGAAGAAGGCGGAGCCCGGCTCGCATATCGACGTCATGGTCACGATCAACGGGGAACGCCACAAGCGCTCCTACTCCGTGGTGGATTCCAGCGAGGATGGCCGGCGCGTGGCCATCAGCGTCTTCCGGGCGCCGCAGTCCCGGGGCGGCTCGGTCTTCATGCAGGGCCTGGAAGTCGGGGACCAACTGGAGATCACCCAGCCGCTGCAGAACTTCCCGCTCCGGGTGGGCGCCCCGCGCTACCTGCTTCTGGCCGGGGGCATAGGGATCACCGCGATGGTCAACATGGCGCGGGTGCTGCGCAACATCAAGGCGGACTACACCCTGGTCTACGCCGGCCGCAGCCGCGCCGCCATGGCCTACCTGCCCCAGCTGGAAGCGCTGCACGGCGACGCGCTGCGGGTGCACGTGGATGACGAGGGCACGGCGCTGAAGGTCGATGAGTTGCTGGCCGGGGTGGATCCGGAGACGGAGCTCTACATGTGCGGACCGATCCGGCTCATGGACGCGGTGAAACGCGGCTGGGACACGCGCGGCCTGAGCGTGCCGAACCTGAGGTACGAGACCTTCGGCAACAGCGGGTGGTTCGACCCGGAGGAGTTCGTCGTCCGCGTCCCCCGGCTGGGCGTGGAGACGACCGTCGGTCCCGGCGAGTCCATGCTGGAAGCCCTCGAGGGCGCGGGAGTGGACATGATGTTCGATTGCCGCAAGGGCGAATGCGGACTCTGTGAAGTGCGGCTGCTGGGCCTGCAGGGCACCGTCGACCACCGCGACGTGTTCTACAGCGAGCGCCAGCAGCAGGCCGCGGCGAAGATGTGCTGCTGCGTCTCCCGGGCCGTCAGCTCGGAAACCGGAGCGCGGGCGGATGCAACAGGGGAACGCGCCGTCGTCACCATTGACGTCTGAGGTCACCCGGCGCCTGTTGCCTGCCGCCCATTCGATCGGTTCGATAGGCGCCGCGCGTCCGGTCCGGCACCAGCTCGGCTCCGAATCAACATGGAGACCGAAAGCAGAGGGGCCCATGCGCGTTAAGCAGGAAACGACTGCCGCCGAGGCAACAATGCTGCGGCGGCATGTCCTCCCGACGGAACTGGGTCCCTGCACTGTGCATGTCCAGTCGGGCCTCAAGCAACGAGGGCCGGCGTCGGCTACTGCGGACGTGTACCTTCACGGCGCCGCGGGATCCTGGACCACCTTCCAGCCCTTGCTCGCCGGAGTGCCGGACCGGGCGCGGGTGCTGATCGACCTGCCGGGCTGGGGTGGATCCACCGAAAATGCCCGGATGGAACACTTCAGCATCGATGCCGAGGGCCGGGCTGTCGCGGGGATCCTCGACTCGCTCGGGTACCGTCGGTGGAACCTGGTGGGGCACTCCATGGGAGGCTTCCTCGCGCTGCATATCGCCGCGGCCTGGCCCGAGCAGGCGGTCAGCGTCGCCGCCATTTCGGCTACCACCTTCGGTGTGTCCGAGGCGGCCTGGAACCCGCTGCGCGGCCTCGTCAGGCTCCCGGCGTTCGTGGGCATGCTCCTGCTCATGCGCACCCTGGCGGCCCTCGGCCCGGCCGGGTCAGCGCTGGTACGTGCGACCGGCAGGGCTCCCGTGATGCGGCCACTGATGTCCCCGTTTTTCGCAGCTCCCGCAGCCATCCCCGCAGGGGTTGTGCGCGGGCTTGGCGATGACGCCCGCCCGGCAAGCTTCTCCGCCGCCGCCCGGGCCGCGGCCCACTACGACTTGAACCGGTGGCGCAGCATCCGCTGCCCGGTGCTGGCGACCCGCGGGGACGTGGATGTCTTCACCCCGGAGTCCGATCTGCACCGTTTGGGCGAAGTGGTCCCGCACGCCCAACTGGTGACGATCCCGCGCTGCGGCCACTTCGCCACCTTCGAGCGCCCGCTGCAAGTAATGCGCCTGCTCGATGGTCTTTGGGGCCGCCGAATTCAACCCGCCCAGCGTTCCCAGTAGTCGTCCGCGGCCTGCAGGAAGCGCCTGCGCCGGATTCGTTCTCCGAGGAGGGGGTGGCTTTCCGGCCTGCCCAGCGGGCTGGACGCATTGCCACTCGGCGTGAAGCTGACGGCGATGACTGCGGCAACCACGAATATGGACAGGAAGGTCAGCGCTGTGAGGATCAGCCCGTAGGCCGACCGCGGCGGCTGGCCATGGCGGGTACGAAGCCGGAAGCCGCCAAGGTAGCTGCCCAGCGAAGTCCCGCGGGCATAGAGCGCCCAATTGACGGCCAACGAGGCAATGAGGACCAAAGCAAGCGGGATCCAGCGGCCGGGCGCGAGCAGGAACAACGTTACGGCCGGAGCCCAGACCAGGAGCGCATCGACAAGAAGTGCGAACAGCAGCGAAGGCCAGTCGACGATCGCTGGTTCGGGGGTATTCACGCAGTGATTCTTGCACGCGGCAATCGGTGGTCCGCCCATGCGACACCGGGTCCGATCAGATTTGTTCAACGCCACGCCAACCGTGCACCTGACGCCTGCGGCTGTGACCAGTCTCACCCGCAATAATCGCCCTCTGGCTTGAGCCGGCCACTCGGCGCTGTGCATCATGAAAAGGCAGGCAGGGGCTCGAATCCCCGCCCGCGCAGCCCCGAGGTTCGCTCCGACGCTCCGCGTCCGAATCGAATCAGGGGCACCATCCTGGTGGACGCAATGAGGCCAAACCGGTGAGCTCGCAGAGCTGCCCACGGTCTCAGGCGTTCCTGGTTTGGCCTACGGCGGCTCCGCATCGGTGCGGCAGCCGGACACCCGGATTCATGAATGGAAGCACTGAACAATGACGTTTGAAACTGCCAACACTGTCACCCACAAGCTCTGGGACCGCTCCACGATGCACCACGAACTGGACGCCCTGGTCCACGATCTCTCGGTCCGGCACAACACCGCGAAGTCCAACATCGCGGTCCACGCCAGCGGCCCGAACACGTTCACGCTCAGCCTGGACCACGGCGCGGCCAATCTGGACTCGGCCTCCGCCTAAGAACACAGCGCAGCACTAAACGACGACGACGACGGCGGGAGCTTCCCGCCGTCGTCGTCGCGTTTGCGAGCGGGCGGCACAGCCGCCCACCGGTCAGGAGAACCGGGCCGGCCGGAAGGTGGCGAGCATGGGGTGCTTCTTCCCGGTCATGATCTCGCCCGCGAGGAGTTCGCCGGCAATAAGGCCAAGCGTCGCCCCCGAGTGGGTGAAGGCCACGAAGCAACCTGGCACCTGGCCGAGTTCCCCAAGAACCGGTTCGCCGTCGCCCGGGATGGGCTTGTACCCGATCTTCCACGAGGCCGGCTTGAGCTCAGGATGGCCGGCGATCAGCTTGGACGCTTCATCGGCGAGTTCTTGAACCACGTCGTCGGAAATGCTGAAGGTACCGTCGGCATGTTCGCTGATGTGCTCTTCGTACCAGTCGTGGTCCAAGGCCAGGGCGTTTCCGGGATTTGGCCGCACGGCCGCCCGCGGGGTGTTCAGCACGGCCTTTAGTCCGTGATCCACTGGCTTGGTCAGAACCAGCATGGAGACCGGGGAAGCGTTGGGGATGTCAACGCCCAGGGGCGCGACGACTGCGGGCGTCGCGGCGCCGCACGCCACCAGGATGGCATCCGCTGCGTAAGTATCGCCAGCGGCCGTCTGCACGCCGCTGGCCCGCCCGGCGTCGACCGCGACGGAGACCTTGCCGGCGTTGAGCACCAGTTCCCCGCCCAGCTCGTGGAACTCCTCCATCAGAAACTCCACCAGTACAGGCAGGCTGACCCACCCCTCGCCGGGGTTGAAGATGGCACTCTCGGGCACGGCATCCGGGTCGACGCCGGGAACGGCTGAAGGGAGTTGTTCGGGCGCCAGCAGTTTGGAGTTGTAGCCGATGGACTCCTCGTAGTCATGGCGGGCGAGGGTGGCAGCCTGCTGTCCCGCGGCGTGCCACATGAGGCCGCCGCCGAACTGCAGCCAGTCCCGGTCCGGATCCGCAGCGAAGAGGGTTCGGTAGCGGTCCACGCCGGCGACCCGGAGTTGGTGGTACGGGGTGGAGCGTTCTCCGGCGGAGTTCAGCCAGGACAGCGAGCGGCCGGTGGCCTCGCTGGCCAGGCCGTGTTCGCTCAGCAGGACCACCGAGGCCCCTTCGCGGAGCAAGTGGACGGCGGTGGAGACGCCGAGGATACCGCCGCCGATGACGGCAACTCGTTTGGTTGAGGGCGTGGAGGACATGGGTCTCCCTTTCGTTCCGTAATGGGTGCTTGAAATTTCGCGCTGGCATTGCCCGGGCGGCGCGAGGTATGGCTAGGCGAAGGCGCGGAGGTTGTCGATAACCCTCAGGACCTCAAGTGACTCCTCGGGGTCGACCGGCAGCGGGCCCTCCCCTCGGAGCGCCGCGGCCAGCCGGGTATAGAACTCGGGGTAAGCGCCCGGCCGGGCAGGCACCGCCTCGGAGGTTCCGTCTACGCCGAGGACCCCCCAAGAGTCCTCGGGCTCCACGCCGTAGGCCGGATCCGACGGCAACATGCCGCCTGCCAGCGCGGGTTCCTGACTGTCCAGTCCCCACTTGGTGTACCCGGCCCTGGAGCCCAGAACGTGGAATCGCGGGCCGACCCGGGCCGCCATGCCGTTCATCCAGAGCCGTGAGCGGACTCCGGATTCGTGGAGCAGGGACACGAAGGCTTCGGTATCGGCGCCGTCTGGGTGTCCGTGGTTGGCGGTCTCCCCATAGCTCTCCGCGACGGGACCGAACAGCTGGACGGCTTGGTCGATCAGGTGGACGCCCAAGTCGTTGAGGATGCCGCCGCCGTCGGACGCCGCTGCAGTGTCCCGCCAGTTCCCGAAACCGTCCGGCCGCCACCACTCAAAGCGCGACTCGAAGCTGCGGACGTCGCCCAGCGCTCCTTTCCTAACCAGTTCCCGGAGCGTCAGGAAGTCGGCGTCCCAGCGCCGGTTCTGAAAGACCGTGAGCTGCACGCCGGCGTCGGCCGCCCGGGAGATGAGAGCTTCACCGTCGGCCGGGCTGGTGACGAATGGTTTGTCCACCACGAGGTGCAGGCCGCGGTCCATTGCCGTTGCGGCGAGGTCGTAGCGGGTTTGCGGAGGCGTCCCGAGAACAACCAGGTCCAGGCTTCCGGCGAGGGTGAACAGTGCCTCCGGCGTCGGCACGATCCGGGCGTGCGGGTAGAGCCTGGCCGCCTCCCCGGCACGGGCCGGATCCGCGGTGACAATGACGTCCAGAGAGTAGCCGGGATGAGCCGCGATCAGCGGCGCGTGGAAGACCTTGCCGGAGACACCGAAGCCGACGACGGCGGTACGGATGGGCTCCGCTGCGCCGCTGCCCATCACAGCACCTCCGAGAGGAACCGCTGGAGCCGTTCGCTCTGCGGGTTGTCGAAGAGCTGGGCGGGGGTGCCGGATTCGACGACTTCGCCTTCGTCCATAAAGACGACCTGATCGGCGACTTTGCGGGCGAACCCCATCTCGTGCGTGACCACCAACATGGTCATGCCGCGGCGGCCCAGTCCCGCCATGAGGTTCAGCACGCCCTTGACCAGTTCCGGATCCAGCGCGCTGGTGGCCTCGTCGAAGAGCATGACTTCCGGTTCCATGGCCAGGGCGCGGGCGATTGCGACGCGCTGCTGCTGACCGCCGGAGAGGTCCCGGGGACGGTGGTCGGCGCGCTCGGCGAGGCCCACTTCGGCGAGGCGGCGGCGGGCGCGTTCCCGCGCTTCGGCTTTCGGCATTCCCTTTACGCTCCACAGCGCCAGGGCGACGTTCTCAAGGGCGGTGTGGTCCGGAAAGAGGTTGAAGTGCTGGAAGACCATGCCGATGCGGGCCCGCAGGAGATCCGGTTTAACCTCCAGGGCGCTCTCACCGGCCAGGAGCACGTCCCCGCTTTTGGGTTCGTGCAGCCGGTTGACCCCGCGGAGCAGGGTGGACTTGCCGGAGCCGGAGGGCCCGATGATGCAGGTGGTGGTGCCCGGCGCAACGTTGAGGCTGACGTTCCGGAGCACCTCGATGTCCCCGTAGGCCATGGTCAGGTTTCTCAGTTCCAGGCTGGAACCGTGGAAGGTCTCAATGTCCGGCGCGGTATTGCTGGCGGTGTTGCTTGCGAGGCTCATGTGTTGCTCCCGGTGGTCAGCGGTGAGGCCGCGGCGAGTTCGTTGACTTCCTTGAGGCCGCTGCTGGGGGCGGCTGGGCGGCGTCGGCCGGTGCGGAAGCGGTTGTCGAAGTAGTTGACCAGGTGGGTCAGCGGGACCGTGACCACCAGGTAGAAGATCCCGGCCAGGACCAGCGGGGAGAGGTTGCCGGAGAGGACGGCGGCATCCTGGCCGACGCGGAACAGCTCCCGTTCGGAGACCAGCATGCCCAGGAAGTAGACCAGCGAGGAGTCCTTCACAATGGCGATGAACTGGTTGACCAAGGCGGGCAGGACCCGGCGGACACCCTGCGGGACAACCACCAGGGCCATCGATTTCGCGTAGCTCATGCCCAGCGCCCGGCAGGCTTCGCCCTGGCCTTTGTCCACGCTCTGGATACCGGCGCGGAAGATCTCGCCAATGTAGGCACTGGCAATCAGGCTCAGCGCGATGATTCCCAGGGGGTAGGGCGAGGGGCCGAATATCGACTGGCTGATGCGGGCGAATCCCTGGCCGATCAGCAGGATGGTCAGGATCGCCGGCAGCCCGCGGAACAGGTCCGTGTAGATCCGGGCCGGGACACGGAGCCAGGCGGACGGGGATATCCCCATCACGGCGACGACCATGCCGAGGGCGACACCGAGGATGGTGGCGGCGACGGAGATTATGAGGGTGTTGAGGAGGCCGACTCCCAGAAGCTGGGGCAGCACTTCGGCCATTGCGCCGAAGTCGAAAAAGGTGCGGGTGATGGTGCTTAACCAGTCCATGGTGTCTCTCAGACGTAGGTAGCTTGTGGATCCCGGGCGGGCCGCGTGGTGCGGCCCGCCCGGTCAGGTGGCAGCGGGGCGGCTGCCGGAGGTGTCCGCCGTGCGGCTTACTTGCTGGACGTGGGGCTCGGCGACGGGCTTGCCGCCTGCTCGGCCTTCGGCAGGTACTGCTTGGGCATCGGCGATCCCGGGAACCACTTCTGGTACAGCTTCTTCCAGGTGCCGTCCTCCATGGCGGCGGACAGTCCCTTGTTCAGCGCGTCCTTGAAGGCCGTCTTGCCCTTCGCCACGGCGAACCCGGCGGGGGCGTCGAAGGACGGGATGTCCGCCGCGCTGACCAGTCCGTATTTCTCTTCGTAGGCCTTGGCTGCCTCGTAGTCCAGGAAGTGGGCGTCCACGGATCCGCTGTTCACGGCAGAAATAGCGGTGTTGTTGTCCGGGAAGCGCACCAGGCTGGCCGAGGTGAAGTTCTTGACGGCGTAGGCCTCCTGGAGCGTTCCCTGCACGACCCCGAGGCGTTTTCCGGCGAGCGCGTCAGCGTTGGCGATGCCCGAGTTTTTGGTGGTGATGACGGTCAGGTAGCCCGCCAGGTAGCCGTCCGAGAAGTCGACGGTTTGCTTGCGCTTGTCCGTGATGCCGATCGCCGCGACGCCGGCGTCGAACTGGCCGTTGGCGACGGCGGCGAGCAGCCCGGAGAAGTCCTGACCGGTAAAGACGACCTTGTCGATACCGGCGCGGTGGGCGACATCCTTGAAGAGTTCGACGTCGAAGCCGGTGAAGTTCCCCTGCGCGTCGGCGAAGGTGTAGGGCTTGGAGTCACCGAGGCTGGCTACACGAATGGTGCCGGGCTCGATCAGACCGTAGGGGTTGTCCGCCGGCGACGACGAGGCGGAGGAGGCTCCGCCGCAGCCGGACAGTGCGAGAACCGCGGCAACAGCAGCGGCAATGAGCGCCCCGGGGCGCAGCTTGTTTCCTGTGTTCACAGCGTTTTCCAATCATGGGGTGGGGAGCGGGTAGGCGGGCAGTGTGCCCCGTAGTGGGTAAGGGCCGATGCGGGTCTTGCTGAGTCCGGTCTCAGTCCCTAGGATTGAGACCGGACTCACAACGATTGCTAGAAATGTAATCGAAGCCACATGGGGCGTCAAGGGTCCGCTACGAAAGGCCGTCATGAAGAGTGATGCTTCCCGGCGCCGCGACGTCACCGTCGCCGACGTCGCCCGGGCTGCCCAGGTGTCCAAGGCCCAGGCCGCCCGTGCCCTGGGCAACTACGGCGCCGTGAGCGAGGACGTGCGCGAGCGGGTGCTGGCCGCCGCCGAGGAGCTTGACTACCGGCCTAATGAGCTCGCCCGCAGCATGAACACGGGAAAGTCGCACACCATCGGGGTGGTGGTGGGCGACATCGAGAACCCCCATTTCGGCCTCGCCACCCGGGGCATTACGGATACCGCCAAGCGCAGCGGCTACAACGTCATCCTGATCAACACCGACGAGGACACAGCCGCGGAAATCGATGCCGTGAGGGTGCTGCTGGACAAGCGCGTGGACGGTTTGATCGTGGCGCCCGCGTCTTCGGTCGAGACGCAACACCTGCGGCGCGTTCACGAGTCGGGCCGTCCGCTGGTCCTGCTGGACCGCAAGGCGCCCGGGCTCGATGTCGACACCATCGCCGTCGACATGGAGGATATCTCCCATGAGTCCACGAGTTACCTGATCAATACCGGCCACCGCAGAATCGCCTTCATCTCCACGCTCCGGACGGACGAGCCGTACCGCGAGGGGATGCCGTTGGATTCGTCCCAGATTTCGGACCGGCGCGCCGGCCTGCAACGCGCGTTCGCGGACGCTGGCCTGCAGCCGCCGGATGATCTGATCCGCCTCAACGCCGGCGATGACGAGTCGATCCGCAAGATCACCCGCGAGCTGCTGCAACGCCCGGACCCGGCGACGGCGATCATCGCCTCCGACGGGTTGATCGGGCTGAGTGTGGTCGAGGCTATCCAGGAGCTCGGCCTGTCGATTCCGGAGGATGTTTCTTTCCTCATGTACGACGACTTCGCCTGGACGCGGCTCACCACGCCTCCACTTACGGTCATCGCGCAGCCAGTGTACGAGATGGGCGTAGCCGCAGCCGCGGCCCTGATCCGGCAGATGGAGGGCCGGAAGGCGCCTGCGGCCGCGCCGGTGTTTACGGCCGAGCTGATCCGCCGGGGCTCCGTCGCGGCACCGGCGCGCGGTTAGGCGACGACGTCGGGAGCCTCGCGCAGGCTGCCGCGCGTTGGCCAGTTCGCGCTCGTAGCGCCGCCGCTCCGGGGCTGAGCAGAAGATCATAAGGTCCCGCGGTTCGGCCCTGTCCGCGGTCCGGGTCACCGAGAGCACCGGCCGGCGCTGCCCGCCGGGACCCAGGATCTCGATCGAAAGCTCGGCAAGGTGGCGGTCGCGTTCCAGCTTTGGTCCGGCATGCGAACTTGGCCTACTTGGTATAGGTGTAGGTTCCAAGATGCAGTACGGTTGCGGTCGGGGTTTTGACTAAGGCCCAGTCAACAACCAGCGGGGCCCTGCCGTCGGCATAGTAGAAGGTGGCCTGCGCCCCGTCGAAGACGACTTTCCCTTCTGCTACGTGAGCGGCTTGCACGTCGTTCCCGTTGATCAACGTCCAGCTGGCGTCGTTCGCAATGGTCAGATGAAAGTTCTCTGATACGGCCCCTCCCCCCTTCCAATGTCCTTCCACGCCCTCGGGTACAAGGGGCGTCGGAGTTGGGGTGACCGGCGGTGGCGTGCTTGAGACTACCGATGACGCGCCGACATACGCCGTTGAACTGCTGGCGGGTACAGGCGAAGGTGCCCCACCGGCAGGGAAGCCCGCGAGAGTGCCACTGGTGAATAGCGCCGTAACTAACGTTCCCGCCAAGGCGAATCCGCCGGTTATCCATGCGGCCTTAGCCGCCGTGTCCCTTTGCGACTGGTCCATGTCGCCTCCTGGTCTCAGCCCCTGTGCCCAGACTGATCCGTGGGTCAACAATGTGTCAACACCCAGCAGGCGAACAGCCTCACGGTCGCATTCACATTCAGGTGAACTGCATCACATACTGGAACCCTGGCGGAAGCCCCGCCAAGAAGAAGGGCCAGTCGAGGGATGGGAGCAGAGCATGATGAGCCAGGACCACACGGCACCGGAGACCAAAGGTGTTAAGTCGGAGTTGCTTGCCACGGTTGACCTCGGCCACGAGATCGAGGGCATGGCAGGGCGCCAGCTTCGAATGCGGATGGTGACCATCGAGCCGGGCGGCGTCTTCGGTCCGGTTCACGACCACAAAGGCCGGCCTGGCCTCGTCTACATTCTGCAGGGAACGATCACCGACCACCGGAATGGAGTCGCTACGGACTACGGGCCGGGGGCAGGATGGCCCGAGGACAGGGAAACTCTTCACTGGCTGGAGAACAGAGGAACCGTTCCGGCGGTGGAGATCTCGGTCGACATCGTCAGCCAGGTGTAATCCCGCGTCCTTCACGACGAGACCCCAGCCAGCCGGCGGCCTAGAGGGTTGCGGCTTCTTCCTGGGCCAGTCTGATCATCCGCAGCTCGTCCTCCACGGCTCGGGCGGGCCAGTAGTCCTTGGCCAACTCGTCGGCGCGGACTCGGTCTGCCGCCGGGAAGAGCTTGCCGAACAGGCCGGCCGCTTGCAGCAGGGCAATCAGCGCCGTGGTCCTAGCGTCGGGCGCGGGCGCAGCCGGCGTGCCGGCCCCGGTGGGCGTCCCGGCCACGGGCGTCCCTGCCGTCCCGGCGTCGGGCCCCGTCGAAGGAGACGTCCCGGCGTCGGACACCGTCGAAGGAGGCGCCCCGGCGTCGGACGTTTTCGCATCAGGTGCGCCGGGGACCGGTGCGGCACCGCTGAGTGCAGCCTCGAGCTTCTTCAGAAGCGCAGCTTTCGAAGCGTGGTCCACCTCGGGGTACCGGGTGGACCGGAACACGCCGAGGTGTTTTTCGCCGACATGTTCCACGATGCCCAGTGCCGCCATCCGCTCGTAGACACGCTGCACTTCGGCGCGGCCCTCCAGCATGGCGACCCACCGTTTGGGAGTGTGAGGCCGTGATTTGCCGCGGATGAGCTCCAGCTCGTGCTGGAAATCCGTCGGCGGGGCGGCGCGGGTAGCCCGGACGTTCTTCCCCTGCAGCTCGATGGCACCGATCAGCTCCAGCTCGGCCAAGATTGCCCCCGCCAGCGTGGTTCTGAGTGCAAACACCGGCACCTCCGGTTTGCCGTCTTTGTCGTTCGTTGCCAACAGCAGGAAGGCCTGGGGAAGGTTCAGCTCCGCCGGCTTCGGCGTTTCAGCGTTCATACCAACATGGTGGCGCGGTTGGGCAGCCGCCGCATGAGGATTTCGTCCCGGGTCCCCGGAGATAAATGCCCTCGACTCCCGCCGTGCCGACCGGTAAGGTTCCCCGCATCTGTTCCGGACACTTCTGGAGGCCATGGTGCTCAAGCGAATCAGCAGGATGACAGGCGCACTGGCGGGGCTGCTGCTCACGCTCGGCATGATCGCACCATCAGTGCCGGCTGTAGCCTCGACGGGCTACGACATCGACTCCGCCTCCAGCCTGCAGGTGGTGGTCAACAAACACCGGCCGTTGGACCCCGCCACCTACGTGCCGGCCCGGCTGGTCAGGGTCCAGGGGGAACAGCTGCGGACCGAGGCCGCGGACGCCTACAAACAGTTAGCCAAAGCCGCCAAGTCGGCCGGCGTGAACATCATTCCGGTCAGCGGCTACCGTTCTTACAGCCAGCAGGCAAGCCTCTACGACAGCTACGTGCGCCAGTACGGCCAGGCGACGGCCGATACCCTCGCCGCGCGGCCCGGCTTCAGCGAACACCAGACCGGGCTGGCGATGGACATCGGCAACGCCAGTGGGGTCTGCGCCCTGCAGGCCTGCTTCGCAAACACCCCGGCCGGTAAGTGGGCGGCCGCGAATGCCGCGAGCTATGGATTCATCATCCGCTACCCCGCGGGGGCCGAGGACGTTACCGGCTACACCTACGAGCCTTGGCACCTGCGTTTCGTGGGAAAGGCCATCGCCCAGGAGATGAAGGACTTCCCCACCCTCGAGGATTACTTCGAGCTGGAACCCGCCCCTGATTACCTCTAAGCCAACGAACGCCCAGGACCCCGCGAGGCGATAACTTGGTGGAATGACGGCTAGCTATAGGTACGACGTCGAGATCCTGCACCTGCTCGTGTCGCCGGCGCACGCCTACTTCGGCCGCGCACGGGAGGGCGCCGCCGACGTCCCCACCGCAGACGCCGAGAAGGCCACGTTCTTGGCCGGCAAGGGCATCGTCGGCGACCGGTTCTTCGGCAAGGCCGCGCACATGGATGCCGCCGTCACCGTGTTCGCCGTCGAGGCCCTCGAAGCCATCGCCGCAGAGCTGGGAACGGCAGCCCTTGACCCACTGCTCACACGTCGCAATGTGCACATCAGGGGAGCCCACCTGGCCCCGCTGCTCCGTCACGAATTCGCGTTGGAATCCGGCGGCGAGCTGGTGCGGCTCAAGGCCGGGCGGCCGGCCCATCCGTGCGCCTGGATGGATGCGATGCTCGCCCCGGGCGCCCACAAAGCTATGCGCGGGCGGGGCGGTGTGCGGTGCCAGGTGCTTTCGGACGGGGTCCTGCACCGCGGCCCGGCAGTGCTGATCAGTCCGGTCCCGCTTGACCCGGACCGCGCGGGCGAACCGACGCTGCTGCGCCCATCGCGCTTGCCCTAGTCCGACGCATGCCGTCGACTCGCCGACGAAACACAGGGGCACGAGCAGACGGTATCCGAACGCCGGGCGGTCCTGACAAAAGAGGGCAAAGTCCCGGCCCGCCGGTTCGCGACACGGGACCGGTCAGCCAGGCCGGGCTTCGCTTTCGTAGACTCTAGGGAGATCCGACGTGTCCCCTCCGGAGACATGCCCGCCACAGGAAGAGTCATCGATGAAGATTATCGTCCTAGTCAAGGAGGTCCCCGACACCTACGGGGACCGAAAACTGAACCTTGAAACAGGCCTCGCCGACCGTGAAGCCAGCGAGACAGTCATTGATGAGATCGGCGAGCGGGCCCTGGAGCTGGCCCTGACGTATGCCGACGCGAACGAGGGCACCGAGGTGACCCTCCTTTCCCTCGCTCCCGAGGGCGCGACGGCCACCATCCGCAAGGGGCTGGCGATGGGTGCGGCGAGCGCCGTCCACGTCTCTGACGAGGCGCTCCGGGGCGCTGACCTGGGGCTTACCGCCGAAACCCTCGCAGCCGCGATCCGCCGCGTCGAGTTTGACCTGGTCATCACCGGCAACGTCTCCACCGATGGATCCGGCGGCATGATTCCCGCGATGCTCGCCGAGCTGCTTGACGTGCCGCTTGCTTCCGGTCTCAGCGCCGTGGAGATCAGCGACGGCGCGGTGTCCGGGACCCGGGGCGTGGAATCCGGCGTGCAGCAGGTATCGGCGAAGCTGCCTGCGGTTATTTCCATTACCGAGGCGCTTCCCGGGCCGCGCTTCCCCAACTTCAAGGGAATCATGGCCGCGAAGAAGAAGCCCCTTGAGGTGCTGACCCTTGGCGACCTCGGGATCTCGGCCGACAACCCGGACGCGGCGCGGTCGATCATGCTGGCGGTGGCCGAGAAGCCCCCGCACGCTGCCGGCGTCAAGATCGTTGACGAGGGTGATGCCGGCGAGAAGCTCGCCGACTTCCTGATCGAAAACCGACTGGCGTAGGAGTAACGACATGACTGAATTCCCTCGTGACGCAATCCTCGTCGTCGTGGAAGCCCTGGCTTCCGGTGAACTTGAGAAGGCTGCGGCCGGGCTCTTCGGCGCTGCCGCCGCGGTGGGCACGCCGGTTGCCCTGGTGCTTGCCGAGCCCGGCGCCGGAACGGCCGCCGCCGCGGAGGCCGCGGACCTGGGCGCCGCCCGCGTGCTGATCGCAGAGTCTACGGATCCGTCCGCGCTGGGCGTGCCGGGCGTCGACGCGCTTGCCACCGCGGCGGAGCAGGTGCAGCCGGACGCCATCCTGATTTCGCATTCCCTGAACGGACGGGACCTGGCCGGCCGGTACGCCGCCCGGTCACGGGCAGCGGTGTGCGTCGATGCCGTCGGTGTGTCCCGCGACGACGAGGGCGTGGTGGCACACCACTCCGTCTACGGCGGCGCCTACAACGTGACGTCGACGGCCACGTTTGGCGCGCCGGTCATCACGGTCCGCCAGGGCTCCATCGAAGCGCGGGCTGCGGCCCAGCCGCCGGCGTCGGAAACCCTGGCGGTGCCCCCCTCCGGGAAGCCGGCAGCGCGGGTCGACTCCTTCGAGGAGGCCGTCGCCGCCACCTCGCGGCCGGAGCTGCGCGGTGCCGCCAAGGTTGTCGCCGGTGGCCGCGGCCTCGGCTCGGCCGAACAGTTCGCCCTCGTTGATCAGCTCGCCGATACGCTCGGCGCTGCCGTTGGTGCTTCGCGTGCCGCGGTGGACGCAGGCTTCGTTCCGCAATCGCAGCAGGTCGGGCAGACCGGGGTTTCGGTGTCCTCCCAGTTGTATATCGCGCTTGGTATTTCCGGCGCGATCCAGCACCGGGCCGGCATGCAGACCGCGAAGACGATCGTCGCCATCAACAAGGACGCGGACGCGCCGATCTTCGAGATCGCCGACTTCGGCGTGGTGGGCGACGTGTTCAAGGTTGTCCCTCAGCTGATCAGCGCCCTTGAGGCCCGGAAGAAATAGCGATGGCAACTCATTCCGGGTCCATCCGACGGGGCCTGCCGCGCGTGCCGGGCGGCGAGCCCTGGCCGCCAGCAGGCCAAGCACCCGCGCGCCTGCTTTCCTCCGCGGCTGCTGCGCAGGAAACGGAACCAGATACGACGGCGCTGTCCGCTCCGGTGCCCGCAGTCAGCGCTCCTGCCGTGGACGTCCCGGCAGCAGCTGCGGGCGGGTGGCAGCTTCGCCGGGGCTTGCCGCGGGTGCCGGGCGGCGAGCCCTGGCCGCCCGCCGGCGAGGTCGCGGCACCGGTGGCATCCGTGTCAGAGGCTCCGGCCCCAGGCGGCGAGCCTGCGCCGACGCCGGCCGCGCCGGTCGCGCAAGCGAAGCTCGCCGCTGCCACCCCCCAAACGGAACCAGCGGCGACGTCGGCGGCGGCTGCTCCGGTCACCGCACCGGCCGCGCAGACGACGGCGGGAGCCACCCAGCTTCGCCGCGGACTCCCTCGCGTCCCCGGTGGCGAACCCTGGCCTCCAGCGGGCCTGGCTCCCGCGCGTGCTGCCAGCCCCGCTTCTGTTTCTGCGGTGCAGGCAGCCCCCGAGCCCGTCGTGCCGGCGCCTGCCCCGGCTGCCGCCGTCGTCGTCGCGGAGACCGTTGCCGAAGCGGAGCCACCGGCGCCGTCGAGTGAACCGGTCCCCATATCCCCCGCGATCACAGCCGCCCCGGCACCCGTGGCCACGCCCGTCGTCGCTGAAAAGCCCGCAAAGCCCGGAAGGCCGAAGGCCGCAGCAAGGCTCTACGGCTCCCGCACCCCGGCCCAGTGGGTCAAGCTCGCCGTCGTCGCCGTGGCCGCCGCCGCAATTCTTGTCCTCGCCGCGCGCGGAGTGACCACGCTGCCGGGCGTGCCGGAGTTCCTCGAGAGGTACCCCGGCGAATATAGCCTGCCCGACACCGCCGAGACCGGCTTCCCGTGGTGGGCGCAGTGGACGCATTTCCTGAACATTTTCCTGATGGTGCTCATCATCCGCTCCGGCTACCAGGTGCGCACGCAGCAGAAACCGCCCGCGTTCTGGACCCCAAAGCGCGGTGGCAAGAAGGTCAGCATCAACCTGTGGCTGCACCAGTCGCTCGACGTCTTGTGGTTGGCCAACGGGCTCATTTTCGCGGTGCTGCTGTTCGCCTCGGGCCGTTGGATGCGGATCGTCCCGACCAGCTGGGAGGTGTTCCCGAATGCGCTCTCTGCACTCCTGCAGTACATGACACTGGACTGGCCGGTCGAGAACGGCTGGGTGAACTACAACAGCCTGCAGCAGTTGATGTACTTCCTCGTGGTGTTCATTGCGGCCCCGCTCGCGGCAATCACGGGGGCTCGCATGAGCGAGTTCTGGCCCAAGAACGCGACAACGCTGAACAAGGCCTACCCGGTGGAGGTGGCGCGTGCGCTCCACTTCCCGACAATGCTGTTTTTCGTGCTGTTCATCCTGGTCCACGTGTTCCTGGTGTTCGCGACCGGTGCGCTGCGCAACCTGAACCACATGTTCGCCGGCACCGACGAGATGAACTGGGTGGGGTTCTGGCTCTTCGCGGCCGCCATCGCCATCACCACGGCCGGGTGGTACGCCGCCCGGCCGCTCGTGCTGGCACCCCTCGCCAAGCTGTTCGGCAAGGTGAGCAGCCGGTAGGCGTCAAACGACGGTCTGCCTCGATCGCGAATCGCTATCGAGGCAGACCGTCGAGGCTGGAACTATCGGTCCTGTTCCCTGTTTGCGCTGGATTCCGGAGAACGGGGGCCGGCCGCCGTCCAGCCATTCTGATCATCGAATAGGGGGCGCCTGACGGCCAACAAATGTTGTGCCAGCGCCACATCCGGCTGGCCGGGATACGTTTCCACGAGTCCGCTGAGATGTTGTCTTTCGCGCTCACGCTCCGGGTCGGCGTCCGCCATCAAGGCCCCAATGATGGTCATGGCCAGGCGTCGGATCTCCGGCATCCGCTTCTCGCCTGAAGCTCCGGTGGCCCTGTTGCCGTCGGGGCCGGAACACGAAATCCCGGGTCTGCCATGACTGCGTTCCGGAAGCGAAGACGGACTGGTTGGCATCTGGTGTCCCTTATTCCTGTTCCAGTAGAAGCTGGAACGGATCCACGGCCATACGCGCTCCTGGGAGCGGGTGCTCAACGCGGCGGACTCTATCACTATTGTACGCCCGTACCGCAAGGCCCCGCTTGGGCGACCAGCCAAACCGTGCAGCAGATCCCGCGTCTTGCCGTGACAGCAGAAAACAACTTGATGAGCGTTCCTAAAGATGATAATGACAGCCATCTTCTGCTGTTAGGGTTACGGAAGATCGGGCATTCGCTCGTCGATAAGGGCAAACCGGGTGCGAATCCGCGACGCAAAGCTACGGGGCCCTAGTGGTCGGCCGGGCCGCCAACAAGGGATTCCATCATGGTTTCGATCTCCTCCACCCCCGTTCGCCTCCGAAAACATAGCAGCGTCGCCTCCGGCGCCCGCCGCCTCCATTCACGACGCCGCACGGCGGCGGTCGCGATCGGCTTATCCGCCGCCTTGGGGTGGACCATCGTGAGTCAGTCCCCGGCCTTCGCCGCCGACGCCCCCGTGGGGCTAGGAACGGCGGCCGCATACTCCGTCCTGGGCGGAACGACCGTTACCAACACCGGTCCCACGACACTGGCCGGAGAGCTCGGCGTCTACCCGGGCAGTGCAATCACCGGCTTCCTCCCCGGGGTCGCTGCAGGCGCTACCCACGCGGGTGACGCTCAGGCCGGTCAGGCACAGTCGGACTTGAC
This sequence comes from Arthrobacter sp. 05L428, assembly GCF_056397665.1. Lineage (NCBI taxonomy): Bacteria > Bacillati > Actinomycetota > Actinomycetes > Micrococcales > Micrococcaceae > Arthrobacter > Arthrobacter sp. 05L428. The sequence goes on along the minus strand of NZ_JBFTNW010000004.1, from coordinate 177,460 downwards.
CACCGCCTACAACGACGCAGCCGGCCGCGCCGCCACTGCCAGCGTCGCCGGTGACCTCGTCGGGCAAACCCTGACCCCCGGCGTCTACAAGTCCACCGGCCCCCTGGCCGTCGGTGGTGCCTTGACCCTGAACGGACAAGGGAACCCGAACTCAGTGTTCATCTTCCAGGTCGCCTCCACCCTCACGACAGCGTCGGCGAGCAGCATCGTCCTCACCAACAGCGCCCAGGCGTGCAACATCTACTGGCAGGTCGGCAGCTCCGCAACACTCGGCACTGCGTCAAGCTTCGTCGGAAACATCCTGGCCCTCACCTCAATCACCGCGACGACCGGCGCCACCGTCCAGGGACGGGCACTGGCCCGCAACGGTCAAGTCTCCCTGGATACCAACGTCTTCACCCTCCCCGGATGCGAAACAGGGTCCGCGGCACCGTCGCCCTCCGCTACCGCTTCACCTTCAGCCGGCGCGGCCCCCAGCCCCAGGGCCACTGAGGCAGGTACCGCGATCGGGGCGGTGCCCCGGACGGGCTCCGCCGGCGTCAGTGCGGGCTCAGGGACGGGTACGGGCACCAGTGCCGTGACGGGAGCGGAGAACGCCGGGACCGGCCTTGGAACAGGACCGGCCACCGGGCGGGGACGGAATATCGACACTGCGGTAGAAACCCATTCCCCTGGCACAGGGTTCGCCATCGGGGCGACCGCTGTGCTGACGGGCCTGATGGGAGCATTGATGCTGGCCCGGAGAAAGCGCTCGGCTCAAGGGAATAACTAAGAGAAGCGGCCCCTTTCGTGGACGCGGAAAAGCCGCCGCAAAAAGACCCCGTGGTTGGCGATCTCTCCTTGACCCGCTCTTCACGTGATGGTCATGCCGCCAAGGGCGGGTCCCGCACCGGACTACTCATTGGCGGCACATTGACCGCGCTTCTGCTGGCCGTTCTAGTCACCCTCATTGCCCCGCCAGGCCCGCCGGCCAGGTCGGCACCCACCCCAGCCATCACGCAACCCGCCGCCGTTCAAGGGGTATCGCCGTCGGCGCCGGGAGCCCAGGCCAAGCTGGGCTCGCCGCCGCTGCACATCGCCTACACCGGCATCGACATGAACCAGGACCTTTTGCCGCTGACACCGGCTCCTGGTCAGGGCTCCATCACTCCCCCCGATACGCTCGACGCCTACTGGCTGACGTCGTACGGCAGCCCGGGCTCCGCCGACACCACCTACATAATCGGCCACAGCTGGCAGGACCGGGACACGGCCTTCAACCACCTCAGTACCCGCGCGAAAGCCGGCGACCGGATCACGGTCACAACAAAGACAGGGCCTGCGATTTACACTGTCAAAACTGTCACCACCGAGAACAAAAACACCTTGAAAAACAGCAGAATCTGGGACAAGGTACCCAACCGCCTCATTCTGATTAGTTGCTACACCGCCGATCTGTGGGGCACGAACATCATCATCACCGCCGATCAGATACCCGGCTCGTGACGGCCGCTAGGCGGCCGATCCGCGGACGACGTCGGGAGCAGCCAGTACCCAATAAAGCTCATCATGCTTACTATTGAGGCTTCGGCTGCCAGCCAGCCGCGCGCTGCAGCAACCGCCCTATCCGAGGAGTGCCGATGTCGCTGAGCAAGGGAACACCCGTGGAATGGAACACGCCCCAAGGCACCACCCACGGCAAGATCGTGGAGAAAAAGGTCCGCGACTTCGAGCTGGACGGACACACCCACCGGGCCAGTGAAGACGAGCCGCAGTATGTCGTGGAGTCCGCCAGGACCGGGGCCCAGGCAGCGCACAAAGCCTCTGCCCTGACCGAAAAGAAGTAGCGCCATGGCCGGGCAACACCACGAGGTCATCATTATCGGCGGAGGTAACGCTGGCGTCTCCCTTGCGGCCCGCCTCCAGCGCTACGGACTGAAGGATGTGGCAGTGGTGGAGCCCGGCTCACATCACTACTACCAGCCGCTGTTTTCCCACGTCGCCGGCGGAAGGGCCAAGGCCAAGGACGCCGTCCGGCCGCAGGAGGCCGTCATGCCGCGGGGCGTGGAGTGGATTCGGGACAGCGCCACGGGCATCGACCCCGACGCCAACACGGTAATGCTGGCCTCGGGCGGCCAGTTGGGATACGGCCACCTCGTGGTCTGCCCCGGGATGCAGCTGGACTGGGACAAGATCCCGGGCCTGGCCGAAGCCGTTCATTCCCCGTCCGGCGCTTCCCACTATGAGTTCGAGCTGGCAACAAAAGCCTGGACGCTGCTCAAAGGCCTCAAGGCAGGGACCGCCGTTTTCACCATGCCCTCCGGCCCGATCAAATGCGGCGGCGCTGCGCAGAAGCCGATGTACCTGGCCTGCGATTACTGGCGAAAGCACGGGGTCCTCCAAGACATTCGGGTAGTGATGGTGCAGCCCTCCGACACGGTGTTCGGCGTGCCGGGAGTGGATGACGAGCTGAACCGCAAGATCGCCGAATACGGCATAGAACTGCGTCTGAACAGCGAAGTCGTTTCAGTGGAGCCATCGGCGCAGACCGTCCTGATCAAGAACAACGTCACCGGTATCGCCGAGGAACTGCGCTACGACGTGCTCAATGCCGTGCCGCCGCAGTCTGCGCCGGACTGGCTCAAGGCCACCGACCTGCCCGCCCCCGGCGACTCCGGCGGATTCGTGGAAGTGGACCCGCAGACGCTCCGGCACGTCCGGTTCCCGAGCATCTGGTCGCTGGGGGATGCCGCAGCCACCCTCAATTCCAAGTCCGGCGGCGCGTTGCGAAAGCAGACCAACGTCCTGGCCAAGAACCTGGTCGCGGCCCGAGAGGGAAACCCCCTGCCGGAAAAGTACGACGGCTACTCGGTGTGCCCCTTCACGGTGTCCCGGTCCACGGCTGTCTTCGCCGAGTTCGACGACGAATACCGGCCCATGCCCTCCATTCCGAAGGTGCCAACGTGGAAAGAGAGCCGCGCATCCTGGGTGGTGGACCGCGACATCTTTCCTCGGGTCTACTGGAACCTGATCCTGAAGGGACGCGCGTAGCCCCGCGCTCTACACTGGCTGGATGGAGGCTACGGTCCGCGGTGTTCCTGTGCATTACGTCGAGTCCGGCAGCGGTACGCCGGTTCTCGCTTTGCACGGCGTCGGCGTGGACCACCGCGAAATGGCCCATGCCCTCGAACCGGTCTTCACTGCAGCTTCTGGGTTTCGGCGCCTGTACCCTGACTTGCCGGGGATGGGCCTCACGCCGGCGCCCGCGGCCCTCGCCAGCAACGATGATGTCCTGGACCTCCTGCTCGGCTTCATCGACAACACCATCGGGGCTGGACCGCTTCTTGTCATAGGCCACTCCTATGGCGGGTATCTAGCCCGTGCCGTTGCCCAGCACAGACCGGAGCAGGTGATCGGGCTGGCGCTGGTCTGCCCGGTGGGGGCCCGCACCGGCAACGTGCCTGAACACACGGTTCTTGTGTCATCGGCCGGCCTTGGCGTCGAGCTCAGCCCGGAGCTCGAGGCTTCCTACCGCGGCTACTTTGTGGTCCAGACGGCTGAGACGCTGCGCCGGTTCCGGGACGCCGTGGCCCCGGCGGCGCAGCTCGTTGACGAATCCGCCCTGACGCGGATTTTTTCGCGCTGGGAACTGCAGGAGCGCCCGCAGAGTGTGAAGACCTATCCGCATCCCGTCCTGATCCTGGCGGGACGGCAGGATTCCACCGCCGGTTACGCCGCCCCGGCCGATCTCGCGGGGCAGTACCCGCGCTGCACCCTGGCCGTCCTCGATCACGCCGGCCATGCATTGTTGCATGAGCAGCCCGCCCTGGCTCAAGCCCTGATCGTTGAATGGCTCGCGCGGGTGCGTGAGCACTCCGCGGCCTGATACGCCCCCTCTAGAGTCCACCCGGAACCAGTTAATCCATTCGGTATAGTATTCCGATGGGCTGGCAGCTCTTGCACCGGTCCCCCTCACCCTCAGACCAAGGAGCCTCGTGGGCGTGCAAGCAACGGAACTGACGGTCTCCGACAACCGGCCGGGCCACGCCCCCGCCCGTGACGCAATGCTGGGCGGGCTGATCGGCATCCTGGCAGGGCTTCTCGGATTGGGCCCCTGGTTAATCACCGGGGCACAACTGCCCCTGCAGAACCTGTGGGCCGCCGACGTCGCTCCGGACCGGATGCCGGCGTCGCTTCTGCCGCTCAGCCAGTACGAGCTCACCACCCTCGTCGCCCTCCTCACGGTAGGCGGCGCGGCGGCCGGACTCGCGGTGCGTCTCTGGTCCCCCGCCCGACGCCGACTGGCGACGTGGTGCGCAGCAGCCGGGGTTCTCGGTGTCCAGTTCACCGCGTCCGTCCAGTCCTTCACCGTGCTCGACGGCGGACTCGCGGGCGGAACGATGGCCCGCCTGTACTTCGCCGGCCTGCTGGCGGGCGTGGTCCTGTCCGTCGCGGCGGCCCTCGTCGCCCTCCTGCTGGTCTCGTCGACGTCGCGGGCCCCGGTCGCACTGGGCGTCGGACTCATGGCGGTGCCGTTTGCGTCGTGGCTGGTGGAGTGGGTTGCGGGCGTCGTCGGGCCCCTCAACATCCCGGCAGCCGTGCCGACGGCCGCTCGCTGGATTCCCGCCATCCTGGTCGGCTGCGCTTTGGCGTGGTGCGGCCTTCGCCCTGCGCGTCGTGCCGTGGTGTGGCTGGTGGACCTGGCCCTGTTGTGGGTGGTTCCGGCCCTGTTTATCTCCGTCAATTACGTCCTCGGAACGCGCGTGGCGGCGGGCGACCTGCAGGAGATGCTGTTGATGAGCCGGCAGATCCTGGCGGCCACCCTGGGACCCGCGGGCGGGGCAGGACCCCTCGTCCTGCTGGCCTTCGTCCTCGCCCTGGCAGGGCTGGGTGCCCGGACCGTCGCAGTTGGCCGTCGGCGGGCCCTGCCCGCCGACTGACCCGGCCGTAACAGCGCAGCCGGCTTCCGCCAGGCCGCGGCTGTGTTCCTACCGGCCGGTCGTCATTACACTGGGACGCATGACCGAGCACGAACCGGTCCCGCCGCACACCGCTGTGGCCCCCGACGCCGTCGACGCCCCCTTGCGAAGTTCGAAGCAGCGCTCCCGCACCTTCTACGGGATCCTGCTGAACACCGGCCTGGCCAACATCACCACCAGTTACCTGTGGTTTGCGCTGACATTCTGGGTGTATTTGGGGACGCGCAACGTGATCGCCACCGGAGTAGTCGGCGGCGCGTACATGCTGCTGATCGCCCTTTCCAGCATCAGCTTCGGCACGTACGTCGACCGCTACCGCAAGCTGGCCGTCATGCGTTTTGCCGCCGCCTTCACCCTGGCGATGTTCGTGCTTTCGGGCGTGATGTTCCTGCTGACGCCCGCCGACTCGCTGCTGGACCTGACGCAGCCGTGGTTCTGGACATTCATGCTGATCGTCCTGCTCGGCGCCGTGGTGGAGAACATGCGCAACATCGCGCTCGCGGCCACGGTGACCATCCTGATCGACCCGGACCGGCGGGCCAACGCCAACGGGCTGGTCGGGATGGTGCAGGGGCTGATGTTCATCGTCACCTCGGTGTTTTCCGGTGTGTCGGTCGGGCTGCTGGGCATGGGCTGGACAATCGTCGTGGCCGTGGCGCTCACCGCGCTGGCCTTCGCCCACGTGCTCACCCTGCGCATGCCCGAGGAGGTCCGCGCCGCCGCCACGGACGCGCAGGGCGGCTTTGACCTGCGGGGCTCCCTCGCCGCCGTCGCCGCCGTTGCCGGACTGTTCGCGCTGATTCTCTTCTCCACGTTCAACAATTTCATCGGCGGCGTCTACATGGCCTTGATGGACCCCTACGGCCTGGAAATGTTCCCGGTAGAACTGTGGGGCACGTTCCTGGCACTGGGTGCCACCGGCTTCATCGTGGGAGGGGCGCTGGTCAACAAATTCGGACTGGGATCCAACCCGTTGCGCACCATGCTCCTCGCAGTGATCCTGATGGGCCTCCTCGGCGCGGTCTTCACGCTCCGGGAGTGGGCCTGGCTGTACGTCGCCGGCATCTGGCTGTACCTCGTCCTGGTCCCTGTCGTCGAGGCCGCCGAGCAGACGGTCATCCAGCGGGTGGTGCCGCTGCAGCGGCAGGGGCGCGTGTTCGGATTTGCCATGGCCTTCGAATCCGCCGCCGCGCCGATCACAGCGTTCCTGATCGCGCCGATCGCCCAGGTCTGGATCATCCCGTACGCGCGGTCCGCTGAGGGGGCCGCCCAACTGGCCCCGCTGCTGGGCGAGGGGACATCCCGCGGTATCGCCCTGGTGTTCCTGATCTCAGGAATCATCCTTATTGCGGCCGCGCTGCTGGCCTTCCTGGCCCCGGTCTACCGCCGGGTCTCGGCGTCGTACGCGGGGACGGATGCGGGTGTATCGCCGTTGGTGGACGGCCGCTAGGACGCGGGACCGGTTCCGTCAGGCAGGCTGGCATCGATTGGAAAGGTCATGAAGGCCGGGGTTTCGTACGGGTGCGCGGACAGTGCCGCGCTGACGACGGCGTTCCGCCGGGACCGCGGATAAATGGCTTCGATCCGCGTTTCCGGGACTTCCTCGGGGGAACCGACGGCGCCGATGGCCGGGGTCGCGCCCGGCAGCGGCGTGAAGCGCCCGGTCCCTTCGAGGCTGAACGAGCAGTGCGAGTAGTGACCCAGCCTGCCCGCCCCGGCATCGCCAATGGCTTGCCGGACGGCGTGCGCAGCGTCGGTGGGGACGTAGATGACCAGGCAATCCATAGGCTCCATGGCTGAAAGTCTGGCACGGGGCCGCCTCGGCCGCGCGGATAAGGCTGGCGCCGTCAGCTGGCGGGGTCGTACTGGAAAGCCCGCACCTCCTGCGCGCAACGGCAGGAGGCCGCGATCTTCGCTGCCCACTCCAAGGCCGCCTCGTACGAGGGCAACTCCAGCACCGAATAGCCGCCTTCAAGCTGCGCCGTCTGCGGGTAGGTGCCCTCGCGCACGGTCCCGTCGCCGTCGACCATGACAGGCGGGATGCTCTCGTCGATGCCGCCGCCGAACACCCAGACGCCTGCGTCCTTCGCCTCCTGGACCACCGCGTGCGACGCATCCGCTACGGACTGTAGCTCTTCCTCGGGGAAAACCATGGCGGCACTCGGAAACGAGATCAGGTACTTGGTCATGGCGTCGACTCCTTCTTCGCAGCACAGGGATGGCGCTTATCCTTGCCGATGCCCCAATGCCGTGCAAGATCTCCGCGGCCCCGCAGAGCGCCACAGAAATCGCCCTCAATTAGTACGCGGAAAGAATCATCCCAGGGTGGGAGTATGTCAAAAGTATGGTCACCCACAAAAGGAGCATCAATGCCGCTGGAAGACCTCAAGGACAGCCCGAGCGACTTCGACTTCATCATCGGAAGCTGGACCGTGCGACACGAGCGACTCAACCAGCTCTTCGCGGCATGCACCGAGTGGACCGAGTTCTCCGGCTTATCGTCGACTTTCAAGACGCTCGGCGGTTACGGAAACCTTGAAGACAACCTCCTGAGATTCCCCGACGGCGATGCGCGGGCGATCGCCATTAGGTCGTACTCGCCAGACCTCGGGACATGGTCAATTTGGTGGTTGGACGGCCGCAACCCGGGCACCCTTGACACTCCGGTCATCGGAAAGTTCGATTCCGGCATCGGGACCTTCTTCGCGGACGACAACCTGAACGGCAGCCCTATTCGCGTGCGGTTTACCTGGTTCTCAACGACCCAGAATCCGCGGTGGGAGCAAGCGTTCTCCAACGACGGCGGAAAGTCCTGGGAGACGAATTGGCGGATGGAATTCAGTCCGGCCTAACGAAAACTTTGGCTCACGACCCCAGCTGGTCCCGGCGGCGCCGTAGTGTCGCAGCCTCGGCCGAGTTGCCGGCCAGTTCGATGGCTTTCTCGTACGCCGCCCGCGCCTCCCGGGCGCGGCCCAGCCTCCGCAGCAGCTCCGCGCGGGTGGCGTGGTACGCGTGATACCCGGCCAGGTCGGATTCAAGTCGGTCGACGGCCGCCAGGGCCACCTGCGGCCCGTCCAGTTCTCCCACCGCGACGGCCCGGTTAAGCGCGACGATGGGCGACGGGTCAAGAGTCACCAGCTGGTCATAGAGCGCGACGATCTGGGACCAGTCGGTGTCGCGGAAATCCCGGGGAGAGGTGTGCACGGCGTTGATCGCCGCGAGCAGCTGGTACCGCCCCGGCGCAGCCCCGGATGCCAGGCGCTCCCGCACCAGGCGGTGGCCTTCGGCGATCAGCGCCGCAAACCAGATTCCCCGGTCCTGCTCGTCAAGGGTCACCAGCTCGCCGCCTGCCGAGACCCGGGCAGCGCTGCGAGCCTCGGTCAGGAGCATCAGGGCCAGCAGCCCGGCCACCTCGCCGTCGTCGGGCATCAGGCCGCGGAGCAGGCGGGTGAGCCGGATGGCCTCGGCGGTCAGCTCGGAGCGGACGGGGTCGGTGTCGGGTCCCGTCGCCAGATAGCCCTCGTTGAAGACCAGGTAGAGCACGGCGAGCACGCCGGAGACACGCCCCGGCAGGTCCTCGGCGGCCGGCACGCGATACGGGATCCGTGCGGCCTTGATCTTGGCCTTCGCGCGGGTGATCCGCTGCCCCATGGTGGTCTCCTGCACCAGGAAGGCCCGGGCGATCTCCGGTACAGTCAGCCCGCCCACCATCCGCAGCGTCAGCGCCACGCGGGCCGGCAGCGCGAGGGCCGGATGGCAGCAGGTGAAGATCAGCCGGAGCCGGTCGTCGTCGATGGCGGCGTCGATGGCGGAGGGAGGTTCGGGAGGGTCGTCGTCGAACACCAACTGGGCCTCCTGGTGTTTGCCGTCGCGTTTGTTCTCGCGCCGGAGCCGGTCGATGGCCTTGCGCTTGGCCGTGGTGGTCAGCCAGGCGCCGGGGTTGGCGGGGACGCCGTCGGACGGCCACCGCTCAACGGCAGTGGCAAACGCCTCGGCCGCCGACTCCTCTGCGAGATCGAGGTCACCAAAGCGCCGGGTCAGGGCGGCTACCACCCGGGCCCAGTTCTCCCGGTAGGCCTGGCTGACGGCGCCGCCGACGTCGGATCCGTTCACAGGAACGGCCGCACCTCGATTTTCCGGTTGCAGGCTTTCGATCCCTCGGCGGCGAGCTTCAGGGCGACGTCGAGGTCCGGCGCCTCAATGATCCAGAACCCGGCGAGGTACTCCTTCGACTCCACGAAGGGCCCGTCGGTCATCACCGGAGCCCCGCCGCGGTTGTCTATGACGGTCGCCGTGTCCGGGAATCCGAGGCCGCCGGCGAAGACCCAGTGCCCGTCGGCCTGGAGGCGGTCGTTGAACTCGTCAATGGTCGCCATCTCGTCTGAGGGCGCGAGCTCAAGCTTGTCGTGGATCACGGACAGCAAATACTGCATTTCGAGTCATCTCCTGCGGTTTAGGGCGCCCCTCCTGGGCAGCCGCTCACCCTTACTACGAACAACTCTGCCGCTATTCGACAGGAAATGGCAGCAGCTCACCGCGATTTCGCCCCGATCTAAGCGGCCCTAAACCCCACGGCCCGGATGCCGTAGCCTAGGACCCACCCACTCGAAGTGGAAGGACCGGCATTATGAGCTTTACCTCCTCCGGCCGCGCCCAAACCCCCGTCCTGGACATCGGCTACGAGTCCACCGGCGATCCGCGCGGGACGCCGGTGGTCCTGCTGCACGGATTCCCGTACGACGTCCGGGCCTACGACGACGTCGCCGCGATCCTCGCCGGCGAGGGCGCCTATGTGCTGGCGCCGTACCTTCGCGGCTTCGGCCCGACCCGTTTCCTCGACCCCGCAACGATGCGCTCAGGACAGCAGGCGGCCCTGGCTCAGGACCTGCTCGATTTCCTGGATGCCCTCGATATCGAGAAGGCAGTCGTTGCCGGCTACGACTGGGGCGGCCGGGCGGCGTGCATCGTGGCGGGACTGGAGCCCGACCGTGTCGCCGGCCTGGTCACCGTCAACGGCTACAACATGCACAACCTTGCCCGGTCCGGTGAACCGGTGAACCCGGAGTGGGAGCGGAGCTACTGGTATCAGTACTACTTCCACTCCGAGCGCGGGCGCCGCGGGCTGGAACGGAACCGGGACGAACTGTGTGAGCTGCTGTGGCGCACTTGGTCGCCGTCCTGGGCCGGGGCACGCGGGGCGTTTCCCGCCAGCGCCCCGAGCCTGCACAACCCCGACTTCGTCGACGTCGTTATCCACTCCTACCGCCACCGTTACGGACTGGCCGATGGCGACCCTCGGTACCAGCGGTTCGAGGACTTAATCGCGCAGGAGCCGAGCATCACCGTTCCCACGGTGGTGCTTGAGAGCGGGGACGACGGCGTCGGCGGTCCGGCGGCGAGCGAGGACCGGGACCATTTCACCGGCCCCTACAGCGAAATCCTGCTGCCGCGCATTGGACACAACGTTCCGCAGGAGGACCCGGGCGCGTTCGCGCAGGCCGTGGTGAGCCTGCTCGATTAGGGCGTATTGACGGGATTCATCAACGAGACCTGCCGCTTGATCTGTTCGAGCTCATCCTCGAGCCGGTCGACGGTGGCGCGGTACTTTCCGAACTCGGCCGCCCGGCGCCTGGCCATCGCGAAACTGATGCCGGCAGCGAGAACTGCCAGCGGGAACGAGACCAGCAGGCCCCAGCCGGACACGGCAAGGAAGTCCAGGGCGATGGGAAGGGCGTGCTTGAAGGCCAGGAACTCATTCACCCCGCCGACCACGCCGTTCAGGGCGGAGTCCAGCGGGCCCAGGAACTGGCCCACCACGGGCGTCCCGGCGAACGACGGCGCGCTCAGCGGCTGCTCTCCCCCGGACCAGCGCGGATCACCGAAGTGGTTCAGGATGTAGATTCCGGCTCCCGCGTTGAGGGCCGCGAACAGCAGGACGGAGCCTAGCGCGGTCCATTGCAGCCGGCGCGGACGCCAGAGGCCCGCCGCGAGCGCGAAGACGGCAGCCGCAATCCAGGGGAAGATGCGCAGGTTGTCGAGGCTCATGCCGCCCAGTAAATCCAAGGAATTGTCCGCCGCTCAAAGTTTGGTTCGCTGCTTGTTCCGATCGCAAGCGAGCTTATCCCAGTCATTGGCCGGCCTCCGACGGCGGGTGTGACGGGCAGCTGACCTACGTCGCCCAGTCGTCGTCGCCGTAGGCCCGGCCGCGGAAGTGAGCGCGGAGGTACTCGCCGACGACGGCGGCACCCAGGTCGCCGGCGTCGGGCGCCACGACGCGGCCGTCGACCCGCCGGGCCATCCGGGCGACGAAGCGTTCCAGGCCCGGGTCATTGCCCAGCCGGAAGAACGTGGCCTGGACGCCGGCGCGGCCCAGCCGGTCCAGCTCGGCGACCGTGACCCGGATGGTCTCCGGGTCCGGCGGATACGAGAACCAGGACTCGCCGTCGGCCTCCAGGTGCGCGGTAGGTTCGCCGTCGGTCACCACCAGCAGGACCGGCTGCATCGACGGGTGCTGGCGGAAGAACCGGCCGGCCAGCAGCAGCCCGTGATGCAGGTTGGTGCCCTGTTCCCGCAGGGCCGGCAGGGCGGTGAGCTCGCCGATGTCCATGGTCTGCGCGTAGCGGCCGAAGCTGATCAGCTGGAGCCGGTCGCCGCGGAACTTGGTGGAAACAAGGTGGTGCAGTGCGAGCGCGGTGCGTTTCATCGGCACCCAGCGCCCTTCCGCGGCCATCGAGAAGGACACGTCCACCAGGAGGGCGACGGCGGCCTGCGTGCGCGCCTCGGTTTCGGTGACCTCGATGTCGTCCACGGCCAGGCGCAGCCCGTGCCGCGGGTCGCGGCCGTCGGCGATGGTGCGGCGGATCGCGTTGGTGATGGTGCGGGTGACGTCCCACGGTTCGGCGTCGCCGAACTCCCAGGGCCGGCTGGAGCCGGTCTGCTCCCCCGCCGCCCCGGCAACGCGGGTGTCCCGGCGGCCCTGACGGCCGGAGAGCTGCTTGGCGGTGTCGCGCAGCAGCGACCGGCCGAGCCGCCGCATGGCCTGCGGGGAGAGCTTCAGGTCGCCGTCGGCGCCGCGCTGGAGGAAGCCGCCGTCGTGCATGGCCCGCTCGATGTCCGCCAAAGTCCGGGCCGACACCGCCGCGTCCTGACCCAGCTGGCGGGCGAGGGCGTCCAGATCCAGGTCGTCCAGGCGGGAACCGTTGTAGGACTGCGAGAGCTGTTCTGCCAGCTCATCCAGTTCGGCGACGTCCTGCAGCACGCCGGTGCCGTCGCCGAGCCCGAGCCCCTCCTCGCCCTCGAAGCGTTCGGAGCCGGACCAGTCCTCGCCGGGGCGTAATGCCTGCAGGTTGGCATCGAGTTGGCCCAGCTGTGCCATAAGCTCCTGCGAGCCGAATGCCTGGGCGGAAAGCCGCATTAGTTCCTCGCGCTGCTCGGCGGACATGGACTGCATGAGCCGCTGCGCGGCGGCCGCGCGCTGGGCCAATGCGTCGATCAGTTCCTCGACCGACTGCGGGTTCTCCGGGAAGTGCTGCCCATGGTTGGCCATGAACTCCTGGAAGTCCGCGTCGGTGTCTTCGCCGCGGCGATGCTTGTCGAGCAGTTCGTTGAGGTCGGCCAGCATTTCGGCGACGGCCGCGCGGTCTTCCTCCGTGGCGCCCTCGAGCGCCTCCTTCATCCCGGCGAACCGCTGGTCCAGGATTTCGCGGCCCAGCAGGTCCTTGATCTGCTCGTAGGCCTCGCGGGCGGTGCTGGACTGCCAATCGTAGGAGGCGAGCTCGTTGACCGCCGCCGCCGTGGATTTGGGCAGGTTCTGCAGCTGCATCTCGCGGAAGGCGCGGTCCGTGTCGTCCATCCGCACGTCGCGGGCCAGCTGTTTGCGCTCCTCCAGCACCGCGGTCTCCAGCAGTTTCTGGACCTCGTTGAGGGTGCCGTCCAGCTTGTGCTGGCCCAGTAGGTCCCTGCGCCGTTGCTGGACGCGGCCGGCGAGCTCGTCGAGGCCTTCCCGGTTCCGACCGCCGCGGCGCAGGTACTCCTGCAGGGCGTGCCGGGGCGAGTAGCCGGCCATCACGTCCTCGGCGACGGCGTCCAGCGCCTCCGCGAGGTCCACCGGCGGGGCGAGCGGATCCGGCCCGCCCGCGTAGCGGCTGTAGCGGGATCGGTGGTGAGCGGTCATGGGCCCTCCTTCGCTGCGTTACCCGTAGACGGTCGCCTCGTCGTCGGAGTCCTTGGAGATCCGCCGGGCGAGGTAGAGACCTTCCAGTGCCAGTTCGACGGCGGCGGCGCGCTGCCCGTCGTTTTCCGCGCCGAGGCGCGCACCGATGTCGTCGTAGAGGCTGGATCCGTTCAGCGACGGGAGGTTGTCCAGGAACTCCCGCGCGGTGACCAGTTCCCCGGTGGTCACCGTGGTGTGGCCGTCCAGGGCGGCGACGAGGTCGCCCATGTCGAGGCCGTGGAAGTGCGCCCGGACGGCTTCGGCGGTGGCCATCCGCAGCAGGTGGTCCAGGATGTCCTGTTCCCGGCCTTCCTCCCCGGATTCGAATTCGATCTTCCCGGCGAGGACTTCCACGGCGGCGTCCAGGTCGATGATCCGGGCGACGGCCTGGTCCTCGCCGCGCACGCTGGCGCGGCGCAGGGCGGCCGCGGCGACGGTTTCGGCGCCGGCGATCGCGAACCGGGCGGACACGCCGGAGGTCTGGTTGATCGCCGGTGACTGCCGCAGCGCCCGGGTGTAGCGGGCCAGGATTTCGAGGATGACGGGCGGGACGCCGGCCACTAGGTGGCCCTCCTGGCGGATGACGGCCACCTCGTCGTCGAGCTCGATCGGGTAGTGGGTGCGGATTTCGGCGCCGAAGCGGTCCCGCAGCGGCGTGATGATCCGGCCCCGGTTCGTGTAGTCCTCCGGGTTGGCGGAGGCGACCACCAGGACGTCCAAGGGCAGCCGCAGCACGTAGCCGCGGATCTGGATGTCGCGTTCCTCCATCACGTTGAGCATGGAGACTTGGATCCGTTCGGCGAGGTCGGGGAGTTCGTTGATGGCGATGATGCCGCGGTTGGAGCGCGGGACCAGGCCGTAGTGGATGGTTTCCGGGTCGCCCAGGCGGCGGCCCTCGGCCACCCGCATCGGGTCAACGTCGCCGATCAGATCCGCGACGGAGGTGTCCGGCGTCGCGAGCTTCTCGACGTACCGTTCCGAGCGGTGCCGCCACGCCACCCGCAGCCGGTCCCCCTCGGTGAGGGCCAGGGCGCGCGAGTGCTCGGTGAGGGGTTCGTAGGGGTGTTCGTTCAGTTCCGAGTCCTCAATCACCGGCGACCACTCGTCCAGCAGCCCCGCCAGGGTGCGCAGCAGCCGGGTCTTGCCCTGCCCGCGTTCGCCGAGCAGGACGACGTCGTGCCCGGCCAACAGGGCGCGTTCGAGCTGGGGCAGGACGGTCCGGCTGAAGCCGTACATCCCGGGCCAGGGGTCGCGGCCGGCGGCGAGCGCGGCCAGCAGGTTGTCGCGGATTTCGCGGCGCAGGTCCTTGTGGACGTGCCCGGAGGCACGCAGTTCACCAACAGTGAAGATTTCGGGGCGATCACTCACTCCTCCACCGTAGACCTGCACCCGGCAGGGAATCGAGGGATTTCTTGAGATTCCTGCGCACTGGGCGCTGGTGCGGCTTACGCTGGATTCTGATGACTGCAGCCACGTCCGGACCTCCGGCGGAGCCCCCACGGCAGGGCACGCTCCTGCTTCTGGTGCGCCACGGGGAGACCCCGACGACGGGCATGGTGCTGCCGGGCAGGGCGCCGGGACTGCACCTGTCCGACCGCGGCCGGGCCCAGGCCGAGCGGGTGTCTGAACGGCTCTCCGGCCTGCCGGTGGACGCCCTCTATTCCTCGCCGCTGGAGCGGGCCTGCGAGACGGCGGAGCCGACGGCGGTGCGCACGGGTCTGGCGGTTAAGCACGACGACGGGTTGCTCGAGTGTGACTTCGGCGAGTGGACCGGCGCCGCAATCGCGGACCTGGCGGTCCTGCCGGAGTGGCAGACCGTGCAGCACAGCCCGTCTGCCTTCCGCTTCCCGAATGGTGAGAGCTTTCCGGAAATGCAGGCGCGGATTGTCGGCGCGATGGAAGCGCTGCGGGATGCCCATGCCGGGGGCGTGGTGGTGTGCTTTTCGCACGCCGATCCGATCAAGGCCGCCGTCGCCCACGCCTTGGGCACGCCGCTGGATCTGTTCCAGCGGATTGTGATCAGCCCGGGCTCGGTCTCGGCCATCACGTTTGTGGACGGCCAGGATCCCGCGGTGCACATGGTGAACTCGACGTCGGAACCGCTCAGCGGCCTGAGGGCGTCATGAATAGGGGCAGTCGGTGTCCGGCCGGGAGCTGAGACTGCTCACCGAGGGCAGCATCGAACTGCTGGGCCTCATCCCGCGCAGCAGCAACCAGACGTTCCTAGTCCAGGTCACCTGCGGCGAGGACATCGGGTACGCGGTCTACAAACCGGAAGCCGGAGAAAGGCCGTTGTCCGACTTCGAACCTGGCCTCTATAAGCGCGAACTTGCCGCCTACCTGCTCAGCGAATCGCTGGGCTGGGGCTTAGTGCCCTTCACCGTCATTCGGGAGGACGCACCCCTGGGCGTCGGGTCGCTGCAGTGGTTCATCGACTGCGACTTCCAGGAGCACTACTTCACCCTCTTCGAAGGCGCCCCCGAGACCCACCGCGAGCTGGCCCGGATCGCCCTGTTCGACTACGTCGCCAACAACACCGACCGCAAAAGCGGCCATGTGCTGCGCGGCGACGATGGCCGGATCTGGGGCATCGACCACGGGCTCTGCTTCTCGGCAGCGTTCAAGCTGCGCACCGTGATCTGGGACTTCGCCGGGGAACCCATACCGGACGCCCTGCTCGAGGACATCGCCCCGCTGGCAGAGGCCGCGCCTGCCGACTTGGCGGCGCTGCTCGACGACGACGAGGTCACCGCGCTGCAACGCCGCGTCCAGCGGATGCTGGTCGCCGGGGTGCTGCCGGTGGACCGGACGGGCATGCGGTATCCCTGGCCGCTTGTGTGAGGGCATCGAACCTACCTCCTGAGCAGCCCCTCGACCTGGTCGCAGATGAACGGGCCGTTCCGGTCCATCCAGTAGCGCCGCGTGACGTTGATGGCCACCCGGATGTCTATCGACTGGATGCCCGGAAGCGCGACGATCTCATTTGGTGATAAAGCGGCCGACTGCGGCTGATCGCCGAACACCCCGTGCTGGCCAGCCGGAGCTACGAATCCTTGGCACCGAAACGCGAGCGGGCCCGGGCCTATCTGGTGTCGGCCGGGGTCAGCGAGGACGTTTCGGGGTATCTATTCGCCGCGCTGATCGGCGCGACGTTCGAGGCCTGGATGCAGTGGGCCGCGGGAATACACCCGGACCCGGTGCCTTACTTGGTTGCGGCGGTTGGGGTATTGCGGGCGCCCGCTAGTCCGCCGGGCTAATCGCTTCGACGGGAGGAATCACGGAACGCCTGCCAGCGACATTACCCAGGCAGTGCGACCACACAGCTGGTAGTTCGCACAGGTCGCCCGGGGAGCCGTTGCTGATCCCGCGCGATACCCTGGCGCTCCCACTGCCTTCTGTCCGAGGAATCATATGCGGCGCCTCATGTGACCTGAAGTCCGGCGGGACGAGGAAGCCACATGTGAGGCGAGCTTGGTGCCAGAGACCCTCGTAACGGCGCTATTCGCTTAGATTGGGGTCCCGGGCCACACATACGACAAGTCATGATCTGAGAATGCACGTCCCCACCCATACAATGCATAGCAAGTACGTGCGTGATCGATGAACGCTGCACGGCAGGGGGATGCTGCGTTTGGCTGCGGAAGCTGCGCGTATACCCACTGCCTGCCGCAGGGAAGTGGGAGCAGTGGCCGGCAACAGCAACACCAGCTTGGAGTGGAGTATCGCAAATATCCTGCGTGGCACCGTCATCGGCGAGATGCGGGTCGCTCAGTGTCCAGCGTCCTGAAAGTCCGGTTCGAAGACGAATCAAGCCCTCTCCCCATACGGGTCATTTGCCCAGGCTTCGAACTCCGCGAATGGCGAGCTTCTGCCATGGTCCAAGACTTGTTCGATCGCCATCTCTTGTCATTTGCCTTGAACTATACAGAGCTTGAGGCAGTTAACGACGAAAGTGCCTCCTCGTCGCTGCGCAAGGCAGCGCAAAGCGTCTACGGTACGCAGAAGTACCAACGAAGGGGTGAGTTCGGAGAGCTCATCTTACACGCCATCCTGAGAGACTTCTTTGGAGCACAGCCCGCCGTCAGCAAGATTTACTTCAAGGACGGCCCCAACGACACGGTGAAAGGCTTCGACAGCGTCCACATAGTGGAAACTGAAGACAATACGGACGTTGAATTATGGCTAGGGGAAGTCAAATTCTATTCCAGTCTGTCGGCTGGAATACGGGATGTCACAGACGAGCTCAAAGCCCACCTTAGTCCCAGCTTCCTCAGAACGGAATTTGTCGCCGTAACTAACAAACTAGATGCAGGGTGGCCTCACTCCGCTCGTGTAAGAGAAATGCTCGACGAAAAGACCAGCTTGGACGAAATTGCCGGGTCGCTTGTAGTACCAATTCTCCTAACGTACGACAGCTCAACAGTATCTTTGCACGATGCCATCTCCGATGAGTATCTAACCGGCCTGAAAGAGGAAGCCTTGGCGGCTGTCGAAACAATGTCTGAAAAGCTTGAGATCGATCTACGCATTCGAGTTGAAGCTATCCTGATGCCCCTCAGAGACAAGAAGCGACTCGTAAATCTATTCCACCAGAAACTGCAGATCTGGAGGCATATCTAGGTGACACGCGTTAGGCAGATTGACTTCCAGGAGCTAAGGCTAATTGCAAAGTTGGCCCGTAACCCCAGAAGTCAATCCGAAGCCAGAGATCGTCTCATAAGATGCTTGGATGCTGATGACTTCGAGGCTCACAGGCCAGTTCTGACTGCGTTGTGCATGGCCGTTGGTCTTTATCCTTACGTAGAAGATGACGCATCGGTGACCGAAGACACTGCAGTAACACTCGAAATGAACAGGCACGCAATCGGGGGATCTCGCTTCCAAAGGCTCGTCAACGGAGAGAATCTTATACTATCTGCCCCGACATCATTCGGAAAGTCCACACTGATTGATGCTCTGCTGGCCACGGGAATGTGGGCCAACGTATTGATTATTGTGCCGACAATTGCCCTTATGGACGAGGCGCGTCGCCGCCTGTCAAAATTCAGGGACCATTATAAAATAGTCACACACAGCTCTCAGGTGTCGTCCGATAGAAACGTTTATATATTAACCCAAGAAAGGGTCCTCGGGTTTACGGACCTTCCTCCACTCGACCTATTTGTCATAGATGAGTTTTATAAACTCGCGCCGGATTCTGAGACGCATGATGAACGCATGGTTCAGCTGAATATCGCCTGGAGCCGCCTGCGACAAACTGGCGCGCAGTACTTTCTTGCCGGCCCTTTTATCGACGAACTTTCATTGCATAGGGATCACGATATGCACAGCGGCTTCGTGCAATCGTCATTCAGGACCGTTGCTGTAGACGTGGAAGACAGATCGGCCGTTCCCGAGCCTGAAACCGATTTGGAAGAGTTCCTGCAGACGGCGAACGAGGAGGGAACCTTAGTCTTCGTTCGAAGCCCAACTCAGGCGGCCAAGCTGTCACGCATAGTTTCGGGCCAAGCATCAGACTTTGCTAAAGACGTTGCTGTCTGGATCTCCCAGAATTATGAGGCTGATTGGTACCCCGCGAAAGCTCTTCGCCGTGGTGTCGGCATCCACGTAGGTCCACTGCCGCGGAGTCTTCAGAGAGCCATGATCCGGCTATTCGATTCGGGCGATATCTCGGCAATGCTGTGTACAAGCACTCTCTTGGAGGGGGTAAACACTTCCGCTAAAAACGTCGTAATCTTCGACAAGAAGCTTACTGGCGCACGCCTTAATTCATTTACGTTCCTCAATGCAGCGGGGCGAGCCGGCCGAATGATGAAGCACCGTGTCGGTCGAGTCATTACCTATGCTGCGATTCCCGAGCCCGATGGGCCGTTATTGGTAGATGTCCCGATCGAATCTCAATCTTCTGCTACCTCGGCGGCAACGTTGATCCACGTCAATGATCAGGCACTCACCGAGAATTCACGAGCCAAGATCGAACGTGCTCTCGATGGTGAAAGCCTTCCTTTGACAGTACTGCGACGCAACCCTGGGGTTAGGCCGGAGAAGCAAGTAGCGGCGGTCAAAGCTTTGTCTCGTCTCGGCGGGAGCGCCAAAAAGCCATTTGCATGGACTGGCTACCCCACGCGGGAAGAACTTCGGGCGACGGTCAGCTTCGCATTCCATAACCTGACAGAATCAGGCGATCGCCGCGGAATGAATGCCAACATTTTGATCGGCCGCTTGGGAACCGTCAGAGCTTCGGGTGGCGACCTTAGAGCGATCGTCGATGCACAGGAGCGTTATGCTCGCTCAGAGCAAACCCGAGACGACATCATTGACGGCGTGTTGGGTTTCGAAAGGAACTGGCTCCAGCACAAGCTACCCAAGCTGCTTCGGACCCTTCAGTCCATTCAGAACCACGACGCTGACAAAACGGGTGCACCTCGTGCAAGCTATGAACTCTTCACTAGAGAGATCGAGGCTGCCTTTCAGAGCGAGACGGTAGTCGACCTCGAAGAACTTGGGCTTCCTTCTCCTCTGACGCGAAGACTTCAGCTTGTGGGGCTGGTTGGAAGCTCCCGTGATGAGAGACTTGCAAAACTCAAGGCGATTGCCGCCACGGATTCAATTCGGAAGCGGTTTGGCACTGTCGACTTATGGTTCATCGACGACGTAGTAGCCGGAGTTTGAGATGGCGCAACACAATCAATGGCATTCGACGATGAGATTTTTCAGGACCTGTCGGTGCCGGGTTGTCCCGCGCTGAAGCTGTACGCTCCCCCCAGGGGTTCTCTACCGATGACTTTCCGCTGAGCACGTGCCCACCCCTCGGCTCGGCCTCGTTGGCTCGAGTGGCAAAATCCAATGCATTTGCAGGCACTGGATCCGTCGGCGACGATAGGGCCATGCCCTCAACAGCAATGCCTACGCCTTCGCATCGGACCGACCTAGTCAAAGCGATTGCCATCGACACAAATGCCGTCGGACGAGGAACGTTTGTGCTCAAGGACGTCGCCACATTAGTCGAACTGGCAGACAACCATGTCGGGGGCATGGAGATATGGATTGCGGAACCAGTGCTATGGGAATGGGCACAGCATCTTCAAGAGACCCACGAGATTGCCTTTGGCCGTGTCCAGGAACTCAGAAAGGCCGGGTATGACGTTCCCGAGATGGTGGCTTTGGATGTCAAAGGTGCAGTCGATCATGTTCGGTCAAAGCTGGAGGCGATGGGAGATGTCGTCAAAGTTCTGTCAATCCGTGGAGTGGCCGAAGATGCGCTAAGAGACCAGGTGCTAGTGCAGTCACCCGGCGAGCGGATCACCACGAACCCGGTTGCCGCCCGAGCGAAGCGAAAGAAGACTGGTGCCGCCGACAGCGCAATATATCGCGCCTACCACGAGAAAGCTGACGGCAACGGCGCCCATTATGTGCTGGCTTCCTCCGACTCTGACGTGACAAAGGCTTTCAAGGCATGGGGGGTCTGTGCCCCGCGTGTCTACGGCGGCGGTCTCGATCTCCTCCGTAAAGACATCTTCAGGTTGGAGCGAGGAAGCAGCGAAATCATATGGGCATGTGTTGCGCTGCTTCGGGAAAAGATCAATGAGCTTGACGCTACGGCGTTGTCTTCTAGTGCATCAATTGCGGAACTGGATTCACTGGGCGCACCGGTTGTTTTCGATGTAACAGGAGGCGTCCAAATCGTAGGACTCTCTGACGTGAGAGTCGACGCCAAATCTCGGTTTGCCAGCGCACATGCGTTCCTATTGGGAGATGTAGCGATCCGCCGAGGCATATTCCTTGATCCCTTTGATGAAGCCGTTGACCTCGCTGGAGAGGAATACGCGGGCTGCCATATAGGCGTGGATCTTGTCTTCACGCTGGACGACGGAAACCCCGTCGATGTTCGGGTTGAGGCGGCGAACAACCTCTACAGGGACAGCGGGCCCGGAGTCCTGCGCCAAGATGACGGACCCTACGCGCTTCTGGAAGGCCTCACTCTCGTTCCCGGGCTCGAAGAGTTCGAATGGTCTGGGTATTTGGAGGGCGAGCTAGAGACGGAAACTTTCGTTGACAGTGACCCTCTCCGTCTGGTCTTCAGTGGGGATCCAGCGTTTGACTGGACGCTGGAGGGAACCTATCGAGGGCAGAGCGTACATATTTTCGCTGAAGCCCTCAACGACGGCTTCGAACGGCATGGGTGGGGCGAGCCCAGCCACTCGCTCCTGACGACTGACAGTGCACAGACTGCCGTGAACGCCGAAATGAGCCTCAACCTCTTGCTGATGAATACGCCGTCGGTATGCCCAGGTCCACGGTCATAGCCCTAATCCGAGAGTCCCGTGCGGACGAGACTGGTCGCTGTAATTTCGGATAGTCTCGCCCCTTGACCTCCTTGGCGGGGACCCAGCGTGCAAGGCGGTTGCTGTTCCGTCCCATGCATCCTCGCCGATCCTGCCGGTAAAAAATTGCCGCTGTGATCCCAATGGCCGGGGTGGCTGGTTAGCCAGTCACTAATGTCAGTCGGGACGCGGCTGGAATGAGCTATACCGAGCCATTCACCTCCTTTTCCCAAGAGAGCGATCGGGGCCCCGACCCCTAAGGCCCGAAATGCAAATAATGCCTGCAAGGCCCATTAGCGGCCCAACAATCCGATAAGGGACCGTGGAAATCCTTTCTGCCAAGTTTGGTCGGCATTCGTGAGCCGATCGCCACCTGCGGAGACTAAGAGAGGATAGCGGGAATAGGGCCGTTGCTATGTACGAAGCGGGACAACAGGTAGGGGTGCTGACTCCGGCCCGATCACGGATATTGCCTAAATCTTCAGTCGCTGAAGCGGCCCGACCTGTCTCGCTGCCTCATGGGCTGCTGTCTGACGGCCAGGCAGGCCAGTAGGCAAGCTAAACCTCCGCCACCGGTGCCGCGAACTGCGCCGCATAGAGCGCCGCGTACGCCCTGCCTGCCTCCAGCAGCGAGACGTGCGTCCCCTGTTCCACGATCTGGCCGGCCTCCATCACCAGGATGAGGTCGGCGTCGCGGATGGTGGAGAGCCGGTGCGCGATGACAAACGACGTCCGGTCGGACCGCAAAGCACTCATGGCTTTCTGCACCAGCACCTCGGTCCGGGTGTCCACCGAAGAAGTGGCCTCATCCAGGATCAGCACCGACGGGCGCGCCAGGAACGCACGGGCAATCGTCAGCAGCTGCTTCTCCCCCGCGGACACATTCGAACCCTCGTCGTCGAGCACGGTGTCGTAGCCCTGCGGCAGGGACTTCACGAACCGGTCCACGTACGTCGCCTTCGCTGCCTCCAGGATCTCCGCCGCGGTTGCATCCGGCCGGCCGTAGGCGATGTTGTCCCGGATGGTGCCGCCGAACAGCCACGTATCCTGCAGCACCATGCCCATCCGCGAGCGCAGCTCGTGCCGGGACATCGCGGCAACGTCCACGCCGTCCAGCGTGATCCGCCCGGCGTCGAGTTCGTAGAAGCGCATCATTAGGTTCACCAGCGTGGTCTTGCCCGCCCCGGTCGGGCCCACAATCGCCACCGTCTGCCCCGGCTCCGCCACCAGGCTCAGGTTGGAAATCAGCGGCTTGTCCGGCGAGTAGGCAAAGGACACGTCCTCGAACACCAGCCGCCCCCGGCCCCCAGAAGGAGCCTCAGCCGGAGAAGGATCCGCCGACTGCTCCTCGGTGTCCAGCAGCTCGAACACCCGCTCGGCCGACGCCACGCCGGATTGCAGCAGGTTCGCCATCGAGCCGAGCTGGGCCAGCGGCTGGGTGAACTGCCGCGAGTACTGGATGAACGCCTGCACGTCGCCCAGCTGCATCGCCCCGGACGCCACCTGCAGCCCGCCCACCACGGCGATCCCCACATAGACCAGGTTCCCGATGAACGTCATGGCCGGCATGATCAGCCCGGAAATGAACTGCGCGCCGAAGCTCGCCTGGTACAGCTCCGCGTTCTTCTGCCGGAACGTCTCCTCCACCTCGCGCTGCCGACCGAACACTTTCACCAGGGCGTGCCCGGTGTAGGTTTCCTCGATCTGGCCGTTCAGTTCGCCGGTGTTCTTCCACTGCGCCACGAACAGCTTCTGCGAGCGCTTGGCGATCACCGTCGTCGTCACCAGGGTCAGCGGGATGGTCACCAGGGCGATGATGGCCAGCGTCGGCGACAGGATCACCATCATCACCAGCACCCCCGCCACGGTCAGCACCGAGGTCACCGCTTGGCTGATGGACTGTTGCAGGCTCTGGGAGATGTTGTCCACGTCGTTGGTGACCCGGCTGAGCAGCTCGCCGCGCTGCACGGTGTCGAAGTAGCGCAGCGGCAGGCGGTTAATTTTCGCCTCGATCCGCTCGCGCAGCCGGTATACGGTGCGCTGCACCACGCCGTTGAGAATATATGCCTGCATCCACATAAACGCCGACGCCAGCACATAGAGGACCAGCGCCCACAGCAACACCGAGGACAGCGCGGCGAAGTCGATCCCGGTACCGGGCGTCAGCGCCATGGCGCTGAGCATGTCCGCCTTTTGGTTCTCCCCCGCGGCCCGCAGCTGCGCGATCAGCTGGGCCTTGCTCACCCCGGCGGGCAGCTGCTTGGACACGACACCGGCGAAAATCAGGTTGGTGCCCTCGCCCAGGAGCCGCGGCCCGATCACGGACAGTGTCACGCTCACGACGGCGAGCAGGAGTACCAGCGTCAGCCAGATCCGCTCGGGGCGGAGTTCGCCCAGCAGCCGTTTCGCGGACGGGCCGAAGTTCATCGCCTTCTCCGCGGGGATGTTCATCCCCGCGAACGGGCCGCCGTGGCCGGGGCCGCCGCGCGGTCGCGGGATCCGCAGCGGGGCCTCCTGGCCGGAGCCGGCCGGCTTCCCGCCGGCACCGCCGGCACCGCCACCCGAGCCTCCGGCGCCGCCGGAAGCAGAAGCCCGGGACTCGACCTTGCTCATACCGCCTCCTCCGCCGCGAGCTGGGAATTCACGATCTCGTTGTACGTCGGCGAGGTCTCCAGCAGCTCCTCGTGCGTGCCGTGCGCGACGATCCGGCCGTCGTCGAGCACCAGAATCTGGTCCGCATCCACAATGCTGGAAACCCGCTGGGCGATGATCACCAGGGTCGCTCCGGCGGTGTGCTGCCGGAGTGCCTGCCGCAGCCGGGCGTCCGTCGCGGTGTCCAGCGAGGAGAACGAGTCGTCAAAGATGTAGAGCTCGGGCCGTTTCACCAGCGCCCGGGCAATCGCGATCCGCTGCCGCTGCCCGCCGGAGACGTTGGTGCCGCCCTGCGAGATCGGCGCGTCCAGCCCGCCCTCCATCTCCCGGACAAAATCCTCCGCCTGCGCGATGGACAGCGCCCGCCAGAGCTCGTCCTCGGTGGCGTCGGGCTTGCCGTAGAGCAGGTTGCTGCGGACCGTGCCGGAGAACAGGTAGGGCTTCTGCGGGACCAGGCCGATGTGGCCCCAGAGCAGGTCCGGGTGCAGTTCCCGCACGTCCACGCCGTCGATCCGCACCGAGCCGGACGTGGCGTCGAAGAGCCGCGGCATCAGGTTCACCAGGGTGGTCTTCCCGGACCCCGTGGACCCGATGATCGCCGTCGTCTGCCCCGCCCGGGCGGTGAAGTCCACGTCGGAGAGGACGGGCGCCTCGGCACCGGGGTAGGCGAATCCGACGTCGCGCATTTCCAGCTCGCCGCGGGCTGCACTGGCGAGGCTGACCGGGTGCTCCGGCGGCCGGACGCTGGATTCGGTGCCCAGCACCGCGCCGATCCGGTCCGCGGAGACGGCAGCGCGCGGGATCATGATCGCCATGAAGGTGGCCATCATGACGGACATCAGGATCTGCATCAGGTAGCTCAGGAACGCGATCATGGTGCCCACCTGCATGGAGCCGTCCTCGATCCGGAACGCGCCGAACCAGATCACGGCCACGGAGGAGACGTTGAGCACCAGCATTACGGTGGGGAAGGCAAGCGCCATTAGCCGGCCGGCGCGCAGTGCGGTGTCCGTGACGTCCTCGTTGGCGCGGCCGAAGCGGGCGGCCTCGATTTCCTCGCGGACGAAGGCGCGGACCACGCGGATGCCGGTGAGCTGTTCGCGCAGCACCCGGTTGACCGTGTCGATCCGGGTCTGCATGAGCCGGAACAGCGGCACCATCCGGGTCACGATCAGGCCCACGGCGATGAGCAGCACCGGCACGCTGACCGCAATCAGCCAGGACAGCTGCACGTCCTGCCGGACCGCCATGATGACGCCGCCGATGCTCAGCATGGGCGCGGTGACCATCAGTGTGGCGGACATCAGCACCAGCTGCTGGACCTGCTGGACGTCGTTGGTGGAGCGGGTGATCAGGCTGGGCGCGCCGAACCGGGTCACCTCCTGCTCGGAGAACTCCGCCACCCGGGTGAAGATCGCCCCGCGCACGTCCCGGCCCAGCGCCATCGCAGCCTTCGCGCCGAAGTAGACGGCAGCGATGGTGCAGGCGATCTGCAGCAGGGTGACCATCAGCATCACGCCGCCGACGCGCATGATGTAGTCCGTGTCCCCGCGCGCCACACCCTGGTCGATGATGTCCGCGTTCAGGGTGGGCAGGTACAGCGAGGCGATGGACGCCGCCAGCTGGAAAACGACGACGGCGAGCAGCAGCCGGCGCTGCGGCCTCAGGTATTCGACGAGCAGTTTCCAGAGCATCCGGTCTCCACGGTCCCTAGTTCGCGCACGGTTCACGCACGGTGATTCGAACGCCAGTTTACGTCCGGAGGCTGGGAGCGGAACCGGTTCCTCTCAGGGCGAATCCGGGGCGTGTCTCAGCCGTCAGCGGCGGCGCGGACGTCGCCGTCTTTGTGTCCGCTGTCCTTCTTGCCGAACGGCAGTGCTTTGAGCAGCGGCTGCAGGACGGCCATCACGACGAGGCCCCAGACGAGCCCCAGGACGGCCGAGCACAGGGTGTTCACGAGCCAGGCCAGGAAGCCGCCCGCCACCGGGATCCCGGCTACGGGGTGCTCGAGGGCGTGGACCAGATCGTAGGGCAGGTGCCAGCCGAGGTCGTGGGCGCCCTGCAGCATGATGTGCCCGCCCACCCACAGCATGGCGCCCGTCCCGACGACGGTAATCGTGGTCAGCACGGCGGGCATCCCCTTGACGAGCAGCTCGCCGAAGCGCTGGGAGCCCGCGGACTCCTTGGTGGTCAGGTGCAGGCCGATGTCGTCCATCTTGACGATGAGTGCGACGGCGCCGTACACGGCGGCCGTGATCGCGATCGCCACTGCGACCAGGATGGAGGCCCGAACCCACAGGGATTCGGCCGCCACCTCGTTCATCGCGATGACCATGATCTCGCAGGAAAGGATGAAGTCGGTGGTGATGGCGCCCTTGGTGACCTTGGCCTCCGCCTCCGGCCCCCGGTCGACCGCCGGGGTGTCTTCCTCGGCGTCGTGCTGTCCGCGGAGTTTGTGCCAGACCTTCTCGGCACCCTCGTAGCAGAGGTAGGTGCCGCCCGCCATGAGGATGAAGGGAATGACGCCCGGGATGAAGGCGCTGATGAGCAGCAGCGCCGGCAGGATGATCAGGAGTTTGTTCCGCAGCGAGCCCCAGAAGATCTTCTTGATCATCGGCAGCTCGCGGGACGGGTCCGCCCCGGACACGTACTGAGGGGTGACGGCGGCGTCGTCAATGACCACGCCCGCAGCTTTGGCCCCCGCTTTGGCTGCTCCGGCGGCGACGTCGTCCACCGAGGCGGCCGCGATCTTGGCCAGGGCTGCGATGTCGTCCAGCAGGGCGACCAGGCCGCCGCTCACAGCCCGCGTCCGTACTGTTTGGGGGCGGACGGCTGGACGGGGGTGCCCTGGTCGGGGTGCGTGATCGGCATGCTCAATTATATGAGGGACAGCCCGTCGGCTCTGGATCTCTGCCGGGGCGGCTCGGTAGCGTGATGAGCATGAACATCAGACTTGAGAACGTCGGCATCGCCGTGCGCAGCCTCGACGAGGCGATCGCGTTCTTCACCGACCTCGGTCTGGCGGTCGTTGGGCGGGACACCGTCAGCGGCGAATGGACCGACACCGCCGTCGGGCTTGACGGCAATCACGCCAACATTGCCATGCTCGAAACGCCGGACGGCCGCGGCCGCCTCGAGCTCTTTGAATACATCCACCCCGAGGCGATCGAGACGGCGCCCACCCGTCCCAACGAGATCGGCATGCACCGGGTGGCGTTCTCAGTCCCTGACATCGGCGAAGCCCTGGAGATCGCCGCGCGGCACGGCTGCCTTCCGCTCCGCGGTGTGGCGACCTACAAGGACGTCTACAAACTCACGTACCTCCGCGGTCCCAGCGGCATCCTCGTGATGCTCGCCGAGGAGCTGAAGAAAGCCTGAGGGGCCAGTGCGCCCGTTCGCCGGACGGGCGCGCAGTCTGGTTCGATGAGCGGATGGAACATTCGCAGTTGAACGTGCCCGCTCCCAAGCTCTCCGCGGGCGATCGGGTCGCGGTTCTCTCGCCGTCCTTTGCCGCGCCTGGATTCGCCCCTGCCGTGCATGAGCAGGCCATGCAGCGCCTCATTGCGGCCACGGGCCTGATACCGGTGGAGTTCCCAACGACCCGCAAACTCGGATCCCGTCCAGAGGAACGGGCGGCGGACATCAATGCGGCGTTCGCCGATCCCAGCATCCGTGCGATTCTCGCGACCATCGGCGGCGACGACCAGATCACGGTCGTGCCGCATCTGGACGCCGCGGCGGCGGAAGCGGATCCGAAGATCTTCATCGGCTACAGCGACAACACCAATCTGCTCAACTGGCTGTGGTCCCTTGGGATACCCGCATATTACGGCGGTTCCACCCAGGTTCACCTCGGCGCCGGGCCGGGTGCGGACGACGTCCACCTCGCTTCCCTGCGTGCGGCGCTGCTCACCGGAGGCGAACTTGAGGTCACCGATCCGGGGGAATCAGAGGACTTCGGGCCGGATTGGCTCGAGCCACGGGCGCTCGTCGAATACGGCGACCGCGAACCCACCGAACCCTGGACGTGGACGGGTCCGGCACGCACCGTCTCCGGTCCCACATGGGGCGGCTGTATCGAAGTCCTCGACCAGCTGGCCATCGCCGACAGGCTGCCCGCCCTCGACGCACTCCGGGGCAGCATCCTGCTCCTCGAAACCAGCGAACTGCTGGCTCCCGCCGACTGGGTTAAGCGGTGGATTCGAGCGCTCGGCGAGCGTGGCGTCTTGGAGGCAGTCGACGGCGTGATGGTCGCCAGGCCACCCGTCAGCAGCCACGGGCAGATCCCGCCCGCCGTCGAACGGGCTCAGTTGCGCTCGGCACAGCGGGATGTGGCCGCCGCCGAAATCGCACGATACAACCCGGACGCCGTCGTCTGCATCGGGGTCCCGTTCGGGCATACCCGGCCACAGTGGATCATCCCCTATGGCGGTCAGATCCAACTCAACGGCGAAGCAAAGACGATCACCGCGAACTATTCCTAAGCGTCGCGGAGCTCGAAAGTCAGCGACCAAGTTGGCTAAGCGGCGAAGCCCGCGATCCGGGCGTTGGATCGCGTTCATCCTCGCCGGAGCGCCGATCCTGACCGTTCTGCTCTGTAGTCCTTGCGCTCCACCCCCGCCCGGAATACCGTCTCGAGAAGCAGGAGCAACCACGAGCGGAAGGCATGCCGTGCTGAAGCAAGTCGCTGAAGGGGTTTGGGTTCACCAGAGCGAGTTCCTGCAGAGCAACGCCGTCATCGTTCAGGGCCGGGCCGGTGTGCTGCTCATCGACCCCGGGATAACGCGCGGCGAAATGGCGGACCTCGCGGACGACCTTCGCGCGTTGGACCAGCCCGTCGTGGCAGGCTTTTCGACGCATCCGCATTGGGACCACGTGCTCTGGCACCCGGACTTCGGCGACGTGCCACGGTACGCCACGGCCCGCTGCGCGGCACCGATCCAGGACCTGCTGTCGCAGCCGGACTGGAAGGACCGCGTAGCCGGCGTGCTGCCGGCGGACTTCGCCGGGGAGATCCCGCTGGAACTCCTGGGCCTCATCACCGGCCTGCCCGCCGGAACCGCACAGCTTCCCTGGGACGGCCCCAGAGTCCGGATCATCGAGCACCAGGCCCACGCCGCGGGCCACGCCGCGCTGCTGATTGAGGACGGCGGGGTCCTTGTCGCCGGGGACATGCTTTCGGACATCCTGATGCCGTTCCTCGATCTGAAGTCCGCGGATCCGATCGGGGACTACCTCGCCGCCGTGCAGCTCTTCGAGGGCATTACAGGCGACGTCGCCGCCGTCGTCCCCGGCCACGGCTCAGTCGGCGGAGCCGAGCAGCTGCGGGCGCGGCTCCGGCAGGATCGCGCGTATGTGGAGGCCTTGCGGGACGGCGCTGAGCCGAATGACCCGCGGCTGGGCCCCTCGGCTCCCTTGGAATGGCTGGCCGGCGTGCATCAAGGGCAGGTACAACAGCTCGCCCAAAGAAACGGGAAGCCCGAATAGCGGCCCCGCGCTGAGCTACCCGCCGATCACCACGTTCGCCGGCGGTTCGTCCGCGAGCATGAGCTCGATCTGGCGCTGCAGGAGCTTGCCCATCCGTGGGCGCATGGCCGAGGTGGCGCCGCCGATGTGCGGGCTGATGATGACGCCGGGCGTGCCCCACAGCGGGTGGTCCTGCGGCAGCGGTTCGGGGTCGGTAACGTCCAGGGCGGCGCGGATTCGGCCGGAGGCGGTGTGCTTCACCAGGGCACCGGTGTCAGCGACCGGCCCGCGGGCGACGTTGACCAGCAGCGCGCCGTCGGGCATGGCGGCGAGGAAGGCGTCGTCGATCAGGTGGCGGGTGGAGTCGCTGAGCGGGACCACCACCACCACGATGTCGTGCTCCGGCAGCAGGCTGTGCAGTTCGTCGATGCCGTGGATCTGGCCGTGCGCGTCGGACCGCGCCTTGCTGGCCACCCGGGTCACGGTGGTTTCGAAAGCCAGCAGCCGGTCCTCGATCGCCTTGCCGACGCCGCCGTAGCCGACAATTATCACGCGCCGGTCCGCAAGGCTTGCGGTGGGACGGCTCTCCCAGCGGCCCTCCTGCTGGTTCTTCAGCATCCGGGGGAATTCACGCTGGCTGGCCAGGATCAGGGCCAGGGTCAGTTCGGCGGTGGACGCCTCGTGGACGCCCGCGGCATTCGCGAAAACGCGGCCGGCGGGCAGCACCTCTTCGACGCCGTCGTAGCCGATCGACTGGCTCTGCACCAGCCCGGTCTCCACGCCCTCCAGCCCGCGCAGCGCGGACCAGCCGCCCATGTAGGGCGGAACGACGATGTCAATGCTCGGCTGCGGCGCTTCGCCGGACAGGTCCCACTCGAGGACGGTGACATCCGGGTGGGGCTGGAGATATTCACGCAGGGTTGCGTCCGGCAGGCTGACAGTAATTTTCTTCGGCATAGTTGCCAGCCTAGTAGGCCGGCGCGGACGACGGCGGATGACCGCGGCAGGTGACGGCCGCCGTCGTCGTCCGCGACCGTGGTGAGTCACGGGCGCTGAGTGTGGACAGCGCCTAGTTCGAGCCAGCTCTGTTCAGCGCCGCTTCCAGCAACTCGATGTCGATCCGGGCATGCGCTAACCCTATGGCTGCCGCCTCGGCTTGGCGCTGCGCGCAAATAGCCTCAACGAGCCGCTCATGATCGGCTAACGCGCGGAGCTCCATTTCGCGCATGCCCTCAGGGAAACCCCAGAGATGGGCTGGCGCCGCGAGCCCGATCTGCGCTTCGAGCTCTAGGAGAATGCGTTTGAGAGTCAGGTTGTGTGACGCTTCCGCGATAGCCGTGTGGAGCCTCGCGTCGGCCTTTTGGGAGGCGGTGCCCGATTCGGCCCCCCGGTAGGCTTCCAGCCGCTCCCTGAGCACAGCAGCGTCAGCGTCGGTCCGGTTCTCTGCCGCGGCCCGGGCGATCGTGCCGTGAAGGTGGACCATGGCCTCGCAGGTGTCGCGCAGCGATTCCCAGCGGGACGAGAGAGTCCTTTGCACTGACGCGTTGGACGCCGCTGTCCATTGTTCCCGGACGAACGAGCCACCTGCACGGCCCCGCTGTGTCGATAGCAAGCCTTGGTCGACTAGACGGCCAATGGCGGCTCGGACCGTCATCCGTCCCACATGCAAGGACTTTGCCAGGTCGCGTTCCGACGGCAAGCGGGCGCCCGGCAAATATTCGCCTACCGCAATCGCCGTGATTAGCCGGTCGGTGATTTCATCGGCCCGGGACATCGCGGCCAGAGGCATGTCCAGCGACCCTTCGGGCCCGTCATCTTTGCTCTTGCCCATGGCACCAACTTATACATATTTGTAAAAGGTCTTGGAATTGGACCATTAGTGCGCAAGGATGATGCTCACGCCCGACCAAAGGATTTTGCGTGACAACCCTCACAACACATAGAGTCCCCTTCCGCCAGTGGGAGACCTGGGTGGCGATCTTCACCCCGGATCTCCCCCTAGCTGGAGCTCTCCCGCTTATCGTGCTTCACGGCGGACCGGGCATGGCTCATAACTACCTGCAGAACCTGGCGGCCCTGACGGAAACCGGCCGCACTGTCATCCTTTACGACCAGTTGGGCTGTGGAAACAGCTCGCATTTACCCGATGCCCCGGCGGATTTCTGGGTTCCGCAGCTGTTTGTCGATGAGTTCCTCAGCCTCCTTGCGCACTTCCAGATCGAGGACTTCCATCTTCTCGGGCAGTCCTGGGGTGGCATGCTGGGCGCGGAAATCGCCGTGCGACAGCCGCCAGGTTTGGCGAGCCTATCCATCTGCAACTCCCCCGCTTCAATGGGGCTGTGGGCGGACGCCGCCACAGATCTCAGGGAGCGGCTGCCCCGAGGTGTCCAGGATGCGCTGACGTTCCACGAGAACGCGGGCACGGTAACTTCCCCTGCGTACGCTGCTGCCACCATGGCCTTCTACGAGCGCCATGTTTGCCGCACCACGCCTTTCCCAGCAGATTTCGAGGAGAGCGTGGCTCAGATGGAAGCCGAACCGACGGTCTACCACACAATGAACGGCCCCAACGAGTTCCACGTCATCGGAACACTGCGCAACTGGAGCATCGTCGACCGGTTGGAGCGGGTGACCGCCCCGACGCTGGTGGTAGCCGGTGAACATGACGAAGCAACCCCTGCAACCTGGGCACCTTTCATCGCCAATATTCCAGATGTCACCAGCCACGTCTTCGCCGGGGCAAGCCACTGCTCACACCTCGAACAACCCGAGGCTTTCCGGGCCGTCATCGCAGCCCACCTGGCCCGCCACGACCACCACACCCTTGTCTAGGACCACCACAACCACCTCACTCCCAGAAAGAACTCGATGGCAAACTCATCAAGCCCCCCTGAACTCAGCGCCCAACAGCAGCTCGAAGCCTTCGGCTACAAACAGGAACTCAAACGATCGGTTTCCACCACGGATCTACTGGTCTACGGACTCGTCTTCATGGTGCCGATCGCTCCGTGGGCGATCTTCGGCGTCGTCTACAACGCGGCGGGAGGGATGGTCCCGCTCGTATACGTGATCGGCCTTGTCGCTATGATCTTTACCGCCCTCGCTTATCAGCAAATGGCAAAGTCCATCCCGCTCGCCGGCTCTGTGTTCTCCTACGTGGGACGCGGAATCCATCCCACGGCCGGGTTCTTCGCGGGCTGGGCAATCCTGCTGGACTATCTTCTGGTCCCGACGCTGCTGTACGTATTCGCCGCCGAGTCGATGGTGGGGATCTTCCCCGATTCGCCGCGCTGGCTGTGGGCGCTGATCTTTGTGGCGGTCAACACCGTAGTCAACCTGCTTGGCATCAGCTCCATCAAGCGGATGAACCGCATCTTCCTTGCGATCGAACTCATCTTTGTCGTGATCTTCATCGTCATCGCGGTCAATGCCCTGGCCGGACACACCGTCCCCGGGGCCGAGCTGACAATGAACCCGATCTGGGACGCGAGTAAGGTCACGGGCCCGCTGATCGCCTCGGCACTGTCTATCGCAGTGTTGAGCTTCCTTGGATTTGACGGCATCTCGACCATGTCGGAGGAGGCTACCGGCGGCCGCAATGCGACTGGCCGCGCAATGGTTCTGGCACTGTTCCTCGTGGCATTCCTGTTCATCGTGCAGACTTGGCTGGCCAGCGCCCTGGCGGCAGGCCGCCCCTCATTCAACGACGACGAGGTGGGCAACGCCTTCTTCACCATCGTTGAGGCTGCCTCCAACAGCGGCTGGATGACGGCCTTCTTTGTCGTCAACGTGCTCGCGATCGGCGTCGCAAACGCCATGGCGGCGCAGGCCGCCACCTCGCGGCTTCTCTACTCAATGAGCCGAGACCGTCAGCTGCCCAAGTTCCTGTCCCGGATCGATTCCCGCCAGGTACCCCGGAACGCCATCATTATGGTGTCCGCCATCTCGGCGATCCTAGTCCTGTTCTTCGTAGGACAGATCGACGTCATTTCCGCTCTTGTGAACTTCGGGGCATTGTTTGGGTTCCTGCTTCTGCACCTCTCAGTCATCGTTCACTACGTCGTGCGCAAAAAGTCGAAGAACTACCTCCTGCATCTTGCGGTGCCCATCCTGGGCTTCCTGATCATTGGCTATGTCCTGCTCAACGCGGCTCCCGAGGCCAAAATCGGCGGCGCTATCTGGCTCGTGGTGGGCGCTGCTGTCTTCTCCTACTACAAATTCACCGGCCGGACGCCGGACTTGTCGGACGGCAGCAGCGATGATCCAGAGCTCGTCATGAGCGGAAAGGAATCCCAGCCGTGACCGTAACCGCTGATCATTTCCTCGACAAATCCAACGGGAAATTCTCTTTCTCCGCACACGAGGAGCCCGCGCTTCGGATCGCTCCAGGGACCGGCGAGCGGATCGCCTTCGAGACGAACGACGCCGTGTACGCGGAATTGCACGAGCATCACGACCTGGACCAACTTTCCGTGGGCATCAACCCGGTCACGGGACCGGTTTTCGTGGACGGAGCCGAGCCTGGCGATGCCCTGGTCGTCACGATTCACGAGATCCTGCTCAAAGAATTCGGCTGGTCCGTTAGCCTGCCGGGAACGGGAGCGCTGCGCCACGTGATGGGCGAGGAGATGTTCACCCGCCGGATCCCTATCGATGCAGACGGCGTGCACGTGACCGACCGCCACATCTTCGATGCCCAGCCCATGATCGGCTGTATCGGCACGGCACCGGCCGAGGGGGAGAATTCAACTGTCATGCCGAGCTTCGCGGGGGGCGGCAATATGGACCTGACTGGCTGCCGGCCGGGCTCGAAGGTCTACCTTCCCGTCATGGTGGAGGGCGCTTACCTCTCTATCGGAGATATTCATGCCCTGATGGCGGAGGGGGAGTCTTCCTTCGTGGCAATTGAGGCTGAGGGAACAGCCGTCGTGAGCATCGAACTCGCCAAGGCGATGAATCTTCGGGCGCCCAGAATTGAAACCGGCGAGCACTGGATCTTCGTTGGCCTAGGGGACCCTGTGCAGGAAAGCATCACCCGCGGCTACGAGGATATGTTCCACTTCCTCGTCCAAGACCATGGCTGGCAACGGGAAGACGCTTACGCCGTTCTGAGCGCCGTCGGGGACTCCCGGCTAGGCGGTCCGACCGGGTCCTCGACACCGGATCCGCTCCATCCTTTCAGTCCGGTGGGAGCAGTCACCGTCCACCGCCTGCCCAAGAGTGTGCTGAAAGCCCATTCCTGAGTCCAAACCCCGAGAGGCTGAGCCCGGCGCGATACCGCGGCGGGCTCAGCCTCTTAGTCGAAGGGCCGGCGCGGACGACGGCGGCAGGTGCCGGCCGCCGTCGTCGTCCGCGTCCCGGAGTGCCTAGCGGCCGAAGAGCTTGGCGAAGAAGCCGGTCTTGGGCTCGTCTGCGTGGCCCTTGCAGCGGTCGGCGCTCTTGACGCCGCGCATGACCTGGTCCACGTGCTGGCCGCAGCCGGCCCACGTGGTCTTGCCGCACTTCTTGCATGCAACCTGTCGGCACATCTGGTGTCTCCCTTTGTCGGTATGGGTCTACCCCTCCACTATACCCCGGGGGGTATGTTGCGCAAGTTCATGGAACACCATTCCGCCCAAGGGCGTTAGTTTCCTACAGTGGGACCCGTCGACGGGACGCACGCACTGACTTCAGACCGTACCGAGAGGATCGCTTCATGGCATACATCAAGGTTGGAACCGAGAACAGCACCGACGTCGAGCTCTACTACGAGGACCACGGGGCCGGGCAGCCGGTGGTCCTGATCCACGGCTACCCGCTGGACGGCTCGTCCTGGGAGAAGCAGACCGCCGCGCTCCTGGCCGCCGGCTACCGCGTGATCACCTACGACCGGCGCGGCTTCGGCCAGTCCAGCAAGCCCACCGACGGCTACGACTACGACACCTTCGCCGCCGACCTGAACACCCTGATGACCGGCCTGGACCTCAACGACGCCGTGCTGGTGGGCTTCTCGATGGGCACCGGCGAAGTGGGCCGCTACCTCGGCAGCCACGGCTCGGCGCGCGTGGCCAAGGCCGTCTTCCTCGGCTCACTGGAACCGTACGTGCTGCAGACCGAGGACAACCCCGACGGCGTCCCGCAGTCCGTGTTCGACGGCCTGATGGGAGCGGTCACGGCCGACCGCTACGCCTTCTTCACCGACTTCTTCAAGAACTTCTACAACAGCGACACCTTCCTGGGCACACCGCGGCTCAGCGAGGAAGTCATGCGGGCCGGCTGGAACCTCGCCACCGCTGGCGGCCCGACGGCGTCCGCGGCCGCGCAGCCCACCTGGCTCACCGACTTCCGCGGCGACATCCCCAAGATCGACGTCCCGGCCCTGATTGTCCACGGCACCGCGGACCGGATCCTGCCGATCGACGTCACCGGCCGCCGCTTCACCAAGGCCCTGCCGGACGCGGAGTACGTGGAGATCGACGGCGCCCCGCACGGGATGCTCTGGACCCACGCCGCCGAGGTCAACAAGGTGCTGCTGGGGTTCCTGGCCAAGTAGGCCGCAGCGGCGGTTTCCGCGCCGGTTCAGGACGGGCGCACCTCGGGTCCGGGGTGCGCCCGTCCGCGTCCGTAGCGGTTTTCCGGAAGCGTCGGAGGGGCTGGCGCATGCGGGTCCACAGGCGCACGATTAACGTACCGGGAATGCCCTGGCGCAGACGCCCGTTTTAGCACGGGCGAGCTAATCGAAACTGGACGGACGTGCCACCGCGACTGCGGTGCCACCGCGGCGTGATCGTGACAGGCACACGCCGTCCGACCCTCTTGAACCGCATCCTCCAGTAGGAGCACCAAAGAAATGTCCATCACCACATCACCAACCACGTCCCACCCCCGGGCGGCCAAGTTCACCTTGGTCTCGGCCATCACCCTGGGGCTCATCGGCGGCCCCGTCGCCTTGGCCGCACCGGCTGACGCGTCGACCCGCCAGGGTGGCTGCACCGTCGACCCGTTGAGGCCAACCGACCGCAGCCACTGGGTCGATTTCCGCATCAAGGTGGACTGCCGGGACAACAGGACCGTGCAGATAAGGCAGTTGCGCTATGAAGACGAGCGCGGCCGCAGGCACGACGATTTCCTGGGCGGCTCAACGTTCTGGGAGTCCTTCAACCGGCGCCACGAGTCGACGACCGTCCACAGCTACCGCTTCGTCCCTGACCGCCGCGGCGAGGAAAAGGTTTACCAGCTCGTCTCGTTCCGCGTCCGCGTGGGCAACCACTGGTCCAACTGGACCCGCTGGGAGAAGAGCGAGGTGGCAACGCTCCGGCACTGAACGTCTTCCACGAAAGTGCCAATACACCGGAAAGCCAAGGGGTTCCCTTGGCTTTCCGGTGTCCGGGGCTGTGCGCTAGACCTCGTCGTCCCACCCGCCGGCGCCGACGGCGTCTTCCGGCTTGTCGTCCGACGTCGGGTCGCCGGACCCGATGTACGCCGCGGGCACCGTTCCGGCGGCCTGGGTCTGCTGTTCCTCGCGGATGTTGCCGGCGCGGCCCGGCTCGGCGCGGCCCGGCTCGGCGCGGCCCGGCTCGGTGCGGCCCGGCTCGGCGTGCGGCTGGCGGGCCTCGACGTCGTCGGAGTCGCCCTGCTGCTGGCGCTCCTTCGCGGCCTCGGGGTCGCCGGGACCGCGCAGGCCGGCGGGGTCGTTGCTTGGCTCATTCGGATCACTCATTGCACTGCCTTTCATCCGCGGATGGACTTCTTCCACACTAACTTGGAGCCTTACCGGGCGGCGCCGGACGCGATCAGTTCTTCCAGCCCGCGCTTGAACCCGGACCTGCCGCCGTGGGCGGGATGCCTGATTTTCGGCACGTCCAGCCCGCTGCGCTGCAGGCTGCGGTGCGCCACGTTGCCCACGGCCACCACCGTCTCGATCGCAAATTCCTGCTTCAGCGCCTGCCAAAAGGGGGTTCCCAGCGCCGCTTCGGACGCCGTGGGGGTGCGGTTGGACAGGGGCCGCCCGGGCACGTGGGTGTGCCACGGGCAGGCGCTCCAGAGCAGCGGAAGGAACTCCAGCTCGGCCAGCACCTCCCACATCACCGTCGCGGTCGGCTCGGCGGCAATGCCCGCAGCGTCCGGCGGCAGAACGTAGCCCTTGCCCGGTCCGAACAGGCCAAAAGCGTTGGTGGGCCCCTCCAAAATGGGGCGGTTGGTGAACGGAACCCCGGTGATCCGCATGCCCCTGAACCCCGGGGCCTCCCCCACCAGCAGCACCTTGGGCGAACGGTCGCGCAGTTCCTGCAGGTAGATCGCCAGATTGCGCCGGCGCTGCTCATTCGCGGGCTCGCTGTGGGCGAAAAAGTTGGTGCACCCCGGCCCGGTTTCCACGGACGCGAGCCGGTGCACAAAGTCCTCGATGGAGGGTGCAATCATTCCGGGACTGCCCTCCTGGCGGCTCGCGGGTCACCCAGGCTATCCGCGGAACTTCCGCGCGGGCGCCGGTGCCGACCTAGCATGGGGACATGACGGACACGACCATCTTTACGGTGGGGCACTCCACTCACCCCATCGACGAATTCATCGGCATCCTCAAGGCCCACGGCATTAAGAAGCTGATCGACGTGCGCACCGTCCCGAAGTCGCGGCACAACTCGCAGTTCAACGCGGACGCACTCGCCGCGAGCGTGCGGGCCAACGGCATCACCTACCGGCGGATGGAATCCCTCGGCGGTTTGCGGCACACCACCAAGGACAGTGCCAATGGCGCCTGGCGCAACGCCTCGTTCCGGGGCTACGCGGACTACATGCAGACCGAGGAGTTTTCCGCCGCCGTCGGCCAGCTGCTGGCGCGCGGGCGGAGCAACGATGCGGCGATCATGTGCGCGGAAGCCGTCCCATGGCGCTGCCACCGTTCGCTGATCGGTGACGCGCTCCTGGTCCGCAATGCCGAAGTGCTGGACATCATGACGGCGAAGTCCGCCAAACCACATACCCTGACCTCGTTCGCCCGCGTCGACGGCCACCGGGTCTGGTACCCGGCGGAGTGACAGCCGGGGCGCCAACCGGACCGCCCCCTACCAGCGCGGGTGGACGGATTCGCGGAAGTAGCGGTCGTAGATTTCGTGGACGCCGACGTCGAAAGTTGAGTCAATGCCGCTGACCGACGCCGCCTCGGCGTTCGCGCGGGCCTGCTCGACGTTCCGGGCCCCCGGGATCACCGTGCTGACGCCCTCCTGCGCCGCGATCCAGGCGAGGGCCGCCTGGGCGGTGCTGACGCCGTCGGGCACCAGTTCCTGGAACTCGGCCACCGCCTTGAGTCCCTCCCCGAAGTCCACGCCGGAGAAGGTCTCCCCCACGTCGAACGCCGCGCCGGCGCGGTTGTAGTTCCGGTGGTCGTCCGCCGCGAAGGACGTGTCCGCCGTGTACTTGCCGGAAAGCAGCCCCGAGGCGAGCGGCACGCGGGCGATGATGCCGACGCCGGCGGCCACCGCCGCGGGCAGCACCTCGTCCAGCGGCTTGAGCCGGAAGGCGTTGAGGATGATCTGCACGGTGGCGGTGCCGTCGTGGCGCATGGCCTCGAGGGCTTCGTCAGCCCGTTCCACGCTGACGCCGTAGTTCCGGATGGCACCCTCGGCCACCAGGGTGTCCAGCGCGTCGTACACCTCGGCGTTGCTGTAGACGGCGGTGGGCGGGCAGTGCAGCTGGACCAGGTCGAGCTGCTCGACGCCGAGGTTCCGCCGGGACCGGTCCGTCCATTCGCGGAAGTTGGCGAGGTTGTAGTTTTCCGGCCGCTGCTCCATCCGGCGGCCCATTTTGGTGGCCACCGTGATGTCCAGGCCGGGGTTGTCCGCCAGGAAGGCGCCGATGGCCTGCTCGCTGCGGCCGTCGCCGTAGACGTCCGCGGTATCGAAGAACGTGACGCCGGCTTCCGCGGAGGCGGCCAGGATGGCCTGCGCCTGCGCCGGGTCCACGTTGCCCCAGTCCGCTCCGAGCTGCCAGGTGCCCAGCCCGATGATAGAGACGTTCCGACCGGTCTTGCCCAAGATTCTTTGTTCCATGATCCGACTATAGGGTGTTGCCTTGCTAGCCTG
Source organism: Arthrobacter sp. 05L428 (assembly GCF_056397665.1). NCBI lineage: Bacteria > Bacillati > Actinomycetota > Actinomycetes > Micrococcales > Micrococcaceae > Arthrobacter > Arthrobacter sp. 05L428. Next base: position 137,790 of record NZ_JBFTNW010000004.1, on the reverse strand, counting down.
AGGCTGTGAAGTACGAGAGGCTGTGGATCGGAATGCTGGTTGGCGCCGCCCTCGGCTTTGCCATCGGCGTGGCCACGGCCGACAAGCCTTTTACCGGGCTCCTGATCGGGGTGGCCGTCGGGGCGCTGATCGGCCTGGCTGCCCGCAAGGACCCCACGAAGCGGTAGGGCCGCTCCTGCATCTGAAGGAACCCTCATGACCTTTTCGGTGAACTGCTCCATCATGCTCGCCGAGCTGCCGCTCCTGGAGCGCCCGGCCGCGGTGAAGGCTGCCGGTTTTGACGCCGTCGAGTTCTGGTGGCCGTTCGCCAGCTCCGTCCCGGGCGACGCCGAGCTCAGCCGCTTCGAGCACGCGATCACGGACGCGGGGGTCCAGCTGGTCGGCCTGAACTTCAACGCCGGCGACATGCCCGCCGGCGACCGCGGCCTGGTGTCCTGGCTTGGCCGGTCCGACGAGTTCCGGGACAACATCGATGTGGTGGCCGGCATCGGCGGACGGCTCGGCTGCACGTCCTTCAACGCTCTCTACGGCAACCGGCAGGCGGGGCACGCCCCCGAGGCCCAGGACGAACTGGCAGTCCGGAACCTGGCCGCGGCGGCCGCGGCGGTGGCCCGCATCGGCGGCACCGTGCTGCTTGAACCCGTCAGCGGCGCCCCGGACTACCCGCTCCGCACCGCCGACGACGCCCTCCGGGTCATCGCCAGGGTGAAGGAGGAAACCGGTGCCGGGAACATCAGGCTGCTCGCCGACTTCTATCACCTCTCGGTCAACGGTGACGACGTCGACGCCGTGATCGAAGCCCACGCCAAAGACTTTGGCCACATCCAGATCGCTGACGCCCCCGGCCGAGGAGCCCCCGGGACCGGTCAGTTGCCTCTGGCGGCATGGACCGCCCGCAGCCGCGAACTCGGTTACGCGGGCCGCATCGGCCTGGAATACCAGGCGCCCGCGGCCACGGCGTTCGACTGGGCCCGCCGGCAACCCGCGGCCCGCTGAGGGACCGACGTCGGGCAAGCCGGCACCGCGACGGCGCGCCGCCCTTAGCGCGTTCCGGCCCGCTTGCGCCGGTCCTTGCCGCCGCGGAGGTCGCGGTTGAGGCGGCGGTCGCCGTAATAGAGGATTCCCTCCCAGTTGACCTCTTCGGGCGTCTTGGGAACGATGCTGGGAGCCGCGGGGGCGGCCTGTTTTGGCTTGATGTAGAGCCAGTTGAGGACTCCGAGCCAGATGTCCACAACCGAGTTCCGCAGCCCGATGTAGGCGCGGATGGCGTACGCGGCCATAACGGCGTTGAAGGCAGCGAAGGCGGCATTGGTCCAGTTTTGCTGCATGGCATCGCGCCAGACCGTGAATAGGGAGAACGCGACAATGGCGTACGGCGCCAAAACGTAGATCGCCGGGGCGGCCGTCCGGTCCTTGACCTTGGGGGTCCGCGCAAACGGGATCTTGTCACCCGTCACGGCCTGCTGCAGTGATTTCATGACGCCGGCGAGGTTCACCGGCATCAGCACCAGATTGAACCCGTAGATCCGGAAGATGTCGCTGAAGCGGTGGCCGGATTCACGCAGGTCGCTGCCCATGGCCAGGAAGTATGGCAGGGCCGCCGCAAAGACCAGCGGGCTCAGTAGCCTGCTGTCGTAGGGGTAAGCCAGCAGGAACAGCAGCCCGAAGCTCGCCCAGGTGATCGACGCCATGTAGTTGACGCGGAGCATGATTTCCCGGCTACGCATGGCCTGGTCGGTGCCCCGGCGGTGCCGGATCGTGTCCCAGAGTTTCGGCAGGATCAGGAGGCCGCCGTTGGCCCACCGACGACGCTGGACCACGAGGGAACCAAAATCCGGGGGCGTTGCGCTGTAGCTCAACCGTTCCGGATAGTTGACGAGTTCCCAGCCCTCGCGGCCCAGGTCCACACTCGATTCGGTGTCTTCGATCACGGTCCGGTCCTGGATATAGGTCCGCACTTCGAACCCGCCTTCGGCGGAGACTTCCACGATGTCTTCCAGCGCGACCTTGCGGATGACGGCGTTGGCGCCGACCCAGAACGTGGACCCGTACCGCGTCATGCCCTGGTGCTGGACGTGCTGGAGGTCGGTGGTGGCGCCGGCGACACGTTCGATCCGGGTGGGCGCGCCCCTGAAGGACGAATATGGCGTCTGGGTCACGGCCACCCGCTCGTTTCCGGGCGACTCCAGGAAGTGGACCAGGCGCAGGCAGTAGTCCCGCAGCAGCAGCGAATCGGCGTCCAGGGTCAGGACGTAGGTGCTGTCCTCGACGATGAGGTCATCGCCAGCCGGCACGGTGGACGGCCGGAGCACGGTGCCGTCGGCGGTGTGTTCGCTCCGCCAGCGGTGTCCCATCAGGCTCAAGTAAGCGTTCAGGTTCATGGCCTTGTTCGCCTCGTGCGACAGGCTGGCGTACTTCTTGCGCTCGAACGTGGAGACGCGGGCGTTGAAGATCCAGGTCAGCCGGGCGTACAACTCCCGCATGCGGGGCACCTCCGGCTCCGTGCCCTGCGCCTGTGCCGCGTGGAGGGCCGTCAGGACGAGCCGCAGTTCACGGGCGAGGCCCATGAGGACGAGGTCCACGAAGAACTCATCGACGTGGTCATCCACCCGTTCCGTCTCGGCCATGCCCTCGATCCAGTCCGCGGCGTACTCGTACTCAGCGATGAGCGCCGGCAGCCCGCCCGCGGCCTTGCCCTTGCTGGCGCGGAGGTTGAACGCGTCGCTCGCGGCGTTTAGGCGGCCGGCCGGCTCGTGGAGGGCCCGGTTAATACCGGCGGCGAGCTCCCGTGTCGCCTGCAGCCGCTCCTGGTCCTGCGGGTCCGCGGGGAACGGCGGGTCGTCGAGCAAGAGGACGACGGACAGGTCCGGGAATTCCTGCAGCGCGGCGGACCACAGCGTGGCCCGGACAACCTGCGGCTCCTCGGCATACGAGGGCACAAGCACGGTGACGGCCTTGTCGTAATCGACGAAATGGCGGTCCAGCTCGCCGCGGGGAACCCTGCGGTGCTCACGGAACCGGTTCAGCGCACCCTGCCGGGCCAGGAGGTACATCAGGGCAGAAAACGTCAGGAATGTTACGACGACGACATACGACACCGCTTCTGCCCGGAATCTGAATCCCGCCGTCGGGTCATTGACCAGCGCCCTGAGCACTGTGGTCACCACATAGCCGACCCAGGCCAGCACCGTAACAAGAATGCCGACCCTGCCGAGAATAATTTTCCGGCGCGAGGGTTCGGGGTGCACGATTGCCAACGGCTCCGAGCGCCGTTCCGCACCCCATTGGCGCTTACGGCTCTTTGCACTCTCGTCATCGGCCGTAATTTCATCCGGCCGCGAATTGGCCAAAAGGTTAGACATGCATCCCCATCCACGTCATGCGTGCCCCCAGCGGACACACAGGAGGTCATCCTCCCGTCAAATCGGGTCCTGACCTGCCCTTATACTAAGCGCACGACCCCTAACTATTTACCAGTGATCATCAGATGGCTGGAAAGTACTTCGATGGGCCGCGATCCACGCGGCCGGGGCAGTAAAAACGTTGACAAGTAGTGGGGTATACCTGTGTCGAACCGCTTTCCCGGGCGCCGCCTTTCCAAATTGCGGCTCGGAATTCTGCTGCTTGTTGTCGCTGCCCTTACGGGTGGCTCTATTTTGGGACTTCGCTCATTCCAGGACGCAAACGCGGCCTCCTCAATTCCTTCGGTCTTCTCCGGCTATGTGGATGTGACGGCCACGCCGCGGTACTCGTTTGAGTCCGCGGCCACTCCCGAGGCCAAGAGCGTGGTCCTGTCGTTCATTGTTTCTGACAAGGGTGACCCCTGCGCGCCGTCGTGGGGCGCCGCCTACAGCCTTACTGCGGCCGAAGCAGAGCTGGATCTGGATCGGCGGATCGCCCGGCTTCGGCAGTCCGGCGGAGCCGTGTCCATTTCCTTCGGCGGCGCCATCAACACCGAGCTGGCCGTTGGGTGCACCGATCCGGCCCGTCTCACCGGCGCCTACCGCGATGTTGTGGAGCGCTACGACGTGAGCTCCATCGACCTCGACATCGAGGGCACCGCCCTTGCCGACACAGCCTCAGTCGACCGCCGGGCCCAGGCCGTGGCGGCGCTCCAGGCGGACCGGAAGAAGATGGGAAAGACTCTCGATGTGTGGCTGACCCTCCCGGCCGATCCGGCCGGGCTGACCCAGACAGGGCGCGACGTCGTCGCACGGACGCTTCGCGCCGGCGTCGACGTCACCGGCGTCAACATCATGACCATGGACTTTGGCGGCAGCAAGCCGGCCGGCCAGTCCATGTATGACGCGTCCGCGTCCGCAGCGGAGGCGGCGCACGCCCAGCTGCAGACCCTGTACCGCGCGAACGGCCAGGACATCGGATCGGACACGGCCTGGCGCCGGCTCGGGATCACCCCGATGATCGGACAAAACGATGTTGCGGGAGAAGTCTTTACGCTCGACGACGCGTCCGCGCTCAACGCCTATGCCAAGTCCAAGGGCGTGGGCCGGGTGTCCATGTGGTCGCTCAACCGCGACCGTACCTGCGGGAGCAACTACCCGAACGTGGCTAAAGTCTCCGACAGCTGCAGCGGCATCAACCAGGGCGACGCGCTGTTCTCCACCGTCCTGGGTGCGGACGTGATCCCCACGGGTTTCGCCGCCGCCCAGACCGCGCCGCCGTCCGCCAGCCCCAGCCCCACCGTCACGGATGACCCCTCCACCAGCCCGTATCCGGTCTGGAACGAGTCGGCCCGCTACGTTGGTGGCGACCGGATCGTGTGGCACGGCAATGTCTACGAGGCCAAGTGGTGGACCCAGGGCGACAGCCCGGACAACCCCGTGGACCAGGGCGCCACGGTTCCCTGGAAACTCATCGGCCCCGTGCTTCCCGGCGACCGCCCCAGCCCTCGGACCACTGTCGCCGCCGGCACGTTCCCGGAATGGTCCTCGACGACGGTCTACAAACGCGGCTCGCGGATCCTGTTCGACGGCTACGCCTTCGAAGCCAAGTGGTGGACACAGTCGGACAGCCCTCAGGCCATGCTCGAAGGCGCGCCAGACTCGCCCTGGATGAAGCTGACACCAGCCCAAATCCAGTCCCCCGCGGCAAAGTAGCCGGGGTGGTCGGCCGGCGCGCAATGTCCGCGGCGGCCCAGCGGAATACCGGATCCGCCCGGAATGTTGTGCATCACAGACCAACTTCCAGCCGCCCTCCAAGCGAAGGACTCTCCCATGAGCCAGAACCTCACCGTCAAGCTTCAGCCCGGAACCCCGGCCCCCGATTTCACGCTGCCCGACGCCGAGGGCAAGCCGGTTTCCCTGGCCGACTACCGCGGCAAGAACGTCATCGTGTACTTCTACCCGCAGGCCGCCACCCCGGGCTGCACCACCGAGGCCTGCGATTTCCGCGACAGCCTGGCCTCCCTGCAGGGCTCCGGCTATGAAGTCCTGGGCATCTCCCCGGACGCTCCCGAGGCACTGGCGCACTTCACCGGCGACTTCGCCCTGACCTTCCCGCTGCTGGCCGACGAGGACCACGCCGTGGCCCTCGCCTACGGCGCCTGGGGCGAGAAACTGGTCCGCGGCGAGATCACCGAGGGCATCGTCCGCTCCACCGTCGTCCTCGATCCCGAGGGCAAGGTGAAGCTGGCGCAGTACCAGGTCAAGGCCGAGGGCCACGTCGCCGCGCTCAAGGACGAACTCGGCGTCTAGGAATTCCGCCGCGGCCCAGGAAATCCGCACCGGTTTCGGACAGGCGCGCACCTAATCCGGCCTGCCTGCGTCCGAAAGCGCAGCGAAAATCCGCAGCCACAGCCGGACTTGTCCACATCCGCCGTCGTGCCCGTTGCCGACGACCGGGCGGCCGGAGAGCATCGGGGCATGGAACTTCCCCGACTCATTCTCAGCAGCGACTCGGCACGGCTCGGCCGGGACGCGCGCGAGCTGTGCCGCCGGGCCGCGGCGGGCGAGCTGCGCCGCATCAGGCGGGGCGTCTACGTTCAGTCGGTGGCATGGGACGCGCTGCCGAGCTGGAACCGGTACACGCTCCTCATCCAGGCGGCCGCGTCGACGCTGCAAAGCCGTACCGTGTTCTGCCGGAAGTCCTCGGCCGCGCTGTGGGACCTTCCGGTGCTGGGGCGCCCCACGCTGGTGCATGCCTGCACGTCCGACGACGGCGGCGGCCGCTCGCGGGCGGGTGTCCGGCGGCATTACACCGATCCGCTGACCCTGCAGGTCGAAGAGCGCCGGGGGCTGCTGGTCACGGGGCGGCTCCGGACCGTCCTGGATCTGGCGGCGTTCGAGTCATTTGAACAGGCCGCCGCTGCGCTGGACCACGTGCTGCGTCCGCAGCCGGGGCTGCCCGCTCTGAGCAAGGAGGAGCTCGACGGCGGCATCGGAGCCGATTACAGCGCGGCAGCGGTGCGCAGAATCCGGGCCGCGATCGACTTCGCAGACCCGGCATCGGGATCACCCGGCGAATCGGTGAGCCGTGCCCTAATGTATCGGCTGGGCTTCGAGCCCCCTCGGCTGCAAACCCCCATCCGCGATGCCCGCGGACTGGCCGCCTACACGGACTTCGAATGGCCGGAGCAGGGGCTGTGCGGGGAATTCGACGGCCTGGTCAAGTACCAGAAAGCCGAATACCTGCAGGGACGGACCACCTCCGAAGTCGTCATCGACGAGAAGGCCCGCGAGGACCGGATACGCGCCACCGGCCGGCGGGTTATCCGTTGGACCTGGACCGAGATCTCCGGGCCGGCGAAATTCGCCGCGTTTCTCACTTCCCACGGGGTCCCGAGGCTGACCAAGCCGGCCTGCCGCCGGTGATGGCGCGCCGGCATCGGAAATCCGCGCCGGTTCCGGTCAGCCGCTCCCCGGATCCGGGGCGCACCAGTCCGAAACCGGCGCGGAAACGCCGCGGCCCAGGGCCTACGCCTTGGTGCCCCCCACGATCGTCGCCGCTGACCGGAGCCTGAGCGCGCCCTGGTGCTCGTAGCGTCCCAGCAGCTGGAAGACATCGGAGCGGATCAGCGCCCGCGCTTCCTTGTCCGCCTTCGCCAGGCCCGTGGCCACCGTGGCCGCGATATCAGTGATGAATTCCCAGTAGCTGTCCGGGGAGTCGTGCACCAGGTCCGTGCTGACCTTGTGCTCGGCCACGTCCACCAAGCCGGCATCCCGGAACAGCCGGGTCATGAAGCCGGGCGCGGAGCAACGGAACAGCCCCGGCATGACATCGGGCCGCCGCGGCAGCTCCGCATGCTGAGCGAGTGAGCCAAGGACGAGGGCGGCCCAGGGGTTTTCCGCGGTCCGGCCCCAGACGGCCGCGCTGATCCTCGCCCCGGGCTTGGCCGCCCGCACCATTTCCCGCACGGCGCCCCGCATGTCGGGAAAGTAGTTGAAGCCGAAACGGCACAGGACGGCGTCGAACGTCGCGTCCTCGAAGGGCAGCTCCGCGGCATCACATACGTTGAAGCTCACATTGGCCAGCCCTTGGGCGGAGGCCTTCTCCTCGGCCACGTGCAGCATGCCGGCCGAGATGTCGGTGAGCACCACCTCGCCGTCGGGCACCAGGGCGGCCGCCGTGAGCCCGGGCTCGCCGGTGCCCGACGCAACATCGAGCACAATCGAGTCCGGTCGGAGCCGTGCGTCCTTGATCACGGCGTCGCCGAAAGGGCGTTGCCAGCCGAGCAGTTCCGCGTCCCACTTTTTCCAGCCTGCCGCGAACTGGTCCCAGATGATGCGCTGCCGGTCCCGGATACTGTCCGCTGCAACTGCCATGGTAGGTCCTTAAAAGTCCGGACCGCACCCTCCCCCACCCCCTAGTGTGCTCCGCCGCCCGAGTTCCCGCTAGGGTCCCGGATTTCCGCCACGGAATCGGTCCTCCGCGCCGCGGATCCCCACAGCGGCGGTCCGCAAACGGCGCGAAAATGCCCGGCGAAAAAGCAGCGCCCGCGCGGGCAGTAGGCTTAACGGCATGGCTCCTGAAGACACCCCCGTTGCGCCCGAACGCCGCTCCGTCACCGTCCGCCGCGCTCCGAGATACGTCCCGTTCCTGATCCTGGGCGGCCTGCTGGGCGTCGTAGTGGCCGCCGTTATCGCTTACGGCCTGCCGGCCGACGAGGGCTACGACGCCAACTCCGTCTTCGGCTTCTTCCTGACCTTCTGCATCGCGGGCGGGGCCATCCTGGGCGCCGCCGTCGCACTGGTGCTGGACCGGCTGAGCGTCCGCCGCGCCGAGCGCGCCGTCGTCGAGTCCGTCCCGGACTCTGTTCCGGACACCGACGGCGAGGACCGCGCCTAAGCAGGCGAAGGCCGGCCGGCAGGTCATAAACCGGCCTCCGGAAAAGTCCTAGCGCACAACGTGAGATAATCGACCAGTGGCACGCGGCGATGGAAAACTTTCTCATGACCTTCTCTCTGGCGAAAAAGGCCCGCAGGACGCATGTGGCGTCTTCGGGGTCTGGGCTCCCGGCGAAGAGGTAGCAAAACTCACCTATTACGGGCTGTACGCGCTGCAGCACCGCGGTCAGGAGTCGGCTGGTATTGCCACCAGCGACGGCAAGCGGATCAACGTCTACAAGGACATGGGGCTCGTGTCCCAGGTCTTCGACGAGACCACGCTGAACACCCTGACCGGGCACCTGGCCGTCGGCCACTGCCGCTACTCCACCACCGGCGCCAGCCACTGGGCCAACGCCCAGCCCACCCTCGGCGCCACCGCCACCGGCACGGTCGCCCTGGCGCACAACGGCAACCTCACCAACACCGCCGAGCTCAAGGCCATGATCGTGGACCGCAACGGCGGCCAGCTCACCGGCGAAATGAAGCAGGGCAACACCTCGGACACCGCCTTGGTCACGGCCCTGTTGGAGGGCGAGGAGGGCAAGTCCCTCGAACAGACCTCGCTGGAACTGCTGCCCAAGATCAAGGGCGGCTTCTGCTTCGTCTACATGGACGAAGGCACCCTCTACGCTGCCCGCGACACCTACGGCATCCGCCCGCTGGTCCTGGGCCGGCTGGAGCGCGGCTGGGTGGTGGCGTCCGAGCAGTCCGCCCTCGCCACGGTCGGCGCGAGCTTCATCCGCGAGATCGAACCGGGCGAATTCATCGCCATCGACGAACAGGGCGTCCGCTCCCAGCGCTTCGCCGAGCCGACGCCGGCCGGCTGCGTCTTCGAGTACGTCTACCTCGCCCGCCCGGACGCCGCGATTGCCGGCCGCTCGGTGTACGAATCCCGCGTGGAAATGGGCCGCCAACTGGCCCGCGAGAACACCCAGGAAGCGGACATCGTCATCCCCGTGCCGGAATCCGGCACCCCGGCCGCCGTCGGCTACGCCGAGGAATCCGGCATCCCGTTCGCGCACGGCTTCGTCAAGAACGCCTACGTGGGCCGCACCTTCATCCAGCCCTCGCAGACGCTCCGCCAGCTCGGCATCCGGCTCAAGCTCAACGCCCTGGAGTCTGTAATCCGCGGCAAGCGCGTGGTGGTGGTGGACGACTCGATCGTCCGCGGCAACACCCAGCGCGCCATCGTGCGGATGCTCCGGGAAGCCGGCGCCGCGGCCGTGCACATCAAAATTTCCTCCCCGCCGGTGAAGTGGCCCTGCTTCTACGGCATCGACTTCGCCTCCCGCGCTGAGCTGATCGCCAACGGCGCCACGATCGACGAGATCTCCCAGGCCATCGGCGCGGACTCGCTCGCGTACATCTCCGAGGACGGCATGATCGGCGCCACCCGGCAGCCGCGCGAACGCCTGTGCACGGCCTGCTTCACCGGGCAGTACCCGATCGAGCTGCCCGGCGCCGACAAGCTCGGCAAGAACCTGCTGGAGCGCCCCGACTCTGTCGGACAGCCTGTCGGACTGCCCGCCACGGCGGCCCCCGCAGCGCCCGGGAGCGCGGCCGCCGGGATTCCCGCGGCCGACGCTGCCGCCAACGCGGCGTCCGACGCCGCCATCCCGGCCGACGAGGATCCGGCTGAGAAGGCCGGCGCCACGGGTTGCGATCCGGGGCCCGACGCCGAGTTCGAAGAACTGCTCACCGACGCCGACCGCGTACCCGCCGACAAGCTTGATGCCGACAAGAAAGAGCCAGTATGACTTCCGCCTCCACGGCCGCTGACATGAACGACGCCCAGAACACCGGCATCACCTACGCCTCCGCCGGCGTCGACGTCGAAGCGGGCGACCGCGCCGTCGAACTCATGAAGGACGCCGTCAAGGCGACCCACAACTCCTCGGTGATCGGCGGTGTTGGCGGCTTCGCCGGCCTGTACGACGTCTCCAAGCTGCTCACCTACAAGCGGCCGCTGCTGGCCACCTCCACCGACGGCGTCGGCACCAAAGTCGCCATCGCCCAGGCCATGGACATCCACGACACCATCGGTTTCGACCTCGTGGGCATGGTGGTGGACGACATCGTGGTGGTGGGCGCCGAGCCGCTCTACATGACCGACTACATCGCCTGCGGCAAGGTGGTCCCGGAGCGGATCGCCGACATTGTCCGCGGCATCGCGGCCGCCTGCTCGGTCGCCGGTACCGCCCTGGTGGGCGGCGAAACCGCCGAGCACCCGGGCCTGCTCGGTGAGCACGAGTACGACGTCGCCGGTGCCGCCACCGGCGTGGTCGAGGCCGACTCGCTGCTGGGTCCGGAGCGCGTACGCGCCGGCGACGTGGTGATCGGCATGGCCTCCTCCGGCCTGCACTCCAACGGCTACTCGCTGGTCCGGCGCGTCGTCAACCACGCCGGCTGGGCCTTGGACCGCCACGTCTCCGAATTCGAGCGCACCCTGGGCGAGGAGCTCCTGGAGCCCACCCGGGTGTACGCCGCGGACTGCCTGGATCTGGCCCGCACGTTCCCGGTGGACGGCTCCGCTGCCGGCCGGGCCGTGCACGGCTTCAGCCACGTCACCGGCGGCGGACTGGCCGCCAACCTGGCCCGTGTCCTGCCGCAGGGCCTGCTGGCCACAGTGGACCGCGCCACCTGGGAGCTGCCGCCCATCTTCAAGCTGGTCTCCGAGCTGGGCAACGTCCCACTGGCCGACCTCGAGCGCACCCTCAACGTGGGCGTCGGCATGGTCGCGATCGTCTCCCCCGAGGCCGCCGACGCCGCCGTGAACCACCTGAATGCCCGCGGCTTGCCGTCGTGGATCATGGGCACCGTCGGGGAAAACTCCGACTCGGTTCTCAAGTCCGGCCCGGACTACGTCCAGGGCGCCAAGGGCGTCGACGGCGGCGCCGTCCGGATGGTCAACGCCTACGCCTAGCCTTACTGCTGCGTCGGCAGCGTAAGGATTTCGGCGCCGTCGTCGGTAATCGCGATGGTGTGTTCGCTGTGCGCGGTCCGGCAGCCGGTCGCGCTTCGGAGGGTCCACCCGTCGGCGTCGGTGACGAGCTTGGCGGTGTCCGCCATGACCCACGGTTCCAGCGCGAGCAGCAGCCCGGGGCGCAGGGTGTAACCCCGGCCTGGCCGGCCGGTGTTGGGAACATGCGGGTCCTGGTGCATCGTCGATCCGATGCCGTGCCCGCCGAACTCCGTGTTGATCGGATACCCGGCCTCGCTGAGGACCGCGCCGATGGCATGGGAGATGTCCCCGATGCGGGCTCCCGGTCCGGCCGCGGCTATCCCGGCGCTCAGTGCGCGTTCGGTGGCGTCGATCATGGCGACACTCCCGGCCGGCCGCGTCCCACCCACGATGAAGCTGATGGCGGAGTCCGAGGCCACCCCGTCCTTGGCGACGGCGAGGTCCAGAGTCAGCAGGTCCCCGTCGGCCAACGCGTAGTCGTGGGGGCGTCCGTGGAGGACGGCGTCGTTGACGCCCGTGCAGATGTAGTGGCCGAACGGCCCGCGCCCGAACGACGGCGCGTAATCGACGTAGCAGGACTCCGCCGCGGCGTCGGCGATCAATTCCGACGTCCACCGGTCGATGTCCAGCAGGTTGGTGCCGATGGAGCTCCGCGATTTCAGCGTCTGCAGGATGTCTGCGACCAGGCGGCCCGTCACTTTCGCACGCGCCAACTCGGTGTGGTTCAGGAACTCGATCATGTGACGCCCTTTCGTCTAAAACCAATAACTATACCGGTCATATTATCCCGGTATTAGAATTGGATCCATGGTCAGATTGCCGCTCACATCCGCTGAAGTCGAGCGCGGACAGCGCCTCGGTGTCCTGCTGCGCCGCGCGAGGGGTGACCGCTCCATGCTTGAAGTTGCCCTCGATGCGCGCGTCTCGCCCGAAACCCTTCGAAAGATCGAGTCTGGCCGCGTGGCCACGCCGGCCTTTCCGACCATCGCCGCGATCGCCGGCGTCCTGGGCCTCTCCCTCGATGCCGTGTGGGCCGAGGTGAGCCCGCCCGGGTCCGGCGATGAAGCTGCGGGCCCTGGCAGCACCGCACGCGCGCGGCTTGCCTCGTAGGCGTTCCGGCTCTCTTTCGGGGGCCCGGCTAAACCTCCAGCACGCTGAACACGCCGCCCTGCGGGTCCCGGAGCGTCGCAATGGCACCGGCTTCATCGTCCGCCGGTTCAATGAGGACGACGCCGCCCGCAGCGCGCGCCGTCGCCACGGCTTCGGCGACGCTGGGAACCCCGAAATACACCTGCCAGCCCGGCTCAAGGTTGCGCTCGGCCGCGGGCACGGTGGCGATCCCGGCGACCTCTGTGCCGTCCACCATCAGGGTCGTGTACGTTCCTCCGTCGTCCTGCGGGTACTCGGTCACCTCGTGGCGGAATAGCTGCTGGAAGAACCCGACGGCGGCCTCCGGCTCGGGCGTGAGCAACTCGACCCAGGCCAGGGCGCCCGCTTCCTCGCTCCGCGCCGTGCCGAAGTGCGTGCCGGCCTGCCAGGCGCCCGTGGTCCCTCCGCCGGGCGGGGCGAAGAAGACCATCACGCCGGTTCCGTCCACAGCTTCCGGCCCAAACTCGAGCACCCCGCCGGTGTGCGGCAGTTCGGCGGCGAGCCCGGCGGCGTCGTCGACGGCGAAGTAGACGTTCCACTGTCCCGGGGCCGCCGCCCGCTGCTGCTGCGGGTTCTGCGGCGCGATGACGGTAACCAGTTCCTGGCCCAGAAACGCCTGGGCGAAGCTGCGTCCGTCGGGGGTGGGCTGGTCCTCGTACCGCCAGCCGAAGATGGCGGCGTAAAACTCCTTGGCCGCAGCCACATCGGACGTCTGGAGATCGGCCCAGCAGACCTCGCCTTCGGCATACCCCGAACGAATCGCCATGGAAAGTCCTTCCCAGAGAAATGCCGGACAGCCCGGCAAGTCCAAACTAGCCCGGGGCGCGTGGCCCAGCAACCGATCCTCGCCCGCCGTTTCGATGGTTCCCTGCCTACAAGTCGTTTAGAAGCATCGACTGGGCGCGGAACCGTCTAAACGGCGGTTCAGCGGCGGGGGCAGCGGGGCCGGCACCGGAGGGAGGGCGGCAGGGGCGGGTGGTTGCCGGACGCAAAAAACCCGCCGGGCACGCCCCGAAGAGGGTGTGGCCGGCGGGCCTGTAAAACTTGGTCGGCACCCTCGCTTGGCAAGGGGTGACCGGAAGAAGTGTCGACTAACCTATCCGACGGGAATCTACCTCGTCGTCGTCCTCTTCCACATCGTCCGCGTACTTATCCACATAAGCCGAATAATCCGGCTCAACGGGCTCACTCGAGAAGCGGCTCGGCGCACGACCCTCCGAGCTCTTGAGCTCACGCTGAAGCGCAGAGTAGTCAGTGTTCGGGGAATAGTACTTAATATCCCGAGCCTGCTTGGTAGCTTTTGCCTTTTGACGGCCGCGCCCCATGGCGTGACCCCCTTTTGTACTCGGACCGGAGGTGGTCACCATTGGCGTTCGGTGAGGCCCCGGAATGTTTGGTCAATTTGTCGTACACCTAGATTACATGCTTTCGGCGGTCACTGCTCGCCGCCCGAGCGCCTCCGCATGCGGCCCGGCAGCCTTCTTCGATAGAGTCTCTTGATGGGCTCCCGGAAACGCGGCCCGGAGCCGGGCATCCAGCCCCGGCAAAGACGCACGGAAGAGGTGAATTCCCGAGTGACCGAAAAGCCTGCGAGCGACGAGAACGCCAGGCGCGGCGATGCCGGAATGCCTGACGTTCCCCCTGCGGACGCCCCCGGAGAGCGGCCGGTCCCGGCCCCGCCGGCACGCATGCCCTCTTCCGTCCGCATCCCGCCCCGGCCTTCCGCGCCGCCGACGTCCGCCGTCCCGATTGTCCCGCGCAGCATCGCCTCAAGCACCCCTCCCTCAAGCACCACGCCCCTAAGCAGCACCGCGCCGGGCGCCACTGCCCCTGCACCCGCCGCGCCGTCCTCCCGGCGGGCCGCTGCCCGGTCCGAAGCCCGGGCGGGAGCCGAAACCTTGGCGGGGGCCGAAACCCGGTCCACGACGCCGGCCGCGGACGGCGGACGCGCCGGCGTCGAGGCCCCGAAGCGGAAGGCCGACAACCGGAAGACCACCTCCGGAGCCTCCCAATTCGGCAAGCTGCTCTCCGCCCAGGTGGCGCAACTCAGGACCTCAGACCTGGGGCCCCGCGCCCGGCAGCTGGGCGGCAGGCTGGGCGCGAGCGCCCGACGGGCGGGCCGGACCCTCTGGGCCGCCGCCCAACGGCTGGGCCTGGCGAAGGTCGGCGCCGCCCTGGCCGCCGTCGTCGTGCTGGGGCTGGTGATCTGGTGGCTGACCTCGCTGGGTGCCGCCACCCAGCAACCCACGGCCGGCACTTCGCCCGCTCCGGCCGGGTCCTCGTCCGCGGCCCCCGCGGCCCGGGGCCCGCTGCCGCTGGAAGGCGTCAACCCGATGGACTTCCGGCTCGGCGACTGCTTCAAGGACTTCGACGCAAACGCCCCCACCTCCACTGTCGTGGCCTGTGACACCGGACATTCGGCCCAGTTGGTGGCAGTGGACAGTTACGCCGCCGCCGACGCCTACCCGGGCCGTGACCCGCTGAAGCAGAAGGCGCTGGACACCTGCAAGGCGGCCCAGCTCACCGACAAGTCCGGGAACTACCAGTTCAGCTACAAACTGGCCTATCCGAGCTCCTCCAGCTGGGGCACCGGCGACCGGCGGGTGGACTGCTACTTCGTGGCCGACGGCGGAAACGTCATCAAGGAATCCCTTATCCCGCGGCTCTAGGGCTCCGTCAGCGTATTCTTCACGCCCGGCGGCGGGTTTTTCATGGACACCAGCGGAACCAACGGTACCTTTGAGGTGTTGCTGAATCTCTCGGCTGCCCATTCAGGAGGAGACATGGTCGTGGCACCGGATTCTGTCGACGGTGGAAAGGGGAGCGTCAAACTCCTCGCTGACGGCTACATCCACCTGCAGTGGCTACCCGGGATCAGCATTGAGGTCGCGGATGCCCGGGCGGCGATGGCGAAAGTGAACGAGGCCTGCCAGGGCGTCCCCCATCCGATGCTTGTCGACATGGCGGCGGTGGCTTCCGTCAGCCGTGAAGCCCGAAGCATCTGGTCCATCCCGTGCAGCGCCTCCCGCATCGCCCTGCTGGGACGGTCGCCCGTGGACCGGGTCCTGGCGAACTTCTTCCTGGGGGTTCATATACCGCCTTGCCCAACACGGTTTTTCACCTCGCGCAACGACGCCATGGAATGGCTCAGTGCCGACCGGTGAAAGGGGTCGGCAACGACAAGACAGCATCGCAACTGTCGACGTTCCTGAGACTCTTCCCTACACGGCTCCGGCCGACGGGGCTGTAGACGGCCGCCTGCAACTGCTGGTCGACGGCATCGTCCGGCTTGCTGCCGGCGAGCTGAGTGCGCGGATCGAACCCTCGGACCAACGCGATGAGATTGATGCCGTCATTACCGGCGTCAATCTCCTCGCCGAAGAACTCGGCCATATCCATTCGGACCTGGAAGAACGGGTGGCTGCCCGCACCGCCATGTTGCGGCGCACCCAGGTCGAGCTGGAGCAGATGGCCAAAACCGATGCTTTGACGGGCCTGGCCAATCGGACCCTGCTCAGCGAGCGAATCCAGGACGCGATCGGCGCCAGCGCACAGGGCGGCAGCGCCGCGGCCGTTCTCGTGTTGGATCTGGATTCCTTCAAAGCAATCAACGACACCATGGGGCACAGCGCCGGAGATGCCGTGCTTGTGGAGGTCTCCAGCCGTCTGCGCTCCGTGGTCCGGACCTCGGACACCGTGGCGCGCCTCGGCGGGGATGAATTCGCCGTCCTCATTGCAGGGGCGACCGAAGAGGAAGTCGTCCACATTGCGCAGCGGGCGCGGGAAGCCCTGCAGGAGTGCATACACGTGGGATCCGAAACGGTCTGGACCACGGCGAGCATCGGGATCTGCCTTCGCAATCCCGGACATAGCTCGGAGGAACTCATGCGCGATGCCGACATCGCCATGTATCAAGCCAAGGCCCAGGGCCGGAACAGAATCGAGCGCTTCCACCCGGATATGCTCGACGCCGTCAGGGAGCGATCGCGGATAACAGCCGAGTTGCGCACGGCGGCTTCCGAGGGACAGCTGGCACTTCTCTACCAGCCGGTCATTGAACTCGCCTCCGGGCGAGTCGCCGGCGTGGAGGCCCTCGTCCGGTGGCACCACCCGGTCCACGGAACCATCATGCCGGACAACTTCATCGGCATCGCGGAAGAAACCGGCCTCATCGTCGAGCTGGGTCGATGGATCCTGCACGAAGGAATCTCTCAGCTGAGCCGGTGGAAAAGGGAGGCACCGGATCTCACCGATTTCCGGCTGCACATCAATCTCTCGGCCGCCGAGCTCCTCAGAGGCGACCTGCTGCAGGACATCCGGGACACGTTGGAAAAGAACGACGTGCAACCGGGCCGGCTGGTGCTTGAGATCACCGAAACCGTCCTGATGTCCCCCGGAGCGGGAGAGGAACAGGTGCTGAGAGCCCTCCGCGCCATGGGTGTGGGACTGCAGATTGACGACTTCGGCACCGGGTACTCGTCCATCAGCTACCTCCGGACGCTTCCCGCAGACACAGTCAAGGTGGACCACTCCCTCATCAAGGACCTTGAGTCCGACCCCCGGCAGCAGAAATTCGTTTCTGCCATCCTCCAGCTGATCTCAGCGGCCGAGCTCGAGGCGATTGTGGAGGGCATCGAAACGGCCGGGCAGGCCGCAGAACTCAGGGCTATGGGTTGTCTCTACGGGCAGGGCTACTACTTCGGACGTCCGGAGCCCGCTGTAGACGCACTTAATCGGCTCCGCGCTGCCGGACAGCAAAGGTAAAGTGACGGCATGGCAAAGCTCTGGGACCGCATGCGGCTTATCCCGACAGTGGTTCGTCTCGCATCCCGGGCACCGAGGGATCCGCATGCCGCCTGGGACAAGTACTGGAAGGGCATCGACACGACGGGCAGGGCCGGAGACGTTCTCTGGGACGCCGATTCCGCTACGGAGCGCGGGCAGTACGCCGATCTGATCCGCGCCCACTTTGATCCGGCTCTTCCGGTCGTTGACGTGGGTTGCGGCAATGGGACGTACACCCGGTGGCTGGCCGGGCTTTTTCCACGGGTGATCGGAATCGATGTGTCCGCCGGCGCAATCGACAGAGCGGCTGCGGAAGCAGAAGATGTCCCCAATGCTGAGTTTATGGTCCTGGATGCTGCGGATACAGGCACGGGAGGACTTAGCTTGGAGCGGCTGGGCCCCGTCAACGTCTTCGTCCGCGGAGTCTTTCACGTCCTGAAACCCGACAAGCAAGCCGCCATGGTGGAAAACCTGCGGACGGCAGTTGGGGACAAGGGCCGGATCTTTTTGGCGGAAACCAATTTCCCCGGCAACAGCCTGGACTATTTGGCGGAGCTCGGGGCCACCCGAGAGAACGTACCGCGCCAGCTGCGCCGGGCGCTGGAAAACCTGCCACGGCCGGGCCGCTTCGGTGCCCGCGAACGCCACGCCTTGTTCCCGGACGCGGACTGGCAGCTCATCGAGGACGGCCCGATCAGCATCGAGGTGGTCCCCATGAGGTCCGAGAATGCCCGCCAAAGCGTTCCGGGATATTTCGCCCTTATGGCGGGAACCGGCAAAGCCCCGGGCCAGCAGAGCTGACATTCAACGAAAAGGCCGCCCACAGGTGGAATCCGGCGGGCGGCCCTTGCCGTTCGCGGCGTGACTCCTTGCGTTACTCCTTGCGGCGGACCGAGAGCCCGCTGCCGGTGGACGCTCCGCCGTCGGGCCGCGCGGACACGTCCGCGCCGCCCATGGTGAGCTCCATCAGATCCGGGGCGGTGTCCACCAGGACCGTGTCGCCGTCGGCGATCTCGCCGGCCAGGATGGACTTGGCCAGCCGGTCTCCGATCTCCCGCTGCACCAAGCGGCGCAGCGGCCGGGCGCCGTAGGCAGGGTCGAAGCCGGTGACGGCCAGCCAGGCCCGCGCGCCTTCCGATACTTCGAGAGTCAGGCGGCGGCCCTTGAGCCGTTCGCCCAGCTCCTTGACCTGCAGCTCGACGATCTCGGCGAGTTCCTCGACGCTCAGCGGGTCGAAAAGCACCACCTCGTCGAGCCGGTTCAGGAATTCGGGCTTGAAGGAGGCGTGCACCGTGGCCATGACCGCATCCCGCTTGGCGGCGGCGTCGAGGTTCGGGTCCACGAGGAACTGGCTGCCCAGGTTGGAGGTCAGGACCAGGATCACGTTCCGGAAGTCCACGGTGCGGCCCTGGCCGTCGGTGAGGCGGCCGTCGTCGAGCACCTGCAGGAGGATGTCGAAGACCTCCGGGTGGGCCTTCTCCACCTCGTCGAGCAACAGGACGGAGTACGGACGACGGCGGACAGCCTCGGTCAGCTGGCCGCCCTCCTCGTAGCCCACGTAGCCCGGAGGCGCCCCGACCAGCCGCGCCACGGAGTGCTTCTCCGAGTACTCGGACATGTCGATCCGCACCATGGCCCGCTCGTCGTCGAAGAGGAAGTCCGCGAGCGCCTTGGCCAGCTCGGTCTTGCCGACGCCGGTCGGGCCCAGGAAGAGGAAGGATCCGGTGGGCCGGTTGGGGTCGCTGATACCGGCGCGGGCCCGGCGCACGGCGTCGGAGACGGCGGTGACCGCCTTGGTCTGGCCGATCAGCCGTTCGCCCAGGACGTGCTCCATCTCCAGCAGCTTCTGGCTCTCGCCCTGCAGCATGCGCCCGGCCGGGATGCCGGTCCACGCGGAGATCACCTCGGCGATGTCATCCGCGGTCACCTCGTCGGCCACCATCTGTCCGGACTTGTCGGTCACGGCCGCTTCGGCCTCGGCCGCGGCCTTGAGTTCGCGCTCCAGGGCCGGGATCTCGCCGTAGAGGATCCGGGACGCCGTCTCGAAGTCGCCCTCGCGCTCAGCTTTTTCCTCCGCGGACCGCAGCTCATCCAGCTTGGCGCGCAGGTCGCCGGCACGGTTCAGGCCCGCCTTCTCGGTCTCCCAGCGGGCGTTCAGGGCCGCGAGCTCCTCCTTCTTGTCCGCCATGTCGGCGCGCAGAGCGGCAAGGCGTTCCACCGAGGCCGGGTCGGTCTCGCCGGCCAGGGCCAGTTCCTCCATGGTCAGCCGGTCCACCTGGCGGCGCAGCTGGTCGATCTCCTCCGGGGCGGAGTCGATCTCCATCCGCAGCCGGGACGCGGCCTCATCGACGAGGTCGATCGCCTTGTCCGGCAGCTGCCGGCCGGAGATGTACCGGTTGGACAGGGTCGCCGCGGCCACGAGGGCGGAGTCGGAGATGGAAACCTTGTGGTGCGCCTCGTAGCGTTCCTTCAGTCCGCGCAGGATGCCGATCGTGTCATCCACGCTCGGTTCGCCGACGAAGACCTGCTGGAAGCGGCGTTCCAGCGCCGGGTCCTTTTCGATGTTCTCGCGGTATTCGTCGAGCGTGGTGGCGCCGATCAGCCGGAGTTCACCGCGGGCGAGCATGGGCTTGAGCATGTTGCCGGCGTCCATCGAGCTGTCCCCGGAGGCGCCCGCGCCGACCACGGTGTGGAGCTCGTCGATGAAGGTGACGATCTGGCCCTCGGAGCTCTTGATCTCCTCCAGCACCGCCTTGAGCCGCTCCTCGAATTCGCCGCGGTACTTGGCGCCCGCCACCATCGAGGCCAGGTCCAGGGCAACCAGGGTCTTGCCGCGCAGGCTCTCGGGCACGTCGCCGGCCACGATCCGCTGGGCCAGGCCTTCGACGACGGCGGTCTTGCCGACGCCGGGTTCGCCGATGATCACCGGGTTGTTCTTGGTGCGGCGGCTGAGGACCTGGATGATGCGGCGGATCTCGGCGTCGCGCCCGATCACCGGGTCCAGCTTGCCGGAGCGCGCGATCGCGGTCAGGTCGGTGCCGAACTTCTCCAGCGCTTGGAAGGTGTTTTCGGGGTCGGCGTTGTCCACCTTGCGGTCGCCGCGGACCCCGGGCAGCGCTGCGAGCAGCGCCTCGTGGGAGGCGCCGGCATCGCGGAGCAGCCGCCCGACGTCGTCGCTGCCGGAGGCGAGGCCCAGCAGCAGGTGCTCGGTGGAGACGAAGGTGTCGCCGAGCCGTTCCGCCTCGTTCTGCGCGTTCTTGATGGCCTGCATCGCGGCGCGGGAAAGCTGGGCCTGCTGCACGGAGCCGCCCGAGGTGGAGGGGAGGGCCTTGATGGCGGAGCTGGCCTGGACGCTGACGGCATCCGGATCGGTTCCGGTGGCGCGGAGGAGCGCGACGGCGACCCCCTCGCGCTGGTCCATGAGCGCCTTAAGCAGATGGGCCGGTTCCAGCTGCGGGTTTCCGGCCGTCGAGGCGTTCATGGCTGCTGCCGAAAGAGCCTCCTGGCTCTTGGTAGTGAATTTCGCGTCCAAAGAGAGCTCCTTCCGGGATAAAACTGTCGTCAAAGTTGAGTCTAGCCCGCTCAACTTTGGAATTGGCTCCTTTAGCTCCATGTTTGCCCACGGCGAAACTGCTGTCTAGGGCCGGAGTCCTCCGGCGCGGCCGGGCGTCCTTACGGACATGCCCATCCTTCGCGCGGGGCGCTGGGCATGCCCGGCCTCAGCCCTTCGAGCGTCCGGACATGCCCATCCTTCGCGCGGGGCGCTGGGCATGCTCAGCCGCCACCCTTCGAGCTTCCGGACATGCCCATCCTTGGCTCGGGGCGCTGGGCATGCCCGGCCTCAGCCCTTGGAGCGTCCGGACATGCCCATTCCTCGCGCCTACGAATGGACATAGTCCGGATATGTCTACTGGCCGAGTCCAAGGATGGGCATGTCCGTTGGGCTGGCTGCGGAAACCGAGCGAACCCAGGCCAGAGCATGTCCGTCGGACCGGATGCCACACCCGGACATCCCACCCCACATCACTTAACGTTGCTTAACGTTGTGCGGGTTACTTACTGTAACTGAGGTCACAGGGACCGAAACCGATGCGAAGGAGGGTCAGAATGCAGGAACAAGCCACCACCGTTGCCACCGATGGCCCCGTTGCGCCGGTTTCCGCGGCAGCCGTGGCCCGCGCGGCCGGCGTCTCCTCGGCCGCGGTGTCCTACGTCCTCAACGGCAAGGGCGGTGTCTCGCCGGAGACCCGGCGCCACATCATCCACGTGGCGAACGAGCTGGGCTTCAGGCCCCGTAAGTCCTCCCAGTCCACCGATCTGCAGCGCACCCGCGTGATCGGCCTGATCCTGCCCAACATCATCAACCCGATGTTCCCGCGCTGGGCGCAGGGCGTCATTTCCGCGGCAGCCGATTCCGGCTACGAGGTCTTTGTCGCCACCACCCAGGACGATCCGGAGGTCCTCGCCCAGGTCACGTCCACGCTCGCGAACCGCAACGTGGACGGCGTCATCCTCGCCGCCTCGCTCCGGGACGATGCGCGCGCCCTCCGCACGCTGAGGTCCGCCCGGATCCCCTACGTCTGCCTGTCCCGCCGGGCGGACTTCCTCGATTCAGACTTTGTCGGGATCGACGACGACGCCGCCGCGACGCTGCTGATGCAGCACATGCTCGCCCACGGCTACACCGAGATCGCCACCGTGATCGGCCCCCGCTTTTCCACCGCTTCACTGGCCCGGGAACAGGCCTTCGTGCGGACGGCGGCCGCCGCCGGCGTCGTCATCAGCGGGGACCGCAAGATCAGCACCCGGGTGAACAACGAAGGCGGCCGGCTGGCCGCGGAACGTCTCTTCGCCTCCGGAACCCCGCCGCAGGCAGTGGTCTGCGGCAGCGACGAGCTCGCCATCGGCGTGATGGAGTACGCCCTGGCGCGGGGCCTGCGGATCCCGGAGGACGTGGCCGTGGCCGGCTGCGACGGGCTGCCGCACAGCCGCTCCGGACTGATCAACCTGACCAGCATTGTCCAGCCGCAGCAGGAGATGGCCCATGAGGCCTTCGCCATGCTACTCAAACGCATCGAAGCCCCGTCCCGGAACTACACCTCGCTGGTGTGCCGGCACCGCCTCCACATCGGCCGCACCTGCGGCTGTACCCCCGCCCTCACCTAGTCACCACACCAACCGCAACTCCCCAAACGCACCACCTCGCAGCGTCGGCTGCCGATTGAACGCTGCCCGCTGTCCGCCCTGACCATCAATCCTGACCCCAATTCAAGGACGAAGACCCATGTCAGTTGTATCCGCACCAACGAAGATGCGCACACCGCAGGAAATTAACGGCGTGATCCTGCGCCGAGTCATGCCGCTGCTGATCGGCGCCTACATCATGGCGTTCCTGGACCGCACCAACATCGGTATGGCCAAGGACCGCCTGGAGATTGACCTCGGCATCTCCGCCACCGCCTACGGCATCGGCGCCGGCCTGTTCTTCCTGACCTACGCCCTCTCCGAAATCCCCTCCAACCTGATCATGCACAAGGTGGGCGCCCGCTTCTGGATCATGCGGATCATGATCACCTGGGGCATCATCTCGGCCGGCATGGCCTTCGTGCAGGGAGAGTGGTCCTTCTACATCATGCGGATGCTGCTCGGCGTCGCCGAGGCCGGGCTCTTCCCAGGCGTTATGTACTTTCTGACCCAGTGGTTCGTGGTCAAGGACCGCGCCAAGGCCAACGGCATGTTCCTGCTGGGCGTCTCGATCGCCAACATCGTCGGCGCCCCGCTCGGCGGGCTGCTGCTGACCCTGGACGGCCTCGGCGGCCTGCACGGCTGGCAGTGGATGTTCCTCGTCGAGGGCCTGCCGGCCTGCGTCCTGGCCTACGTCGTCTGGAAGAAGCTCCCGGACCGGCCCAGCAAAGCCACGTTCCTCAGCCCCGAGGAGGCCGCCGACCTTGAGGCCCGGATCGCCGCCGAAGAGAAGGCCGGCGCGGAAGCCTCCGGCAACCACCGCCTCCGCGACGTCCTGAAAGACAAGCAGATCCTCCTGGTCGTGGGCGTCTATTTCACCCACCAGATTGCCGTCTACGCCCTGTCCTACTTCCTGCCCTCCATCATCGGCACCTACGGCAAGCTCAACCCGCTGCAGATCGGCCTGCTGACCGCCATCCCGTGGATCTTCTCCGCGGCCGGCGCGCTGCTGGTTCCCCGCTTCGCCACCGACGGCAAACGCTCCCGCCTCCTGGTCACCGGCACCATGATCGGCATCATCGCCGGCTTCGCGCTCGGCGCCGTCGGCGGCCCGCTGCTCGGCATGATCGGCTTCTGCCTGGCCGCCTTCAACTTCTTCGCCCTGCAGCCGATCCTCTTCACCTACCCGGCCACCCGCCTCAGCGGCGCCGCCCTCGCCGGCGGCATCGCGTTCGTCAACACCATCGGCCTGCTCGGCGGCTTCCTCGGCCCCTACGTCATGGGCTTCATGCAGGATGCCACCGGCTCCAAGCTCTCCGGCCTGTGGTTCATCGTGGGCATGTGCATCATCGGTGCACTGCTGTCCCTGATGCTCAAGCGCGGCACCGAGAAGCCCGACGTCGTCCCCGCTGCCCACTAAGCGCCCGACGCCGGCCGCCACCGAACGCTCCACCGCCAACGCTCTGCCGGCGCCCCTGCGCGCCGGCGGAGCGGCTCACCGAACCACCACCGCAAGGAATACCCATGGATTTCACCGCAAAACGCGTTCTGGTCACCGCCGGCGCCAACGGCATCGGCCTGGCCATCGCGAGCAAGTTCCAGCAACTCGGCGCCGCCGTCTTCGTCACCGACATTGACCCCGACGCCGTCGAGAAGGCCCGCGTCAACGGCCTCGCCGCTGCGGTCAGCGATGTCTCCGACGAAGCCCAGGTGCGCGCCCTCATGACCACCGTGGCCGACGAACTAGGAGGGCTGGACGTGCTGGTCAACAACGCCGGCATCGCCGGCCCCACCGGCCCGCTCGAAACCCTCGACGCCGCCGCCTGGAAGGCCACCTTCGACGTCAACATCCACGGCCAGTTCTACTGCATCAAGCACGCGCTGCCCCTGCTCCGGCAGGGCACCGGCGCCTCGATCGTGAACCTCTCCTCCGCGGCGGGACGGCTCGGCATGGCCGGGCGCAGCGCCTACTCCGCGTCCAAGTGGGCCGTCGTCGGGCTGACCAAGACGCTCGCAATCGAACTGGGACCGGACCGGATCCGGGTCAACGCGATCTGCCCCGGCGCCGTCAACGGGCCCCGGATCGACGCCGTCATCGCGGCCAAGGCGCAGATGCTGGACCTCCCGGCGGACCAGGTTTCCGAGCTCTATCACAACCAGTCCTCCCTCGGCCGGCTGATCGAGGCGGAGGACATCGCGAACATGGCCGCCTTCGCCGCGAGCGACCTGGCCCGCAACGTCAACGGCCAGGCCCTCGCCGTCGACGGCAACACCGAAAAGCTTTACTGAGCCCCGAAGGAGCGACCCCCATGGCTGCTGCACGCAAAGTCATCATCACCAGCGCCGTCACCGGCGCCATCCACACCCCGTCCATGTCCCCGCACCTGCCGGTGTCGCCGGATGAAATCGCCGACGCCGCGATCGGTGCCGCCGAGGCCGGCGCCGCGATCGTGCACATGCACGCCCGCGACCCGAAGGACGGCCGGCCCTCGCAGGACCCGGAGCACTTCGCCCCGATCCTGGACAAGCTCAAGCGCAATACCGACGCCGTCATCAACATCACGACCGGCGGCTCCCCCCACATGACCGTGGAGGAGCGCATGCAGCCTGCCGCGCTGTTCAAGCCCGAACTGGCCTCGCTGAACATGGGGTCGATGAACTTCGGCCTCTACCCGATGCTGGACCGTTTCACGGACTTCGGCCACGAGTGGGAGCGCGAAGGACTCGATAAGAGCCGCGACCTGGTCTTCAAGAACACCTTCCAGGACATTGAAACCATCTTAGGGCTCGGCAACGAGAACGGCACCCGGTTCGAATTCGAGTGCTACGACATCTCCCACCTGAACAACCTGGCCCACTTCCACGCCCGCGGCCTGGCCCGCGGCCCCCTGTTCGTCCAGTCCGTTTTCGGCCTGCTCGGCGGGATCGGCGCCCACCCGGAAGACCTCATGCACATGCGCCGCACCGCTGACCGGCTGCTGGGCGATGATTACCAGTGGTCCATCCTGGGCGCCGGCAAGAACCAGATGCCGCTCGCAACGATCGGTGCGGCCATGGGTTCGCATGTCCGCGTCGGACTGGAGGACTCGCTCTGGATCGGCCCCGGCCAGCTCGCCACGTCCAACGCCCAGCAGGTCACCCGGATCCGCACCATCCTGGAGGCGCTCAACTTCGAGATCGCCACCCCGGACGAGGCCCGCGAAATGCTGCAGCTCAAGGGCCGCGACAAAGTGGGATTCTAGGCCGGTGAGCATCCTCGTTGCCCCGGACAGTTTCAAGGGGACCTTCCCGGCAGCGGACGTCTGCGCCCACATCGCTGCCGGGATCCGCGCGGCCGGGGCGGCCGCCGTCCAACTGCCGGTGGCCGACGGCGGCGAGGGGACCTTCGACGTGCTGGTCCGGGGCCTCGACGCCCGGCCGGTCCGGGTCCGCACGGTGGGACCTTGGGGCGACGACGTCGAGGCGGTCATCGCGCTGGCGCCGGACGGCACCGCCGTCGTCGAGCTCGCGTTCGCCAGCGGCCTGAACCTGCCCAGCACCGGCGACCGGGACCCCTTCCGCGCCAGCACGTACGGCACCGGGGTGATGATGGCGGAGGCCGTCCGGCTCGGTGGCCGGCGGGTGCTGGTGGCGGCCGGCGGCTCCGCGACCACCGACGGCGGGGCCGGGGCCATCGCCGCCATCGAGGAGCGCGGCGGCCTGGACGGCGCCGAGGTGGTGGTGCTCAGCGACGTGACCACCCGCTTCGCCGACGCCGCCCGGGTCTTCGGCCCGCAGAAGGGCGCGGACCCGGCCACGGTGGAGGTACTCACGTGGCGGCTCGACGAGCTGGCGGACGGGTTTGCCCGCGAACTGGGCCGTGACCCCCGGCCGTTGGAGCGAACCGGGGCCGCCGGCGGCTTCTCCGGCGGCATGTGGGCGAAGTACGGGGCCAGCCTGGTCTCAGGCGCCGACCATGTGCTGGACCTGCTCGGCTTCGAGGCCCACGCCGCCGCCAGCACCGCGGTGGTGGTCGGGGAGGGCCGGCTGGACTCCCAGACCGGCCAAGGCAAGATCATCGCCGCCATCCTGGCCCGCAGCGGCACGACGCCCGTGTACGCCGTCGTCGGCTCCGTCCACGAGGACCTGGGCGACTATGCCGACAACTTTGCCGGCGTAATCGTGGCCAGCGATGCGGAAGCCCTGGTGGCCGCGGGGTCGCAAGTGGCACGCATCGCCGGACACGCCCTGCCCTGACCCCGGGCTGCTCCCCCGGAGGACGGACATGCCCATCCCCGGCCTCGAACGGTGGGCATAATCCCACTATGTCCATTCTTCGTGCCAAGGGTTGGGCATGTCCCCGGGGCGGCCGCGGGGAGAGGGGGCATGCGCGGCGGCAGGCGTCGAGGGTTGGACATGTCCCGCAAAAAAGAAGCGATCCGGCGGTCGGCTCCCCCAAGGAACCGACCACCGGATCGAATTATGGCTACACGCAAAGCTTGTCACACGTTTGACAACTTTGTCACATGACGCGCGGGCGGTACTGGCCGGACCTCTGTAATCTGGGAGTCATGGATGAGACTCCGGCACCCGGGCACAGCACCCGCAGCGTTTTCCTGGACAAGGCGCACCCCGCCGCGTGGCGCGCGCTCAACGGCCTGGGCCTGAAGGCCAAGGAAGCCGCGGAGGAGGCAGGGCTGGACCAGACGCTGATCGAGTTGCTGAACGTCCGCATCTCGCAGATCAACGGCTGTGCCTTCTGCCTGGACCTTCACGTGGGGGACGCGGTCAAGAACGGTGAATCAGCCCAGCGCCTAGCGGTGCTCCCGGCCTGGCGCGACACCACCCTTTTCAGCGAAAAGGAACGTGCGGCCCTGACTCTGGCCGAGGCGATCACCAACATCTCCGACGCCGAGGCCCGCGAGCGCGACGGAGGCCGGGCGCGCAGGCACCTCACCGACGTCGAGTTCTCCGCCATCAGCTGGCTGGCGATCACGATGAACGCCTTCAACCGCGTCTCGATCGTCAGCCAGCACCCGGTGCGGAACAAGGCCCAGGGCAGCAAGGACCAGGAAACCCAACCCAAGTAACAACCGGCCCCGCAGCCGGCGGCTACGGGATCAGCCGGTCCGCCCGGAGCCGGTCAAAGAGCACTGTGAACGAGTCCAGGGTCCGGCGGTACCCGGTGAAGCCCGCGAGGCGGCTCTTGCTCATGTCGGCCAGCACCTCGATGTTGCGTCCCAGGTCGCCGTCGGTGTGCCACCACGAGGAGACCCGCGCGAGGTCCGGTTCGGCGAGTCCATGCCGGGCGGCCAAATCCGCCCACACCGTTTCCATGCCCCGCATCTGCTCTTCCAGCGGCCTGGGTTCGTTCTCGAAGCCAACGGCTTCGACGCCGAAATATGCGGCAAGGCGCGGCCACATCCAGCGCCAGCGGAAGACGTCGCCGTCGACGATGTTGTACGCCTGATTGCCTGCCGACTCCGCGGTGGCTGCCCAGAGCATGTGCTCTGCCAGCAGTCCGCTGTCGGTCATATCGGTGAGGCTGTTCCACTGCGTCTCCGAGCCGGGGAAGATGAACGGCCGGTCCAGCTCCTTGCAGAGTGACGCCTGTACCGCGAGGGTGGTCCCCATGTTCATGGCGTTGCCCACGGCGTGGCCGATGACCGTGTGCGCACGGTGAACCGACCAGCTGAACCCCTGGCGTTCGGCCGCGGCCCACAGTTCGTCCTCCTGGGCGTAGTAGAAGTTGGGCACCGGCAGCCGCGGTTCCTCCTCATGGAAGGGCGTGTCCGGCATTTCCCCCGCGGCGTAGGCCTCAAAGGGGCCCAGATAGTGCTTCAGCCCGGTCATCAGGGCGACGTGTTCCACCGGGCTGTCGCGCAGGGCGTTAAGCAGGTTCCGCAGCAGCGCGGCGTTGACTTCGATGTTTTCCCGTTCGGTGTCCTGCCGCGACCAGGCGGTGAAGAACACGTGGGTCGGGCTTTCGCCGGCCAGCGCGGCCGTAAGGCTCTCCGGTGAGCTGAGGTCCGCACTAACGGGCCGCACCCCGGGGCGGGCAACGACGCCGCGGGACAGGGCCAAGACGTCCCAGCCTGTTTCCGCAAGGAGGGTGACGAGGGCGGACCCGGCGATGCCGCTGGCTCCGACCACCAGTGCGGTGCGTCCATGGGCTGGGGCTGGGTTGTTCTGCACGAGATTCCTCCTGGTTGCGGGGCGGGCCTCTCTCCACCCTAGGCCGTGGGGCCGGCCCGGCTGATACCGGGGCGTGGCCCAGAGCCGCCGGGACCGGGGCGTGGCCCAGACCCGGCCGGCACTCCAGTGCCCCTACGCCGGGTAAATCGACACCGCCGCCGCCTTGACCACGAAGTAGACGCCCACTCCGGGCGCCAGGCCGAGGTCCGCCGACGCGGCGGGCGTCACGTCCGCGGACAGTTCCCCGGCCCGGACCCGGATCTGGTCGCCATGCGGTTCCAGGTCGGTGACCGTGACCGGGAAGGAGTTGCGCGGGCTGCCGTGTGCTTCGCTGAGGAAGACGGAGACGGCCGACGGCGGGAAGGCCGCCACGCCGCTTTGGCCGGGAACCGGCGGATCCTCATGCCGGCCGGCGAATTCCTGGCCCGCGGCCGTCCGGAGCCCGGCCGCGGTGACGGTGCCGGCCACGAGGTTCAGCCCGGCCAGCCCGGCGGCGAAGCGGCTGCGGGGCCGCTGGAGCACGTCCCGGGTGGGGCCGTCCTCGGTGATCCGGCCCTGTTCCAGCACGATCACGCGGTCGGCGAGCATGTAGGCGTCCAGGACATCGTGCGTGACGATGATGGCCCGGCGCCCGGCCAGGACCCGCTTCAGCAGCCGCCGCAGCAGCGGGGCTGCGTGGACGTCCAGGGCGGCCATCGGCTCGTCCAGCAGGAGCAGCCCGGGATCGGCGGCCAGAGCCCGGGCCACCGCGACCCGCTGGGCCTGACCGCCGGAGAGCTCCCCAGGCCGCCGTCCGGCGAGGTCCGCCGCGTCGACCTCCGCCAGCCAGCGCCGGGCCGTCTGCCTTGCGTGGGCCCTCGGAACGCCGGCGCTCCGGGGGCCGAAGGCAACGTTTTCGAGGACCGTCAGATGCGGAAATAGCAGCGGCTCCTGGGCCAGCAGGGCGGTGCCGCGGCGGTGCGGCGCGGTCCAGGTGTTCTGCCCGGGCCCCAGCTCGAAGAGGATCCGGCCGTCCACCTGCGCCCGTCCGGCATCGGGGCGGAGCAGGCCCGCGACCACGGAGAGCAGGGTGGACTTCCCGGCCCCGTTCGGCCCGAGCACGGCCACCGTCTCCGCGTCCGCCAGGCTCAGCGAGACGTCGAACCCGCGGGCGGCGACGGCGGCGTCGAGCGTGAACGTCATCCCCGCACCTGCCCGGCGGCCGCGGGGCTGCCTGCACGGCGGCCGGCCGCGGCCGGTCCCCGGTAGCTGAGCCCGACGACGATGACCGCCACCGCGACGAGCAGCAGCGAGAGGGCGACGGCGGCGTCGGCGTCGGTCTCGCGCTGCAGGTAGATTTCCAGCGGCAGGGTGCGGGTGACGCCCTGGAGGCTGCCGGCGAAGGTGAGGGTGGCGCCGAATTCGCCGAGACTGCGGGCGAAGGAGAGCACGGCCCCTGAGGCGAGGCCCGGCAGGACCAGCGGTACGGTGACACGGCGCAGCACCGTGGTGGGACGGGCGCCTAGGGTTGCCGCCACCGCCTCGTAACGGCTGCCCGCGGAGCGCAGCGCACCTTCGAGGCTCACCACGAGGAAGGGCAGCGCGACGAAGGCCTGGGCGAGCACCACCGCCGTCGTCGAGAACGCGATCTGGATGCCGGCCACCTCGAGGCTCCGGCCCAGCAGGCCCTGCCGGCCGAAGGTGTAGAGCAGCGCGATGCCGCCCACCACCGGCGGCAGCACCAGCGGCAGCAGCACGAACGAGCGCAGCAGTCGCTGGCCCGGGAAGGCGCCCCGGGCCAGCACCAGGGCCAGCGGGACGCCGAGCAGCACGCAGAGCACCGTACTCGCCGCCGCCGTGCGCAGGCTGAGCCCCAGTGCCGTGAGCGAGGCTTCCGAGGTGAGCAGCGGGACGAACTGCGGCCAGTTGACCCTGGCGACCATGGCGGCGAGGGGCAGCAGAACGAACAGCGCCCCGGCCGCGGCGATGGCCTGCACCCAGCGCGGAATGCCGCTGTAGCCGTGGCGCGTCACGGGCTGCCGAAGCCCGCGTCGGCGAGGACCTTCCGGCCACCGGCTCCGGTGACCAGCGAAATGAAGGCGTCCGAGAGTTCCTGGTTTCTGCTGGTCTTCAGCGCGGCGATCGGATAGTGGTTGACGGCGGCGGCCGCCTCGGGGAACGGGATCCCCCTGACCTTGCTCCCGGCCGCCCGGACGTCGGTGACATAGACGAGTCCGGCGTCGGCTTCTCCCGAGGTGACCTTGCCCAGCACGTCGGTGACGGAGGATTCCTCGCTGACGGGCTTCAGGGCCACGCCGCTCTTCCCCTCGACCGACTTCGCCGCCGCTCCGCACGGGACCTGGGCCGCGCACACCACCACTTTGACCCCGGGTTTCGCCAGATCGGCGAAGGAGCCGATGCCCGCGGGGTTGGCCGGTGGCACGGCGATGGCCAGGACGTTGCTGGCGAAGTTCCGGGGCGCGCCTGCCACCAAACCTGCGTCGGCGACCTTGGCCATGTTCTTCAGGTCCGCGGAGGCGAACACGTCCGCGGGTGCGCCTTGGCTGAGCTGGGTGGCGAGGTCGGCGGACCCGGCGAAGCTGAGTACCACCTTGGTTCCGGGGTGGCCGGCCTCAAACTCCCGGGCCAGGGCAGTGAAGGGCGCCTTGAGCGAGGCCGCCGCGAACACTGTCAGGTTCTTCTCCGCCCCTCCCCCGCCGGCCGGTGCGGCGCAGGCGGCGGTCCCTGCTGCGAGGGCTCCCGCCAGCAGGAGGGCGGCGGCCTTCCGCAGCCGGCTCATACGAGGGCCCTTCCATGCGGGCTTTCGATGATCACCGTGGTGGCTTTCACGACGGCGGTGGCCACGGAGCCCAGTTCCAGGCCGAGTTCGCGGACCGCCTCGCTGCTCATCAGCGACACCACCCGGAACGGCCCGCACTGCAGCTCCACCTGGGCCATGACGGTGTCGGCCGTGATGGCCGTGACCAGTCCGACGAAGCGGTTCCGGGCCGAACTCCCGGCGCGGGCAGGGTCCTCGGGCAGTTTCGCCTGCTCCCGGGCCAGGGTGGCGAGCTCGAGCCCGTCCACGGCGAGCCGGCCCGATTCATCCCTGAGCGGCGTGAGGCTCCCGTTTTCGGTCCAGCGGCGGACGGTGTCGTCGCTGACGCCGAGGAACCGGGCGGCTTCCGAGACGCGAAAACTAGGCATAGAGACACTGTAACCCGCATTTGCGGAGAATCCGGCCGTTTTCCTTTTCATCTCCGGGTCACCGCTCAATTTGGCCGCCTCGTAGACTTCCTGCATGGCCGTATACCTCGATCCCCCGCTCTGGCCCGCCCACGGAACGCACTTTTCGCACCTCATCTCGGACAGCTCGCTGGATGAGCTCCACACCTTCGCGCGGGCCGCGGGCATCCCGGAGCGGGCGTTCGACGGCGACCACTACGACGTGGCCGAGGCCCGCTACGACGCCCTAGTGGCGGCCGGCGCCGTCCCCGTCGAGGGCCGGATCCTGGTCCGCAAACTGATCGAAAGCGGCCTGCGGATTCCTGCGCGGCGACGCAACGGATCGCTGAAACTGCCGCTGCTGACCCGCTGGAACGAGGCCCTCCCCGGCCACGACGCGCTCTTCCTCGACCTGCTGGACCGCTGGGGCGAGGACCACCGGAAGTACCACGGCCGCACCCACCTGCTCGCCGTGCTGGAGGCCCTGGACCGGCTGACCACGCCGGCACGGCCACCGCGGACCGTGCTGCTCGCGGCTTGGTTCCACGACGCCGTCTACCTCGGCATCGCCGGCGAAGACGAGGAGGAGTCTGCCCGGCTCGCCGAGGAGCGGCTGGAGCGCGCGGGGCTTCCCGCCGACGAGGTCGACGAGGTCGCGCGGCTGGTCAGGATGACGGCGGACCATCGGCCGGATCCCGACGACGAACCCGCCGCCCTGCTCAGCGATGCCGACCTCTCCGTCCTGGCCGGCGATCCCGGCGCCTACGCCCGCTATCTTGCGGCCGTCCGCGAAGACTTCGCCCACATTGGCGACGCAGATTTCGCCGCCGGACGCGCCGCCGTCGTCCGCCAGCTCCTTGAACTGGACCCCCTCTTCCACACCGCGCGCGGCCGCGAACTGTGGCAGGACACGGCCCGCCGGAACCTGCAGGGCGAACTTGCCTGACTCGGTCCCGCCACCACATCGCGGGGTCACTTAGCGCCTATTAATCCCTTCGGGATGGCGCTAAGTGACCCCGCGATGCTTGCTTGTTTCAGGCCGCCTTGCGGAGGTGGTCGGCGAGACGGTCGAAGGACTCCCGCCAGCCGGTGCCGTTGCTGTCCCGGTTCTCCGCCGTATCAAAGGGTCCCTGCGTGAACGTCATCCGGGTACCGCCGTCGATCTCCTCCAGCCGGAAAGTCACCTCGGTCTCAAAGCCGCGGGTGCCGTCGGCCTTGTCCCAGGCATGGGTGAACACGAACAGGTTCGGCGGTTCGATGTCCGTGTGGACGCCGCTCCACCAGTACTGCTGGCCAGTGGCGTCCTGGATCATGCAGGCGCGGTAGAGGCCGCCAATTTCCAGGTCGGCATCGATGCTCTCCCGCGGGGTATGGAAACCGCGCGGCCCCCACCACGCGGGCGCCTGCTCCGGGTCGGTCAGGGCGGACCATACCGCCGAAATCGGGACCTGGAACTCGCGGGTGATGACCAGCATCAGTTCATCGTTACTGGTCTCTGCCTCCGGGATTGTTGGCTCTGGCATTGCTCTTCCCTCGGCTTCCTGTGGTTGTCCGGCCCGGGCGCGCCCTAGCGGTAGCTGACGGCAAACGGCCGGTCTGTGGGCACGATCTGCTTGCCCAGCGGCATCAGGGATACCGGAATGAGCTTGAGGTTGGCGATGGCCAGCGGGATGCCGACAATCGTGATGGCCATGGCGAAGGCCGTGACAACGTGCCCGATCGCGATCCAGATGCCCGCCACGAGCAGCCAGATGACGTTGCCCAGCAGGGTGAACACGCCGTTTCCGCCGGGCTTGTCCACCACCATCCGGCCGAACGGCCACAGGGTGTAGGACGCAATACGGAACGAGGCCAGCCCCCACGGAATGGTGATGACCAGCAGGCAGCAGACGATGCCGGCAAGGAAATACCCGAGCGCAAGCCAGAGGCCGCCGAAAAGCAGCCAGATGATGTTGAGCAGTGTCTTCATGGCTTCATTGTCTCCCGCGAGCCGCAGATTCGGATCAGGGGTTGGCCCTGATCAATCCCTGATCTTCGGACCGTTCTTAGGTGTCAGCCTGCTTGACCATGGCCGCTTCGACGTTGATCTTGACCTTGTCGCTGACGAGCAGTCCGCCCGCCTCGAGGGCGGCATTCCATGTCAGGCCGAATTCCTTGCGGCTGATGTCCGCCTCGGCGCTGAAGCCGGCCCGGGTCGCGCCGAAGGGATCCACCGCGACGCCGGTGAACTCGACTTCCAGGTCCACCGGCTTGGTGACGCCGCGGATGGTGAGGTCGCCGGTGAGCACGTAGTCCTCGCCGTCGCCCCGGACGGACGTTGCGCGGAAGGTCATCTCGGGGAAGTTCTCGACGTCGAAAAAGTCGGGACCGCGCACGTGGCCGTCCCGGTTGGCGTCGCCGGAATCGAAGCTCGCGGTCTTGATCGTGGCGTGCAGGCTGGCATCGGCCAGGGAATCCCGGACCCGGGCCTCCGCAGTGGCCTCGTTGAAGCGCCCCCGGACCTTGCTGATCCCGGCATGCCGAACGCTGAAGCCGATCTCACTGTGGGACATGTCCAGCGTCCAGACGCCGGGGGTCAATCCTGTGGGCAGGGTCATCGCCGTTTCTCCTTCGCATAGGTGGCGGGGCAGGCCCGCCTGGATTCGGAAGTCCCCAAGAAGCATGCTAACGAGGAAGCTCCCGCGGCGATAGGTGCGCCCGCCGGATGGTGCCGCCTCACGCCGTCGGGCCGCCGTCGGGACGTCAACTGGCCGTCAGAACCCTTTGGCCGCCGCCACGAAAGCTCGGATTTTCGCGAGGTCCTTGACCCCCCGGGATTGCTCGACGCCGGAGGAGACGTCCACGCCCCAGGCGCCGGCCGCCGCGGCCGCCCCGGCCACGTTTTCCGGGTCCAGGCCGCCGGCCAGCAGCCATTCCCGGTCATCCAGCCCCAAGGCGCGGACCGACGCGTAGTCCCAGGCCTCACCGGAACCGGGAACCGCCGCGTCGATGAGCAGCAGCTCCTCGCCCCAGTCCGCAAACGCGTCTGGAGCCGCGGACATGGTGACGGCGCGGATAATTTTGAGGCCGGCGTCGTGCACCGTGCGGACATCATCGGCGGTGCGGTCGCCGTGCAGCTGCACCCATTCCAGCCCGGCTTCGCGGGCCACGGCGACGGCGTCGGCCGCCGCCTCGTGCCGGAAGACACCTACCGCGGGAAGCCCGCGCGGCACCGCGGCGAGGAGTTCACGGACGAGGTCCGGGGACACCTCGCGCGGGCTGCGGGTCAGCACGAAGCCGAGCGCATCGGCCCCGGCGTCGACCGCGGCCAGCACCGATTCTGGGGTGCTGAGGCCGCACACTTTGACGAACATTCCGGCTCCCTCCGCAGTTTTTCGCTGCTTTGACGTTAGCAAGCCCGCACCGGCCGTGCTGACGTTACGTTCATTGGGCCCCGCGCCGGAGGGTTCCCGGGGGGCCTGCGGCCGGCGGCTAGGCTGGGTTGATGGAGATCATCCGGTATGCCGAGCTCAAGCCCCGCCCCTGGAGCAACGGCGGCGGGGTGACCCGCGAACTGGCCAGGTTCCCGGAATCTGCCGCCGGGCGGGCTGCCGCTGCGGACGACGCCTGGGACTGGCGGGTGAGCATCGCCGAGGTGGCGCGGGCCGGCGCTTTCTCCCGCTTTGCCGGGATGGAGCGGGTGCTCACGGTGGTCGAGGGCGAGTTGCTGCTCCTGACCGTGGACGGCTCCGAGCATCCGCTGGAGAAATACCGGCCGTTCCGGTTCTCCGGCGACGCGGATGCCGCCGGCGCCCTGCCTACCGGCGACATCCGGGATCTGAACGTGATCACCCGCACGGGCGCCTTCAAGGGCCACACCTCCATCATCGAACTCTCCAAGAAGCGCGCCCACCCGGTCTTTGCCGGCCAGTTCGGCATCCTGATGCAGGGACAGGCCACCGTCAGCGTCGGTGACACAGCCGACCCGGCGCCGCAACCGCTCGGCCGGTACGACGCCGTCGTCGGCTCCGACAGCGACACCCCGGAAATCCTGGGCCGCGGCTTCCTCGCCGTCGTGTCAATCGACCCGGCTGAGCCGGCCGGCGAGGGCACCGGCTAGCTTTCGTCGGCCTTCGCCCTCGCCGCACCGACCCCCACGGATTCGGCCGAGAGCCGCTGCGCCAGCCAGATCGGGACGATTGAAACAACGATCAGCACAACGGCCACGACGTTGACCACCGGCGCCTGGTTAGGCCGGAAGAGGTTCTGCAGGATCCAGATCGGCAGCGTCGTATCGCCGGCGCCGATGGTGAACGTGGTCACGATGATCTCGTCGAAGCTCAGGGCAAATGCGAGCAGGCCTCCGGCCAGCAGCGCCGAGCGGAGTTGCGGGAAAGTCACCAGCCGGAAGGTGGTGAACACCCCGGCGCCCAGGTCAGCGGAGGCTTCCTCCAGGCCCCCGTGCATCCGGCGGAGCCGGGCAATAACGTTGTTGAACACGGTTACCATGCAGAACGTGGCGTGCGCTATCACCACTGTCCAAAGGCTGAGCGATACGCCGAGGATGGTGGTGAACATGTTGTTTAGGGCGATGCCAGTGACGATTCCGGGCAGGGCGATCGGCAGGATCACCAGCAGGCTGATGACGTCCCGGCCGAAGAACTTGTAGCGTTGCAGGGCGATCGCCAGGAGGGTCCCCAGCACCAGCGAAATGACAGTGGACACCACCGCCACCCAGACCGAGGACAGCAGAGCCTCCCGCACGCCGGTGGAATCGAGGGCCCGGCCCCACCACTCCAGGGTGAAACCCTTGGGCGGCCAGCCGAACGTCCGGTCCGAGTTGAAGGAGTTCACCACCACCAGCAGCAGCGGGAGGTAAATGAAGAGCAGCACCAGTGCGGTGACGACGCCGAGGATGGCCTTGGCGCTTCGGGAAAGTCTCACGGTGCTCCTTATTTCCGGCGGTCGTCAAAGGTTGTTGAGGGCGCCCGAGCGACGGACGATGAACAGGTAAGCCATGATGATGACGATCGGAACGAGGGACACCGCCGCGGCCAGCGGCAGGTTG
The DNA here is from genome assembly GCF_056397665.1 of Arthrobacter sp. 05L428. NCBI lineage: Bacteria > Bacillati > Actinomycetota > Actinomycetes > Micrococcales > Micrococcaceae > Arthrobacter > Arthrobacter sp. 05L428. The sequence goes on along the minus strand of NZ_JBFTNW010000004.1, from coordinate 100,940 downwards.
TTCGCGGCGCCGACATTGGCGTACACCACGGTGCCCAGCATCTGGGTGGTTCCGCCGACAATCTGGGCCGTGATGTAGTCGCCCAGCGAGAGCGAAAACGTGAAGATCGTCCCGGCGATGATGGAGGGCACCAGCAGTGGCAGCATGACTAGCCGCATGGTCGCCAGAGGTTTCGCGCCGAGGTCGCCGGACGCCTCCAGGAGCGAGTCCGGGACACGGTCGAAGCCAGCGTAAATGGGCAGAATCATGTACGGCAGCCAGATGTAGGACAGGGTCAGAATGACGGCGGTCTCGCTGTAGCCGGGCGACGCCAGGCCGATCGGTGCTCCCACCCACTCCAGCAGGCCGCCCTCGGCGAGGACATTGCGCCAGGCGTAGGCCTTGACCAGGTAACTGGCCCACAGCGGCATCAGCACCGCGATTACCAGCAGCTTCTGCCAGCGGGCACTGGCCACCTTGGCGATGAAGAACGCCATCGGCAGCGCGATGACCATGTCGATCACGGTCACGGCCGCCGCGATCCACAGAGTCCGGAGCGCGATCCGCTGGTAGACCGGATCGGTCACCACCGTCACCAGGTTGTCAGTTGTCCAGACCGTGGACACCTTCCCGGTGAACGTGTCCACGGTCCACAGCGAGGTGATCAGCAGGGCCGCGAGCGCGGCGATGTACACGAGCACCAGCCAGCCGGCGGGAGCCGTGATCAGCCCCGCCAGCCGTAATCCGGGCGAGCGGTGCAACATCGCTGAGAACTTGTTGGGACGTGCCCGCGGCACGCCGGCGGCCGGCGGCGAGCCGGGCGCCGGGTGCAGCGTCTGCAATGCCATGTCAGCCCTTGATCTCGGTCCAGGCCTTGGTCCATTCGGAGTAATCCGTGCACTTGGCGTCCTTGCGGCCGTCAAGGCATTCGGCCACCGGCGTGGTCCAGTACCAGATCTTCTCTGCGTACGCCGCGTCACCCGAGTGGTAGGTTTCGCAGTGCTTCTTATCCTTGGTCAGCTCGCAGGCCTTCGGGTTTGCTGGTGACTCACCGAAGTATTCGGCCACCGCAGCATTGGCCTTCGGGCTGGCGATGTAGTCCAGCCACTTGTACGCGCAGTTCTTGTTCTTGGACTGCGCCCCGATCATCCAAGTGTCAGACCAGCCGGTGGCACCCTCCTGCGGGAGCACGGTCGCTACCTTGGTCCCGTTAGCGGCGGCGATATTGGCACCCACCTGCCACGTGGTTCCGACCACGGTGCTACCGCCGGCGAAAGCCTGGACCTCCTTGACGACGTCGCTCCAGTATTCGCCGATGTGCTTGCGCTGCTGCTTGAGCAGATCCACGGCGGCGGCAAGCTGGTCCTTGTCCAAGGCGTAGGGGTTCTTTATGCCGAGTTCCGGCTTGTGCGCCATCAGGTACACGGCGGCGTCGGCGATGTAGATGGGTGAGTCGTAGGCCGTGACCTTCCCGGTGTACTTGTCGGCGTCGTCAAAGACGGCGCTCCAGGAGGTGGGGGCGGGCGTGACCTTGGTGGTGGAGTACATCAGCAGGTTTGCGCCCCAGCCGTGGGGCATCCCGTAGTTCTTGCCGTCCACCGTGTTCCAGGCCTTGTCCTTGAGGAACGGGTAAACGTCGGCGTAGTTCTTGAGCAGGCTCATGTTGACCGGCTCCACGTTGTTGCCGGCGATCAGGCGCAGGGAGGCGTCACCGGAGGCCGAGACGACGTCGTACTGGCCGGTCCGCATCAGCGTCACCGCTTCGTCGGACGTGCCGAAGGGCTTGAAGCTGACCTTGCACTGGGTCTCTTTTTCGAAGGGCGTGACCCAGTCGACGGCGGGGTCGTTGCTCCCGTTCTCGACGTAGCCGGGCCACGCGAGGATCGAGAGCTGCCCTTCGCCCTGGCCGATTTCGGTTTTGAGCGGCTGCGCCGACGGGGCGGCCCCGCCGCCGCCGCTGGTTCCGCAACCCGCCAAGGCGAGGGCGGCTGCGGCCACCCCGGCCACGAGGGAGGCCTTCATTCTTGTAGCCATGATTCTTACCTTTCGTTGTGGGGTGGAAAGTTACCTGCGGTCCGGCCTCAGGCGACGTCGGACGGCAGCCAGACGACGGCGTCGTCGTCCCAGCTCACCGACACGCGGCGCCCCAGCAGCTCGACATCGCTGCCCGGCAGCGAATCCGGCTCTAGGACAACGACGACGGGGCCGTCGTCGAGCTGTACCCGTACCTGCGTGGCGTGCCCCACGTACACGAGCGAGGTCACAGTGCCGGGACGAGCCGTGACACCGACGCCCGTCTCCGGCGCGCCCGACCAGGACAGGCGCAGCCGTTCGGGGCGGACGCACACGGGCTCGGGGCGGCCGTAGAGCTGCCGGGCGTGTGCGGCGTCGAAGATGTTGGAGGTCCCCACGAAGTTGGCCACGAAGGTCCCCGCCGGGCGTTCGTAGATCTCATGGGCGGTACCGATCTGTTCCAGGCTGCCGTTGTTGAAGACGCCGATCCGGTCGCTCATGGTCAGCGCCTCCTCCTGGTCGTGGGTGACGAAGATGAAGGTGATGCCCAGCGAGCGCTGCAGTTCCTTGAGTTCCACCTGCATCTGCTGGCGGAGTTTGAGGTCGAGCGCGCCGAGTGGCTCGTCCAAAAGCAACACTTTGGGTTCCACCACGAGCGCCCGGGCCAGGGCTACCCGCTGGCGCTGGCCGCCGGAGAGCTGGGCCGGTTTGCGGCCCACGAATTTGCCCAGTTGCACTCGTTCCAGGGCCTCGCGGGCACGTTCACGGCGCTCGGCCCTCGGCACTCCCCGCACCCTCAGGCCGTACGCGACGTTGTCCACGAGGGACATGTGCGGGAACAAGGCGTAGTCCTGGAAGACCGTGTTGACGTCGCGTTCGAAGGGAGCCAGCCTCGTGACGTCCCGGCCCTCCAGTTCGATGCTCCCCGAGGTCGGCAGTTCGAATCCTGCGATCAGCCGCAGCACGGTGGTTTTCCCGGAGCCGGACGGGCCCAGCATGGAGAAAAATTCGCCCTGCCGAATGTCCAGGTCGATGCCGTCGACGGCGACCGTGTCTCCGAAGACCTTGGTGAGTTTGCGCAGGCGGATAGCCGGGACGCTGCCGGAGGCGGTCGACGTTCCGGCCGTGCGCGTTTCGGTCATGTGGATGCCTAACTCAGTTGCCGGAAGACCGTTGCCGGACCTCCGGTAAGGTGACGCCGCGTGATGTGATTCACGCCACAATGCGGTATTGGGCCAAATACTATTACTTCATAGGTTTTGTGTATAGACCCTGGCCACGGGCGGCCATAGGATGGCATCACCCGCCGCGCGGCCGGCAACCGCACCGCTTCCGGAAACCGCGGGCGGACCGGACGGGAGACGCCAGACCGGAGTGCGAGGGAGGAACGGATGCTGCTTTCACCACAGGGCGCATCCCGCAGCCTTGCAGCGGTGTTTACCCCCATCAAGTCCCGCGGCCTGGTCGACGAGGTGTGCGGGAGAATCGAGCAGGCGGTCGAGACCGGACTGCTCACCAGCGGTCAGCGGCTTCCCAACGAGACCGAACTCGCCTCCGCGCTCGGCGTTTCAGCCGTTACAGCCCGCGAGGCCCTGTCCCAACTCCGTTCCTCGGGGATCATCCGGACCGTCCGCGGGCGCAGCGGCGGAAGCTTTATCGCTGACAATGTCCTGCCATCCCGGGAACGCGCCCTGGAGCAACTCGATGAGCTGACCCGGCTCCAGATCAGCGACCTGGGGCTGCACTATCAGGCCATCGCTTCCGTCTGCGCCAGCCTCGCGGCACGCCGCTCCGACGCGGCCGACGTGGATACCCTGCGCTCCTTCATCCCGGCCACCGACGCCGACCCGCTGAGTTGGCGGCTGGCGCTCTCGGAGTTCCTGCTGGAGGTGGCCGCCATAGCCCGCTCCGCACGACTGGCCCGCGAACTCATCCGCCTACAGGCCGATCTGGGCACGCTGACACTCCTGCCGTGCGCCGACGCCGGCTACCGGAACGCGTCCGCCCGGATTCTGGAGGGGACCGCCGGCGCCATCGAGGCACACCAGCCGGCCGAGGCGGAAACCGGAGTCAAGTCGCTCATTTCGACAACGACTAGTTGGCTCCTGGCCGAGCACGCCAGGCGCATTTGAATGCCTGCGCCGCCATCTCCAGACCGAGGGAAGGATCCCAATGACGGATAGCTCCACTTTCAGCTCCGGCGGTGCCGATTCTGCCGCTACCGACGACGCCGCCCGGGCCGCGGCGTGCGAGCTGGACGCCGTCGTCGTCGAAATCGAGTCGAGGCTCTCGGTCTGGGCCCGGGAGGCAGGTGCGGCCTTGGCGGCACTGGACGGCAAAGTGTCCGGAACTGCGGTGGACAAGCTTATCCGGCCGGTGGTGGAGGGACTGGTTCGCACCCCGGAGGGCTACGCCGCGGGCGCCGGCTTCCTTGCCAATGCCGGGCTGCTTGGTCCCGAGCGCAGCTACATCGCTTGGTGGCAGGGAACCGAGATGGAGCATGTGGACGCCCTGGCCAATTTCAGCCCGAACGCCATCAGCCGCTACGTGCGGGCCGAGTGGTTCCGAATTCCGGTGGAAACCGGCCAGCCACACGTCACGGGACCCTACGTTGATTTCCTCTGCACGGACGAAAATGTCCTGACTTTCACCCACCCGGTGTTTTGCCGCCCGGACGGCCCGGTGGCAGGCATTGTGGGCATGGACGTCACCGTTCAGCGCCTGGAACGCGGTGCAGTGCCGGCGCTGAGGCGCATCGGGGACCGCGCCACTCTCGTCAACCAGGACGGCCGTGCAATCGTGTCCGCGGCGTCCGATATCGACGCCGGGGATCTCGCCGTCGCCGCTGAGGGATGCCGGGTCTTCGGGGTGGGCCGACGCTTCAGTATCTGGAGCGGCGCCGCGGGTATCTAAGCTTGCTACGCTGGAATCAAGGCCCCTCCTTCGGCGGCCTCCGGACGACGGTTCAGTACCCGGCACGCGACAAGACTGGCCACAGGAGCAGTCATGTCGTGGTTGATTCTCATCCTTTCCGGGTCGCTGGAAGCCGTGTGGGCCGCAGCCCTGCACCGGACCTCGCAGGCCACCGGCCGCGGCCGGATCGCGCCGGCCGCCGTCTTCCTCGTGTCCGTGCTGGCCAGCACCGGCGGGCTCGCCATCGCCATGCAGTCCATCCCGACCGGCACCGCCTACGCCGTCTGGGTGGGCGTCGGCGTCGTGCTGACCGCCGTCTACGCGATGGTCACGAAAGTGGAGTCGGCAACCCGCGGTCGGATCCTGCTGCTCGGCGGAATTGTTGTCTGCGTGGCCGGCCTGAAGGTCGTGGCGTGATGGCAGCGGACCGCACACCCGCGGCGGCAAAGGCACCGGCGGCGACGCTGGCCTGGCTGATCCTGCTCGCCTCCGCCGTGCTGGAGGCTGTCTGGGCCACGGCCCTGGGACTGTCCGACGGCTTCACTCAGCCGCTGCCCACGCTCGTGTTCGCCGTGACCGCCACCCTGAGCATGGTGGGGCTGGGCCTGGCGGTGAAGCGCATCCCGCTGGGCACCGCCTACGCCGTCTGGGTGGGGATCGGCGCGGCCCTGACGGTCGGCTGGGCGATGGCGACCGGCGTCGAGCCCGCCAGCCCGCTGAAGCTGGTGTTTATTGCCGGAATTGTGGGCTGCGCGGCCGGGCTGAAGCTGCTGCCGGCCGGGAAATCCTAGGCATCCTAGGCGCTCCCGCCCAGTTAATGCGTGCCCCGAGCGGTAATCCCGGGCGACACGCCGCGGCTCCGGACCGCCCGCCGGCATGAACTGGGCGGGAGCGCCGGAATAGCCGCGCGCCTGCCGGGGTTCTTGGCTGGGACGGCAAATTCCGGCAGCGATAGGAGATCAAAGATGACTTCAGCAACAGTCCAGCTCGGCGACGGACTCAGCGTCAGCCCGCTGGGGTTCGGCGGCATGGCCCTGACCCCGGTGTACGGGGAAGTGGATCCTGCGGAGGCCCTGGCCACCCTGCACCACGCGGTGGACGCGGGCGTGAGCTTCATCGACACGGCGGACATCTACGGCGGCGGGAGCAACGAGGAACTGATCGCCCAGCTGCTCAAGGATCGCCGCGGCGAGGTGCAGCTGGCCACCAAGTTCGGCCTGGTGGGAACCCCGTCGACCGGCTACTCGGACATCCGCGGTGACGCCGCCTACGTGAAGCAGGCGGTCGACCGCAGCCTGCAGCGCCTGGGCACCGACACCATCGACCTGTACTACATGCACCGCCGCGACCTCCGCGTTCCGATTGTGGAAACCGTGGAGGCCATGGCGGAGCTGGTGCAGGCCGGGAAGGTGCGGCACCTTGGACTGTCCGAAGTGACGGCCGAGGAACTGCGGGACGCCAGCAGCGTCCACCCGATCGCCGCAGTCCAGAGCGAGTGGTCCATCTGGAGCCGCGACGTGGAACGCAACGTTGTTCCTGCCGCCGCCGAACTTGGCGTAGGTTTTGTGCCCTACTCGCCGCTGGGCCGGGGATTCCTCACCGGCACAGTCGACGCCTCGAAGCTGGGCAGCAACGACTTCCGCCGGAACATCCCGCGCTTCGCCGAGACCGCGTTGGACGCCAACCAGGCCGTAGTCGCCGCGGTCCAGTCGGTCGCAGCGGAGCTCAGCAGCCCCGGTCACGCCGCGACGCCGGCCCAGGTGGCGCTGGCCTGGCTGCTCGCGCAGGGCCGGAAACTGGGGCTGCCGGTGGTCCCGATCCCCGGGACGCGCAAGGCCTCCCGGATTGATGAAAACCTCGGCGCCCTGTCGCTCGACCTGACCCCGGCGCAACTGGAGAGGCTCGACGCCGCCGCGGACGCCGTCGTCGGCTCCCGCTCGGCAGACCCCAACTGGGTCTCCCAGGGCCGCGAATAGGCCGTCCTAGACTAATGCCCATGGACTCGCTCATTCATTCACTTCGTGACATCACCATCCGCCGGATTTCGGTCAGCGAGATGGACAACAACGTGTACCTGCTCACCGCCAAGGCGTCCGGCGCGCAGCTCCTGATCGATGCGGCCGATGATCTGGCCGCCATCCAGGGGCTGCTGGCCGACGCCGCCGCGGATACCACCGCGACGCCGAAACTTGCTCTGATCGCCACCACCCACCAGCACTGGGACCACGTCCGTGCGCTGCCGGGCCTGGTGGAAGCGACCGGGGTGAAGACGGCTGCCGGGACGGATGACGCCCCGGAACTGCCGGTGAAGGTCGATGTGCTGCTCGATCACGGCGACGTCGGCAATTTCGACGGGTTCGACGTGACGGCGGTGCACCTGCGCGGCCACACCCCGGGTTCGGTGGCATTCGTGTACCAGGACCCGGAGGGACCGGCGCACATCTTCTCCGGCGACTCGCTGTTCCCCGGTGGAGTGGGCAATACACAGCAGGATCCGGAGCGGTTTGCCCAGCTGCTCACGGATGTCAGCGAGCGGCTGTTCGACGTGTATCCGGACGACACCGTGGTGCACCCGGGCCACGGGAAGCCGACCACTCTGGGCGCGGAACGCCCGCACCTGGAAGAGTGGCGCGCCCGCGGCTGGTAACTGGCGCTAGAGGTTGTGACTTGCGCTGCGCATAATGCCGGTCGCTGCGGGAATTCCCGTAGCGACCGGCATTTTGCGCGTCATCAGCTACTTTATCTAGCGCACAAGCGACCTTAGCGGCTGCGGCGTTCGTTCGACGCCGGGGCCGACGCGCGGCGGGGTCCGCCGCTGCGGGCCGGACGGCCTTCGCCGGAGCGGCCGTTGCCGCCGCCTGCGTAGGATCCGCCGGAGGTGCCGCCGGTGTTGGAGGACCAAACCGCTGCGGAGCCGCCGGACTTGGCGCCTGCCGCGGCACGCTGGCCGGTTGCGGGGCGTCCGCCGCGCTGGCCGCCGGTCGAGGCGCCGGTACGGCCTGCGCCGGCGCGGGGTGCGCCGCCGGTGCGCGGTGCAGAACCGGTGCGGGGTGCGGAACCGCCGCGGGAGTCGCTACGACCCTCCGCAGCGCGACCGTCCGAGCCACGGCCAGCCGAGGCGCGGCCGCCGGCTGCGGGAACATCGTTGTGGTGCGCGTAGGCCGTGGTGCGGCCACGGCCCCGGGCGTTGCGACGCTCGGCGCGCTCGGCGTCGGCCCGGTCCTGGTTCTTTTCCGCGACGCGCTCTGCGGCGTTGCGGGCAGCGGCCTGGCCTTCGTAGGCCACGGCGCGGCGCTCGGCACGGGGAAGATCGGTGCGGGGAGCCTCGGCTCCGACGCGTCCTCGTCCGCCACGGCCGCCACGGCCACCCGCGGTGGGTGCAGCCTGGGTGGTGCGGCGGGCGCGCTTGCGCTCGGCGTTGGCACCGGTGGAGGTGCCGCCGCCCTGCTGCTTGGCCTTGGTGGCCAGCAGCGCGGCGCGGGTGCGCGGATCGATCTTATCGGCCATCTCGCCGACCAGCTCGGCAACCAGCGGGGAGTTGGCAGTGACGCGCTCGAAGTTGACCTCGACGCCGGCAGCCTTCATCAGCTTCTTGACGTCGGACTGCTGCTCCGGCAGGGTCAGCGTGACCACGGTGCCGTCGGAACCGGCGCGGGCGGTACGGCCCGAGCGGTGCAGGTACGCCTTGTGCTCCGTGGGCGGATCCACGTGGATGACCAATTCGACGTCGTCGACGTGGACGCCGCGGGCGGCGACGTCGGTGGCCACCAGCACGCGGACGTCGCCGGAGGAGAACTCGGCGAGGTTGCGGTCACGGGCGTTCTGCGAGAGGTTGCCGTGCAGATCGACCGCGGGGATGCCGGCGTCGGTCAGGGTCTTGGCCAGCTTGCGGGCATGGTGCTTGGTGCGCATGAAGAGCACCCGGCGGCCGGCGCCCGAGGCGAGCTCGACGATCAGCTGCTTCTTGACGGTCTGGTCGTTGACGACCAGGACGTGGTGCTCCATGGTGGTGACCGCAGCCTGTGATTCGTCCACGGCGTGGGTCAGCGGGTTGGAGAGGTAGCGCTGCACGATCTTGTCCACGCCGTTGTCCAGGGTGGCGGAGAAGAGCAGCCGCTGGCCCTGGCTGGGGGTCATGTCCATGAGCTTCTTGACCACCGGGAGGAAGCCGAGGTCGGCCATGTGGTCTGCCTCGTCCAGGACGGTGATCTCGACGGCTTCGAGGGTCAGGATGCGCTGGCGGATCAGGTCCTCCAGGCGGCCCGGGCAGGCGATGACAATGTCCACGCCGGAGCGCAGCGCCTTTTCCTGGCGGGCCTGGGAGATGCCGCCGAAAATGACGGTAGTGGTCAGGCCCATGGCCTTGGCCATCGGCTCGATGGTCGCGTTGATCTGGGTGGCCAGCTCGCGGGTGGGCGCCAGGACCAGGCCCATCGGGCGGCCGGGCTTGCGGAAGTGCGCGGCTTCCCGCTCGGCGAGCCGTGCCACCAGCGGAATGGCGAAGGCGATGGTCTTGCCGGAGCCGGTACGGCCGCGGCCCAGGACGTCGCGTCCGGCCAGGGTGTCCGGGAGCGTCTTGACCTGGATGGGGAACGGTTCAACGATCCCCTGGGCGGTGAGGGTGTCGGCGAGGGCCTTGGGCGTGCCGAGGGCAGCAAAAGTAGTCATGTGTTTCAAAGGTCTTTCAGGCGGTATCCAAGCGGATATCGGCCCCCGGTGCCGGTTGGCCCAGGGGTTCGCCGAAGAAAAGTCAGGTGATCAACCGGGCCGCTTGCAAAGTTTTGCAGGCCGCCGGGACCAAATAGAACGCGTTCATCGACGCAGGATGTGCCTCTCACATGAATAAAGCCCACGGCCTGCATTTGGAGTCCGGAGGAATCCTGCAGGGGATCCGGCCGGTGAACCGAGGCTGACCGAACCGAATCCAAAGTGGGCATCACTGCACATCAAGTTCCTCCAGTCTAGCATCTGCGCGTGCCCTCCCGTTTTCAGGGCCTCCCAACTAGCTCGCAGTTGTTGTCGTTTTGCGCGCTCATAACGACAACTATTGCGAGTCAGTTGGGCGGGCCTGCGGCGCCTAGGCTCGCCCGGATCCGGACACCCGGGGAGCGACCGCCACGCCCGCCACGCCGATCGCCGCAGTAAGCGCGAAGACCCCCGCGAAGGGCGCGACGCCGGTGCCGGCCGCCGTCGTGAACGCCGCGAAGACGATCCCCGTCGCGGCCAGCGCCAGGGCGCCGCCGAGGGAGTCGGAGATGGACATTGCCGAGCTGTTGAAGCCCTCGGTGTCCTTCGTGGACAGCGCCAGGGTCATCACACTCAGCCGCGGATACATCAGCCCCATCCCGCCGCCGGCGAAGATCCAGCCGGTGATCGCGACGGCGGCCGGCCACGCCAGGAGCGTGGTCGCCAGCGCCAGCAGCACGGCGCCGAGGACCAGCGCCGAGCCGATCCTGATCGCGCGGCGGTGGTCCAGCCTGGCCCCGAGCCGGCCCTGGATCGCGGAGGCCGCGGCCCAGGCGAGCGCTCCGCCGGTGAGGGTCAGGCCGGCGAAGGTGGGCGAGAAGACATAGCGCTCCACCAGCAGGTAGGGCAGGTACACCTCGGCGCCGAAGAACGCCGCGGACGCGAGCCCGCGGGCGAGGATGACGGCGGGCAGGCCGCGGCGGGCCGTCAGCGTCCCGCTGGGCACCAGGGGGCGGACGGCCACCAGCGCGACGACGACGGCGGCCGCCGCCAGCACCCAGCCGGCCGCCGGCAGCTCCACGGACAGGTTCAGCCCCAGCACGGCGAGCGCCGCGAGGCCGGCCCAGGCCAGCCGGCCGTAGTCCCACGGTCTGGGCGACGCCGCGCCGTCCTCGGCGCCGCCGGAGAGTCCGCGCAGGGCCGGGACGATCATCAGCAGGGCCGGCACCACCAGCCCCACCACACCGAGGAAGACCCAGTGCCAGCTGGCCAACTGGGCGACCAGCCCGGCGGCGAAGGGGCCCACCAGCGAAGGAATGACCCAGGCCGCGGCGAAGGCGGCGAAGATCTTGGGGTGCAGCACGGGCGGATAGACGCGGGCCACCACCACGTAGAGGGCCACCGTCACCGCGCCGCCGCCGAGCCCCTGGACCAGCCTTCCGGCCAGGAGCATGGCCATGGTCCCGGCCGATCCGGCGATCAGCAGGCCCAGGACGAACAGCGCCACGGAAGCATAGAGCGGGCCCACCGGGCCGCGCCGGTCCGACCAGTTCCCGGCGGCCACCATCCCGATGACGCCGGTCGCCAGCGGCCCGGCGAATGCGAGGGCGTAAAGGCTGGCGCCATCCAGTTCGCGGCTGACCAGCGGCATGATGGTGGTTACCGCCAGCGATTCAAAGGCCGCCAGGAAGACGAGGGCCAGGGCGCCCAGGGTCACCAGCAGGTAGCGGCGGTGGAAGATGCCGCCGGTATCCGGGGCGGTATCAGTGCCCGGTACGGGAGGGTCTATTTGAGGCACGTGCCACAGCCTACTAGAGGGGTGCCGGGCGAGTGCCCCAGCCGGGACGGAGCGCCCAGCCCGCCGGACGGTCCCCGGCCATCACCGAAATGCTCACCCGGGCGCGTCGAGCCCCTGGGCCGAAACCACCACGGCGCCGCTCGCCCTGGAATCCGGATTCAGCATCCAGCCCACCCGTTTGACCGTGCTGAGCATGACGACGCTTTCGACCAGTTCGATCCCGGGCACCTTCTCCTGAAGCGCCAACTCGATGCCCATGACATCCGCCAGGGACTGCAGCCACATGATGATCACGAAGTTGGTGGGACCTGTGGTGGAAGCGCTGAGCCGCACATTCCGCATCGTCTTCAGCTCGGCGGCCGCCGCCTCGTGCCGGCCGGCCGGGACGTTGACGAACCACTGGCAAGTGACGGGGAAAGCCGAAAACCTCTGGGCGACCTCGCAGCGGAAAGACAGGATCCCGCTCGCGAGCACCCGATTCAGCTGGCGCTGGACGGTGGCCGGGTGCCTGCCCAGTCCGCGCGCGATCTCCGCCGCCGTCGCCCGGCCGTCCTTGGCCAGGAACGGCAGGAGCGCCAGGTGGCTGGCCGGCAGGCTCTCCCTGGCGGCAGTCGGGGCGACGCCGGTGGCCTCGGGGCCGGCCATTGCCTTCACGGCGGCCTGCTGTGCACGGCTGAGCACGTTGAGCCGCCAGGACCCGCCGCTTGCGTGCAACCTGGTGCACAGCGCGGTCTGGTATTTGAGCAAGCCGTCAATCTCCTTCAGCCGTTGGATCACTTTCGTGCTGAACTCGTCCAGGGAGGGCGTGATAACGGTCAGCATCAGGTCCCGGTTGCTGGCCGCCTCCTCGACCGTGATGATTTCCGGCATCTTGGCGAGCCTGGCCGTGACTTCAGCGCGCCGGTGCATTTCGCAATCTACGGCAACGAACGCCAGGCACATCTGATGGGGGTCGCCGATCAGGTGGGCGGTAATCCAGGAGACGCCGGAAGCCCGCAGCCGTTCCCAGCGGGCGGCCAGGGTGGTGGCATGGACGCCCAGCACCTCCGCGGCATCCGCCCAGCTCAAGCGCGGCGCGATCTGCAGGACGTTGATCAGGGCGAGGTCGTCCTCGCTGAGTTCCATCATTCACTCCTTCACTCATGCACAAAAACTGTGATACAGGTCAGTGCCTGCATATTTCCAGCCCTTTGGCCGCCTGTGAACCACGTCACTTCAGAATAGACGAGAAAGCCGAACCCACCACATAGGAGAACACGTGCCGATCACCGCAGACGCCCGGCAAATGCAGGCTGACCTTGCCCGGTTCCGCCACGAGCTGCACCAGGAGCCCGAGATCGGACTGACCCTGCCCCGCACCCAAGAAAGGGTGCTCCAGGCACTCGACGGGCTCGGCTACGAGGTCACCCTCGGCACGGACACGACGTCCATCACCGCGGTTCTGCGCGGCCAGGCGGCCGGGAACGGCGTGGATACCCGACCGGCGGTACTCCTGCGCGCGGACATGGACGGCCTGCCGGTGCAGGAGAAAACCGGCGTGGACTTCACGTCCAAGGTCGACGGCGCCATGCACGCCTGCGGCCACGACCTTCACACCGCCATGCTCACCGGCGCCGCAACGCTCCTGGCCGAGCGGCGGCACCGGCTGGCTGGCGACGTCGTGCTGATGTTCCAGCCCGGCGAGGAGGGCTTCGACGGCGCCGGCCACATGATCCGCGAGGGCGTGCTAGATGCCGCTGGCCGGCGCGTGGACGCTGCCTACGGCATGCACGTGTTCTCCGCGCTGGAACCGCACGGCACCTTCTGCACCAAGCCGGGCGTCATGCTCAGCTCCTCCGACGGACTGATGGTCACCGTGCTCGGCGCCGGCGGCCACGGTTCGGCCCCGCATTCAGCCAAGGACCCGGTCACGGCCGCCGCCGAAATGGTCACCGCCCTCCAGGTCATGGTCACCCGCCAGTTCAACATGTTCGACCCCGTTGTCTTGTCCGTGGGGGTGCTCCAGGCCGGCACCAAGCGCAACATCATCCCGGAAACCGCGCGCATCGAGGCCACCATCAGGACCTTCTCCGAGCAGTCCCGGCAGAAAATGATGGACACCGTGCCGCGCCTGCTGAAGGGCATCGCCGCGGCGCACGGCCTCGACGTCGACGTCGACTACCAGCAGGAATACCCCCTCACCATCACCGACGAGGACGAGACGCGCACCGCGGAAACCGTCATCGAGGGCCTGTTCGGCGACTCCCGGCTCGCCCGCTGGGCCACCCCGCTGAGCGGCTCCGAGGACTTCTCGAGGGTCCTCGCCGAGGTCCCCGGCACCTTCATCGGGCTGAGCGCCGTCCCCCGCGACGCCGACCACGCCACCGCCGCGTTCAACCACTCCCCGTACGCGACGTTCGACGACGGTGTGCTGGCCGACGGTGCCGCGCTCTACGCGGAGCTCGCCATTTCCCGGCTTGCCGCACTTGCGGCAGCCAACGCCCCCGCCGCGGCCACGGCCGCCGGCTCCACCCTTTCCTAGCCCCATCCCCTGAGGGAGAAGACCATGACAGCAACCGCGTCCATGCCGACGGCAACCCGGACCTCCACCCGCAAGACAATCATCGGCACCGGCATCGGCAACGCCGTCGAATGGTACGACTGGGCCATCTACGCCACGTTCACGCCATTCATCGCCAGCCAGCTCTTCAGCAAGGCCGATCCCGCCTCGGCGGTGCTGTCGACGCTGGCGATTTTCGCCGTCGGCTTCGTGGCGCGGCCCTTCGGCGGCTTCCTGTTCGGCTGGATCGGTGACCGGATCGGCCGCAAGGCTTCGATGACCCTGGCCGTGGGGCTCGCCTCGGTGGGCAGCCTGATGATCGGCATCGCGCCGACCTTCGCTGCGGTCGGCGCGTGGGCCTCGCTCATGCTCCTGGTGGCGCGCCTGGTCCAGGGGCTGGCCCACGGCGGCGAGCTGCCGTCGTCGCAGACGTACCTGTCCGAGATGGCGCCGAGGGAACACCGCGGCTTCTGGGCCACCCTGATCTACACCTCCGGCACGGTGGGAATCCTGTTCGGAACCCTGCTGGGCGCCGTGCTGAACATGGTCCTCAGCACCGAAGTGATGAACGCGTGGGGCTGGCGCATCCCGTTCCTGGTCGGCGCAGCCATGGGCCTCTACGCGCTGATCATGCGGTCCCGGCTGCACGAAACGGACGTCTTTGCCGGCGAAGCCTCGGCGGAGAAGCACGCTCCGATCTGGCCGCAGATCGTCCGCCACCGCAAGCAGGCCCTGCAGGTGATCGGATTAACGGTCGGCTTGACGGTGATCTACTACATCTGGGGTGTTGTCGCCCCCAGCTACGCCACCACGGCCCTGAAGATTGACCGCGGCGAAGCCCTGTGGGCCGGCGTGATCGGCAACATCGTCTTCATCGCGGCACTGCCCTTCTGGGGCAAGCTCTCAGACCGGATCGGCCGCAAGAAGGTCCTGTGGGCCGGGGCGATCGGCGCAGGCATCATGCACTTCCCGATGACCGCGCTGCTCAAGGACTCCGCCTGGCAGCTGGCCGTCAGCATGTCCGTGATGCTGGTCTTCATCGCCGCCAGCGCTGCGATCGTTCCGGCCGTCTACGCCGAACTGTTCCCCACGAGCATCCGCACTGTCGGCGTCGGCGTTCCCTACTCGATCTGTGTGGCGCTGTTCGGCGGCACCGCGCCCTACCTGCAGCAGTGGCTCGGAACCAGCCTGCAGATGCCGCAGCTGTTCAACGTCTACGCCGTGCTGCTGCTCGCCATCTCCGCCGTCTTCGTCTTCACCATCCCGGAAACGAAGGGCAAGGACCTCACCCTCTGAGGTGGCGCACCAGGGCCGGCCTGCGTCAGTCGCCGACGAAACGATCCTTGCCGGCCCGGTACCCGAACACGGCGGCCAGCGAGCCGACCACCAGGAAGAGCACGCCCGCCGCGGCGAAGGATCCGGTGGCCTGGTGCAACTGTCCGACCAGCAGGGTTCCGGCCGAGCCGACGCCGTAGCCCACCCCCTGCATCATGCCGGACAGGTGGGCGGCGGTGTGGCCGTCGCGGGTGCGGAGCATGATCATGGTCAGGGCCACCGCGGTGAGGCTGCCCTGTCCCAACCCCAGCAGCCCGGTCCACACCCAGACCAGGTCCAGGGGGCCGAAGATGCTCAGGGCGAAGCCGCCGCCGGTCATCAGCGCCACCACCGTGTTGATGGCGCGCTGGTCCCGGAGCCGGGCGGCGAGGGCGGGGGCAAACAGGGATCCGAGCATCTGCAGCACGATCGAGGCGGACACGATCAGGCCGGCCGTACCGCCGTCGACCCCGCGCTCGCGCAGGATCGGCGCCAGCCAGGCGAAAACGCTGAAGGACATCATGGCCTGGAGCACCATGAACCCGGTCACCTGCCAGGCGACCGCCGAGCGCCACACGTTGATCCCGCTGGCCGCGATCTGGTGCCGCCCGTGGCGCTGGGCCGCCGCCAGCGGCAGGAACAGCAGGAGTACGACGCCGGCCGGCAGCGCCCAGAACCACAGCGCCGCCGTCCACTGGCCGCTCGCGCTGAACAGCGGGTAGGTGAAGCCGGCGCCGAGGGCCGCGGACGCGCAGATCGCGGTGGTGTAGAGCCCGCCCATCAGGCCGAGCCGGTGCGGGAAGTCGCGCTTCACGAGGCCCGGAAGCAGGACATTGCAGAGCGAGATGGCAGCGCCGCAGGCCGCCGTGCCGGCCAGGAGCGCAGGCAGGTGGCCCAGGCCGGGTACGTCCAGGGGGCGCAGCAGCAGGCCTGCGGTCAGCACGGCCATGGCTCCAAGCAGCACCCGTTCGGCCCCGAACCGGCGGGCCAGCCGCGGCGCGAGCGGGGCGAACACACCAAGCAGGGTCACCGGCGCCGTGGTCAGCGCGACGACGGCCCAGCCGGGCAGGCCGACGTCGGCCGTCACTTCCGGAAGGACCGCGGCGAAACTGGAGAAGACGGTGCGCAGGTTCAGTCCGATCAGCACCAGGCACACGCCCAAATAGGCCAATGCGCGGCGGCTGCCGAGTAGGGTGGGCTCCGCGGCGGGAACGTCGTCTATCTCCGCGTCCACCAGGGGATCCAGCCGCTGGTGCGGGTGGCCGCCGGCAGCGGTGCGGGCGGGCACGGGTGCGTTTCCAGGTGTCGTCACCGACCCATTCTGGCAGGCGCGGGGCGCCGCTTCGAAAGAATGGCGGAGCGACGCATGGACGCCCGGACCGTCCTCCGCGTGGCCGTATGGTGGTTCCCCGGTCCGTCGGGCCTGCGCGAACTCCACTATTCTGGGAGTGATGAGCGAATCCCCAGAATCCCCCCAGACGCCGCAGCCTCCCCGCCCGGTTACTCCCGGCAGCCAGGCATCGTTCGGCACCTACGGCGGCCGGCCGGTCAGCTTCGTACGCCGCGGCACCCGCCTACAGGGACGCCGCCAGGCCGCGTGGGAAGAGCACTCGGACCGGTGGGCGGTGGAGGTCCCCCGGCACATCGCCAACACGTCCGTGCACCCCGCTTACGTGTTCGACGCCGAGGCCGAGTTCGGCCGGACGGCTCCCTTGATTGTCGAGATCGGCTCGGGGCTGGGCGACGCCGTCTGCCACGCGGCCGAGGAGAACCCGGACAAGGACTTCCTGGCCGTGGAGGTCTACACCCCGGGCCTGGCCAACACCCTCATCAAGATCAACAGCCGCGGGCTGAGCAACGTCCGGGTGGTGGAGGCCAACGCCCCCGAGGTGCTTGCCACCATGCTCCCGGCGGGCTCGGTCACCGAGCTCTGGGTCTTCTTTCCCGACCCCTGGCACAAGTCGCGGCACCACAAGCGGCGCCTTATCCAGCCGGCCTTCGCCGAGCTCGCGGCCCGGGCGCTCAAGCCCGGCGGTATCTGGCGGATCGCGACCGACTGGTCCAACTACGCCGTGCACGTACGCGAGGTCCTGGCCGGCTCCGCCGACTTCGAGAACCTGCACGAGGGCGAGCGCAGCGGCGCTGACAGCCCGCTCACGCAGGTCTGGGAGTCCGGGGTGGAGTCCGTTGTGGGCGGGGCCCCGGTCAAGGAGGGCCGCGCGCCGGTCAGCACCGAACACACCGGGCCCAACGAAGGCGTCGACGAGACCGGCGGCTGGGCGCCTCGGTTCGAGGGCCGGATCCTGACGAGCTTCGAGAACAAAGCCCACGAAGCGGGCCGGCTGATCTTCGACCTCTGCTACCGGCGCCGCTGACACACGCACCCGCCCGGTCCCGGTGCCGGGACAGCGGCCGGCGTGGCACAAGTGCTGTTGCGCAGCAGGTTCCCGTGGCACGATTACCGAAGATGCATGGCTAGCGGCGGCACGAAGGCGCCGGCCGAGCCAGAAGACGCGAAGGACCGATCATCAAAAAAGAACTTAAGGACGCCGCGGAAGTCGCCGAGGACGTCACCAACTCCAAGCCACTCGAGTACGCGGCACGGGCAGGGTTCGCCGTTTCCGGCGTCCTGCACTTCCTGATCGGGCTCGTCGCGATCCGGCTCGCGATGGGCGGGCAGGGGCAGGCTGATGTCAGCGGCGCCGTTGAGGAACTCGCCAAGCAGCCGGCTGGACCGGCGCTGCTGTGGAGCGCCTTCGCGGCCTGCGTCGCCCTGGCCATCTGGCAGACCAGCGACGCGGTGTTCGACTTCAACCGCCTGCCCACCAAGGACAAGGTCGGCAAGAAGCTCAAGGCCGCCCTCCAGGCCGTGGTCTATGCCGGGTTCGGGCTCACGCTGGCGTCCGTGGCCCTCGGGGCCCACGCAGACCACCGCCGCTCCACCAGCGACCTCACGGTCCAGCTCATGAAGGCCCCGGCCGGCGTGCTGCTGCTGATCGTCATCGGCGCTGCCATCGCGGTCACCGGCGTCGTCTACGCCATCCGTGGCTTCCGGAAATCGTTCCTCAAGTACCTGCGCCTGCCCGCCAACGAGCACACCCGCACCGCGGTGACCGTCGCCGGTGTCGCCGGCTATGCCGCCAAGGGTGTGGCCCTGCTGTTGACCGGGCTGCTGATAGTCATCGCCACCGTGAAGGCTAACCCGGCGGAATCAACCGGGCTCGACGGCGGGCTGAAGGCCCTGCGCGAGCAGCCGCTCGGGATGTACATGCTCGCCGCCGTCGGCGCGGGCCTGATCTGCTACGGCATCTTCCTGGCCGTCCGGGCCCGGCTCGCCCGGATGTAGGGGCTTCCCTACCGCGGCGGCACGGTGATGACCGCGACGGTCTGCTGCTGGCCGTTACGCATCTCGATGCTGGCGATGCTGGCCAGCTGCAGCGGCGTGGCCCCGGTGATGCGCACCTTGCCGCTGGGGGTGGCCGTCCAGGCGCACGCCCGGTCCTCGCCGCCGTCGCGGCCCTTCACCCAGAGCGAGAGGGTGCCGTCCACTGGCATGCTCCTGCCATCGACTGCCAACTCGGTGCCCCACGTTTTCTTCACGAGGCCGACGGTGAACTGCGGCCCGTTGCCGGCCGCCACGGAATAACTGGCGTCCGGCTGGGGCTGCTGTGCCAGCAGCGGCCCGGCCAGGAAACCTACCGCCAGACAGGCCGCGGCAACCGCCGCCAGCGCCGCCGACCACAGCCGTCGCGCCTTCCGCCGGCGGGCCGCGAGCGCGGCCAGCAGCCCCCGAGGGACGGACACCGGAGCAGCCTCGGCGGCCGGGGCGGGCCGCGTGAGTGTGGTGAGCGCGACGGCGTCGGGCACGGGGACGGCGTCGAGCAGCGCCGGGAGGCTGGCGAGTTCGTCGAGGGCCGTGCGGCAGTCCCGGCAATCGGCCAGATGCCGTTCGAAAGCCGCAGCCTCACCGGGTTCCAGGCCGCCGAGCAGATACGCGCCAAGCAGCTGGTGGAGTTCGGTTCCGTTCACTGCTGCACCCCCATTTCGTCGAGGATCGTCCGCAGGGCCCGCACCGCGTAAAAGGCCCGGGACTTCACCGTACCGGCTGGAATGTTCAGGTGCGCGGCGGCTTCCTGGACGGTGAAGCGGCGGTAGTGGAGGGCGACCAGGACGTCCCGGTGCTCGGCACTGAGGCGCAGCAACGCCTCCTCCATCAGGACCCGGTTGAGCAGCTCATCGACGCGTTCCGCGGCGCCCGCAGGGTCGGCGACCTCACGCTCGGCGGCCTCCCGCGGCCGGCGCTGGGCCTTGCGGTAGTTGTCGATCATGATGTTGCGGGCGGTCCGGAATAGATAGCTGCGCAGGCTGCCGGTGATCTGCGGCGCCTGCTGCCAGACGCGCAGCACCGTTTCCTGCACGACGTCGTCCGCCAGCTGCGGGTCGTGGCACGCGCCCAGGACGAACCGCCGCAGCGCCGTTCCGTGCTCGCGATAGATCGCGGCCACCACGTCTTCATCCAGCGGCATGCGGCACCTCCCGGGCTTGGTCCCTCTGCCCCACTAGGACGTACACGCCGGCCCGAAAGTTCAACGGAACACCCTTGAACCATTCTTCACCCGCCGCCGTCGTAACAGCTAGCCGGACAGCGAGATGGCCGGCACCTAGCCTAGGAGCCAACAATGACAAAGCACTTCGGCGCCACCCTGTCTGCCCTCGCTCTTGCCGTCGTCGTTTCCGGCTGCGCTGGGGGCAGCGGGACCACGACGCCGGCGCCGGCTGCCGGCACAACGGCGGCCTCCGCCACCACAGCGGCTGCCTCCCCGGCGCCGGCAACTTCGGCGACCGGCACCTCCGGGTCCAGCGCCCCGGCGTCGGCCGCTGAGCTTAAGACTGCCGCGACCAGCGCCGGGCAGGTGGTCGTGGACGCCAAGGGCATGAGCGTCTACCTCTTCACCAAGGACACCAAGGACTCCGGCACGAGTGCCTGCACCGGTTCCTGCATCGCCGCCTGGCCGCCGGTGCTTGCCGGCTCCGACGCACCGGCGGCGGAAGGCGTCACCGGCAAGGTGGGCACCATCCCCACGCCGGACGGCAAGAAGCAACTGACCATTAACGGGATGCCCTTGTACTACTATGCCAAGGACCGGGCGCCCGGTGACACCACCGGCCAGGGCGTCGGGAACGTTTGGTACCTCGTCAACCCAGCCGGTGAAATGATCACTTCCGCCGCTGGCGGCGGCTACTAGGCCCCGGACGCGAGGCCGTCGTCGGACTCGTCCTCGAACTCGACGGCGGCCACGATCTCCCGGGTCTCCGGGTGGATCATGTACGCCTCCTCGTCGTCCTCCAGCATGAGGAACTCGCCCTGGTCCGTGGTGAAGTGCCAGGCCAGGACGCGTTCGCCGTTGTGGTCATGGTTCGGGTCGCCCATGGTGATCTTGAGCAAGGTGTGTCCGGCCACCTCGCAGAGCTCCCGGATGATCAGCTCAAACTCCGGCGCGCTGCTGAGTTCCTCCTCGGCCGCTGCTGCCTGACGCTCCGACAGGTTCGGGATCCGGGACACCCGCTCGTGGATGTGCCGGTCGAGTTCGTCCTCGTCCAGGACCAGCAGGTCCGGCTGGCCGCGGAGCCAGGCGGCATTGAGCGCGACAATGTCCTCGGTTTCCAGCAGCGGCTCGAATTCGTCGTCGAGCTGCTCCAGGAGCTGGACCGCCTCGGGTACCGCCGCCGCACCGCCGTCTTCACCACCCAGCTCGGCGTCGCCGTCGAGATAGGCCTCCGCTTCCTCCTCCGAGAGCGAGTCATAGGCAGCCACGCTGCGGTTGAACAGGTCCAGGTGCGCGGCGGCGCCCATGCCGGCCAGCCCTTCGCGGACGTACTCGTCGATCTCCTCGCGCTCCGGCACGGTGAAGACGTACTGGGCGAAGCCGCCGCCGAGCGACTGCGTCAGATAGAAGTCCACGTAATAGCTGCGCAAGGCGTTGGCCGCGATTTCCTCGGCATCCAGCAGTTCCGCGTACATGGCGTTGACGACGTCGACGTTGTTGTCCACGATGTCCACGTTGCCGCCGTTGAGGCTCTCCCTGGTCAGCACCGGGGCATGGCTGGTGGCGGTCGGGCTCTGGGTCAGGCTGGTGCTCATGGGGATCCTCACGGTGGTGGCGGGCGCTGCTCCGGTCCCTTCCACGGTAGGCCCGCCCGGTTCCGGGGCGTCCGAGCGCGAGGTGAACGTCAGGCGAAGTTTCCGGGCACCGCCAGGCTGGCTAAGATGGATCAGATGACCAACTGCTGGAAGTAGTGCGCACATGCCATCCCATCCGGACGAGAGTGCGGCACTGGCAATACAGACCCCCGCAATCAACGACCGCTCCCTCGCGGCCGGACTTGCTTACGCCATGGGGAGCCGGGTTTCCGGGATTTCCTTCGACGCCGCCACCGGGCTGATGCTGGGCAAGGTCCGCGGCGGCGCGGACGTGCCGTATTCGACGACGGCGAAGCTGGTCCGCAAGGGCGGCGGCTGGAGCTGCACCGTCGGTGTCTGCAGCTGCCCGGTGCGCAAGGACTGCAAGCACGTGGCGGCCCTGCTGTTTGCCGCCGAGGACAACCCGGCGACCCGCGTCCAGCTGCTCGCGCCCGCGGAATCCTCCCGGCTGTCGCGCCAGCCCTCGGCGCTGGACCTGCCGGACTGGGAGCAGGCCCTGAGCCCGCTAATCGCCCGGCCTGGGATCACCCAGTCGACCAACGGCGTGCCGCTGGCACTGCAGTTCGAGATCGAGGAACCGGCCCCACACTTCTCCTACACGGGCCGCCGGGACCCGCTGCGCAGCGTCCGCCAGCTCAAGGCCCGGCCCGTCATCATGGGGGCCAAGGGCAAGTGGATCCGGGGCGACGTCTCCTGGAACACCCTGAGCTACCTGAACTACCGGCGCGAATGCAACGAAGCCCACGTGGAGTGGATGCAGGAATTCCTCGCCTCGCACACGGCCCTGGCCAACCGACAGCACGCCGGCACCGCGCCCTGGCTGGGACTGAACACTTACGCCGGCAAGAACCTCTGGAGCCTGCTGGCCGAGGCCCGGAAGATCGGCCTCGCCCTGGTCCACGGCCGGGGCGACGAACCCGTACGGCTGGCCGACGAGCCAGCCGCCGTCGGACTCAACCTGACCCGGCTCGGCGCCGAGGAGGCCGACGGCGGCGGGCTGGCGCTCGCACCGACGATCACCGTCGAGGGCGCGGTGGTGGATCCGGCATCGGTCGGGACCATCGGCCGCCCGGCCCACGGCATCTTCCTGACCTCCGGCGCCGACGCGCTGCCCGGCGTCGCCCCGGGCGACTCCGCGATCACCCTCGCACCCCTGGAGGCCGGACTCAGCGAGGAACTCCTGACCTTCGTCACCGCCGGCACCACGCTGCATATTCCGTCCCGGGACGAGGGGCGCTTCCTCACCGGGTTCTATCCCAAGCTCAAGCAGACCGCCCGGGTGACCGCCTCCGACGAATCCGTCGAGCTGCCCGCCCTGGCCGTCCCCACCCTGTCCCTGCTGGCCAACTACGGCGCAGACCACCGGGTCCGGCTGCACTGGGAGTGGCACTACAAGGCCGGAACCCTGGTCACGGCCCAGCCGCTGTGGCGGCACCCCGGCGACCACGGCTACCGCGACGACACCGCCGAGGCCCGCATCCTGGAAACCGTGGGCCAGCCGTGGGACATGGTGCCGAAGCTCGGCGAATCGGCTACCGGAGGCTGGGGCACTCCGCGGCTGGCGGCGTCCGCGGAGCTCAGCGGCCTGGACACCCTCGCCTTCACGGAGGAGGTCCTCCCTAAGCTGCGCGAGCTTTCGGAAGTTTCCGTGGACACGGCCGGCGAGATTGCCGACTACCGCGAGGCCGAGGAAGCCCCGGTGGTGTCGATCTCCACCAAGGCCACCGACCAGCGGGACTGGTTCGACCTGGGCATCCAGATTTCGCTCGAGGGCCAGCCGGTGTCCTTCGCCGCCGTTTTCTCCGCCCTGGCGTCGGGCCAAACCAAGATGCTGCTGCCCAGCGGCGCGTACTTCTCCCTGGACCTGCCCGAGCTGCACCAGCTGCGCGCCCTGATCGAAGAGGCGCGGGAACTGCAGGACAACAAGGACGCGCCGCTGCAGATCAGCCGGTTCCAGGCCGGGCTCTGGGACGAGCTGGCACAGCTGGGCATCGTCGACGAACAGGCCGCCGCGTGGCGCGAGGCCGTCGGCGGGCTGCTCGAGGGCGGCGTCAAGGGCCTGCCGCTGCCCGACACCCTGGACGCCGAGCTGCGCCCGTACCAGCTCGAGGGCTTCAACTGGCTCAGCTTCCTCTACCGCCACGGGCTCGGCGGCGTCCTGGCCGATGACATGGGCCTGGGCAAGACCGTCCAGGCGCTGGCGCTGATCTGCGCCGCCAAGGTCGCCGCCGCCGAGACCGCCGCGTCCGCCGTCGCCGCCACTGTCGCCCCCGGGGCCGCGGCCGACGTCGTCGTCAGCCCGCCCGGCGGCGCACCCGGCGGGGCGCCCTTCCTGGTGGTCGCGCCCACCAGTGTGGTCGGCAACTGGCAGGCTGAAACCGCGCGGTTCGCGCCGGGCCTGACGGTGCGGGCCATCAGCGAGACCTTCGCGAAAAGCGGCTCGGTGCCGGCCGAGGCAATGGCCGGGGCCGACATCGTGATCACCTCCTACGCGCTGTTCCGGATCGACTACGAGGCCTACGCCTCCCGGCAGTGGGCGGGGCTGGTGCTCGACGAGGCGCAGTTCGTAAAGAACCACCAATCCAAGGCCTACCAGTGCGCCCGGAAGCTCCCGGCCGCCTTCAAGCTGGCGATCACCGGCACACCGCTGGAGAACAACCTGATGGAGTTCTGGGCGCTGACCTCGATCGTGGCGCCGGGACTCTTCTCCAGCCCCAAGCGCTTCGCCGAGTACTACCAGAAGCCCGTGGAGAAGAACGGGGACCGGGCACAGCTGGAGAAGCTCAGGCGCCGGGTCCGGCCGCTGATGATGCGCCGCACCAAGGAACAGGTCATCCACGACCTGCCGCCCAAGCAGGAGCAGGTCCTCGAGGTCGTGCTGAACCCGCGGCACCAGAAGGTCTACCAGACGCATCTGCAGCGCGAGCGGCAGAAGATCCTGGGCCTGATCGAGGACGTCAACAAGAACCGTTTCACGATCTTCCAGTCGCTGACCCTGCTGCGGCAGCTCAGCCTGGACCCGTCCCTGATCGACCCCTCGCTCTCGGGGGTGCGCTCCAGCAAGCTGGACGTGTTGTTCGAGCAGTTGGAGGACCTCGTGGCCGAGGGCCACCGCGCGCTGATCTTCAGCCAGTTCACCGGCTTCCTCGGCAAGGTCCGCGAACGGCTCATCGAGGAAAATATCGAGTTCTGCTACCTCGACGGCAGCACCCGCAACCGCACCGACGTCGTCAACGAGTTCAAGAACGGCGCCGCACCGGTGTTCCTGATCAGCCTCAAGGCAGGCGGCTTCGGCCTGAACCTGACCGAGGCGGATTATGTGTTCCTGCTGGATCCGTGGTGGAACCCGGCCTCCGAAGCGCAGGCCGTGGACCGGACGCACCGGATCGGCCAGGCCCGCAACGTGATGGTCTACCGGCTGGTGGCGAAGGACACCATCGAGGAAAAAGTCATGGCGCTCAAGGCCAAGAAGTCCCAGCTGTTCGCCGACGTGATGGAAGGCGACGCCCTCTCCGGCGGCGCACTGACGGCGGAGGATCTGGCCGGGCTGTTCACCGACTGACGGCTGGTCCGGCCCGTCCGCGCAGGGGCGTCCAGCCCTAGCGGAGGGCGTCGATCCGGGTGTCCAATGGTGCGTATCGGGAAGAGCTTGGGCGAAGGAGCGGGTGGCCATGGCCGCGCGTATGAGGTTCA
The DNA here is from genome assembly GCF_056397665.1 of Arthrobacter sp. 05L428. Lineage (NCBI taxonomy): Bacteria > Bacillati > Actinomycetota > Actinomycetes > Micrococcales > Micrococcaceae > Arthrobacter > Arthrobacter sp. 05L428. The sequence goes on along the minus strand of NZ_JBFTNW010000004.1, from coordinate 75,803 downwards.
TTGACACCGCGGCGCACCCGCGGCGGCCCGCATCGGCGCTGGCGTCGGTGGTGGCAGCCTTGGCCCTGGTGTTGGGCCTGCTGCCGGCCACCGCTCCGCCGGCGCAGGCGGCCACCCTGTACGGACATGACATCTCCTGGCCGCAATGCCCGACGGCGGTCGGCGGCCTGGGCCTGCCGTTTCCTCCGGCGACTACCCAGTTCGTGGTGCTGGGCCTGACCCGGGGACTGCCCTTCACCGAGAACCCGTGCCTGGCCAGCCAGGTGGCCTGGGTCGGCACCAATAACAAGCGCGCCCACGCCTACACCATGGCGGCTTTCCCCACCGCCGCCCAGCTTGCCACCTACCGCGCGCAGGGGCCGTGGTCCGCCAGTACCCGGGCCGGAGAGCTCTCCAACGTCGGTTACGCCGAAGCCCGCTACGCCCTCGCCAGCCTCCAGCGGGTGAGCTTCCGGCCACCCGTCGTCTGGATCGATGTGGAGCCGCGGCCGGCCCAGCCCTGGCCCGCCGCCACCGCGGTGCAACGGCGCGAGAACCGGTACGTGGTGGAAGGCCTGATGCGGGGCCTCCGGGACGCGGGATACTCCTACGGCCTCTACTCCTTCGCCTCCGGCTGGCAGGACATCACCGGCTCGTGGAGGTTGCCGGGGGTGCCGGTCTGGGCCACCGCCGGGCGCCTCGACTACCCGTCCGAAGCCCTGGACCGGTGCCGGCAGGCCAGCTTCTCCGGCGGCCGGGTCTTCCTGTCACAGTGGTACGACGACGTCCGCGACTACGACCTCACCTGCGCCCCCTACGCGTTTACCGCGCTGCCCGTGCCGGCCTCCGCGCTCTCGGGGGCGACCGCGGATTTCAACGGCAACTGGAACAACGATGTCCTGGCCCGGGTCGCCGCCACCGGCGAGCTGCGGCTGTACCCGGGGACGGGGCGCGGCGGGCTGTTTCCGGGCATCCGGATTGGGGCCGGCTGGGCCGCGTACAACGCCCTCGAGACTCCCGGGGACTTCAACGGCGACGGCCCCCTGGACGTCCTGGCACGGGAGGCCGCGACCGGCAAGTTGTGGCTGTACCGCGGCAACGGCACCGGCGGATGGCTCAGCCGTATCCTGGCCGGCAATGGCTGGCAGATCATGAATGGCATCCTCGGCCCGGGCGATTTCAACGGCGACCAGCGCGTCGACGTGCTGGCCCGCGAGGCAGCGACCGGCTTCCTCTGGCTCTACCCGGGCAACGGCGCCGGCGGCTGGCTCCCGCGGGTGCGGGTCGGGGGCGGCTGGAACATCTTTAATGCGCTGGTGGCCCCGGGCGATTTCGACGGCGACGGCGCCGCGGATGTCGTGGCGCGGGAGACTGCCACCGGCCGGCTGTGGCTGTACCGCGGCAGCGGCACGGGCGGCTGGCTCCCCCGGGTGCTGCTCGGCGGCGGCTGGAACGGCATGACCGCCCTGATGAGTCCCGGGGATCTCAACGGTGACCGCACACCGGACATCCTGGCCCGCGATAGCGCCGGAAGCCTCTGGCTTTACCCGCGAAGCAGTGGCGGCACGTGGCTGGTGCGGGTGCGGGTCGGAGGCGGCTGGAACACCGTCAACGCGATTTTTTGAGCCGGCGCCCCGGGGATCACACGGCGGCGGATGCCACAGCCCGCGGCGCCGGCAGGCTCTTGCGGAGCCAGCGTCCCAGGGCCTTGCCCTTGCCCGTCCACCAGCTGTCCTCGTCCGTGTCGTGGTGCCAGCGGAAGATCACCGCAACCAGGACGAAGACCCCGGCGGCCACCTGTTCCCAGGCGCCGGACGCGGCATGGACCAGCACAACGAGGGACATGCAGAGGATGGACGGAAGCGCCAGCGTCCGGAACACGGTGTTGGCTACGTAGCGCCGCCTGGAGCGCGGCACCGAGACTGCCCGGACCATATCGAAACAGACGCAGACCACCACAACGGATTGGCCAAGGGTGAGCAGGAGCAGGCCCGGCAGGGAATGTCCGAAGAGTGCGACGGCGTACAGTCCGCTGTTCATGGCCGGCCCGCGATCGTTGCGGACGCCGGCGCTGCTGCGTCCGGAATAGTTGACTGAAGCATGTGCTGTGCCCCCCGACATTTTGCACTGGAGCCGAGTCATATCGGCTGTCCACTCGGCGGCCACCCGGCTGCCAAGACCATTCAACCGGCCGCGCAGGCGGGAAGTCACTGCCTGGCGGTACCCGACTATGCGGATTAGGCCACCCGAATTTGCGACCGAGTACTCAGTTCGCCCGGGCCGACTACTTGGAGGCGGTCAGGGCGTCTCATGCGGCCGCCATACCACCAGGGCCTGCGAACGGGCGCGGGGCCGCTGTCCGCGGGCCAATGTGACGACGTCGCCGGCTGCCCCCGCGGCGAAAATGCGGGAGTCCAGCGGCTGCCGGCGCCGGCCCAGTTCCTCGGTCAGCTCGGTGACCCGGCGCTGCAGCGCCGCAACCTGGTTTTCCAGTTGCAGGATCCGCTTGATGCCCTCGAGTGAGACGCCCTCCTGGGAGAGCCGCTGCACCTCGCGGAGCATGTTCACGTCGCGCTGCGAGTACCGCCGGGACTTGCCGGGGGCGCGGCTGGGCGAGACGATGCCGAGCCGGTCGTACTGGCGCAGCGTCTGCGGGTGCATGTCCGCCAGTTCCGCGGCGACGGAGATGACGAAGATCGGCTGGTCGAACTCGATGTCCATGGCAGGACTCCTACAGCCGGGCCTTGGCTGCCAGGCCGGCGCGGACGTCCTCGCCGGAGGTGGCCGCGGCGAAAGCCTTCACGGCTTCCTCGGCGTCCTTGCTCAGCTTCTTCGGCACGGCGACGTCGATGGTCACCAGCAGGTCACCGGTGGCCTTGGTGTGCTTGACGCCGCGTCCCTTGACGCGGAGCGTGCGCCCTGACGGGGTGCCGGCGGGAACGCGGACCCTGACCTTGTCCCCGTCGATGGTCGGAACCTCGATGTCGGCGCCCAGGGCGGCCTCGGCGAAGGTGACCGGGACATGGATGCGCAGGTTGTCGCCGTCGCGGGTGTAGAAGTCGTGCGGTTTCACCGTGACGGTGACCATGAGGTCGCCGTTGCCGGCCGGACCGTATTGGCCCTTGCCGCGGACGCGGACCTTTTGGCCGTCCTTGATGCCGGCCGGGATGCGCACGTCGATGACTTCGCCGTCCGGTTCGCGCAGCCCGATGGTGGTGCCGCGGATGGACCCGGCGAAGGAGATGCTGGTGGACGCGGTCCGGTCGGCACCCTTCTGGGGTGCGCGCTGGAACGACTGGCCACCGCCGCCGAAGCCGCCGCCGCCAAACAGGTCGGCGAACTCGGGCGGGATGCCGCCGGCGGTGCTGTAGCCGCCGGAGTGGCGTCCGCCGCCGCCGGTGAACAGCCCGCCGAAAAGGTCCTCGAAGCCGGCACCGCCGGCCGCCCCGCCGGCGCCGCCGGGGGCGAAGCGGGCGCCGCCGCCCATGGCCCGGATGGCGTCGTACTGCTGGCGCTCGTCGGCGTCGGAAAGCACCGAGTAGGCCTCGGAGATGTCTTTGAACTTCTTCTCCGATGCAGTGTCCCCGGCGTTGGTGTCCGGGTGATGCTGCCGCGCGAGCTTCCGGTAGGCCTTCTTGATGTCGGCGTCGGAAGCGTCCTTGGCGACACCAAGGATCTTGTAGAAGTCCTTGTCCACCCAGTCTTGGCTAGCCAATGGCGTTTCCTTTCAAAAGTGTGTGCCGAGATGACAGTTCGCGCCAATGTTTGCGGGAAACACCGGCGCGAACTGTCATCTCGATGACGTGCTGCTAGGCAGGGACGGCCACGATGACCTGGGCCGCGCGGAGCACCCGGTCGCCGGACTTGTAGCCCGAGCGCAGGACCTGGCTGACGGTGTCGGTCTCGACATCCGGGCCGGGCTGCTGGATGAGGGCCTCGTGGATCGTGGGATCGAACTCCACGCCGGTCTCATCGATGCGCACCAGGCCGTACGTCTTCAGCGCGTTCTCCAGCTTCGCGGCGATCGCGGCGAACGGTCCGTCCGCCAGGTCGCCGTGCTGCCGGGCGGCGTCGACGTCGTCCAGCACCGGAAGCAGGGCGTTGAGGACGCCGATGACGGCCATCTCCCCTGCCACGGCGCGGTCACGTTCAACGCGCTTGCGGTAGTTGACGTACTCGGCCTGCAGGCGGCGAAGGTCGTTCTTCAGTTCCTCCGCCTCCCCGGCACCTGCGCCCTGCGCCACGGACTCCGCTGCCGGAACCTCGACGCTATTGAGGATGTCCTCGGCCTGGGACAGTGCGTCCCCGGAATCGGGCTCCCCTGCGGCGGCGCGCTCCTGGTCGGGATGGCGTGCCTGGCCGGTCTTCGGATCAACCTTGCGGTTGTCGTGGATCACCGGCTTCTGGCTGTCATCACGGCTCTCGTCGCCGTGCTCTTCTTCGTTACCGTGGTGCGGCATGATTACTTCTTCTCGTCTTCGTCTACGATCTCGGCATCAACGATGTCCTCGTCGGAAGCCGCCTGCTCGCCGGCCGGAGCACCCTGGGCGCCAGCGGCACCGTCGGGGGAACCGGGCTGGGCGTAGATGGCCTCGCCGAGCTTGGTCTGGGAAGCCTGCAGCTTCTCAAACGCGGTCTTGACGGCGGCGTCGTCGGTGCCTTCGAGCGCTGCCTTGAGGGCGTCGACGTCGGCCTGGACCTCGGTCTTGACCTCTTCCGGCAGCTTGTCGGCGTTGTCGGCGATCAGCTTGTCCACGGAGTACGCGAGCTGCTCGGCAGTGTTGCGGGTGTCGGTCGCCTCGCGGCGGGCCTTGTCCTCTGCTGCGTGCTCCTCGGCGTCGCGGACCATGCGGTCGATGTCTTCCTTGGAGAGGCTGGAGCCGCCCGTGATGGTCATCGACTGTTCCTTGCCGGTGCCCTTGTCCTTCGCGGAGACGTGCACAATGCCGTTCGCATCGATGTCGAAGGTGACCTCGACCTGCGGCACGCCGCGCGGGGCGGGTGCGATGCCGGTCAGTTCGAAGGTGCCCAGCGGCTTGTTGTCGCGGGTGAACTCACGCTCGCCCTGGAAGACCTGGATCGCCACGGACGGCTGGTTGTCGTCCGCCGTGGTGAAGGTTTCGCTGCGCTTGGTGGGGATGGCCGTGTTGCGCTCGATCAGGTGCGTCATGACACCGCCCTTGGTCTCGATGCCCAGGGACAGCGGGGTGACGTCGATCAGCAGCACGTCCTTGCGCTCACCCTTCAGCACACCGGCCTGCAGTGCGGCGCCGACGGCGACGACCTCGTCCGGGTTGACGCCCTTGTTCGGCTCCTTGCCGCCGGCGAGTTCCTTGACCAGCTCGGAGACGGCGGGCATACGGGTGGAGCCGCCGACCAGCACGATGTGGTCGATGTCGGAGAGCTTGATGCCGGCTTCCTTGATGACGTCGTGGAAGGGCTTCTTCGTGCGCTCCAGCAGGTCCTTGGTGAGGTCCTGGAACTTCGCGCGGGTCAGCTGCTCGTCCAGGTGGACCGGGCCGTCGGGGGTGACGGAGAGGTACTGGAGCGAGACGTTGGTGCTCGAGGAGGAGGAGAGTTCCTTCTTGGCCTGCTCGGCAGCTTCACGCAGGCGCTGCAGGGCGATCTTGTCCTTGGAGAGGTCGATGCCCTTGACCTTGAGCTGGTTCAGCAGGTAATCCACGACGCGCTGGTCCCAGTCGTCGCCGCCGAGGCGGTTGTCACCGGCGGTGGCGCGCACCTGGATGGTGGAGAAGTCGTCTTCGTCCTTGCCGACTTCGAGGAGGGACACGTCGAAGGTTCCGCCGCCGAGGTCGAAGACGAGGATGAGCTCGTCTTCCTTGCCCTTGTCCAGGCCGTAGGCCAAGGCAGCCGCGGTGGGCTCGTTGACGATGCGCAGGACCTTGAGGCCAGCGATCTCGCCGGCTTCCTTGGTGGCCTGGCGCTCGGCGTCGTTGAAGTATGCAGGAACGGTGATCACGGCGTCCGTGACCTTTTCACCGAGGTAGGACTCGGCGTCGTTCTTGAGCTTCATCAGGATGCGCGCGGAAATTTCCTGGGCGGTGTACTTCTTGTCATCGATCGCGACGTTCCAGTCGGTGCCCATGTGGCGCTTGACCGAGGCGATGGTGCGGTCGATGTTGTTGACGGCCTGGCGCTTGGCGATCTCGCCGACCAGGACTTCGCCGGACTTGGAGAATGCAACAACCGACGGCGTGGTGCGGCCACCCTCGGCGTTGGCAATGACGGTGGGCTCGCCACCTTCGAGAACGGAGACGACGGAGTTAGTGGTTCCGAGGTCAATACCTACTGCACGTGACATGTGTTGCTTCCTTCTTTCCTTGGAAACTTGCTGGCCCCCGGCAATCGGGCGGGTGCCCGGCGGCCGGGCCATACCCGGCGATCGAGCCCGTCGAAAACGAGGCGCGCCCACTTATTGAGCGCTCTGCACTCAACTTTACCCAGCCCGGGATGGATGTCAATCCGAAGTTGAGTCCATTCGACTCAACTTGGAGTTACGAGTGGTGCTTCCGGGCCGGGAAGCGCCGCAAAGCCGCGGATTTGAGCGGATTTAGGGCAGCGCAAACGCTCCGCAGCCGTGATTTCGCTGTGCGAGAACGGGCCCGCGCCAGGTGCGGCAGCGGAACTAGAGCTCTTCGCGGCCCGCATCGTCCCGGACGGTGCCATCCCGCCCTGCCGGTTCGTCGTGGGCGGCATCCTGGGTGCGGCGGCCTGTGCGCTGGGCGCCCGCGGCCCCGGCGGCCCCATAGTCGCCCTCCGGATATTCGCCCTCCTCGACGCCGGCGGCGTCCGGACCGGTTGCGCCCGCCGCCCCGTAGTTGCCTTCGGGGTAGTCCCCCTCTTCGGCGCCGACGGTGGAGCCGCTGGCTACTCCGGCCCGGCCGTAATCCCCTTCTGCATATTCACCCTCGGGGGCCGCTGCCGGATTCTCCCCCGCAACGCCCGCCCGGCCATAGTCGCCCTCGACGTACTGGCCGGCGTCGCCCTCGGTCGCCGGTTCTTCGGCGGCAGCCGGAACCGGGGCGGTGCCGTGCTGCTTCTCTGCTGCCGTTCGATCAAACTCACTGTTTTCAGACATGTTTGGATCCCTCCTGCAAGCGTGGGCGCCCGCGCGGGCGCAGTCGCAGTCTATCGAGCGCCGCGGGGAGGCAACAGGGGTCCGCCCGAGCGTGCGGCACCCCGGCTGCCCCCCGGCGCCGCTTAACGAAGCAGCCGCCGCCACCGCACCTGGTGGGGGCCAGGGACGGTGACGGCGGCTGCGGCAGGGGGTTCGCCGGGTTCCGGCTAGCGGAGTCCCGCCTCGGCGGATTCCGGCTCCGGGGCGGCCGGCAGCTCGCGTGCCGCGGCATCGGATGAGGGCCGTCCCAGCTTGCTCGGCCACCAGATCCGCGGGCCAACGTCGTAGGCCAGGGCAGGGACCAGCAGGGACCGGACCAGGACGGTGTCCAGCAGCACGCCGAACGCGACGATGAAGGCCAGCTGCACCAGGAACATGATCGGAATGACGCTCAGCGCCGCGAAGGTGGCCGCCAGGACCACGCCGGCCGAAGTGATCACGCCGCCGGTGACGCCGAGGCCCCGCAGGATGCCCGGACGGGTGCCGTGTTTGAGGGACTCCTCGCGGGCCCGGCTCATCAGGAAGATGTTGTAGTCCACGCCCAGCGCCACGAGGAAGACAAAGCCGAAGAGCGGGACCGTGGCATCGGCCCCCGGGAATCCGAGGATGTGGTTGAAGACCACGGCGGAGACGCCCATCGCGGCCCCGTAGGAGAGCACCACCGAGGCGACCAGCAGGACCGGCGCCAGCACGGAACGCAGCAGCAGCATCAGGATCACCAGGATGACCGCGAGGACCACCGGGATGATGGTGACGAGGTCGCGCTGGGCCGTGGTGTTCGTGTCCAGCGCCGTGGCGGTCACTCCGCCGACGAGGGCGCCGCCGTCGATCTTCTTCAGTTCCTGCCGCAGGTTTAGCACGACATTTTCGGCCTCATTTGAGTCCGCGGCGTAGTTCAGCGTGGCGTTGATCAGCACCTTGCCATCCCTGACCGCCGGGGCGGTGGGGGCTGCGGGGGCGCCGGGGGCGCCCTGCGCGCCGGGGATGATCGGCACGTTGCCTTCGGCCAGCAGGTAGGCATCCCCGACGCCGTCGCTCGTCTTGGTCCTGTCCAGCACCTCCTGCGCCTTGGCCTGGTCGGCGACGATCACGGCGGGGCTGCCGGAGCCGGCGTCGAAGTGCCGGGCCAGGGCGTCCTGGCCGTCCACCGCGTTGGAGGCTGCGAGGATGACGTCGGTCTGCGGTACCCCGTTGGCCTTGAGCTGGAGGACGCCGGCGGATGCCACCAGGAGCAGCAGTACGGAGGCGATCCAGACGGTGCGGGGCCGGCGGGACACCAGGGACCCGGTGGCGCGCCAGATGCCCTTCTGGCCCTCCAGTCCGGTGACGAGTTCGGGTTCGCGCTCTGTCTCCGGGAGCAGCTTGGGGCGGAACGGCCAGAAGGCGACGCGGCCCAGCAGCGCCATCATCGCCGGCAGCAGGGTCAGTGCCGCGAAGAGCGAGCACAGGATGCCCGCGGCCGCCACCGGGCCGAGGGCCTTGTTCGAGTTGAGGTCGGAGAAGAGCAGGCAGAGGAGCGCGATGATGACCGTGGCGCCCGAGGCCAGGATCGGCTCCCAGGCGGCCTTCCACGCCGTGAGCGCCGCGGCCGTGCGGTTGGCGGTGTGCGTCAGGGCTTCCCGGAAGCGTGCCACGTAGAGCAGCGCGTAGTCTGTGGCGGCGCCGATCACCAGAATGGAGAGGATGCCCTGGCTCTGCCCGTTGAGCTGGATCCAGCCCAGCTTCGCCATGCCGAAGACCAGCAGGATGGCGGCGCAGAGCGCGAACACGGAGGTGAACAGCACGGCGATCGGCAGCAAGAGCGAGCGGTAGACGACCAGCAGGATCAGGAAGACCGCCGCCAGTGCCACGAGCAGCAGGATGCCGTCGATGCCGGCGAAAGCACTGACCAGGTCCGCCGTCAGCCCGGCCGGGCCGGTCACAAAGGTCTGCATTCCCTCCGGAGCGGAGGACTTCACCTCGTCCCGAAGTTCCTTGATGACGGTCTTCACCTCATCGGAGGACGCGATGGGCACCACGAACTGCACCGCCTTCGCGTCCTCCGACGGGATGGGTCCGATCACGGTGCTGCCAAGCTGCAGGGCTTCGAGTTTGCCCTTCAGCGCAGCGGCCTCGCCGAGCTGGGCCCGGGTGAACTCGGTATCGCTTTCGATCACAATAACGGCCGGGATCTCCTTGGAGTCCCGGAATTTAGCCTGCCAGTCCTGCGCCTCGGTGGCCTCGGCGCCCGCGGGAAGGAACGACGCCTGGTCGTTGGAGGAGACCTCGCTTAGCCGCCCGAACGTGGGGCCGCCGATCCCGGCGATAGCGAGCCAGGCGACGACGAGTACCACGGGCACCAGCCAGCGCAGCCAGAACGGGACACGGGTGGAGTTTTGCCGGTTGCGTTTCATGGTGTCCTTCTCGGGGTGGCGGTGCGGAGTAGACTTTAGTAAATCATAGATTATCTCCATGATCGATATAAGTGACAGGCTAGAAAGATTTTGACCGTGAAGGCTTACGGGCTGGAGTAAACTCCGGAAGGCGAGAACCGCGCAGGCCTCCCGAGGCGCCGAGCAGGAAGGGTGAAATGTCAACAGAGATGCCGGCAATCCCCGACGCCGCCGGCCCGCCCCCGCTGGTCAGTCTGCTTCAGGAGTTCAGCCTCGAAGCCAACCGCTACGCGGACTCGGCGGGCGCCCGCAACGACATGCACCGCACCGACCTCAACGCGTTGTCCGTGATCATGCAGCACACCGCGAAGAACCAGGTGGTCACGCCGGGCGTGCTGCGTAGGGAGCTCCATCTCAGCTCGCCCGCCACCACCGCGCTGATCGACCGGCTGGACAAGTCCGGGCACGTGGTCCGGGAACGGCAGGGCGCGGACCGCCGGCAGGTCCAGCTCAGGATGACCCCCAAGGCGTACCGCGACGGCGGCGCCATGTTCCTGCCGCTCGCCCGGCACATGGGGGCCGCCCTGGAGGAGTTCACCCCGGCCGAGCTGGAAATCGCCACCCGGTTCCTGCACGCGATGATCGATGCCACGGTCCGCGCCGGCGAGGAAGCCGCCGCGGCCCCGACTGACTCGCAGTAGTCGCCGGCAACTGGCGCCGGTCAGTTGGGCCCGCCCCGGCCGCGGGAGGCGTAGCGTTTCCTTATGAGTGCCGAGCAGCCTGACGATGTCTACACCCACGGCCACCACGAGTCGGTGGTCCGCGCACACGCCTCGCGAACGGCGGAGAACTCCGCAGCGTTCGTCCTCCCGCATTTGACCCCCGGAGTTTCGGTGCTCGACGTCGGTTGCGGGCCCGGCAGCATCACCTGCGATTTCGCCGCGCTCGTCGCCCCCGGCGAGGTCACCGGAGTGGACCGCTCCCCCGAGATCATCGCCCACGCGGGCGCCCTGGCCGCGGAGCGCGGCGTGGCCAACGTCCGCTTTGTCGCCGGCAACCTCTACGAGCTGGACTTCCCGAACGAGACGTTCGACGTCGTGCACGCGCACCAGGTGCTGCAGCACCTCACCGATCCGGTGGCCGCCCTGCGGGAAATGCGCCGGGTGGCCAAGGCCGGCGGGATCGTGGCGGTCCGCGACGCCGACTTCCACGGCATGAGCTGGTACCCGGCCGTGCCGGAGTTGGACGAGTGGATGGAGCTCTACCAGCGGATCGCCCGACGGAACGGCGCCGAGCCCGACGCCGGACGGCGGCTCGTGTCCTGGGCGCAGGCCGCCGGGTTCACCGACGTCGCGCCGTCGAGCAGCAACTGGCTCTACGCAACCGGCCAGCAGCGGCGCTGGCAGGCCCGGGTCTGGGGCGAGCGCGTGCTGCACTCGGCCTTCGCAGACCAAGCGCTCGAGTACGGTTTCGCCACCGAAGCGGACCTGGCCCGGATTTCCGCGGGCTGGCACCGTTGGGGCTCCACGGACGACGGCTGGTTCCTGATCCCCAACGGCGAAGTGATCGCCCGGGCCTGAGCCACAAAGCAGGTTCCCGCCAGCCATTCCCTGCTTTCCAAACTCCCGCTAGGGTGCACTCAAAGACCCAGCAGCGAGGAGAAACCATGCGCAAAGTGACGGCCGGCCTGTTCAGTTCCGTGGACGGAGTGGTTGAAGACCCGTTCTTGTGGCAGTTCGACAGCTTCGACGAGGAACTGGGGGCCGGGATGGGCGAGATGATGGGCCGGATCGACACCGGGATTCTGGGCCGGGTCGGGTACCAGCAATGGGCGCAGTACTGGCCCAACGCCGAAGCGGACGCGGATTTCGCAGGGTTCATCAACCCGCTGCCCAAATTTGTGGCGTCCCGGACCCTGACCGGTGACCTGGAATGGCAAAACTCCCGGCTGATCGGAGGCCCCTTGGAGGACTTCGTCGCGGACCTGAAACAGGGCGAGGGCGGCGACATCGGCATCTTCAGCAGCATCTCGCTGGTCCACCAATTGCTGTTCGCCGGCCTGCTGGACAGCCTGATGCTGATCGTCCATCCGGTGATCGCGGGCAGCGGCCGGCGGCTCTTCAACGACGGCGATCCCCTGACGCGGCTTGAACTGCAGTCGTCCCAGCAGACCAGCAAGGGCAACATGATTCTCAGCTACGGCCTCCGCGAGGGCTGACGACGGGCAGAGCCGCGTCATCAGGCAGGGCAGCCGGGGCCGGAACCGTAGACTTGGTAGGTGCAACTTTCCCTCTGGCTGGCCCTGGCCGGCGCCGGCGTCCTGATCAGCTTCACGCCGGGTGCGGGCGCCATCAACACCATGAGCAACTCCCTGAACTCCGGCTTCCGGCGTTCCATCTGGGGCATCCTTGGCCAGCAGGCCGCCTTGGTGGTGCACATCCTGATCGTGGCCCTTGGCGTCGGGGTGCTGGTGGCGAGCTCGCCGCTGGCCTTCAACATCATCCGCTACGCCGGAGCCGCCTACCTCGTCTACCTGGGCATCCAGCAGTTCCGGCACAAACCCGATCTGGACCAGGATAAGGCCGCCGCGCTCCGCAACGAGCCGGCGCTCTCAATGTTCCGCCGCGGCCTGTGGGTCAACCTGCTCAACCCCAAGGCGATCGTCTTCTTCCTCGCCTTCATGCCGCAGTTCATCCGCCCGGACCAGCCACTCCTGCCGCAGTACCTCGTGCTGTCCGCCACCGTGATCGTGATCGACATCCTGGTCATGTGGTTCTTCTTCGCGGCAGCCGCCACGAGCTTCCAGCGCTTCACCCACGACGCCCGCGGGCAGCGGATCCTCAACCGGACCTTCGGCGTGCTGTTCATGGCCGTCGGCGTGCTGCTGGCGCTGATCCACTAGCCGCCGCGGACCCGGGCCGCTACTGTCCGTTCGCCGTAGTCAGTTTCCGCAGATCTGCCTTCCGGATCTTGCCGCTGGCGGTCCGGGGCATTTCGGCCACGAAAACCACGGACTTGGGGATCTTGTACCGGGCCAGCCGGCCCTCCAGGTGGCTGCGCAACTGCTCTTCGGTAAGCCGGGCGCCGTCGCGAAGCAACACCACGGCCCGCGGCACCTCACCCCACCTCTCGTCCGGCACGCCGATCACCGCGACGCTTCCGACGGCGTCGAGCTCGGCGATCGCCTGCTCCACCTCGGCCGGGTAGATGTTCTCCCCGCCGGAAATGATCATGTCCTTGAGCCGGTCGGAGATGAACACGAAGCCGTCCGGGTCCTTGTAGCCCATGTCACCGGACTTGAACCAGCCATCCGGGGTGTAGGAATCGGCCGAGGCCTCAGGACGGTTCCAGTACTCCCGAATGACGTTCGGGCCCTTGATCTGGATCTCCCCGACCGTTCCGGGCGCGGCCGGGCCGGCCTCCGGATCAATGGGGTCGGCCACCCGGACATCCGTGAAGAAATGCGGAAGCCCCGATGACCCGGCCTTGTCCCGGGACCGCGCGGCAGGCAGGGTGGTGGCACCCGGGGCCGTTTCGGTCATGCCATAGCCGTTGGAGAACCGCAGGCCCCGCCGCTCGTAGGCCTCCAGGACGCGCATCGGCACCGCGGAGCCGCCGCAGGTCAGCTTGTTCAGCGAGCCGAGGTCCGTGGCGTCCCAGTCCGGGTGCTCACACAGCATCTGGTAGGTGGTGGGAACCCCGCTGATGGTCGTGGCGCGGTGCTGCTGGATCAGTTCCAGCGTCCGGCGCGGATCGAACTTGGCTTCCAGCACCACGGTGCCGCCCTTCAGGAGCGTCGGCAGCACGCCCATATCCAGCGAGGCCACGTGGAACATCGGAGAGATCATCAGGGCCACGTCGGTGGAGGAGAAATCGAAATCCACCAGCACGTTGAGGCAGTTCCAGGTGATATTGCCGTGCGTCAGCAGCGCCCCCTTGGGGTTGCCGGTTGTTCCCGAGGTGTAGAGAATCATGGCCCCGTCGTCGAGGCCCACGGGCTCATCCGGCGCCAGCTCGGAACCGGACGCCACCACGTCTTCAAAAGCCTCGACGCTGCTGGAATCGGACCCTGTGCCCTCGGTACCGCCGTCGGGCGCTGCCCCGTCGGGCAACGGCGAGTCGACGACGACGATGCGGGCACGCACCTCGGTCGCCGCCGAGCCGCGCTCCGCGAGCCCGGCGAGCGCCGCCGCGTGGACCAGAAGCGCGGCGCCGCTGTCCCGGAGCTGGAACTGGATCTCGGGCGGAGCCAGCCGGGTGTTGAGCGGCACGAAGACCGCACCGAGCAGCCCGGCGGCAAACAGTGTTTCCAGGAAGGACGGATCGTTCTCCCCGAGGTAGGCCACCCTGTCACCTTTGACCACCCCGCGATCGCGGAAGGCGTTGGCGAGGCGGGCGGCCCGCCGGGCAAGCTCCTCGTAGCTGAGCTCCCGTGTTCCGGCGATGACGGCAGTCTTAGTGCCCGACTTTGGTCTGCGTCGTTGCAGCCACGAGCCGATGCCAAGATTCTCCACGGCAAATCCTTTCTAGTTAGACGGTAATGCCTGCGGGGCCGGTTAGGACCGGACGGCTTCCAGAACGTTGTTCTTCGGCTCCCGCGTCAGCAGGATGAAGACGATCGATACGACAGACATGATGGCGAGGTACCAGACGACGGACGAGGTGTTCTGGCCGGAATCCTTGAAGATCTGCGCCACAATCCCAGGCGTGAACCCTGCCCCCAGGAGGGTGGCGAGCTGGTAGCCCAGCGACGCGCCCGTGTAACGGGAGGTGGTGCCGAACTGTTCGGAGACAAAGGCCGCGAGCGGGCCGAACAGCGTCGAGTGGATCATCAGGCCCACCGCGAACGCCACGAAGATCAGGCCGATGTTGTTTGAGGACAGCAGTTGGAACATCGGGACGAGGTACGCGATGAAGAGGAGCAGCCCGCCGATCATCACGGGCCGGCGGCCCAGCTTGTCGGAGAGCCGGCCGCCCATGACCACGAAGATGATGGAAACGAACGACGCCGCCGCGAAGGCGTAGAGCACGCCCTGCCGGTCGGCGCCCTTGGACACCGCGTAGGTCACGGAGAAGGTCGCCAGCACCACCTGCAGCGCAAATCCCGCCGCACCGGCCAGCATGGTGAAGATGAGGGTCTTGGGCCGCCGCAGGACCTGGAGCAGCGGGATTTCGCGGCGCCCGGCGCCCTCTTCGGCCTGTTCGGCTATTTCCTGCTCGAGGGCAGCCTTGAAGATCGGGCTTTCGGAGACCTTGAGCCGGACAAACATGCCCACCCCCAGCAGGACGAAGGACAGCAGGAACGGCACGCGCCAGCCCCAGGCGAGGAACTGTGCGTTTGGCAGGGCGGAGAAGGCGCCCATCACGAGGGTGCCAAGCACGGCGCCGGTGGGGGCGCCCGCGTTGACGAAGGACGCGGCGAAGCCGCGCTTTCCGGACTCCGAGTGTTCCAGCGCCATCAGGGCGGCCCCGCCCCATTCGCCGCCGACGGCGATGCCCTGGAACACCCGCAGGATCACCAGCAGAACCGCACCCCAGGGGCCGGCCACCGAGGCGTCCGGTACGAGCCCGATCAGGGTGGAGGCAATCCCCATCACCAGCATCGAGACGATGAGCATGCCCTTGCGGCCCAGCTTGTCGCCGAAGTGGCCAAAGATGATGCCGCCCAGGGGACGCGCGACGTAGCCCGCGGCAAAGGTGCCATAGGCGGCTACGACGCCCACCCAATCGTCCATGCCGGAAAAGAAGACCTTGGGGAAGACCACGGCGGCAGCCGTGGCATAGAGCAGGAAGTCGTAATACTCGATGGTGCTGCCGAGGTAGCTGGAGGCGATGACGGTCCGCGCCTCCCTGCGACGCGTGCCAGCGTCCATGGACTGCAACTGGGAAATCTGGGACATCGTTGTTCCTTGGGGCGGTGGGGATACTGGGGGTGAACGGTTTACTTGTAGAAGCGGGCGAGGAATTCGGCGACGACGGCGGGTCGTTCCTGGCCTTCGATCTCGATGGTGTTGGAGACCTTGATCTGGGCGCCGCCCTTGACCTCGGTCACTTCGGCGATCGTGGCGCGCATCCGGATCCGCGACCCCACTTTGACCGGGGAGGTGAAGCGGACCTTGTCGAGGCCGTAGTTCACCTTGGTGGTGACGCCTTCGACGTCGAACAATTCGCCCCAAAACGGGATGATGAGCGAGAGCGTCAGGAAGCCGTGCGCGATCGGGGCGCCGAAGGGCCCCTCCTTGGCGCGCTCCGGATCCACGTGGATCCACTGGTCATCGCCGGTGGCGTCGGCGAATTTGTTGATCTGTTCCTGGGTGATTTCGCGGTATTCGGTGATGCCGAGGTCGGTGCCGGCGAGGGTGAGCAGTTTGTCGAAGTCGACGACGAGGTTGGGCATCTTTGGCTCCTGGTGTAGGTGGGTGGGGCGACGGCGGACCCGGCTGGAGGGCACCGCCTGGTGGCAAGAGGGTGGACGCTTAGTGGGTGAAGGCGCTGTGCCCGGTGAGTGCGCGTCCGATGATCAGGGCATTGATTTCGTGGGTGCCTTCATAGGAATAGACGGCCTCGGCGTCGGCATGGAACCGGGCGACGTCGGCCTCGAGCGTGATGCCGTTGCCGCCCACCACTTCACGGGCGAGCGCCACCGTTTCGCGCATCAGCAGGGAAGTCTGCATCTTTGCCAGGGCCGAGTCCTGGTCCCGGTAGATGCCTTTGGCTTGTTGTTCGGTCAGCCTGACCACGAGGGACAGGGCCGAGGTGACGTTGCCGAGCATCCGGGCGAGCTTCTCCTGGACGAGCTGGAAAGACCCCAGGGACCGGCCGAACTGCTCCCGCTGCGTGACGTAGCGGGTAGCTGCCTCGAACGCGCCGGCGGCCACGCCGGTTGCGATCCAGGCGACGTCCGAGCGCATGGCCCGGAGCATGGCGGCCACATCCCGGAACGAGTTGACGTTGTGCAGGCGCATGGACTCGGGGACGCGGACCTCTTCGAGCGTGATGTGCGCATTCTGCATCATCCGCAGGGATGTCTTGCCGTGGATTTTCTCCAGGGTCACCCCGGCGGCCTCACGGTCCACGAGGAACGCTTTGACCTGTGCGTCCGCCTCGTCGCGGGCGAACACCGCCAGGACGTCGGCGGTGGCTGCTCCCCCGATCCAGCGCTTGGCGCCGTTGATGACCCAGGTGTCGCCCTCCCGCCGGGCGCTTGTGGAGAGCCCGCCGGCGATGTCCGAGCCGGACTCCGGTTCGGTCAGCGAAAAGACGCCTTTGAGGGAGAAATCGAGGACCTTGGGCATCCACTCGGCCTGCTGTTCCGCGGAGGCGCCGACCCGGATGGTGGTCCGGAACAGCCCGGCCTGGGCCGTGTAGAACGTGGCCAGGGACGCATCGGTTCTGGCGAGTTCGAAGATCCGGAAGCCGTGGTAGATGCCGCGGGCGGGTGTTTGCCCCGCACCCGGGGCGCCTGTCAGTTCCGCGGGCTCCATCAGGTCCAGGTCGATCAGCGGCCGGGCCAGCTGGTCCGGGAACTCGCCGCGCTCCCAGTACTCGGCGAGCAGCGGCCGGGCCTGTTCGTCCAGGAAGGCGCGCAGCCGGCCCAGGACCCGCCGTTCGGCGGGGGTGAGCAGGGATTCCGCGTCGTAGAAATCGCAGACGCCGTAGAGCCGCTCCTGCGCGGCGAGTTCCGAGTCCACGCTCACCTCAGGCCTCCAGACCGAGCAGGCGGACGGCGTTGTCCTTGAGGATCTTGGGCCGGACCTCGTCCTTCAGCGGCAGGTCCGCGAAGGCGCCCAGCCATTTCTGCGGGGTGATCAGCGGGAAGTCGGTGCCGAACAGCACTTTGTCCTGAAGCACCGAGTTGGCCATCCGGACCAGCGACTCGGGGAAGTACTTCGGGGACCAGCCGGACAGGTCGATGAACACGTTGGACTTGTGCGTGGCGATCGAGTTGGCCTCGTCCTGCCACGGCACCGAGGGGTGCGCCATGATGATCTGAAGCTCCGGGAAGTCTGCGGCGACGGCGTCGAGCAGGAGCGGGTTGGAGTAGGCGAGCTTGATGCCGAATCCGCCGGGCAGTCCTGCGCCCATGCCGTTCTGGCCGGTGTGGAAGATCGCCGGCAGGCCCAGTTCCTGGAGGGCTTCCCAGAGCGGATAAAACTGCTCGTTCGAGGGGTCGAAGCCCTGCAGGCTGGGATGGAACTTGAAGCCGCGTGCGCCGAGATCCACGGCCTGGTGCTTGGCGCCCTGGATGGCCTCGGCGCCGGTGCGCGGGTCAACGCTGCCGAACGGAATCAGCACATCGTTGTTCCGGGCCGCCCCGGCGATCAGCTCGGGAATGCTGTTGGGTTCGTGCTTGAGCTGGGTGCGGGCGTCGACGGTGAAGATGACGGCTGCCATGTTCAACTCACGGTAAATCTCCGCGATCCGGTCCAGTGACGGCGTCCGGTCCTCGGCTTTGAAGTACTTGGCCGAGGCTTCGGTGAGTTGGTCCGGCAGGGAGCCGTGCCCGTGGCCGTCGACCTCGAGGTGGACGTGCATGTCGATCGCAGCGAGCTTTGCGGCGTCGACGCCGAGTTCGTAGCGTGCGACGGTCATGGCTGGCCGACCTTCGCAGGTGCCGCTGCCGGTTCCGGCTGCAGGTCCTCCGGCAGCGGCAGGAACTCCTCCCCCACGCTCTGCAGTTTGTCGCCGAAGAGCGCGCCGAAGTTCTCGACAAGGTCCTCGTAGCCCCAGCCGCCCTCGCGGTACTCGGTGGCCGCCGCCTCGGGATGCGTCCAGAGCTGCAACCTGTCGCCGCCTGCGCCGATTGCCTGGCCGCTGATTCCGGAGGCAGCGTCGGAGGCCAGGAAGGCTACCAGCCCGGCGACGTCGTCGGCGGTGCCGAAGCCGAGGTCGTGGCGGAAGAAGGCCGGCATGGCCTCGCCGCGTTCGTCCGCCTCGACGGCCTTCTGGAAGTACGGCACGGTCTTGGTCATCGCCGTGGCGGCCACCGGGATGACGGCGTTGGCGGTGACGCCCGCCTTCTTCATCTCCAGCGCCCAGGTGCGGACCATGCCCACGATTCCGGCCTTGGCGGCGGCATAGTTGGTCTGGCCGAAGTTGCCGCGCTGGCCGGTGGGAGAGCCGATGGTGATGATCCGGCCGGGGATCCCGTTCTCCTTGAAGTAGCCGAACGCTTCCCGGGCACAGGTGAAGGTGCCGCGCAGGTGGACGTTGATGACGGCGTCAAAATCGTCATCGGTCATCTTCAGCAGTGACTTGTCCCGCAGGATTCCCGCGTTCGTGACCAGGATGTCCAGCCGGCCAAACTCAGTAACGGCGGCCTGCACCAGCTGCCTGGCGACCTCGGAGCTGCCCACCGGCGCGACGACGGCGGCCGCCCGTCCGCCGTCGGACTCAATGGTCCGGACCGCATCGGCCGCGACACCTTCATCCACATCGTTGATCACGACGGCGGCGCCCTGCCGGGCCAGCTCCCGGGCGTAGGCCAGGCCCAGGCCGCGGCCGCTTCCGGTGACGATTGCTACTTTTCCTGCCAGGCTCATCGCTGCTCCTTTGCTAGCTGCCGTGTGCATCCTGCCGCTCGGCATGGGATGCTGTTCTGCATCCATGAAAGTATGGATAATTGAGAATGTCAATGATTTATTTTCTGGACTATTGGAGTGGCCATGACGACCGAAGTAGACGAAGCGCCGGGCACCCGGGCCGCGGACAAGCTCGTGGCGGCGTCGATCAGCCTGGATGCCGGTTTCCTGCTGGCCAAGCTGCACGCCGCCGGCTCGATCCTCAACAACCGGGCACTGGCCGAATTCGGACTCAAGGAACGCTCCTACTCGGTACTGGCCCTGGCCAACAGCGGACTGGAGCCCACGCAGCGCGAAATGGCGGAATTCCTGAGCCTCGATCCCAGCCAGATCGTGGCCCTCATAGATGAACTCGAGAAGCGCGGCCTGGTGCTCCGCGCACCCGGAAGACAGGACCGCCGGGCCAAAATTGTTTCCGCCACGGCGGAGGGATCCGCCGTCTTCCGGCAGGCCGAGTCAGCCGCACGGGCGGCCGAATCCGAGGCCCTCGCCGGTCTCAGCCACGCCGAGGTCGTCGAGCTGAAGGGCCTGCTCCGGAAGGCGCTCTGGAACGAATAACTCTGAGTCCGCGCCCCACCCGCCCGCAGGGGGCGAGCCGCCCCGGTACCCGCGGGCGGGATCAGCCGCCCGCGCGAAGGCCCGGCAGCAGCGCCCTGACCGTGTCCGCCGCGATCGCGAAGCTGATCCCGTTCGCGGCGGTCCGCGAGGTCGACGTGGCCACCATGGTGTTGATGCCGACCACGCGGCCCCCGGCGTCAAGCAAGGGGCCGCCGGAGTCGCCCGAGCTGATCGACGCATCCGTCTGCAGCAGATTCACCAGCCGGGACTTCCTGCCGAAGCCGGCCTCGGCCGCGGTGGTCCGCCCGGTGGCCGAGATGATGCCGGTGGTGACGCTGGGTCCCCCGTTTAACCCCAAGGCGTAGCCGATGGCAACGACGGCGTCCCCGGGCGCCGCAGACCCCGAGTCGCCCAGCTCCAGCACCGGCAGGTTCTTCACGCCCTCGACCCTCAACAGCGCCAGGTCGTGATCGCTGTCCGCGGCGACGATGCGGGCAGCGCGCGTGCTCGAGTCGTGGAAGGTTACGGTCACGCTTGAGGCTCCACCGACCACGCCCCTGACCACATGGGCGTTGGTCAGGATTTCCCCCGAGCTGCCGATTACTATCCCCGTCCCCTCGGCCGTCGCCCGGCCGCCGCCGCCGGGATCCAGGAACGGGTTGGACTGCGTGGTGGTGGCCTTCACGGCGACCACCGCGGGCAGGGCTGCCGCGAGCAGTGCCTTGATATCGGCGGGATGGTCGGACACCCCGCCGCCGGTGACGTACTGCTTGACCACGGTTTCGGCTCCCCAGCCACTGGCGCGGGCAACAAGCAGGGCCGAACCGGCTCCGGCGAGCGCGGCGACCAGGAGGATGCCCAGCAGCTGCAACAGGCCCAGCGAGAACCGGTTGGCCCGGCCGCCGGATGCTTTTGTCCCTGTCCGCGCGGCGGCCGCCTCTGCAGATGGCGCAGGCCTGGCTGGCCCGGCCGTACCGCCCGTCCCGTCCGACCCGTCCCTCCCGTCCGAGGCGGCCTCCGGCGCAGCCCCGTACGGCGCGTCCCCGTCCGCGGCTCCGAACCCAGGCGTTTGGACCGGGGAATCCTGATCCGTCATGGGACACAGTCTGGGAGCGGCACCGACGGCGGTCCAGAGCATTAGGGCCCGCCGGGACCGCCAAGGGCGGCGGTCCCGCCAACAGCGGCGGCCCGGCACACTTGACGCGAACGGAAAGCCGTATGACAGGACTTGTAATATTGCTCGGGTTCCGGCTAGCCAAGAGGCCTCGGCATCCGCCATGCTTAGTCATGACCTCAATGTCGAGCCAGTACCGGATCATCACGGTCTGCACCGGAAACATCTGCCGGTCCCCGATGGCCGAACTGATGCTGGCGGAGGCCGCGGCCGCTGCCGGGCTTACCGGCGTCGACGTCGATTCTGCCGGCATCACCTCCTACGAGGCGGGCCGCCCGATCGATCCCCGGGCCGCCCGCAAACTGGCAGCCCACAACATCCCTTCCGAGCTGCATGTCGCGCGCGAGTGGCGCAGCGAGTGGTTCCACTCGCGCGAGCTGATCCTGGCTCTTGATGTGGACCATTACGGCTGGCTGCGCCAGGCCGCGCCGGATCAGGCCTCGCTGGCGAAGATCCGAATGTTGCGCAGCTTCGACCCCGCGGTCGCCGACAGGGATCCGCTGGATCAAGGCATCGAAGACCCCTGGTTTGGCGGGCACACCGACTTCGACAACACCTGGGAGCTGATCCACGCCGCCGTCCCCGGCATCCTCAAGCACGTCCGCGCCGCCCAGCTGCAGGCCCGGGCAGGGCAGCCGAAGCAGCAACAAGACCAGCCGCACCGGGACGACGCGGGGCACCGGGTACGCTCTAGTTCATGAGCCGCGCACCCGTCATCATCGCCATCGACGGGCGCTCCGGCGCAGGAAAGACCACCCTCGCGATCGAACTCGCGGCCCGGCTCCGGGAGCACCATAAGGTCTCGCTCTTCCACTTGGAGGACATCTACCCGGGCTGGAACGGCCTGGCCGCCGGCATCGAACGCTATGCCGCCACCGTGCTTGCCCCGCTGCGCCGCGGCGAACCGGCCCGTTGGGTCAGCTGGGACTGGGAACAGCACTACGACGGCGCGACCCGCCTCACCCAGCCGGCCGAAATCGTCCTGGTCGAGGGTGTGGGCGCTGCCGCCGCGGCCGCCATGCCGTTCCTCGACGCCGTCGTCTGGGCCGATTCCCCCGAGCAGGAGCGCCGCACCCGGGCCCTTGGCCGCGACGGCGCGAGCTATGAACCCTACTGGGAGCAATGGGCCGGGCAGGAAGACGAATGGCTGGCCGCCGACGATGTGCCCTCCCGCGCCGACGTGCGGGTGCTCAACCGCGCCGACGGTGCTGCGCCGAGCGAGGTGCTGCAGGCCCTCCAGTACCTCCCAGCCCTGGCCCCGGTGCTGCTTCCCGAGCTGTCGGCCCGCCGCGGACTCCAGCTGACCGCCGAGCGGATCGATGCCGCGCCGGACCCCGCCCGGCTCTTCGAAACGCTCTACGGCCGTTCGCCGAATGCGGTCTGGCTCGACTCCTCCCTGCCCCCGGACGGCCGGGCCTGGGCCCGGGAGGCCGCCGAACGCAGCCGCTTCAGCATCCTGGCGGACGACGGCGGCAGCTACGGCCAGTCGGTCCGGCACCGCTCCGGCCGGACCCGGGTGCGTGTCGGCAACGCCACCGTGCAGACCGAGGGAGGGTTCTTCCGCTGGCTCGACGGGGTCTGGGGGCGCCGGGCCCTGCGCGCTCCGGAGGGCTACCCGGGCGAGTTTACCCTCGGCTGGCTCGGCTACCTCGGTTATGAACTCAAGCGCGAGACGGGCGGCAGCGACGTCGAAGCCGACACCCCGGATGCCAGCCTGATCTTCGCCGGCCGCGCCGTGGTGCTGGACCACCGGGAACGCACGGTGTGGCTGCTCGCCCTCGACGCCCCGGACGCCGGCGATTGGTTGGCCGCGGCACGCGCGGCCATCGCGGCGGCGGCCACGGACCTGGAGCCTCCCGGCGGCACGCCCGGCGGCGCCGCCGGGAACACCCCGGCCGCGGAGTTCAGCGCCCGGGACACCGAAGCCGCGTACAAGGCCAAGATCGCCGCGGCGCAGCACGAAATTACCGAGGGCAACAGCTACGAGGTCTGCCTGACGACGGCGCTGACGGCCACCGCGGCCGCCGGGGAGCTCGATCCGTGGCAGGCATACCTGGCGCTGCGCCGTCGCAACCCGGCACCGTTCGCGAGCTACCTGCGCCTGGCCGGCCTCACCGTCGCCAGCACCTCCCCGGAGCGCTTCCTGCGGATCGCCGCCGACGGCGCGATGCGCGCCGAGCCGATCAAGGGCACCCGGCGCCGGGCTTCCGACGCCGCCCGCGACGAGTTGCTGCGCCGCGAGCTGGAAACTTCACCCAAGGACCGGGCCGAGAACATCATGATCGTGGACCTGCTCCGCAACGACCTGAGCCACTTCGCGGTGCCCGGTTCCGTATCGGTCAGCAGGCTGTGCGCGATCGAAAGCTACGCCACCGTCCACCAGATGGTCAGCACCATCGATGCGCGTCTCCGGCCGGGCATGCCGCGGGCCGAGGCCGTGGCGGCCTGCTTCCCGGCCGGCTCCATGACCGGTGCCCCCAAGGTCAGCACCATGGCCATCCTGGACCGGCTTGAGGCCGCACCGCGGGGCGTCTATTCGGGGGCGATCGGCTACTTCTCGCTCAGCGGGGCCACCGACCTCGCGGTGGCGATCCGGACCCTGGTGGTGGCTGCGGGCGCGGACCGGGGAACCACGCTCAGCCTCGGCGTCGGCGGCGCCATCACCGCGGATTCCTCACCCCAGGAGGAGTACGAGGAGATCCGGACCAAGGCCTTCGGCGTGCTCTCGGCGCTCGGCGCGGAGTTCCCGGCGGGCTAGTCCACGCGTGAGCCGGCCTGGCTACTGCAGGGTCGACGTGAGCCGGGCGACGTTGTCCACGTACTTGACCCCCATGGGCCGCTTCATCCAGTCCTCGAGCGTCAGTTCCCTCGAAATGCCGCGGTACGTGTCCTCGACGGCGCTGATCCGCTGCACGATGTCCTCGCCCAGGAGCATCACCGAGACCTCGAGGTTCAGCGAGAAGGAGCGCATATCCATGTTGCTCGAACCCAGCACGGCAACCTCGTTGTCGATCGTGAAGTGCTTGGCGTGCAGCACGAACGGGGCCTTGTAGAGGTAAATCCGCACCCCGGCCTCCAGCAGCGCCTCGTAGTAGGACTGCTGGGCGTGGTGGACCAGGAACTGGTCGCCCTTTTCCGAGACAAAGAGTTCGACGTCGACGCCGCGCTGCGCCGCCGTCGTCACCGCGTAGAGCAGCGAGTCGTCCGGGACGAAGTACGGGCTGCAAATGGAGATCGTGCGCTGCGCCGAGTAGATCAGCGTGTTGAACAGGCGCAGGTTGTTTTCGGTGATGAAGCCGGGACCGCTGGGCACCACCTGGGCGGTGATGTTGCCGGCGTGCAGTTCGGGCCGGTGGGCGAGCTGGTGCTCCAGGGATTCGTCGGTCTCACTGAGCCAGTCGGTGGCGAAGACCACGTTGAGGGTGGTGACGATCGGCCCGCGCAGGCAGGCCATCAGCTCGACCCATTCCCGGCCGATCTTGCGGTGCCGCGGGTTGTTGTAGGACGGTTCGATCAGGTTCTGTGACCCGGTGAAGGCGACCTCGCCGTCGATCACCATGATCTTGCGGTGGTTGCGCAGGTCCGGGCGGCGCCACTGGCCGTGCACGGGCCGCAGCGGCAGCATGGGCCGCCAGCGGATCTTGCTGGCCTTGAGCCGGGCGATGAGCTTGCTGTACCCCTTGATCCGCAGGGTGCCCAAGTGGTCGAACAGGAGGCGGACTTCGACGCCGCGCTCGGCGGCCTCTTCCATCGCCGTCAGCAGGTCATCCGTGATGTGGTCCGAGCTGAGGATGTAGAACTCGGCGTTGATAAAGGACTCGGCTTCGCGCACGGCCGCCGCCATCGCCTTGATCGAATCCGGGTAGCCGGGCAGGAGCTCCACGTGGTTGCCGTCCACCATGGGCAGGGAACCGAGCGTCTTGTTCAGCTCCGCTGCGGAGGACACCCATTCCGGGCCCTCGTACTTGCTTTCCACCATGGCCAGTTCCGACGTCCCGGCCCGCACCCGGGTGTTCACCGCGTCCTGCTGCGCCCGGCGCTTGCGGGAGAGCCGGAAGTTGCCGAAGAGCAGGAAGAGGACCACGCCTACGGCCGGAACGAAAAAGATGATCAGGAGCCAGGCCATGGCCGTGGTGGGGCGGCGGTTGCCCGGGATGATGCCGAGGGCAACGACCCGGATACCGAGGTCGATGACGGTCAGGATCAGGATCACCCAGGACGGAAGTGACCCCGCCAGCGAAAATGGCCACAGCACAGGCAAACCCCTCAAGCTCCAGACCCGCGGAACAGTTCCGGAACGGGCAACCCGCACAGCTTATCCCGACCCGGGCCGCACTAAGCTGAAGGCATGACTACCCCCGCCTCTGTTCCGGCCCGCGCGACGGTGCTGGTGTTCCTCGATCCCGCGTTTGAGAACGGCCGCGTCGCCGACTCGTCCAAGCCGCAGCTGATGGCCACCGACCAGGGTGCCACCCGCGGCGACGGCGTTTTCGAGTCGCTGCTGGTGGTGGGGGGACGCCCGCGCAAGCTGCAGGCCCACCTGACCCGGCTGGCCGGCTCGGCGCGCGCGCTGGAGTTGGACATCCCGGCGGAGGACGCCTGGCGGCGCGCGATCGAGACCGCGGTCAGCGAATACCGCGGCCGGGCCGCCACGGCGGTCGGAGCCGCCGGCGACGGGGCCGGCGGAGCGGACGAGGTCGTGGTGAAGCTGCTCGCCAGCCGCGGCGTGGAGGGCGCGGCCACGCCGACGTGCTGGGTGCAGGCCTCCCCGCCGCCGGAAGCCGGCCGCCGGCAGCGCGAGACCGGCATCGACGTCATCCTGCTGGACCGCGGCTACGACAGCGAGGTGGGCGAACGCGCCCCGTGGCTGCTGCTGGGCGCCAAGACCCTGTCCTACGCGGTCAACATGGCGGCGCTCCGGTACGCCCACCACCAGGGCGCGGACGACGTCATCTTCACCTCCGCCGACGGCCGGGTCCTGGAGGGCCCGACGTCGACCGTGCTGCTGGCGCACCTGGAGACCAGCGACGACGGCGCCGGCGGCGTCCGCACCGTGCGCCGGCTGATCACCCCGCAGCTGGACAGCGGAATCCTCCCGGGCACCTCGCAGGGCGCCCTGTTCACCGCGGCCAAGGCCGCCGGGTGGGAGCTCGGCTACGGCCCGCTGGTACCTGCCGATCTGTACGACGCCGACGCCGTCTGGCTCATCTCAAGCATCCGGCTCCTCGCCCCGGTGAACCACATCGACGGCAAGGAGATCGGCACCCCCGAACTGCGGCGGCAGCTCACGGCCGAGCTCAACGAACTGTTCGCCACGATCGAGTAGGATCCGGCCGGTCCCGGGTGATGCTGCTCCGCCCCCGGAAAGGTGCCATGCCAGCGTCCGCGTGACTTAACATGACGACGCCGCCGGTGCCGCCGGCGTCGTAAGTGCTACGTTTTTGGGGAGTAATGAGACCCGGCGCCAAGCCCTGACTGGCCGGTCGGCAACCCTCCCTTTCGCGGCGGGGTGCCTCAGGTGAATACTCGGCATATCGACCATTCGAGCTGCAAGCGTGAAAGTAAGGAGATCCGTCGTGCCCGACGCATCCGCACCCGCTGTGCCCGCCACAGCCCCAGCCCAATCCCCCGCCGCACCCGGACCCGCCGAGGAAAGACTGGCGTACCGGCTGTTCACCGGGCCCGATGACCGCAGCTTCTGCGAGCGCGTTTCGGCCGCCCTGGCCGAGGGCTACGTCCTGCACGGCAGCCCCTCCGCCACCTTCAACGGCAGCACCGTGATCGTGGCCCAGGCCGTCGTGCTGCCGGCCGCGATCGCGAGCGCCGACGCCGCCGTCGCCAACGCGGTGGATGAGCTCGACGGCGCCGAGTTCACCGGCGAGGGCCACGCATGAGTTACGCCGGAGACCTGAGCCCGCAGGAAGCCTGGGCCAAGGTCGGGGCGGGCGCCATCCTGGTGGACGTCCGCACCGAGGCGGAATGGTCGCAGATCGGCGTCCCGGTCACCGGGGCCGGCACCGAAGACCGGCAGGCTCCGCTCTTCGTCCAGTGGACCCTGGCCGGCGGAGCCCCCAACCCGCGTTTCCTGGAGCAACTGCAGCAGCAACTCCAGCGGCAACTGCGGCAGCACGCGCCTGGCGCCACGGCGGCCGAGCTCATCTTCCTGTGCCGTTCCGGCGCCCGCTCGGTCGCCGCCGCGAACGCCGCCACGGCGGCCGGCTTCACCGCCTACAACGTCCTCGAGGGCTTCGAAGGCGAACCGGGCCCGACCGGCGCCCGGACCGTGAACGGCTGGAAGAACCACGGCCTGCCGACCAACCTGGAAAGCACTAAGTGAGCTTCAATCCCAATGCCCAGGGCTGGAGCCCGGACACCCAGGCCGTCCGCGGCGGACTCGACCGCACCGGGTTCCAGGAAACCACCGAACCGATCTTCCTGAACTCGGGCTTCGTCTACGAATCCGCCGCCGCGGCTGAGCGCGCCTTCACCGGCGAGGACGAACGGTTTGTCTATTCCCGCTACGGCAACCCCTCGGTGGCCACCTTCCAGGAACGCCTCCGGCTGTTGGAGGGAACCGAGGCGTGCTTTGCGACGGCGTCGGGCATGTCAGCGGTGTTCACCGCGCTCGGGGCATTGCTGGGGGCCGGCGACCGCGTGGTCGCCGCCCGCTCGCTCTTCGGATCCTGCTTCGTCATCCTCAATGAGATCCTGCCGCGCTGGGGCGTGGAGACAGTCTTCGTGGACGGCCCGGACCTAGAGCAGTGGCGGTCGGCGCTGGCCGTGCCGACGACGGCCGTGTTCTTCGAATCTCCCTCGAACCCCATGCAGGAAATTGTGGACATCGCCGCCGTAAGCGAACTGGCGCACGCCGCCGGTGCGACCGTGGTGGTGGACAACGTCTTCGCCACTCCCCTGCTGCAGCGGTGCGGGGAGCTGGGCGCGGACGTGGTCGTGTACTCCGGCACCAAGCACATCGATGGCCAGGGCCGGGTGCTCGGCGGCGCGATCCTGGGCACCCGGGAATTCATCGAGGGCCCGGTCAAGCAGCTCATGCGCCACACCGGCCCGGCATTGTCCGCCTTCAACGCCTGGGTGCTGAGCAAGGGACTGGAGACGATGGCCCTGCGGGTGAACCACTCGTCCGCCTCGGCGCTTCGGCTGGCCGAATGGCTGGAGGCCCAGCCCGCGGTCAGCTGGGTTAAGTACCCGCTGCTGCCGTCCCACCCGCAGTACGAGCTGGCCGCCAGGCAGATGAAAGCCGGCGGCACGGTGTTGACTCTGGAGCTTTCGCCCTCGCCCGGCCGCTCCGCCAAGGAAGCCGCGTTCGCGCTGCTGGACGCGTTGCGGATCATCGATATTTCCAACAACCTCGGTGATTCAAAGTCCCTGATCACCCATCCGGCCACCACCACGCACCGCGCCATGGGCCCGGAGGGGCGCGCGGCTATCGGGCTGAGCGACGGCGTCGTGCGGCTCTCGGTGGGGCTGGAAGACGTCGAGGACCTGATCCGCGACCTCGGGCAGGCGCTCAAGCAGGTCTAGCCCCGGCGCACCCGCGAAAGCACGGGGGCCGGTTCTGACATTCCCTCGGCGTCCGCACCGTGCATCGTGACCCGCACGGCATGGGCGACGACGGCGGCCAGGCCGGCGTCGTCGGAGGGGGTGTCCAGCCCCGGAGCGCAGAGCGCCTGGCGCTGCAACTGCGAGCCCGTGCCGTGCGCCAGGACGCGGTCCACGCCGCGGCGCACCAGGTCCAGCTCCCCTTGCTCCGCCAGGACGGGGGCCACGAAGTCGACCAGGGCGTGCGCCACCTCGCCGGCGGGAGCGGGACGGAAGCTGCCGAAGTCCAGCAGCTCGCCGCGCAGCCCGCAGTTGCTGGCCTGCCACGCGGCCATTTTTAGCAGGACCGTCGGCACCGGGGCCGGATCCACGCCGTCGCGCCACTCCCGGCTGGCGGACTCCACGAGGGCGCGCACCAGCACCGCGATCAGCGCCGCGTCCTCCGCCCGCAGGCAGACATCCGCGACCCGGACCTCCACAGTGGGGTGGTGGCGGGCCAGCCGGGCATCAAAATAGATCATCCCTTCGTCGAACAGCACCCCGCTTTCCAGCAGCCTCGTGACCACCCGCCGGTAGACCGGAAGGCTCCCAAATATCATGGAGGGCCCCGCCGCCGGCCAGCGGTTCCAGGCCTGGGTGCGGTAGCTTTCGAAGCCGGTCTCCGTCCCGTTCCAAAAGGGTGAGTTGGCGCTGAGCGCGATCAGCACCGCCAGTTTGTCCCGGATCCGGTCGAGGACGGCGACGCCCTCCTCGGGGGACTCGATGAAGGTATGGACGTGGAAGCCGCACGTCAGCTGCTCCTGCACCGTAAGGCCGAAGCGCTTCTGCATGGTGGCGTACCGCGGGTTGGGCGTCGTGTGGGTGGCAGCTGCCAGCGGCGATGTGGCCAGGGCTGCCACCCGGGCTCCGTGCATCCGGGCTACGCGGCCCGCGAAAGCCCGGGACTGCCTGATTTGCTGGAGCAGCGCGCTGTGGTCAAGGCAGGGCACGGTCTGGGTCTCGATCTGCTCCAGCTTGAGCTCGAAACTGAAGCCCGAGTCATCGTGGTTCGGATCCGCGGCAGACGCCGCCGTGGCGTCGGCAGACGCCGCGGCCGCTGCCGCGGTGGCGGGTTTCAGTCCGCGCAACAGTGCGTCGGCCAGTGCCAGCGGGACCCCGGTAACGGGATCCACGATCAGCAGTTCCTCCTCTACGCCAAAGGTGCGCATGCAACCATTGTGCGTCAGCACCCGCCCCGGCGCGCTACCCCAAAATCGCCGCTCAGACGATTCAGTCCTGGAAATACTCGATCTTGGCGCCGATGGTGTTAAGCCGCTCGGCCAGGTCCTCGTAGCCGCGTTCGATCACGTAAATGTTGCGCAGCTCTGACACACCACGCGCGGCGAGCATGGCCAGCAGCAGGCAGGCAGCCGGGCGCAGGGCCGGCGGGCAGCCGACTTCCGCGGCCCGCCACTTGGTGGGCCCGTTGACGTAGATCCGGTGCGGATCCAGCAGCTGGACCTGGGCGCCCAGCTTGTTCAGCTCGGTCAGGTAGATGGCCCGGTTCTCGTAGACCCAGTCATGGATCATCGTCTGGCCGTGGGCGTTGGCGGCGATGACGGCGAAGAACGGCAGGTTGTCGATGTTCAGGCCGGGGAATGGCATCGGGTGGATCTTGTCCGTTGGCGCCCGCAGCTCGGAGGGTTTGGTGGTGACGTCCACCAACCGGGTGCGGCCGTTGCGGGCAAGGTACTCCGCGGATACCTCCAGCCGCTGGCCCATCTGCTCGAGGGTCGCCAGTTCGATCTCCATGAACTCGATCGGGACGCGGCGGATCGTGACTTCGGAGTTGGTCACGATGCCGGCGGTGATCAGGCTCATCGCCTCGATCGGGTCCTCGGACGGGAAATACTCGATGTCGGCGTCGATCGACGGGCGGCCGACGATCTTCAGCGTCGTGGTTCCCACGCCGTCGATCTCCACGCCCAGCATCTGCAGGTAGAAGCAGAGGTCCTGGACCATGTAGTTTGGGCTGGCGTTGCGAATGATCGTGGTGCCGCGGCGGTGGGCGGCGGCCATGATGGCGTTTTCGGTCACGGTGTCGCCGCGCTCGCTCAGGACGAAGGAACGGTCGTGGCCGTCTGCCGGCGGTGCCTGCACGCTGTAGAAGCCGGACTTCGCCTCGACGCTGAGGCCGAACTGGCGCAGGGCCTGCATGTGCGGCTCCACGGTGCGGGTGCCAAGGTCGCAGCCACCGGCGTAGGGCAGCCGGTATTCGCTGGACTCATCGAGCAACGGGCCGAGGAGCATGATGACGCTGCGGGTGCGGCGGGCGGCCTCGACGTCCATCGAGTCGAGGTCCAGCACGGCCGGTCGGCGGATCTGCAGGTCGTTCGCGTCGAGCCAGGTGCACTCGACGCCGATGCTGGTCAGGACCTCCACGATCCGGTTGACCTCTTCGATCCGGGCCAGCCGCCGCAGGACGGTGGTGCCGCGGTTGATGAGACTCGCGCACAGCAGCGCGACGCCGGCGTTCTTGCTGCTGTTGACGTCCACGGCGCCGGAGAGCGTGCGGCCGCCCTCCACCCGCAGGTGGGTCATCTGCGGCCGGCCGACTTTGACGATGGCGCGGCCGAAAATGGATTCGAGCCGCTCAATCATTTTCAGGCTCAGGTTCTGCTTGCCCTGCTCCATCCGGGCGATGGCGCTCTGGCTGGTTCCCAGCTCGGCCGCGAGCTGTCCCTGAGTCCAGCCCTTCTCGCCGCGGGCGTCCCGGAGTACGGCGCCGACATATTCAGCAGTCTGTTGAGTCATATGCAATAAATATCACGGATGAGCTATTTTGACGGGCCAAATCCCCAGAACTGCAATAAAGCTCACAGAATATCCATCTCGTGCGATATGTAGCGGCTACTGCTGGCCGAGGAACACCATGTTCCACGTCCCGGCAGCGACGGCTGCGGCCACGGCGGCACCTGAGATCAGCAGGCCCCCGAGAACCACCCACGCGTCCAGCCGGCTGAACGTCGCCTTCCGGGCCCAGGTCCGCTGCGCGCCGCCAAAGCCCCGTGCTTCCATGGTCACGGCGAGCCGGGAGGCGCGGCGGACGGCCTGGACCATCAACCCGAAGCTTTGCCCCAGCGTGGCCCTGAGCCGCTGCACCGGGTTTCCGTGCGAGCCGACACCGCGGGCTCGCCGGGCCATGCCGATGGTCTGCCATTCCTCGGCCATGAGCCCCACCAGCCGCATCGCGGCCAGGGTGCCGAGCACGAAACGGTGCGGCAGCTTCGCCTGCTGCGCCAGGGCGTCGGCCAGGTCCGTGGGGTCGGTGCAGCTCATCAGCAGCACCGCCGGCAGCGCGATCGCGAGGCCGCGCAGCAGGAAGCCCAGCCCGAGCTGCAGCGAGCCCTCGGTGATGGACCAGACGCCGACGTCGAGCAGTATCCTGCCATGGTCCGGGGCCAGGATCGCGGTGCTCCAGCCGCCCACGGCGGCCGCGAGGATCAGCGGCCAGCCGCGCTGCCAGAGCAGGGCCAGGGTCAGGCCCGCCAGCGGGAACAGCAGCAGTTCGAAGGCGAGCGCCACGGACGCGGACACCCAGTCGATGGACAGCGCCAGCGCGACCGTGATGAGCACGACGCCGGAGAATTTCGCCAGCGGGTTGGCGCGGGTCAGCAGAGCGTGGTTTCCGCGCAGGGTCAGGGCGTCCCTCATGGCGCCGCCACCCCCGGATTCGTCCTGCCGGGTAGTCCCGGCGCGCCCGACTGCGGTGCGCCGAGCTTCAGCTCGGTGCCGCCCAGGACCTCGCTGAACTCCGCGTCGTGGGTCACCGAGACCACCGCGGTCCCGGCGTCGAGAAGCTCGGAGAGGAAGGAGGCCAGTTCCGCCCAGGTGTTGGCGTCCTGGCCGAAGGTGGGTTCGTCCAGCACCAGCACCTGCGGGTGGGCAGCCAGCACCGTGGCCACGGAGAGCCGCCGTTTTTCCCCGCCGGAGAGCGTGTAGGGGTTGGCGTCCACGAGTTCGCGGAGCCGGAGCCGTTCCAGCAGCTCGTCGACCCGTTCTTCGCCGCGGCCCAGCTGGCGGGGACCGAACATCAGTTCGTCCAGCACCCTGCCGGTGACGAACTGGTGCTCGGGTTCCTGGAACACCGTGCCGATCCTGGCGATCAACTGCTGGGCCCTCCATTTGTACGGATCGATGCCTGCGCCGGCGCTCAGCTCGGTGGTGGCGGACACCGCGCCGGAGACCGGGGAGAGCAGGCCTGCCAGGGTCAGGGCGAAGGTCGACTTCCCGGAACCGTTGGGGCCGGTGATGGTCAGCGCCTGGCCGGCCCGGACCCGGGCCGTGATGCCGGACTGCACCGGGACGGGTATTACCGTGCTGAAGCCCCGCAGCAAACCGGTGCGGCGGGGCCGTTCGCGGGACACGGCCAGTTCCTCTGCGGCCAGCAGCAGCTGGCCGGCCCCGGCGTCCCCTTCGGGTCCTGTTCGGCCGCGGCGGGCCCGGGTGGCGGGCACATGGCCCGGCACCCAGACGCCGGCGGAGATGAGCATGTCCCGCGCCCGCTCCAGGACCAGGTCCGGGGGCCCGTCCAGCAGCACGGCGGAGTCCGTGGCGGATCCGGGCTGCAGCACGACGATCCGGTCCACAAGGTCTTTCCAGACAGCAACCCGGTGCTCCACCACCACCAGGGTGGCCCCGGTCTTGTCCAGGCACCGTCCCACGGCGTCGCGGACCTCCAGGACACCGGCCGGGTCAAGGTTGGCGGTGGGCTCATCGAGGAGCAGCAGCCCGGGCCGCATCGCGAGGATCCCGGCGAGCGCCAGCCGTTGCTTCTGGCCTCCGGAGAGCGACGACGTCGGGTGATGCAGCGGCAGGCCGCCCAGCCCGACGTCGTCGAGCGCCTCCCCCACCCGCCGCCAGATGTCCGCCGGGGGGACCGAGAGGTTTTCGGCCCCGAAGGCCACGTCGTCGCCGAGCCGCGACAGCACCACCTGGGTCTCCGGGTCCTGCTGCATCAGCCCGGCCCGCCCGCGCCGGGCCCTGGGCGGGGCTCCGTCGATCAGCAGGCTGCCGGTCTCATCGGAGTCCTCGGCATCAGCGGAAGCAGCAGCGGACGCGGCTGCCGCAGTGCTGTCCCCCAGCACACCGGCCAGGGCGTGCAACAGCGTGGACTTGCCGGCGCCGGACGGGCCCAGCAACAGCACGCGCTCGCCCGGACGGATGTCCAGGTCCAGGCCGCTCACGGCGGGCCGGGCCCGGCCGGCGTGCCGCCAGCCCCAGCCGCGGGCGCTGACCGCGGCCGGGCGTACGTCGTCGACAGACCTCATGCGTGTGCGGGCATCAGGAGAAGACGGGTTCCGATGCCGCCTTGCGGGACCCGAACGAGGCCAGCACCCCGGTCTTGGCCAGGCCGCGGGTGGCGAGCCAGGACAGTCCCCCGGCAATCACCGCTCCGGAGATGGCGCAGAAGATGATGTAGGCGAGCTTGTCACCGGTTTCGTACGCGATGTTCCAGCCCCAGGGCAGGAAGGAGTCGTTCAGGCCGCAGAACAGGCCCGCACCGGCACCGGCCAGCAGGGACACCGGAAGGTTGAACTTCTTGTACAGGAACGCGGCAAAGATGAGTTCGGCGCCCAGGCCCTGCAGGATGCCGGAGATCAGCACGGTGGTGCCGTACTGCGAGCCCATGATCAGCTCGCCGGTGGCGGCCACCGCTTCGCAGAACAGCGCCGCCCCGGGCTTGCGGATAACGAGCATGCCCAGCACCGCCGGGATCATCCAGCCGCCGGCGTAGAGCCCGGTCAGCGGCGGGTAGACCGCGTTGAGCGGGACGGAAACAAGGTTGGAACCCTGGGACCAGGCCCAGAAAATCACACCGCCGGCAACAGCGATCAACGCGGCCACCACAATGTCGACCACGCGCCAGCTGTATTTGCCGGTGGTCAGTGTCTGCTTCGCAGAAATGTCAGTCATATCGTCCTCCTGAGGAACAGGAGGGGAGGGTGCTCCGGCGGCACCGCGGCCTTCGCCACGGGTGCCGGGCACCCTGAGAACTCGACTCCCTTGCGCCGGTACTAACCGGATCAGGTTCGAGGGTCTGCGGCTGTCCGCACTCTCAGCGCCCACCTACGGTTACCTTGGATTTCTCCAGTGATGCCCGACGGCGGCGCTCCCCTGTCGTATCTAAATCGCCCTTGTGGGCTGGCTCAGTTTACACCCGGCGGCACTCCCAAGTGACTCGCAGTCGTTGTCGTTTTGAGGGCTCATAACGGCAACAACTGCGAGTCAGTTGGGCTTGCGCGGCGGCGGCCACCTAACGGAAGCTGAGTCCCATGACCGACGCACCAGTGCCTTCCCCCGAGTACGACCCGGACTCCGCGGAACCACAGCCGCCGGGATCCCTGGCCGCGCTCATCGGCCGCATCCTGGCCGAAATCGACGAACTGCAGTTCCGGTCCTTCAGCAAGGACGACGCGCTGGACCTGGGCCTCCTCCTGGTCCAACTCGGCCGCCAGCGCTCCTACCCGATCGCCATCGACATCAGCAAGGGCGATCAGGTCCTCTTCCACGCCGCACTGGAGGGCGCCACCCCGGACAATGAGCGCTGGATCAAGGCCAAACAGCGCACCGCGGTGCGGTATGAAGTCCCGTCGCTGCTGGTGGGCCTGCGGGCGCGTGCTGCCGGTCAGAGGATCGAGGACAACGCCTGGTTCGACCAGCGGGAGTTTGCAGCCCACGGCGGCTCGTTCCCCATCTACCTGCGCGGAACCGGGGTGGTAGGCACCGTCACGGTGTCGGGGCTGCCGCAGAAGGACGACCACGAGCTGGTGGTCGAGGCACTGACCGAAATCCTCGGCCGCCCGGGGACGCTAGGCTAGGGGAAGCCCTGTTTCCTCCCGCAAGGAGTACGAAGTATGAACATCTTCATCAAACTGCTTGGCACCGGCGTCAGCCTCCTCGCCGGCTTCGTCGGCACCAAGGTAGTCGACACCGTCTGGGAAAAGACCACCGGCAACAAACCGCCCAAGGGCCACGACGACGACGTCCCCACCACCCTGCGCCAGGCCCTGACCTTCGCCCTCATTTCGGCCTCGGTCAGCGCCATCATCCAGGTCCTCGCCAACCGCGGCACGCAGCGGGCGATCACCCGCTTCGCCAAGACCCAGGACCTGGTCTAAGCCATATCGCCGCCGGCGGCGTTACTCGTCGTCGTCGTCCGTGAATCCGCGCTTGCCGGCCGCCTGCTGCACCACGGCTTCCAGCTCGTCGGCGCTCAGCAGCTCGGGGTGCAGGTGCTTGGTGCGGTAGCCGGCGCGGCCAACCATGTGGGCGGAGACCGGCACTGTGAGCAGCTGGAAGATCCACGCGACCACCAGCACCGGCCACACCCACCAGGTGCGCAGCTGCAGCCCCACGGCGCAGAGCAGCAGGAAAAGCCCCAGCACCTGCGGCTTGGTCGCGGCGTGCATCCGGCTCATGAGGTCGGGGAACCGCAGCAGGCCGATGGCCGCGCCGAGGGACATCAGCGCCCCGACCACCATGAACACAGCCGAGACGGTGTCGATTACGGCGTCGGCGGAAATCGTGTCAGGACTCATTGGGCTGCTTCCTCCGGTCGGCCACGAATCGGGCCACCGTCACCGAACCGACAAAGCCGATGATCGAGATGGACACCAGCAGCATCAGGTTGTTCAGGTGCCGGTTCACGGCCATGTCGATGCACAGCGCCGCGCCTAGGATGGCCAGCAGCACGTCGGCGGCCAGCACCCGGTCCAGCAGCGAGGGCCCCCGCGCGATGCGGATGATCGCGCCGGCCGCGGCGAGCGACAGCACGACCGCGGTAATGGTCAAAACCAGCGGCATCATGCCCCGGCCTCCTGCTTCAGTGCGGACAGTTCGGCCCTGGTGCCCATGATCCGGATCAGCCCGGCCTCCGTGTCGCGGACCTCCTTGCGGAGCTTCGCCGCGTCCTCGGCGTCTCGGACGTTGATGCCGTGGATGTAGAGCGTGGACGTGGACCTGTCCACCTCCACCACCACGGACCCCGGGATCAGGGAAATGACGTGTCCCGTGGCGGTCACCAGCAGGTCTGAATGGCTGCGGAGCGGGACGGCTATGACGGCGCTGATCACCCGCGGACCACGGACCACGGCCAGGTACAGGACCTGGAAGCTGGCCGCCACGACCTTGGCCAGGAAGACCAGCGCGAACGGCACGGCGCGCAGCACGTTGAAGCGGCCCCCCAGTTCCACCGGCGGCAGGTAGAACAGCCGGGCCACCACCACCGCGATCAGGGCGCCGAAGAGCAGGTTTCCGGCGCTGAAGTCCTGCCACAGGGCGCCCCAGACAATAACGAGCCAGACCAGCAGCGGCAGCTCCTGGCGCAGCGAGACCCTCTTCCGTGTCATTTGCCGCCCTCCTGCCGCATCGGCTGGGCGATTACCGGAACCGGCGCCTCGTCCCCAAGCACGGCCTGGATATAGGCGGACCGGTTCAGCATCTCCCCGGCGGACTGGTCCGCCACCCGGAAGAGCGGCCCGGCAAACACCGTCAGCGCCACCCCGAACAGCACCAGGCCCAGAGTGGAGCCCACCATGGTCCGCGGCAGCAGGGTCACGTTCTGCTGGCCCGCGCGGTGGCCGGTGGCCGCGTCGGCGGGGGCGGCGAGCAGCACGGGATCGGGATGTTCGGCGTCCTCGGGCTTGCGCCAGAAGGCGCGGTTCCAGACGCGTGCGATGGCCAGCAGGGTCAGCAGGCTGGTCAGCACGCCGCCGGCCACGAGTGCGTAGGCCAGCGGGGTGCCGAGGGCGACGCCGGCCTGCAGGAGGCCCAGTTTGCCGAGGAACCCGGAGAACGGCGGGATCCCGGCCAGGTTCATGGCCGGCACGAAGAACAGCACCGCCAGCAGCGGCGAGAGCTTGGCCAGCCCGGCGATCCGGTCCACCGAGGAACTCCCGGCGCGGCGCTCGATCAGGCCGGTCACCAGGAACAGGCTGGTCTGGATGGTGATGTGGTGCGCCACGTAGAACACCGCGGCCCCCAGCCCCGCCACGGACGACATCGCCAGGCCGAACACCATGTAACCGATGTGGCTGACCAGGGTGAAGGAGAGCAGTCGCTTGATGTCGCTCTGCGCCAGGGCGCCCAGGATCCCCACCACCATGGTCAGCAGGGCAGCGACCATCAGCGGGGTGTTGAACGTGTCCCCCGGGAAGAGCAGGGTCTCGGTCCGGACCATGGCGTAGACCCCCACCTTGGTGAGCAGGCCAGCAAACACGGCGGTGACCGGGGCGGGGGCCGTCGGATACGAGTCCGGGAGCCAGAAACTCAGCGGGAACACGGCGGCCTTGATGCCGAACGCCACGAGCAGCAGCACGTGCAGCAGGTTCCGGGTGCCCTGGTCCAGATCCATCAGCTTGATGGCAAGGTCCGCCATGTTGATGGTTCCGGTGGCGCCGTAGATCATGGCGATCGCGATCAGGAACAGCACCGAGGAGACCACCGAGACCACCACGTACGTCACACCCGCGCGGATCCGCGGACCCGTCCCGCCCAGGGTCATCAGCACGTAGCTGGCGGTCAGCAGGATCTCGAAGCCCACGTAGAGGTTGAAGAGATCACCGGAGAGGAACGCGTTGGACACGCCCGCCACCAGGATCAGGTAGGTGGGGTGGAAGATCGAGACGGGCGCGTCGCGGTCGCCGTCGGCCATGCCCTGCCCGGTGGCGTAGACCAGCACGGCAAGGCTGACGGTCGAGGACACCACCAGCATGAGCGAGGAGAACTGGTCCACCACCATCACAATGCCCCAGGGCGGCAGCCAGCCGCCGATGTTGACCGCCGCCGTGCCGCCCTGCCAGACGGAGGCCAGCAGCAGGCATTCGAGCAGCAGCGTCAGCGAGAGGAGGGCAATGCTGACGGTCCGTTGCGCCCGTGGTTGCCGGATCAGCAGGAAGGTCAGAGCGGCCCCCAGGATGGGGAGGACGACGGCGAGCGGGGCAAAGCTTGCGATGTTCACTTGGTCCCTCCTTCCGGGCCTGGCGTGATGTTGCGGGATCCGGGTTGTTCCTCGGCGGCGGCGTCCATGGCCGGCATCCGGCGGGCGCCCGCCTGCACGGTCTCCGTCGGGTCGGGTCCCCCCGCAGCGTCCGTCGGATCGGCCGCCACGAGAGGGAACTCGGAGGTCTCCGCCGGGATGACGGCGTCGTCCTCGGCATCGAAGCTGGGGGTCTCGGCCACCCGGCGGTCCTCGGCGTCGTCCTGGATTTCGTCCTGCCGGGCCAGCACCCAGGTTCGGTAGATGATGCCCAGCATGAAGGCCGTGACGGCGAAGGAGATCACGATCGAGGTCAGGATCAGCGCCTGCGGAAGCGGGTCGCTGTAGTCGCCGGCGGCCGTGTCTTTGTTGAACAGCGGTGCGAGGCCCGCATAGCCGCCAGTGGCCAGGATCAGCAGGTTGGTGGCGTTGGCCAGCAGCATCAGGCCCAGCAGGACCCGGGTGAGGCTGCGTTCCAGGATCAAATAGATGCCGCAGGCGTAGAGGGCTCCCATGACCGTCAGCAGAGTCAGATTGACGCTCATGCGCTCCCCTTGGCGGTGGTTTCGGCCGGGACGCCGTCGGCTTCCCGGTCGTCGGACGGCTCCGCGGGTTCTTCCGCGGGCTGTTCCTCGAAATGTTCGTCGATTTCCGCGCCGAGGCTGCGGAGCACGTCCAGCGCCAGGCCGACAACGACGATGTAGACGCCGATGTCGAAGATGGTGGAGGTGACGAACTTGATGTCGCCGAAGACCGGCAGCCAGAGTTCGATCACGGCACTTTGGAAGACCTGGCCGCCAAGCAGCAGCGGCGCGACGCCGGACGCCGCGGCCGTCGCGAGCCCGATCCCCAGAAGGGCGCCGGCGCTGACCGGGGTGGCCTCGCGCAGCTCGAAGCGGCCCCCGGCGAGGTAGCGGATGGTGAGGGCGAGCCCGGCCGTGAGCCCGCCGGCGAAACCGCCGCCGGGAAGGTTGTGTCCGGCGAGCAGCAGGTAGATGGAGAAGACGATCATCGAATGGAAGATCAGCCGGGTGACGACTTCAAAAATGATCGACCGCCGCTCCGGGGCCATGGTCCGTCCCGCCACTAGCCACGCGTCGCGAGTCGACGCGGCAAACCGCCGGCTCAAGGCCAGCGCCGCGTTGTCCCTGGTGTGGGCGGGCTGATGCGTCCGGCGGCCGACGGTTCCTTCCGCCACGGACGACGAGGGCCCGATGCGGTCGCCGCGGCCGCGGACGAAGATCAGGCTGGCAACGCCGGTGGCGGCGAGCGCCAGCACGGAGATCTCGCCAAAGGTGTCCCAGGCCCGGATGTCCACGAGGGTGACGTTGACGACGTTCAGTCCCCCGCCGCCCTCGTAGGCCAGGCGCGGGAACTCCAGCGAGACCGGAGTGGCGACCCGGGAGCTCAGGGCGTAGATCGCTACAAAGACCATGGTGAGGCCGAACGCCGCGCCGATGATCACCCGGGTCACCCGGTACTTACCGCCGGTGCGGTCCCGCAGCTCCGCCGGCAGGCTCCGCATGGCGAGGACGAAGGCCACCAGGATGATGGTTTCCACCAGCATCTGGGTCAGGGCCAGGTCCGGGGCGCCCTGGAGCGCGAACATCAAGGCGATGCCGTAGCCGGTGACCGACACCATCAGCACGGCCAGGAAGCGCTTGTTGGCCCGCACCGCGGCGAGTGCGCCGATCACGATGCCGGCGCCCGCGACGAGCTGCAGCGGCGAACCGGGGTCGATGAAGTACAGGCCGCCGGGCAGCGGCTTGTTGGCCAGCAGCATCGCCGTGAGCGGCAGGACGAAGGCCACCGTCAGGATGACGGCCAGGTAGAAGAAGAGCGAGCCTCGCTGGGTGCGGCCGGTGACCCAGACGGCGACGTCGTCGAGGGCGCCGATGGTGCGCTGGTAGCTGCGGTCGCCGTCGATCCAGCCGGGCACCAGCGCCTGCGCGCGGGAAACGGCGTTGCGTCCGTAGAACATCGCCAGTCCAAGGGCGAACGTGATCGCGGCCAGGCCCAGCGCCGGGGTGAACCCGTGCCACAGCGCGAGGTGCCCGGCGGCGTCGGGATCCACGCCACCGGCTTCGGCGTGGCCGGCGAAGAGCGCCGCGTACGGCTGGATCCAGGCGTCCACCGGCGCCGGCCACACGCCGTAGAGGAGGGTCAGCAGGCTCAGCACGGCGGGGGCGGCAAGGAATGCCGGCTTGACGGCCTTGAAACGGGTGGCCGGCACGCCGGATTTGACCGCGAAGGCGCCCCACATGAAACGTGCGCTGTAGGCGAAGGTCAGGACGGAGCCCAGCACCAGGCCGACCAGGATAACCAAACCCCACGGCCCGGTCCCGGCGTGATGCACGAAGGCCTCGAAGACGGATTCTTTCGCCACGAAACCTGCCAGCGGCGGCACTCCGGCCATCGACGCGGCACCGATCGCAGCCACCACGGCCAGGGCGCGGGAGGACCGGTAAACCCCGGAGAGCTTGCGGATGTCGCGGGTCCCCGCCTGGTGGTCGATGATGCCGACCACGAGGAACAGC
Organism: Arthrobacter sp. 05L428; assembly: GCF_056397665.1. NCBI lineage: Bacteria > Bacillati > Actinomycetota > Actinomycetes > Micrococcales > Micrococcaceae > Arthrobacter > Arthrobacter sp. 05L428. The sequence continues at coordinate 34,886 of NZ_JBFTNW010000004.1, read as the reverse complement.
GTGGCCTTGAAGAGGCCGTGGGCCAGCAGCAGGGCGAGGCCGGCGAGCGCCGCATCGGGCTTGCCGAGCCCCACCACCATGGTCAGGAAGCCGAGCTGGCTGACCGTGCCGTAGGCGAGGATGAGCTTGATGTCCGTCTGGCGCAGGGCCCGGTAACCGCCCACCAGCATGGTGGCCAGGCCGAGGCCCAGCACCAGCGGGAGCCAGTACGCCGTCTCGGCGAACCCGGGGGCAAGCCGCGCCACGAGGTAGATGCCCGCCTTCACCATGGCGGCGGCGTGCAGGTAAGCGCTCACCGGCGTCGGCGCGGCCATCGCCCCGGGGAGCCAGAAGTGGAACGGGACCAGCGCGGACTTGGTGATCGCGCCCACCAGGACCAGCACGACGGCGGCCGCCACGGCGGCCGCGGCCGGTCCCGTCAACAGCTCGGGCGCCATCTGCAGGATGGTCGAGATCCGGTAGGTACCCGCGGTTGAGCCCAGCATGATCAGGCCCACCAGCATGGCCAGGCCGCCTGCAGTGGTCACCACCAACGCCTGCAGCGCCGAGCGACGGGCCGACAACCTCGTGCGGGCGTAGCCGATCAGCAGGTAGGACAGGACCGTGGTGAGTTCCCAGAAAATAAACATCAGGAGCAGGTCGTCGGCGGTGACCAGGCCGAACATGGCCCCGGCAAACGCCAGCAGTTGGGCTCCGAAGCCGCCGAGGTGGCTGTCCTTGTCCTTGAAGTACCGGGCACAGTAGACCAGGACCAGCGCACCGACACCCAGGACCAGCAGGGACATGACCCAGGCCAGGGCATCCATCCGGAACGCCAGCTCCAGCCGGAGGTCCGGAATCCACGGGAGGGTCACCGCGGTGGACCCGGCGTATGAATACACCGCGCCGTGCTGGAGGAGCAGCCAGACGAACGAGCCTGCGGGCACCGCGGCCAGCGCGAAGAACGCGTTCCTGCCCAGCCTGCGGAAGAGGAACGGCGCCACAGCAGCCACCGCGAAGTGCACGGCAAGGACTGTGATCACTGGTATCTCCGCAACGTCAGGAATTCGATTGTCAAAAAGTTGGAGCAGGCGGGGCAATTGGTTAGGTTCGGTGCGGCTAGTTTACCAAGCGTGCACAAATTGTTTTTACGGTGACGTGCGCGGAGGACGGCGACCATTGGAGCCGCGGTTCCACCGGCCCGGCAACGAAGACCCGGCGTTGCCTAGCCGTTTCTCCGCCGGCGGTCCGCCGCGGGCGGCTAACATTCAGGCTATGAACTCCGCCACCGCCCCCGAGGCCATGCGTCCGGCCTCGGAATTCGAGTCCGGCAGCCATGCCACCGGCAAGGGCCAGGTCGTGGCCTGGGCCGCCTGGGACTGGGGCTCCGCGGCCTTCAATGCGGTCATGACCACCTTCGTCTTCACCGTCTACCTGACCTCCAAGGCCTTCGGCGGCGAAGACGAAGCCTCGGCGGTCCTCGGCTCCGCCCTGGCCATAGCCGGGGCGGCCATCGCCCTGCTGGCCCCGGTCACCGGCCAGCGTTCGGACAGCGGAGGCCGCCGCAAGCTGTGGCTGGGGGTCAACACGGCCGCCGTCGCGCTGCTGACGGGGCTCTGCTTCTTTGTCTTCCCGCGTCCCGAATTCCTGCTCCTCGGGGTGACCCTGATCGCGCTTGGCAACGTGTTCTTCGAATTCGCCGGCGTCAATTACAACGCCATGCTCGCCCAGATCTCCACGCCCGCGAACATCGGCAAGATCAGCGGCTTCGGCTGGGCCTCTGGCTACCTCGGCGGCATTGTCGCGTTGCTGATCGTGCTCCAGCTCTTCGTCCAGCCCAGCTTCGAGTGGTTCGGGGCATCCACCGAGGAGAGCCTGAACATCCGTCTCGTGGCGGTGTTCTCCGCGCTCTGGTTCCTGGTCTTCGCGATTCCGGTGATGCTCGCAGTCCCGGAAGTGCCCAAGGCCCGGCAGTCCGGTCTGGGGTTCTTCGCCTCCTACAGCCTGCTCGTGCGCCGCATCCGCGCCATCTACCGGACAAGCCCGCACACCATTTACTTCCTGCTGGCCAGCGCCATCTTCCGCGACGGGCTGGCCGCGGTGTTCACCTTTGGCGGGATCATCGCCGCCGGCACCTTCGGCTTCGAACTCAAGCAGGTCATCTTCTTCGCCATCTTCGGCAACGTTGTGGCCGCGGTTGGCGCGCTGCTGGGCGGTTTGCTGGACGACCGGGTAGGGCCCAAGGCGGTCATCATCGGTTCGCTGATCGGCCTGCTGATCGCGGGCAGCGTGCTCCTGGCGCTGGGGAACGGGAACTATTCCTTCTTCGGCATGGACTGGGCCGGAAGCACGACGTTCTGGGTGTTCGGCCTGTTCCTGTGCCTCTTCGTGGGTCCGGCCCAGTCCTCGTCCCGCGCCTACCTGGCCCGGCTCGCGCCGCACGGTGAATCGGGCGAGCTCTTCGGCCTGTACGCCACCACCGGCCGCGCCGTCAGCTTCCTGGCGCCGGCACTCTTCACCCTGTGCATCGCGGTCGCGACGCCCCTGGTTGCGCCCGGCGAAGCGCAGCGGTGGGGCATCCTCGGCATCATGGTGGTCCTGCTGGCCGGGCTGCTGGTGATGCTGCCCGTCAAGCCGCCGGGCAGGACGGAAATCGCCGTCGTGCCGGGGGCCTGAACCCGCCCCAAAACTCCGCCGGGACACTAGGCTGGAGGCATGAACGTGGATGAGACAGACCTTCCCGGCCTGGGCCGGCGCAAGGACTTCATGACCGCCTCGGGACGCCGGATCGGCGTCGTCGAGTACCGCGAAGGCCAGACCGAGCTGATCGTCTCGACCTGGGACGACCCGGACACCTGCCAGGCCTCCATCCCGCTGACCGCCGACGAGGCCGCCGCCCTCGGCAACCTTCTGGGCGGACAGCGCATTGCCATGCAGCTGTCCGAAGCGCACCGGGAGATCCCCGGGATCGTCACCCGGCAGTTCTCCATCGCCGCGGATTCCCCCTTCCAGAACCAGCCCATGGGCAAAGCCTGCATCCGGACCCGCAGCGGCGCCTCGATCGTGGCCATCATGCGCGAGGGCGAAGTCCTCCCCTCGCCGGGCCCCGACGTCGTCCTGCACCCCGGCGACCTCCTCGTCGCCGTCGGCACGCAAGAAGGCCTGGACACGGCAGCCAGCATCCTGCGCAACGGATAAGCGGCATGGATCCGCTCGCCCTGACCCTCATCGAACTGGGGGCCGTCGTGTTCTGTCTTGGCCTGCTGGCCAGACTGGCCGGGCGGATCGGCATGTCCCCCATTCCGCTTTACCTCGTCGGCGGCCTGTTCTTCGGGGCAGGCGGTCTGGTCAAGCTGGAAGGGATGCACGAGTTCGCCCATCTCTCCAGTGAGATCGGCGTCATCCTCCTTCTGCTTATGCTCGGGTTGGAATATACGGCGGCCGAGCTGGTGACAGGCCTGCGGCGGTCCTGGCAGGCCGGCGTCCTGGACCTGGTGCTGAACTTCCTGCCGGGGGCGGGCCTGGCACTGCTCCTGGGCTGGGGGCTGGTGGGGGCGATGGTGATGGGCGGTGTCACTTACATTTCCTCGTCCGGGATCGCCGCGAAAGTCATCACGGACCTCGGCCGGATCGGTAACCGCGAGACACCCGTGATCCTGTCCATCCTGGTCTTCGAGGACCTGGCCATGGCCGTCTACCTGCCAATCCTGACGGCCACGCTCGCCGGAGTCAGTTTCCTGGTGGGGCTGCAGACGGTGGGGATCTCCCTCGCCGTCGTCACCCTGGTGCTGGTGGTCGCCTTGCGGCACGGCCACCACGTGTCCAAGGCCGTCCACAGCGAAAACTCCGAGGTGTTCCTGCTCAACCTGCTAGGGGCCGCGCTGTTGGTCGCGGGACTGGCCGCCGCCATGCAGGTCTCCGCCGCCGTCGGCGCCTTCATGCTCGGGATCGCGATCTCCGGAGCCACCGCGCACAGCGCCACACGGATCCTTGAACCCCTGCGCGACCTATTCGCCGCGATCTTCTTCGTGGTCTTTGGCCTCAACACGGACCCGACGTCCATCCCGCCCGTGCTTGGCTGGGCCCTGGTCCTGGCCGTCCTGACGGCGGCCACCAAGATGATCACCGGAATCTGGGCAGCCAAGCGGGCCGGCATCGCCCTGCCGGGCCGCTTCCGTGCCGGGGCGGCCCTGATCGCCCGCGGAGAATTCTCCATCGTGATCGCCGGGCTCGCGGTGGCTTCCGGCGTGGTGCCCAGGGAGCTCGCTGCCCTGGCCACCGCCTATGTGTTGATCATGGCCGTGATGGGTCCGCTGGCTGCCCGCTTCGTGGAGCCGATCGTGCGGACGCTGCGCCGCCCGGCCAGGCGCACTGCCCTCCCGGTCCGGCCCGCTGGCTAGGACCCTTCCGGGCCGCCTAGATCTCGGTGCGGTGGAAGTTCAGGTGGCTGCGGCTTGCCGTCGGGCCGCGCTGGCCCTGATAGCGGTTGCCATACTCGCCGGAACCATACGGGTGTTCGGCGGCCGAGGACAGCCGGAAGAAGCAGAGCTGCCCGATTTTCATGCCCGGCCAGAGCTTGATCGGCAGGGTGGCCATGTTGGAGAGCTCCAGTGTGACGTGTCCGGAAAATCCGGGGTCGATGAACCCCGCCGTCGAATGCGTCAGCAGGCCAAGGCGGCCCAGCGAGGACTTACCCTCGAGCCGCGCCGCAATATCGTCCGGCAGCGTGACGGTCTCGTAGGTGGAGCCCAGCACGAACTCGCCCGGGTGCAGGATGAACGGCTCGCCCGCGTCAACCTCCACCAGGCGGGTCAGCTCGGGCTGGTCCTCGGCAGGGTCAATATGCGCGTACTTGTGGTTATCGAAAAGCCGGAAAAAGCGGTCAATCCGCACGTCCACCGACGACGGTTGAACCATGTCAGGGTCGAACGGCTCCAGCACAATCCGCTGGGAGTCGATTTCGGTACGAATGTCGCGGTCAGAGATCAGCACAGGATCAAAAATACCCCAGTAATTGCCGGCTGGTCCGCGTGGGGCAAGTGTTACTCCCGTGAGGCCCTATGCGGCGGCCCGCTGGTGCTCCAGCACGGCCTTGAGCCGCTCGAGCTGCGCGACCTGCGCCTTCATGGCCCGGCGCACCCTTGGATACATCAGTACCCCGGCGCCGGGCGGCCGGTACCGGAGGGCGAAGCGGACGCGGGTGCTGCCGCCCTCTGTGCTCAGGTAGTAGCCGCCGTGCGGACGCGCCGGTCCGGCAATGACCTGGAACTGGATCTCGGCTCCGGGCCGGGTCGCGGTGAGTTCGAAGTCGGCAACCGCCGGCCGCCCCGTGCCGGCAAAGACCGGGCGGTAGACCGCCCCCATCGATCCCGCTGCGCCGGAAATGAGTTCAACACCGCTGATCCCGTCCCGCCAGGACGCCAGGTTCCGGGGATCCAGCAGGAAGTTGTAAACGCTCATCGCGTCGCGTTGGATCACGACTTCGTACTCGGCAAAGGCCACGGAAATCCTCGTTAGGCGGACGGCTAATGGACGTAGCCCGTTCCCCGGAGACTGCAGCTAACCCCTTCAGGGTACCCAGCAGGGCCCGGCACACCACCCCTGCGCGGCAGGCCTTTACCGAAGAGTTACCGACGGAGTTGGTGTCCGGGCATCACGGTGGGGCCGGTCCCGGCTGCGTAGCCGATGCGAGAAGTCATCGCCCCTCAGTACGCGCCGACGGGGCTGCGCATGGCCCTGAAAGTCCTCCACATGATGATGAGGTCTCCGGTGAGGGACCAGTTCTCCACGTAGTAGAGATCCAACCGGACGCTCTCCTCCCACGGAAGAGTGGAACGGCCATTAACCTGCCACAGTCCGGTGATTCCAGGCTTGATGAGCAGCCGGCGGTTGGTGAACTTCTCATACCGTTCAACTTCCGATGGCAGCGGCGGCCGAGGGCCGACCAAGCTCATCTCACCGGTGAGTACGTTCCAGAACTGCGGGAGCTCATCCAAGGAGTACTTGCGCATCCAGCGTCCGCATCTGGTGACCCGCGGATCGTTCCGGATTTTGAACAGCAGTCCGGATCCTTCGTTGAGTTCCCGCACGGACTCCAGGTCCTTTTCGGCGGTTTGGACCATCGATCGGAACTTCAGCATGTAGAAAGGCTCGCCGTTTCTGCCTGCCCTCAACTGGCGGAAGAAGATGGGGCCGGCGCTGTCCCGCTTGACGATGATGGCGAGAACCAGCATGAGCGGCGACAGCACCAGCAATGCCAGCGACGCGACGGCGATGTCGATGACGCGCTTGAGAACGTGCTTGCCGCCCGCATATTGGGGAAGCTCGACGTGCACGAGCGGCAATCCATCAACCGGACGCCAGTGGATTCGCGGACCGGCAACGTTGGTGAGGGTGGAAGCCAGGACGAGTTCCGTCGCCGTCGCCTCCAGCTTCCATCCCAGCTCCCGGATGTACTTGCTGCCACCGGGTACCCGTCCCGCGACGATGACCGCGTCCGCGCCCGCGACTTCTACCATCCTCGACACGTCCGCCAGGGTGGACACCACCGGGATCCGGTACCAAGGCGACCGGAGCTCGGTGGACTTCTCCAGGGTCGGCAACCCCACGCCGGAAATTTCGTAGCCGGCGGTAGGGTTCTTTTCGATCTGGTTGATGACGTACTCGACGTCGCTCCGGTCTCCGATCACTATCACCCGCGACAGGTACTTGCCTTCCGCCCTCTTGCGGTTCAACCACCGGCGCCAGAGCCAGCGGTTGCCGGTAAGCAGCAGGAGCCCCAGGGGCAACGCCACAGCGAAGTAGCCGCGAACCACTTCAAAGCGGAAGAAAACCATCGCAATGGCCAGGGCGCCGAACAGCTTGAGCGTGGCCTGTGCAACTCTCTTGTATTCGGCTCCGCCGACGCCAAACGTCCGGCAATCGCGGGTGTGGTAAATCTCGAGGGAAGCGATCCAGGCAACAAGGAGCAGTGTGGAGACCACCAGATATTTCGCTTCAAATTCCGCCCCGGCCGAGGTTGTTGCCTCGGAGCCAAACCTGAACACGTAGGCCGACGCCACCGCGACGGCAATGGCTGCCCCGTCGGTGATTCGAAGGCGGTTGGCGAAGTTCCTCCACCGAAGTGAGACCGCCCTCCTGGAGGCCGCCATGTCAATCCGGGATTCGTCGTCCCACACCGAGTGCTGCGGCCTCGCCGAAGCCAACTTGCGCTGCGGGATGCTCGCTGGGGCGGCCAACCGGGCCGCTGCGTGCAAAGGCCGGCGGTGTTTGAGTTCGCTCATGACCGCCGCCGCGCGGAGCCGGAAGCCTCTTCAGCCCTTTGAGCGGGGGGCTGGACATTGTCAAAGCCAGAGCCCCGCCATTTGCCTATATCCAATAGTCGGACAACAGGAACAGGGATAAGCGCTCCACGAACCATGATGAGACCTTCTAGCGACTAGGGGTTGGCTGCGATCTCCCCTAGTCAAGTGGATGGTCTTTGGGGGCACACGAGTGTGGGCTACCTCTTTTTGCCTTCTGACCACGCGACAGTGGAGGCAGGTGTACGCGCATCTGAGATGGGTCTACCCGTTGAAATTCGAGTCCGTCCTGAATTGGCAAAGCGAGGTGTCCGCCGGACGGGAAGGGGAGGCCGGAGATCCGGTCTTCCAGGGGTAGAGGCCCTGGGCTCCTCGCAGAATGGCCCCGGTGTGGCTGTTCCAAGTGGGCTTCAGACTGCGGTAGTGTAAATCTCGTTGTTTTCGCCGGGATTATTGGTCAGATTTTTGGCCAGTCCCACTGCGGCTGTAGCTCAATGGTAGAGCGCTAGCTTCCCAAGCTTGATACGCGGGTTCGATTCCCGTCAGCCGCTCCAGTTCGTCCACCGCTCCGCGCCCGCACCACTGCACCGGAGTCGGTTAGGTAGCTACCTGTATCGTCAGGAGTCAGGAACCTCTTCGGTTCCGCTACAGGAGCAATCATGGCTGACAAGTCCCCCCGTCAAGCAGCATCCAAGAAGTCCGGCAAGTCCATCAAGGAAAAGCGCGCTGACAAGAGGGCCGCCGCGGCGCCGCCCAGCTCCCTCGACAAAGTGACCGCCGCCAAGACGGCGAGCCCCAAAAAGAAGTGACCGGTTCCCCGAACCACCTCACCCTCGGTGTCCTGGCCACCACACGCAAGCCGGACGAACGCCGCCTTCCCATCCATCCCCGGCACTTTGAACGCATTGCCCCGGAGCTCAGGCAGCAACTGATCCTGGAAGAAGGCTACGGCGAGCGCTTTGGCGTTTCGGACGCCCACTTGGCCGGTCTCGTGGGCGGCATCGTGCCGCGGGCGCAGCTGTTGGCCGAGGCCGACGTCGTACTGCTGCCCAAGCCGCAGCCGGAGGACCTCGCCGAATTGCGCGACGGGCAGGTCCTCTGGGGCTGGCCGCACTGCGTCCAGGATGCGGCAATCACCCAGCTGGCGATCGACAAGAAGCTCACGCTCATCGCGTTTGAGGCGATGAACCACTGGGCCAGCGACGGCGGCTTCGGCCTGCACGTCTTCCATAAGAACAACGAGTTGGCTGGCTACTGTTCGGTGCTGCATGCCCTGGCCCTGACCGGCACCACGGGGGACTACGGCCGCCGGCTGAGCGCCGTCGTAATCGGTTTCGGCGCCACCGCCCGCGGCGCCGTGACGGCCCTCAACGCCCACGGCGTCCACGACGTGCAGGTGCTGACCAACCGCGGAGTCGCCGCGGTGGGTTCACCCATCCACTCGGTGCGGATCGCGCAGTTCGACCACGACAATGAGGCGCCGTTCCTGAGCGAAGTCATCACCGAACGGGGCCGGGTGCCGCTGGCGCCCTTCCTCGCGGAGAGCGACATCGTGGTCAACTGCACCCTGCAGGACCCGAACGCTCCGCTGACCTACCTGCGCACCGAAGACCTGGACGCTTTCCGGCCGGGCAGCCTGATCGTGGACGTGTCCTGCGACGAAGGCATGGGCTTCAGTTGGGCGAAAACCACCACCTTCACCGAGCCCATGTTTACGGTAGGCGACCACATCGACTACTACGCGGTGGACCACAGCCCGTCCTATCTCTGGAACTCGGCCAGTTCCGAGATCAGCGAGGCGCTGCTGCCGTTCCTGGAGACGGTGCTCGCCGGGCCCGCAGCCTGGGACAGCAACGAAACCATCCGCCGCGCGATTGAAATCCGCGACGGCGTGGTGCTCAACCCGGATGTGCTGGAGTTCCAGCAGCGGCAGTCGGGGTACCCGCACCTGCCCGTGGCCGGCTAGCAGCTTCGCGCCGCACCCGGTTTTCTGCTCCGTTTCCGGACAGCCGCTACGCCGATCCGCGTAGCGGCTGTCCGTTTTCGGCGCGAAAAGTCGTAGCCGGCGCGGAAAGCTTAGGCCGGGACGATCCGGAGCAGGCGCCGCCGGTCCTTCAGGTCCACCTTGAGCGTCAGCTCGCCACGCCGGGCCAGCACGACGGCGACCACCGCGGCCGCCAGCGCGGGCACGCCGCCGGAAACCAGGATCGCCGTGCGGGGATCCAGGTGCTCTGCCAGCCATCCCATCAGCGGACCGCCGATCGCCTGCCCGCCGATCAGCACCATGATGTACAGGCTCATGACCCGGCCGCGGATTCCCATGTTGGCGCTGACCTGGACGAGCTGGTTGGCCGCGGTGAGGAACATCAGGCACCAGAAGCCGGCCAGCACCATGGCCGCACCGAACCACTCCTTCGAAGGTGCCGCGGCGGCCAGGCAGAGCATCAGCCCGTACATTCCTGCCCCCAGCATGACCGAGCGCAGCCGGAGCTGCCGGCGCCGGGCGGATGTGATGGCCCCGGCCAGTGCCCCGAGTGCCACCAAAGAGTTGAGCAGCCCGTAGCCGCCCGCACCGGCGTGGTACACGTGGTCGGCGAAGGCCGCCAGCAGCACCGGCAGGCTCATCGCGAACACCGCGACGAAGCCCGCCATCAGCCAGGGCCAGTAGATCGTGGGCTTGGCCAGGGCGTAGCGCAGCCCCTCTTTGAGCATGCCCTTCCGTTTGGCGGCCGGCAGCGTGAGGTGCAGCTCGTCCCTGCGCAGGACCAGGAGCATCGTCAGCGTGGAACAGCATGCCACCGCATTGGCGGCGAACGCCCAGCCCGCCCCCACCGCGCTGAGCAGGACCCCCGCAACGGCCGGGCCGATCAAGCCGCCGAGCTGGAAGATGGTGGAGTTCACGCTGATGGCGTTCCGCAGATACGCCGGGCCCACGAGTTCGTTGACGAAGACCTGCCGCGCCGGCTGGTCCAGCACCGTGACCAGACCCAGGACCAGCGCGATCGTGTAGACGTGCCAGACCTCGATCCGCTGCGTCAGGGCCAGGCTTGCGAGGGTTGCCGCCAGGACCGCGGCCGCGCACTGGCACAGCACCAGGATTTTCCGCTTGGCGAAGCGGTCGGCCATCATGCCGCCCCAGGGGCCCAGAAGAAGCGAGGGCAGGAACTGCAGGGCCACGGTGACGCCGACGGCGGTGACGGAACCGGAGAGCTGGAGCACCAGCCAGTCCTGGGCGATCCGTTGCATCCACAGGGCGACGACCGCGATGAAGTGCCCGACCGCGAAAATCCGGAAGTTGCGGACCTTGAGTGAAATGAAGGTGTGCCGCCACGGCAGCCGCTCACTGACGACGCCGACCGGCTGGGTGACAGGTGGCAGCGAGAGCTGCGCGGGGTGGTCATGCTGGGAATCGGCGGCCTGGAGAGGCGGAGGGGGTGGCACGGAAGATCCTCAGGGGAACGGGGCCTACGGGGGTTGGCTTAACGCTAAGCTAGCCGCAATCGATAATGGAAGGCTATTCCGCGCATAACTAGCATCACGAAACGCAATGGACTGGGGGCGATGGTGGACCGAGCAAGAGACGCACTGACCGGGAGGCCGCATGTTTGAACCCGCCCAGCTCCGTTCCTTCCTGGCGGTGGCCGAGACGCTGAGCTTCACGAGGGCGGCAGAACGCCTCGGACTGGCGCAGCCGACCGTGAGCCAGCACGTCAGGAAACTGGAGGCCGCGGCCAGGCGCACCCTGATAGCCCGCGATACCCGCGATGTGCGCCTGACGGACAACGGCGACGCCATGGCCGGCTTCGCGCGCAGCATCCTTGCCGCCCACGATTCCGCCGCCCGCTACTTCTCCGGATCGGCCATGCGCGGCCGGCTGCGCTTCGGCACAGCGGACGATCTGGCGATCACCGGGCTCCCCCGGATCCTGCGCGAGTTCCGCCAGATCTACCCACAGATCAACCTCGAACTCACGGTGGGCCAAAGCGACCAGCTCTACAAACGGCTCAATGCCGGCCAGCTGGACCTCGTCTTCGTCAAGTGGGTGGCCGGGGCCAAGGACGGCACCGTGGTGCAGCAGGACTCCTTCTCCTGGGTGGGGCTGGAGCAAACTGTCCTGGACCCGGGCAATCCGGTGCCGCTGATCGCCTACCCCGCGCCCAGCCTGAGCAGGAAGCTGGCCATCGACGCCCTCGAAGCCACCGGCCGGACCTGGCGCATCACCTGCACCACCCGGCAGATCAGCGGCGTGCTCGCCGCCGTCCGGGCAGGCATCGGCGTCGCCGTGATGCCGTCCTCTCTGGTTCCGGAGGACCTGAAAATCATCACCCGGCGTTTCGACCTGCCGCCCGTCGGCGACGTCGACTTCACCCTGATTCGCAACCCGCTGGCCAACACGGAGGTCATTGAAGCGCTCACCCAGACCATTGTTGGCCGGGCCCTCAACCGCTCCACCTAGCTCGCCTACCCGGGTACCTACTCAGCCGGGACCCGGTACCTACTCCCAAATTACTCGGCCGGACGGGTCGGTACGCACCCATTGAACACAGGTGGTACTTGCCCTATCCTGACCTTGTTGAAGGTCAAGCAGAGGCCCGCCACCACTATTCGAAAAACGAACGCTCTCCCCTGTCGCTCCGAGCGGCAACGGCGGAAAGCGCTCGGGATAGGCCAGCAATGACGCCAGCCATAAACCACCCCCACCCCACAGTGCGGTCCAGCCGCCCGCTGAATGCCGCCCGGCCCCTGGCGGCAACGGCACGCCTCGAGAGCGTGCCGCATCCCGGCCTCGGCCGGCTCGACCCGCACGCCCCCCTCGCCCGGAGCGACGACGACTTCGTCGGGATCCCCTATTGCGAGCGGTGCGGGACCGACGAGTTTGTGTACCTCGAGACGTTCGTTCCCGCCAAGCACCGCCGGGATGGCTCCGTCAGCAGACTGGGCGAGGTCACCTACTTCTGCTCGGGATGCGAGGACTTCTCAGCGCACGCCGTCCCGGCGTCCTGGGTGCCGCCAGGCTGGTACCTAGGCTGAGAACTGCACCCGGGCTGCTGGAACCGCACGCCCCTTAAACGGCCATCGCCGCCGCTCCCGCACCCTGGTGCGGTTGCGGCGGCGATGCTGTCTGCCGGGAAACTCTACCTGCCTCGGCGGCGCCACGGCCCGGGAGAACTAGGCCGGGCCCGGAGAGTCAGACCAGCCCGTCCGAGAGGTGGTTGGCGGTGCCGAAGCGGTGCGCCGTGATGCTGACGGCCTGCTCGTGCAGGAACGGCAGCAGCTCCACCCGCCCGGCCTCCGTCACCGGGTGGGAGTAGACGGCCAGGTCGGGACGGCCGCCGGTGGCGTCTGCCAGCGCCTTCGCGTCCCCGCCGATCAGGCGGATCCGCGTCACGGACGGCTTAGCGGCCCCGGCGAGCCGGGCCACGGAGGTCAGCCAGTCGGCGTCGTTCTCCACCGTGATCGCGATGCCCAGGCCGGCGAGTACGGCGCGCAACTGGGACGGCAGCTCGACGGCGCTGGACACCGCGAGCGTTGATCCCGCCTGGACGCCGGCGGCAACGGTCCGGACGAGTTCGCCAAGCGGTTTCCCTTCGGAGAGGCGCACCGTGACCGGCAGCGGGCGGTAGCGGAACACGTTGCGTTCGGCGCTCAACCCGGAGACGTCCTTGGCGGTGCCGAACTCCCCGGCCCAGGCCACGGCATCGGAGGCCAGCGAGCGCTGCAGCGGGGCCAGTTCCTCGGCGGTCAGGAAACCCTTGGCCGCGTCCTCGATCCGGCGGACGCCGGAGTGCAGCGGGGCGGGGGCCACCGCCCCGGTCTCGGCTGCGGTGCTGGGCTTGCTGACCCATTCGCCGAGTCCGGCGAGGTAGTTGGGTCCGCCGGCCTTGGTGCCGGCACCCACTGCGGACTTCTTCCAGCCGCCGAACGGCTGGCGCTGCACGATCGCGCCGGTGATGCCGCGGTTGACGTAGAGGTTTCCGGCCTCGACGGTGTCCAGCCAGAGTGCCAGTTCGTCCGAGTTGAGCGAGTGCAGGCCGGAGGTCAGGCCGTACTCGATCTGGTTCTGGATCGCGATGGCCTCCTCCAGGGTCTCGGCGGTCATGACGCCGAGCACCGGGCCGAAGAACTCGGTGAGGTGGAAGTAGGACCCGCGCCGGACGCCGTGGCGCACACCCGGGCTCCAGAGCTTGCCGGAGTCGTCCAGCTGCTTCGGCTCCACGGCCCAGGCTTCACCCTCGCCGAGGGTGGTCAGCGCATTGAGGAGCTTGCCGCTGGCGGGTTCGATAATCGGGCCCATCTGGCTGGCCGGGTCCTCCGGGTAGCCGACCTTGAGCGAGGTCACGGCGTCGATCAGCTGGTTGTGGAAGCGCTTGGACTTCGCGGCGGACCCCACGAGGATCACCAGGGACGCCGCGGAGCACTTCTGGCCGGCGTGGCCGAAGGCGGAGTAGGCAACGTCCTTCGCCGCCAGGTCCAGGTCGGCGCTCGGGGTGACGATGATGGCGTTCTTGCCGCTGGTTTCGGCAAGCAGCGGCAGGTCCTTGCGGAAGGAGCGGAACAGTTCGGCCGTCTCGTAACCGCCGGTCAGGATGACGCGGTCCACGGCGGGGTGGGAGATCAGCTGCCGCCCGAGCTCACGCTCGCCCAGTTGCACCATGGTGAGCACGTCGCGCGGGACGCCGGCCTCCCACAGGGCCTCGATCATCACGGCGCCGCTGCGGCGGGCCTGCTTTGCCGGCTTGATGACGACGGCGGACCCGGCGGCGAGTGCCGCGAGGGTGGAACCGGCCGGGATGGCCACCGGGAAGTTCCACGGCGGCGTCACCACGGTCAGCTTCGCCGGCACGAAGGTAGCGCCGTCGACGTCGTCGAGCTTGCGGGCCGACTCGGCGTAGTAGTGCGCGAAGTCCACGGCTTCGCTGACCTCGGGGTCGCCCTGGTCGATCGTCTTGCCGGTTTCGCTGGCCATCACCTCGAGGAGATCGGCGCGGCGGGCTTCGAGCACGTCACCGGCGCGGTGCAGGATCTCGGCCCGCTCGGCGCCGGAGAGGGCGCCCCAGGCTTTGCCCTTCTCAAGGGCGGTATCGATGACGGCGTTGAGCGTTGCCTCGTCGTTGATCGTGGCTGCTTCGACGGCGGCATTGCCCAGGGTCGACGTCGCCACGCGGCCCAGGATGGCACGGCCCCAGTCGCGGTTCGCGGGCAGCGACGGATCGGTATCCGGGGTGTTCTCGAACGAGTCGTGCGGCATCGGCGCGGCCGGAAGGGCGCGGTTCTGCCGGCGGTTGGGGGCCGGGACCTCGTCGTCGAGCTTGGCGAGGGAGGCGAGGAAGCGCTGCTTCTCACGCTCGAAGAGGGATTCGTTTTCGCTGAGTTCGAAGACCGCGGACATGAAGTTGTCCTGGCTGGCGCCCTCTTCGAGGCGGCGGATCAGGTAGGCGATCGCGACGTCGAACTCGGCCGGGTGGACCACCGGCGTGTAGAGCAGGAGCGAGCCGACGTCCTGCTTGACCGCTTCGGCCTGGCCCTGGGCCATGCCGAGCAGCATCTCGAACTCGATACCCTGCTGTGCGGTATCCGCGATGCCGCGCTGCTTGGCCAGCAGCCAGGCGAAGGCGATATCGAAGAGGTTGTGGCCGGCGACGCCGATCCGGATGTTGCGGATCCGGTCCGGGTGCAGCGCGTAGTTGATGACGCGCTTGTAGTTGGTGTCCGAGTCCTGCTTGGTGCTCCAGGTGGCGAGCGGCCAGTCGTGCAGCGAGGCTTCGACCTGTTCCATCGGCAGGTTGGCGCCCTTGACCACGCGGACCTTGATGGCGGCACCGCCGTCGGCGCGCCGGGCGGCAGCCCAGTCCTGGAGGCGGATCATGGCGGCGAGGGCGTCCGGCAGGTACGCCTGGAGCACGATGCCGGCCTCGAGGTTCTTGAACTCGGGCTTGTCCAGGATCCGGGTGAAGACCGCGATGGTCATGTCCAGGTCCTTGTATTCCTCCATGTCCAGGTTGATGAACTTGGCTTTCTGCCCGTCGGTGGCAAAGGATGCGGCGCGGGTGAAGAGCGGGGTGAGCTTTTCGACCACGTGCTCCACGGCCTCGTCGAAAGCCCAGGCGGAGTGCGGGGCCACGGTGGAGGAAACCTTGATCGAGACGTAGTCCACATCGGGCCGGGCAAGCAGGGTGTGCGTGCCTTCGAGCCGGCGGGAGGCCTCGTGTTCGCCAAGCACGGCCTCGCCGAGGAGGTTGACGTTCAGCTTGATGCCGTCCTTGCGGATCTTCGCGATGGCCGGGCCCAGCTTGGCGTCGGTAGCGTCGACAATGAGGTGGCCGACCATTTCGCGGAGCACCCGGCGTGCGATCGGGATGACCACCCGGGGCAGTGCCGGGGCCATCGTTCCGCCGAGGCGGACGGCGCTGCGCATGTACCACGGCAGGAACGCCGGGACTTTGGGGGCGAGGGCGGCGAGGTTGCGGGCGGCGACCTGCAGATCCTCGGGGCGCACGACGCCGTCGACGAATCCGACGGTGAAGTCCAGGCCGTTCGGGTCCTTCAACACACCGGCGAGCTGCGCGGCGGAGGCGTCGACGGGGACCTTGGCTGCCGCCGTGAGCCAGCGGCGGACCAGCGAGATGGCCTCCTCGGCGAGGGCTGCAGCCTCAAGCACGGGCGAGCCTTCCGAAACGGCGGCGTGCGTGGCTCCCTTGCCCGCGTGCGCGCCGGCGTTCAGGCCGGATTCCGTTGAGGTGTTGGTCATGGTGGCACTCGTTCTTTCTCAATATGTGGACCGTTCTTGAATCAGTATGCGACCGGATTTTCATAAGATAAAGCGATGTTTTCCGAGCAATACTGGTTAGGAAAATCGCACGTTCCAGCGCCCCTCCCCCACCTCGGGCACACCAACGGCGAACCCTCCCCCACGAGGTGAGGGAGGGTTCGCCGGAATTGGGCCGGATCTGACGGAGCACCCGGATAAGGGCCGCAGACCGTGAGGGAGCGTAGGCGGTTTAGCCGACGTGGCGGTGCATCTCCACGGCTTCTTCATGCCGCGGGCTGTCCGGGTTCATCAGCGAGTGCTTCCGGCCGTAGCCGAAGTAGATGGCCAGCCCGACGACCAGCCAGACGCCGAACCGGACCCAGGTCTCCCAGTGCAGCTGAAGCATCAGGAACGCGGACGCGAGCATGCCGAAGAGCGGAACCACCGGCATGAAGGGCAGCCGGAAGGTGCGCGGGGCGTCCGGACGCTTGTAGCGGAAGATGATCACCGAGAGGCAGACGACGACGAACGCGGCCAGGATGCCGATGTTCGTCAGGTCGGCCACGGCCTTGATCGGGAAGACGCCGGCCAGCACGGCCGAGGCCACGCCCGCGATCCAGGTGACGCGTTGCGGGGTGCCGTGCCGGTCGGTCTTGGCGAACCAGCCCGGCAGCAGCCCGTCGCGGCTCATCGAGAACCAGACGCGGGTGACGCCGAGCAGGAAGGTCAGCATGACGGTCAGGATGGACAGCACGGCGAAGACGGAGATGATCGTGGCGATCACCGGCAGGCCGACACCGTTGAAGGCGGACGCGAAGCCGGCCTTGGGATCGATGTCCTTGTAGTTCTGCATGCCGGTGAGGACCAGGGTCGCCGCGACGTAGAGGAGCATGGCCACGATCAGGGACAGGATGATCGCCTTCGGCATGTGCTTCTTGCCGTCCGTGGCCTCCTCCGCAGCCGTACTCATCGCGTCGTAGCCGAACACGGCAAAGAACACGGTGGCGGAGCCGGCCAGCACCGGGCCGAAGCCGCTGGGCATGAACGGGTTGTAGTTGTTGGTGTTGATGTAGAAAATGCCCAGGCCGATGATGAACAGGATCAGGACGACCTTGATGGCGACGGCCACGAGCTCGAAGCGCCCGAAGGTCTTGGTGCCGCGGGAAAGGATCCAGGTCACGAGCAGGCAGACGGCAATCGCGGGGAGGTTGACGATGCCGCCCTTGCCCTCGTCGAACGTGGAGGTCATCCAGGTCGGCATGTGGATGCCAATGCCGGAGAGAAACGCGTCGAAGTAGCCGGAGATACCAATGGCCACCACCGCCACGATGGCAATGTATTCCAGCAGCAGGTCCCAGCCGATGAACCAGCCGATCACCTCGCCCAGGGCCACGTACCCGTAGGTGTAGGCCGAACCGGCGCGGGGGATCATGCCCGCGAATTCAGCGTAGGACAGGGCGGCGGCCGCGGAGGCCAGGCCGGCGATCAGGAAGGAGAACAGCACGGCGGGGCCGACGCCGGGTTCACTCTCGCTGCCGTGGGCGACGAGGCCCGCGAGCGAGAAGATGCCGACGCCGATAATGCCGCCGACGCCGATGGCCGTCAGCTGCCAGAGGCCAAGGCTTTTGAACAGGCCGCTGTGCTTGTTCTCTTCTTCGATGTCGTCGATGGGCTTGCGCCGCATGATTGATTTGGTTAAATCTCTGGTGCTCATCAGGGTCTCCTGCTCGGAAGTGGCGCCCATCAATCCACCCTGTGATGGGGGTAACTCAGTGACAACAGTATGCAAGCCCGATTGCATTAGATAAAGTGAATTCTCCTAATCAATAACCATTAGAATTCACAAAGGAATAGCGATGCTCGACGTCCGGCGGCTGCGCCTCTTGCGCGAACTCAAGATCCGGGGCACCCTCGCCGAAGTCGCCGAAGCTCTGCAGTACAGCCCGTCCTCGGTCTCGCAGCAGCTGGCGTTGCTGGAAAAGGAAGCCGGCGTCGAGCTCCTGCGGAAGACGGGCCGCCGGGTGCAGCTCACCCCGCAGGCCGAAGTGCTGGTCGCCCACACCGCCCAGCTGCTGGAAACCCTGGAGCAGGCGGAGGCCGATCTCGCAGCCTCGCTGACCACCGTGACCGGAACGGTGCGGATCGCCGTCTTCCAATCCGCGGCCCTGGCCCTGATGCCCGATGCCCTGACCCGGATGTCCGCAAGCTATCCGGAGGTCCGGATCGAGATGATCCAGCGCGAACCCGAAACGGCCCTGCATGAAACCTGGGCGCGGGACTTCGACCTGGTCATCGCCGAGCAGTATCCGGGCCACGCGGCACCCCGCTACGCCGAACTGGACCGGATCCGCCTGACCGGCGATGCGATCCGCCTGGCAGTGCCGCCCGCTTCCCCGGAGCGTCCCGCCGTCACGTGCCTGGCCGACACCGCGGGGATGTCCTGGGTGATGGAACCCCGCGGTGCGGCGTCCCGGCACTGGGCCGAGCAGGCCTGCCGGAGCGCGGGGTTCGAGCCGGACGTGCGCTTTGAAACCGCCGACCTGCAGGCCCAGATCCGGCTCATCGAGTCGGGCAATGCGGTGGCGCTGATGCCGGACCTGGTCTGGACCGGGCGAGGCACGACGGCGCAACTGATCGATCTCCCGGGGGACCCGCACCGCACCGTCTTCACCTCCGTCCGCCGCTCCAGCGCTACGCGCCCGGCCATCCTGGCGGCGCGCGAGGTCCTCGCCGAGACGGCCGCTTCCATCGCCCCCGCGGCCTGACACGGGCCTCCTCGGCGGTGTTTCCTGGCTCACAGCGCGCCGCGTGCGCCGGCGTTAGACTGGTGACGTTATGAATCGCACAATGTTCAAGTCCAAAATCCACCGCGCCACGGTCACCCACGCGGACCTTCACTATGTCGGCTCGGTCACCGTGGACCTGGACCTGCTGGAGGCCGCCGACATCCTGCCAGGCGAACTCGTGGCGATCGTTGATGTCACCAACGGTGCCCGGCTTGAGACGTACACGATCGCCGGCGAGCGCGGCTCCGGTGTCATTGGCATCAATGGCGCGGCCGCTCACCTGATGCACGAAAATGACATCGTCATCCTGATCACCTATGCCCAGATGACCACGGAAGAGGCCAAGGCCTACACCCCCAGGGTGGTCCATGTGGACAAGGACAACAAGGTGGTCCAGATCGGCAGCGACCCCGCGGAGGGCCACACCGCCGGCCTGACGCGCCCGCCGCACGCACTGAACAACGCCGCGCTGAACTAACGCGCCAGCCGCAGACCCCGCCGAAAGTTCCCGGGACGCTCCCGCGCGGACAGGTTCATGTCGCCCCGTTGCCAGCCCTGAAGGGTTGGCGGGGAAAATCTGATTATTGTGGGACGGTGCCTGACACCCTTGACCCGACCACGCCGTCACGGACTGCCGCATGCTAGGCGTCCTGGCCGGCTTCTTCGTCGTCTGGTTCATCATCCTGGTCGGCATGTTCGTCGGCCGGCGCAACATTCTGGGCGATAACGCCCGCTCCGTCCTGAGCGCGCTGACATTCTTCGTGGCGAGCCCGGCCCTGCTGTTCGAGACGCTCAGCAAAGCCAGGCTGAACGACGTCTTCGCCGCTCCACTACTGGTGACGGCGGTGGGGGCGGTCACGACGGCGGCCATCTACTTCGGCGTCGTGCGCCTTCTGCTAAAGCGCTCCCTGCCCGAAGCCCTGGTCTCCTCCATGAGCGCGTCCCTGGCCAACTCCGCCAACCTTGGCATTCCGATCGCCGTATATGTCCTGGGTGACGCCAGCTATGTGGCGCCCTTGTTGATCTTCCAGCTGGCCTTCTTTACGCCTCTGTTCCTCATGCTCCTGGATGCCACCACTAGCGCCCACCGGACAACGCCGCTGAGTTTTGCCCTGATGATCCTGCGGAATCCCATGATCGTTGGTTCCGGGCTCGGGCTGCTGGTGGCCGGGACGGGCTGGGAGATTCCGCAACTCATCTTGCAGCCCATCCACCTGATCGGAGGCGCCGCGATCCCGGCCATGTTGTTGTCCTTCGGTATGAGCCTGAACGGCTCCCGGCCGCTGCAGGCCTCGGCGGAACGCCGGACCGACACCCTGCTGGCCAGCGGTTTCAAGCTCATCGTCCACCCGCTGCTGGCTTTCCTCTTCGCCCGGTTCGCCCTTGGCCTGCAGGACCAGGCACTCTTCGCCGTGGTGGTGACCTCCGCGTTGCCGACGGCGCAGAACGTCTTTGTGGTGGCCAACCGGTACAGAACCGGGCTCACCGTCGCCAAAGACACCGTGCTGATCACCACCGTGGTGGCCGTCCCCGCGATGATCGGGGTGGCCCTGCTCCTCGCCTGAGAAGCACCCGGCGCGGGCGGACGACGGCGCCCAGCACCTGCGTGATGCGCCGCTCCTTAGCCCGGGGCAGTAGCCACTGAGATGCTGTAGGGCGGCAGCGTTATGGTGGCGTGCCTGTCCGTGCCTACGCTGGTGCTCACCGGCGGGTCATTCGGGTCCGGATACCCTCCGTTGCCCCTGCCGTGTGACGGGTTCCACTTGTACTGCTCGGCCGAGTACTGGTCGAGCTCCAGGCCGCCCTTAACAACCTGGGAATTGCCGTCTTTTTCCTGCATCAGCCGGACGGTGATGGCCCGTTTGGGATCCTTGTTGAACAGGAGCACGCTGAGCTTGCCGTCGGGGCGTCGCACCGTATAGGCAGTGACCAGCTCCTGGCCCTTCGCGTTGCGCACGTCACTGGTGGTCTGGAACATGGTGTGGCTGCCGGTGCCGGCCTCCAGCCAACTGTGGTTCACCAGCCTGGCAGCTTGGTAGGCGGCCACGGGCCGGATTTCCCACTCATCGTAGAACTGGAACAGCATCAGGTTGCCCCGCGTATCGCATTTCTCGCCGACTTCGTCCTGGAACACCCAGTTCGGCTCAATGCCGTAGAAGTAGCTGCTCTCCCCGCCCATCGCCAGGAACATGGCGGACGTTTCCGCGTTGACTATGGCGCCGGGCAGCTCCAGTTCGACCTGTCCGACAAACGAGGAATAGCCGTACTCCGTGATGACCTTGGGAACTTCGGCGGGCAGGCCGGCATCCTCCTCGCGTTTGAGCAGCCGCCTCAGCAACTCCGGGTTCTGCGGCAGAGTCCCGGCGGGGTCGGCACACACATTATCGAAGGGGTACCACTCGAAGGAAAAGAAGTCGAAGTCCGACATTGCGTCGCGGTGCCGCAGGTAGGAAACAAAGCGACCGGTCCAGGACCGGACCCCCTTGTCGTCCGGCCAGTGCACCCAGTCGGGCAGTGTGGTCTGGTAGCCCGGGCCGCCGAACTCCAGGGACGGGTTCACAGCCCGCATGGCCGCGGCCATCTGGACGTACAGCGCCCCGTAGTGCTCCGGCTGTGCGAGCTGACCGTCCGGTTCCTCACCGATCTCAATCCGTTTGATCGGATAGCCGCGCTTACCGAGGTAGCGGGCCAGGGCCGCGGCGTCGTCGGGCGTTCCGTACAGGGCCGGAACCGGGACCATCATGGGCTCGTCCTTGGTAATCCCGCTGGCAAGAAGCCGCTCGAAGCTGGCGTGCTCATAATCTTTGTCGATGTCGTCCTTGCTGTGCCACGGGTCCGTCGAGGAGGTCCACATGACCGTTTGCCGTTGGGACGTCCGGTGCCGAACGTGGTCGAGGAACGCACCGCCTTGCTGCTGCCCGATATAGATTTCTCGCACGGCCACCCCCAGCCGGTCGCGGATGTCGCGGGACCCAGCAGGGGCGGTGTTCGAGTCCGCAGTGAACAGGATGCGCACGTATTGGGCGTTTATCGGCGTGGAAGCGATCCGTACCGTCTGGGTCCCCCCGGTTCCCTGCTGCACGGCGTGCGGGAAGTCACGCCAGGTGCCCTTGTCAACGGGGAAGCGCGCGTCGCGGCCGGTCCAGTACTGCACCTTGAACCGGGTGGCGTACGGGGTACCCCAATCGAAGCGGACGGTGTCCATCGGCAGGGCCTGCGGGAACTCAACCATGATCCACTGCGGATTGAGGCTGTCAGGTTCTCCGGTGAAGTGGGCGTCCAGGTAGGGGTTGCTCTTCCAGAAGGTGTCAACGTCGCCGTCGTTCAAGCGGGAGTGGCCGCTGTTCTTTCCTTGATCGATGGTGTTGCCGCGCCGGGGAAGGCGGTAGCCGTACGAGACCCCATAATCTTCCGCGGGCTCGGACGACGACGTCCAGTACCCCTGCTCCTTGTCCGGCTGGCTCCACGTCCCGTGCGGGTTCCAGTGCCACGCCTTGACGCCCAGTTCGGTGCGCAGCCGGTAACTCACCGGGCCGAATCCGGCTGACTTCATGGCTTGGACATTCGGTGGCGACCACACCCGGTCGATCTCGTTTTCTTCGAGGCCGTCGACGCCGACCCCCATGGCGCGGTGGCCATCGAACTTGTTCACCGGATTGTCCATCTCGATGCTAATGATGCCGTCGGCGTGCGGAAGCGGCTCTGGCCCCGCGCCCCGCATCGCGACGGTCGAACCAAGCCAGAGACCCACCGCAGCAAGGGCCGCCACGGAGATCATGGTTGCACGCCGAGATGGTCGAAGAGTCCGCTTCTTACGCTCGGGGTCAGGCGCCATGGCATCCTCGGGTCCGGTGTTGTCCGTTCAAGGCTCGGGGGAACTTGTTGGGGCAGCCCCGGCCTCATGCCGCGCGCCACCCGCCCCCAAAGGGCATCGCTGTACTGGTTGTTGACGATCAAATCCCAGTGTGCACGGACGTGCCGGAAATAGCTACGGACTTCTTGCCCTTCCCCGCTGCATGACCGAGCGGTCCCTCGCCCGCCGGGACCCCGGCGTGGCACCGGCCCGACGTCGGGGACTCCGCCGGTAGGCTGTGAAAGGCCGGACACCGGCCCGCCGACGGGCAAGCAGTGGGGCAAGCAGCGGGGCAAGTAATGGGGGAAGAATTGCGCAGGATTAATACACGCGGAGCTGGTAACGGGCGGGTTCCATCCGACACCGGCCGCCGCAGGGGCGCCGTCGACTGGATCGCCTGCGGCGTCGCCGGGCTGCTGCTGGTCTCGTCCACCGCCTGCGCCGGAACCGCAGCTGTCCCCGGTAAGTCCGCCGTCGAGAGTGCATCACCTGGTGTGGCGCCCCCCGGGTCCGCCACGTCCCGTTCCGCTCCGACGCCGGTGGCCGCGCCCACAGCCGCTTTGACCGGGGCGTCGGCCCCGCATAAGCAGCCGGCCTACGCCAGCAAGGCGCTTGAGGTGCTGGCCACGCTGCCGGTCAAGGGGAGGGCGCCCAAGACCGGGTACTCCCGTGACCAGTTCGGACAGGCCTGGGCCGACGTCGACCGGAACGGCTGCGACACCCGCAACGACACGCTGCGCCGCGACCTCACAGCGGAGGCGCTCAAGCCCGGAACCCGGGGCTGCGTGGTGCTTTCCGGGATTCTGAAGGACCCCTACACCGCGAGGCTCATCAACTTCCGCCGCGGAGCCGACACCAGCAGCGCGGTCCAGATCGACCACGTCGTGGCCCTCAGTGACGCCTGGCAAAAAGGCGCACAGCGGCTGAGCCCCGCCCAGCGGCTCGCCTTCGCCAACGATCCGCTCAACCTCCTGGCCGTGGACGGCCCGGCGAACATGCAGAAGAGCGACGGCGACGCCGCCACCTGGTTGCCGCCGAACAAGTCCTACCGCTGCGCTTACGTGGCGCGCCAGATCTCGGTCAAGGCCAGCTACGCATTGTGGGTCACCCGGGCCGAGCACGACGCGATGGCGCGGATCCTGGCGGACTGCCCGGGCGCCCTGGCCCCCACCAGCCGGCAGCCGACGACTCCCGCGCCGGCCGCTCCGCCGTCGCGGAAAGCCCCGGCCACGGCACCCGCCCCGGTGGCACCCGCCCCGCCTGCGCCCGTTCCGGCAGCGTCCGTTCCGGCAGCGGTGTACTACGCAAACTGCACTGCCGTCAGGGCCGCGGGCGCCGCACCCATCCGGCTGGGGCAGCCCGGTTACAGCAGCAAATTGGACCGCGACGGCGACGGCGTCGGCTGCGAGTAGCCCACGCCTGAAAGGCTGATCGAGGCGCCCTTCAGGGCACCGAGCGGGCGCGTCTGGCGGGCGCTATCCCGGCTCAGACCCGGGCGAGCCCGGCCACCTCCGCGAGGAGCTCCACGGAACGCAGCCTGTCCTCCACTCCGGCGCTCTGGTGCGCGACGATCAGTTCGTCGGCGTCGGCGTGCGCCGTGAACTCGTCCAGGTATTCCAGCACTGCGCCCGGGGTGCCCACGGCGGAGTACTTCATCATCTGCGCCATGTGCTGGCCCTGCGGGGAGTCCAGGATCATATCCGCCTCGTCGTCGCTGAAAACGCGGCCGTTGCCGAAGAAGAGCGAGACCCGGGCCCGTTTGGTGGCCTGGAACATTGCCTGCGCGTCGGCGGCGGAATCCGCGGCGATCACGTTGACGCCGGCGATCACGTGCGGGGCCTCCAGCTGCGCGGACGGCCGGAATTCACGGCGGTAGAGCGCTACGGCGTCCTGCAGGGCGTCGGGGGCGAAGTGCGAGGCGAAGGCGTAGGGCAGGCCCAGTTGCGCCGCCAGCTTCGCCCCGAACAGCGAGGAGCCGAGAATGTAGAGCGGCACGTTGGTGCCCTTGCCGGGGGTGGCCTCCACACCGGGGATGCGGGTAGGACCGGTCAGGTAGCCCTGCAGTTCCAGGACATCCTGCGGGAAGCTGTCAGCGCTCATCGGGTCGCGGCGCAGGGCGCGCATGGTGTTCTGGTCACTGCCGGGGGCCCGGCCCAGGCCGAGGTCGATCCGGCCCGGGTGCAGGGTCTCGAGCGTGCCGAACTGCTCGGCGATGGTCAGCGGCGCGTGGTTGGGCAGCATTACACCGCCGGATCCGAGCCGGATGGTCTTGGTATGCGCGGCGATGTGGGCGATCAGCACGCTCGTCGCGGAGGAGGCGATGGACGACATGTTGTGGTGCTCGGCGTACCAGATCCGGCGGTAGCCCAGTTCCTCGGCGCGCTGCGCCATGGCCACGCTGCCGGCGAAGCTTTCCGCCGCCGTCTGGCCCTTGCCGATGATTGCCAGGTCAAGGATGGAAAGCGGAACAGTCACGGAAAAGCCGGCCTTTCGTAGCGGAGCAGGGTGTCTGGAAAATCTGGCGCAAGCCGGATTCCGGCAGGCGCATACTGGTGCCAACGACGGCGGGGCCGGGCTTATTTCTGCGCGGCCGGAATCACCGGCAGGAGTGCGCGGAAGGAATACTCAGCACCCTTAGTGGGTTGCCGCCCTTATGAGCCACGACAACCCACAGCATCCGGAATCATCCGCAACGATCGAGTTGAAGGACCTGGGCACGGTGCACCGCCTGGGCTTCGGCGCGATGCGCATCGTCGGCGACGGTGTCTGGGGCGAACCCGCTGACCGGGGCACGGCCATCGCCGTCGTCCGCCGGGCCGTCGAGCTCGGCGTCGACTTCATCGACACGGCCGACTCCTACGGGCCCAATATCAGCGAGGAGATCCTTGCGGAGGCCCTGCATCCCTACAAGCACGGCCTCAAAATCGCGACCAAGGTCGGATTCACGCGCACCGGTCCGAACGAATGGGTGCCGCTGGGCCGGGCCGAGTACCTGCGCCAGCAGACCGAGCTGAGCCTGCGCAAGCTCAAGGTGGACGCGCTGGATCTGCTGCAGCTGCACCGGATTGATCCCAAAGTCGATCCGGAAGAGCAGTTCAGTGTCCTCCGCGACCTGCAGAAAGAAGGCAAGGTCAAGGCCCTGGGCCTGTCCCAGGTCAGCGTGGCCGAGCTGGAGCAGGCCAGCCAGTACTTCACCGTCTCCACCGTGCAGAACCGCTACAACCTGACGGATCGCAGCTCGGAGGATGTCCTCGACTACGCGGAGGAGCACGGCATCGGCTTCATCCCGTGGGCCCCGATCTCGGCCGGCGAACTTTCCCGTCCGGGCGGCCCCCTGGATGAGGCCGCCACGCGGCTGGGCGCCACCACCTCCCAGGTGGCCCTCGCCTGGCTGCTTCGCCGCTCACCCGTCATGATGCCGATCCCGGGCACCGGCTCGGTCAAGCACCTCGAAGAGAACCTGGCCGCCGCCGGCGTCGTCCTCGATGACGCGACGTTCGCCGAACTCGAAGCCGCACGCTAAGAACCCACCCCCATCCCCACCTTTGACCGGCTCCTTGGCCGGCAGAACAGGAGCAAGAACATGGCTAACATCCTGATGGTCGTATCCGCAGCAGATTCCCTCACCATGCGCGACGGCAGCAAGCACCCCACCGGTTACTGGGCCGAGGAACTCGTGGTCTCCCACCAGACCCTGCTGGGCGCCGGACACACCGTCCGCATCGCCACTCCGGCCGGCGCCAAGCCCACCGTGGACGAGGTCAGCCTGGCCGCAGAATCCGCCGGCGGCCAGGACCGCGCCGACGGCTTCCGCAAGTACCTGGCCGAGATCGACGCCGAGCTCTCCGCCCCGCTGGTGCTGGCCGACGTCGACCTTTCCGGGTACGACGCGATCGTGATGCCCGGCGGCCACGGCCCCATGGCCGACCTGTTTGAGGATGCGGACCTCGGCCGGCTGCTGATCGAGGCGAACAAGGCCGGCAAGGTCATCGCGCCTTTCTGCCACGGTCCCGCCGGCCTGCTGAGCGCCGTCGACGACGCCGGGAACTTCGCCTTCGCGGGGCGCCGTCTCACCGTGTTCACCAATGAAGAGGAACTGGGTGGCGGCACCGGGGAGAACACGCCGTGGTTCGTCGAGGACGAGCTGAAGGAAAAGGGCTCAGTCGTGGAAAACGGGGCCGCCTGGAGTTCACACGTGGTCCGCGACGGCAACCTCATCTCCGGACAGAACCCGCAGTCCAGCGAGGACGTGGCGAAGGAAGTCCTCAAGGCCCTCGCCGAATAACGACGTCGGCGAAGCAGAAAAATAAACATCGGCCGTGGCCGGGTCCGGTCTTCCGGACCCGGCTAAGCTAACGGCATGGCCATCAAATCCACTGCAGATAAAGTCGCCACCATCCAGAAGGGTTACACCCTGGAGGGGCCCACGATTGAGCTGGGGGCCGCGATCGTCGACGGCGAGCTCCACAAGGAAGCCCCTGTCCGGTTGCCGCTGGCCATGATGAACCGCCATGGCCTGGTGGCGGGTGCGACCGGGACCGGCAAAACCGTCACCCTGCACATGATGGCTGAGCAGCTCTCCACCGCCGGTGTCCCGGTGTTCCTCGCGGACATCAAGGGCGACCTCTCCGGCCTCGCCACGGCCGCCGCCGGTTCAGAGAAACTCAGGGCGCGTACCGACAGCATCGGGCAGGCCTGGTCCGGCAAGACTTTTCCGGTGGAATTCCTGGCCCTCGGCGGCGACGGCGCCGGCATACCGGTCCGGTCCACCATCACTTCCTTCGGCCCCATCCTGCTGTCCCGCGTGATGGAGCTCAACGAAACCCAGGAGTCCAGCCTGCAGCTGGTCTTCCACTTCGCGGACAAGAACAACCTCGAACTGATCGACCTGAAAGACCTGCGCGCGGTCATCCAGTTCCTGACCTCGGACGAGGGCAAGGACGAACTGGAGAACCTCGGCGGCCTCTCGAAGTCCACCGCCGGCGTCATCCTGCGCGAACTCATCACGCTTGAGGCGCAGGGGATGGAGAAGTTCTTCGGCGAGCCCGAGTTCGACACCGCTGAACTGCTGCGGACCGCCCCCGACGGCCGCGGCGTCGTGACCTGCCTGGAGCTGCCGACCCTGCAGACGAAGCCCATGCTGTTCTCCACCTTCCTGATGTGGCTGCTGGCGGACCTGTTCGAGGACCTGCCCGAGGCGGGCGACTTGGACAAACCGAAACTCGTGTTCTTCCTGGACGAGGCGCACCTGCTGTTCAACGGCGCCTCCAAGGCTTTCCTTGACGCGATCACCACGACGGTCCGGCTGATCCGGTCCAAGGGCGTGGGCATCTTCTTCGTGACCCAGACACCGAAGGATGTCCCCGCGGACGTCCTGGGCCAGCTGGCGAACCGGGTGCAACATGCCCTGCGCGCCTTCACCCCCGAGGACGCCAAGGCACTCAAGGCAACGGTTTCCACGTTCCCGATCAGTGACTACGACCTTGAGGAGACGCTGACCTCGGCCGGAATCGGCGAGGCCGTGATCACGGTCATGAATGAGAAGGGCGCGCCCACCCCGGTGGCCCTGACCCGGCTGCGGGCGCCGGAGTCCGTGATGGGACCGAGCGATGATGCGCTAATAGCCAGCACTGTGGCCGGGTCCGCCCTGCTCGCCAAATACGGCACCGCCGTGGACAACGTCTCCGCCTATGAGAAGCTCGCGAGCCAGTCGGCAGCGTCCACCGGCCCCGCCGCCGGGTCCGACGCCGGTTCGGGTTCCGGCACCGGCCTGGACCCCAACGCCGTCGATGCCGACGCCCGGCGGATCGAGGAAGAAATCCTCGGCCGACCCAGCAGCCGCTCCACACAGTCGCCGACGCCCGATCGGGAACGCACCCCGCAGCGTCGCGCCCCGCAGCCGCAGGAATCCAGCGGCGGAATGGCCGGCGACCTCGCCGGCGCGCTGGGCGGCGCCCTCGGCGGTGGGCTCAAGAGCATGGCACGTTCGCTGGGCACGCAAATCGGCCGGGAGCTGCTCCGGGGCGTCTTCGGCACCTCATCCCGGCGGCGCAGGCGCTAGGCGGTCTTCCGCAACCGGGCCGCCGCGGCCGGGACCGCCCGGCGGGCATGGTGCACGTCACAACGGGCGCCCGTGACACCTGCGTTCAGCGGGCGTGCAGGTAACGTAAGGTACGTGCAGATGAGTCAGGCGTTGGTCAGGATTGCAGCCGTGTGGCTGTTGGGCCTGATGCTCGCCATAGCCGGCGCGGTCGTCGCGATCAATCTGGTGAACAATTCCATTGCCAGCCCCCAGCAGCCGGTCCGCGAGTATCTGGACGCGCTGCAGAAGGGCGAAGGCGAGAAGGCGCTCGGCCTTCTTCACGCCTCCGTGCCGCAGAGCAACCCGGCGATGCTGGACGGAGAGGCGCTGAAGACCGCCGCCGCGAGGATATCCGACGTGAAGATCGGCAACGCGCAGGACCAGGGCGGCAACCAGGTCATGGTTCCGATCGATTACACCATCGACGGCAGCCAGTTGCGCACCGAGTTCCTGCTGCAACGGTCCGGCACCCAGTGGCTCTTCTTCCATGACTGGTCCTTCGTCCCGGCCGCGCTGCCGGTGATCGACGTCACCGTCGTGAATTCGAACCAGGCCCTGCTCAACGGGGTCCCGGTCAACATGCCCAACGGTCGCAACTCCTTTGCCGTGTTCTACCCCGGCGAGTACGAGGCGGCCCTGAACGGCCAGTTCTTCGCCGCCCCCGCGACCCGGACAACCGTGACCAGTCGGGATATGCCCTCGGCGCCGTTGAACCTGCTCACCCAGGCCACGGACGGGCTCAAGGACGCCGTCACCGCGAAGGTCAAGGAGTTCCTGGACAGCTGCGCGGAGCAGGCGGACAAGCAGCAGCGGCTTCAGCCGGACTGCCCGTTCTACCACGCCACCAACAACCGGGTCGTGGACGGCACGATCGACTGGAGCATCGCCGACTATCCGGCCGTCAGCATCGAGCCCTTCGGCGGCCGCTGGGTCGTCGCGCCGCTGGACGGCAAGGCACGGATCAAGGCACGTCAGGTGGACCTGTTCACCGGCGCGGTTACGGAGCTCAACGCAGTCCACGATTTCAGCTTCACCACGCGCCTGGACATCGACGGCGACACGGTCAAGCTCACCCCGCAGCTAAGCAACTAAGCCTGCTGTGCGGCGGCCGCGGCCGCCGGCTCCCCCGGACACGCAAAAGGCTGCCGTCCGTGACACCCAAGCCACGGACGGCAGCCTCACAGCGCCAAGTACCTCAGGACTCCAGCCGGCCGCTTAGTCCATGCCGCGCAGGTCCAGGACCAGCTCGGTGTCCCCGTCGGCCTGCAGCAGCACCGGGATGCCCCAGTCCTGCTGGTACAGGTGGCACGCCGCGTGATCCGGGATCTCCCCGTCCTCGGTCTCCGGACCGTCGCAAGCCGCGGCCCGTGCGGTTATGTGCAGCACGCCCTCGGGGACGTCGGAGGCGAGCTCCAGGGTGCGGAGCAGGCCCACGGAGGTCCCGCCGCCGGCCACCAGCAGCTCCGGCGGGGTGGAGGAAATCTTCAGCTGCGTCGGGTCACCCCAACGGTCATCCAGCTTCTGCCCGGTCGGGGCCGTGAACCGCACGGTCAAGGACAGCAGACCTGGGGCCACCGGGCTCTTGGGCCGGTGGGTCTGCGCCGCCCCTTCGTCCACCTGCTGCGCTTCCTTGGGGATGGGCACATAGACCAGCTGGTGCTTGTTCGCCTCGACCACCACCAGCAGCGGCTCGGTGCCGGCCACCTGGGTGTGGTCCACGATGACGTCGGAGGGCTCGGACAGCCCCCGCGCGAGCGTTGACACCGTGCCGGTAGCGGGGTCGTAGCGCCGGACGGCACCGTTGTAGGTGTCCGCGATCGCCACCGAACCGTCGGGCAGGACTGTCACACCCAGCGGGTGCTGGAGCCGGGCCTCGGCCGCCGGTCCGTCGCGGAAGCCGAAATCGAACAATCCCTTGCCGACGGCGGACTCGACCGTGATGGCGCCGTCGTCGGCGATCACGAGTTTGCGCAGTGCCGAGGTCTCCGAGTCGGCGACCCAGATGTTGCCGTCGGCGTCTTCGGCGAGGCCGGAGGACTGGGCGAACCAGGCCTCCGCGGCCGGGCCGTCGAGCAAACCTTCGAGGCCGTTGCCGGCGATGATGGACACAGCACCGGTAACCGGGTCGAAGCTGAAGATCTGGTGCACGCCGGCCATCGCCACCACGACGGCGTTGAGCTTGCTGGACCAGACGACGTCCCAGGGCGAGCTCAGCGAGACCTGCAGCGGATCCGCTTCAAGCCGGCCACCGTAGGCGGCGCCCTCTTCGTCCACGCGCGCCGGACCGGTCTCGAGCAGCCGCTGTACCCCGTTGCCGGCAAGGGTGGTGGCGCTGCCGTCCGCGAGGAAAAGCCCGCGGAGCCGGTGGTTGACCGTGTCGGCAATCACGACGTCGTAGCCGGCCTTCGCGGCCACGTCCTCCGGAAGCAGGACCAGGCCCTGCGGTTCGTTGAAGCGGGCCTCGGCGGCACCGCCGTCGGCGTGGCCTTTCTCGCCCGAACCATAGGTGCCCAGCACCGTCTCAAAGTCGGTGGACAGCTCCACCAGGCGGTGGTGGCCGGTGTCGGTCACCAGCCAGGAGCCGGCGTCGGCCGCTGCGGCCGAGTCGCCGCGGCCGGCCGGAAGGTAAAGGGCCTTGCCCGGGAACCGCAGCGTGCCCGACGTCGGCTCCGGGGCCACGTACGGGCCGTCGCCGCGGTGCAGGGTGCCCTTCGCTTCGTGCTCGGCGATCAGTTCGGGGATGAGCACGGCCAGGCCGTCCGCATGGCCTTCACCGGAAAGGTGCGCCACGATGTAGCCCTCGGGGTCGATGACCACCAGGGTGGGCCATGCACGGGCGGTGTACGCCTTCCACGTGTCCAGCTCCGGGTCGTCCAGGACCGGGTGGCGGATCTCGTAGCGCTCCACGGCGGCCGCCAGGGCCACCGGATCTGCTTCGTGCTCGAACTTGGGCGAGTGCACGCCGACGGTCACGAGGACGTCCGAGTACTGCTGCTCGAGCGGCCGGAGCTCGTCCAGGACATGGAGGCAGTTGATGCAGCAGAAGGTCCAGAAGTCGAGCAGCACGATCTTGCCGCGCAGGGATTCGAGGTCCAGGGATTTGCCGCCGGTGTTCAACCAGCCTCGGCCTACGAGTTCGGAGGCCCGGACCCGGAGGTGGGTGCGTACGGTTTCGCTCATCAGCGTCCTTCCAGCTTTGAATTGCGTTCTGCCAGCTTCGCGTCGCGTTCGGCGAGCTGGGCAAACATATCGTTGTAAGCGGTGAGATCGGCGTCGTTATTCCTGTCCGCGGCACGGTCGGTCCGTTTGGACTCCCGTGCGTCGGAGCGGGACCACATGACGGCGACGCCGATCGCCACCAGCAGGGTGGGCACTTCGCCGATCCCCCAGGCCACCGCGCCGCCCATCTGCTGGTCCAGCAGGGCCGAGGGGCCCCAGCTGCGGCCCAGGTTGCCGAAGTAGTCGGCGGCCAGCAGCCCGGTGCCGCCCATGATGGCGACGCCGAAGAAGGCGTGGAAGCCCATGGTGGCCAGCAGGAGGAGCAGCCGCATCGGGTACGCCGCCCGGCGGGGCAACGGGTCTGTGCCGATCATGGTCAGCACGAAGATGTAACCGGTCAGGGCGAAATGCAGGTTCATCAGTTCGTGGCCCACGTGGTCGCGCATGGCGTAGCCGAAGGCATCCGAGTAGTAGAACAGCACAATCGACCCGGCAAAGTTCGCCGCGGCGAAGAGCGGGTGAGTGACGAGCTGCGAGAACTTCGAGTGCACGAAGATCAACAGCCATTCCCTCGGCCCGCGGGAGCTGTCCCGCCGCGCGGCCAGTGCCCGCAGCGCCAGCGTGACGGGGGCACCGAGGACCAGGAAGATTGGGGCCACCATGGTCAGCGCCATGTGGTCGACCATGTGCGCCGAGAACAGGACCCGGCCGTAGACCGAGGGCGGGCCGGAGGTCACGTAGGTGAGGACCACCAGGCCGATGACCCAGTTGACGGTCCGGAACCAGGACCAGGCGTCGCCGCGCTGGCGGACTTTGCGGATGCCCAGGAAGTAGGACACCAGGCCAAAGACGGCGACGGCGACCCAAAGCCAGTCGAGCCGCCACTCCGTGAGCCAGCGTTGCGGGGTCAGCTCGGGAGGCAGTTCGTAGCCGGAGAGGATGAAGGCCGGCGACGCGTCCGCGGCGAAGGTGCTGGGCTGCGGCGGGGCCGAGCGGCCGAGCGCGACGGCGATTCCCGACGTCGCACCCATGATCAGCAGCTCCACGAGCACCAGCTGCCAGAGCACACGGCGGGCGGTCAGGCCGGCCCCCTTGACGCCCAACTGAGGGATGACCCATTGGCGGTGCATGAATCCCACGCCGCCCAGGACGAGCGCGGCCACCGTCTTGGCCAGGATCAGCTGTCCGTAAGCCGACCCGAACAGGTCTGCCCAGCTGGAGATCCTGATGCTGGCGTTGACCACGCCGGAGGCGAAGACCAGTGCGAAGGCGAAGCCGGCCAGGGCCGAGAAGCGGTGGAGGGTCGGTTCCGTGATGTCGGCCCGGCCCGGGGCTCCGGCGGCCGTAGCGGCACCAAGAACGCCGGAGAGGAGGGCCAGCACAATGATGCCTCCCACCCAGGCCGAGACTCCCAAGAGGTGAAGGCCCAGGGAGTTGATCGCGCCTTCGTGGTCGCTTGAGCTGGACGAGTGGCCGATCAGCGCCGCCGGCACCAGCCCTATGACGGCAAGGATCAGCGTGAACGCCAGTGCACCCCTCGAACGGACGCCGAACAGCGCAGTGGTGGTCACAGCAGCGATGATGACGACGGCCAGCCAGGCCCTGCCGGTTTCGATGTCGGTCATGAAGTAGACGAGGGACTTGGTGAATTCCGGGTCCCCTGAGATCGCCTGGCCCGCGATGTCCGAGTAGCTCAGGACAAGCACTGCAACCGCTGAGAGGGTCCAGGCGATGCCGGCGACGGCGGCGACGGCCAGGGCGCGTGTGAAGGCGGGATGCTCGGGGGCGGCTTTGTCCTTGGACTGGCGGCCGGAGAGATCCTTGGGCAGGATGCCGACGGCGAAGATGAGGCCGCCGATTACCGTGGCGAGGGAGACGTTGTGGATGGCCTTGCTGATGGGCAGCCCCCAGCGGACCAGCGCGCCGGGATCCGAAACTTCGCGGGCTCCGGCCGCCCCGGAGAAGAGCAGTGCCGCCACCAGGCCCAGGAACAGCGCGGCCAGGCCGGCGAGCTGCCAGGGCCCGGAGATTCCCGGCGCTCCGGCACCTCGGCCGCGCGCTCCGCCCGTCGGGGTGGGCGCTGGTGAAGTCTGGGGTTTCGCTGCGGAAGGCACAACTCCATTGTCCGCTACCCCTGCCCGCGCGCCGAATCCTCTCGGCGGCGGTTAACGCAAAGGAGCGGCAACCCGAGGGGTTGCCGCTCCTTTCAAGCGTTTGAAGAAGACTACTTCTTCTTGGCGACTGCAGCCTTCAGCTTGGAACCGGCGGTCAGCTTGACGCTGTGGCCGGCGGCGATCTGGATGGTCTCGCCGGTCTGCGGGTTGCGGCCGGTGCGGGCTGCACGGTCGGTGCGCTCGACGGCGAGCCAGCCCGGGATGGTGATCTTTTCGCCCGCGGCGACAGAGGTCTCGAAAACCTCGAACAGTGCATCGAGCACGGAGTTGACGGCTGCCTGGCTGGTGCCGGCCTTGCCAGCTACCTCTGCAACAAGTTCACTACGGTTCTTAGCCATTTATGTCCTCCTGGACGGTTCTAATTTCTGAAGCCTGCACGCGGCATGCGTGCAAGCCACTCTTCGAAAACTTACCAGCTTGCCGCCGCCGAGGTGGCAAATTCCGCGTGTTTTCGCCCTTTTTTGGGAAAAATTCCGGATTTCGAGGGCCTTGGAGTACCTTTTCAGCCGTCAGCGGACGCTACCCGGGCCGGTGCCGGCCGACGACGCAGCGGCGGCGGTGCGCGACGGCGGTGGGCGGGTGCCGTGGTGGGTGGTTTTGGGGTTAAAGGGGGAGAGCCTCCAACCTGGTGGTTGGAGGCTCTCGACCTAATGTATGTCCGGCGGTGACCTACTCTCCCACACCCTCCCGGGTGCAGTACCATCGGMGCTGTGGGTCTTAGCTTCCGGGTTCGGGATGGGACC
>NZ_JBFTNW010000003.1:0-262628 GCF_056397665.1 Arthrobacter sp. 05L428 | reverse complement strand
ACCACACTCTCAAGACGCCGCACCGCCTCAGGAAACTCCACCCGCTCCACCGACCCAGGCAACAACACCCCAGCCAACCGAGCACCAACCACACCCACCAACTCAACCCGAACACCCGCAGCAAACCCACGCAACAACGACAAATCCATTACGGCGTCACCTTGGTTCCATTAGAGATTTCGGCCGTCAGGGCTCGGCGAACAGCATCCACAAAATCCTCGATATCAGCCGTCGTCTCGATGAGCTGGATGTCCGTGTCCAACTCAAGGGAGCCGAAGGGCACGATCTTGACGGTCTTTTTGGGCTCGGGATCGCCGTTCGGATCGGTTGGCGATCCCGTGGGCCGCTCCTTTGGGTTTTGAGCCAGTATTTGGAACAACGCGGGCTTCACGTCATCCTGGAAAGCGCTCGCTTTGCCTTTCAATGTGACGATCTGCTTCTCCGCCGCGATGCCGGCGTCGAACTTTTGAACGCGTGTACGCACTGCGGCCTGAGCGTCGTCCGTTGCCTTCAGGAAGTGATCACCGCCGGTAATCGCCGAAGCAGCCTTTCCGACTGCTTCCTTGGCATCTGATCGTGCTGCATTTACGGCCCCTTCCAGCACCTCACGGAGTTGCTGGAGTTGGGTGTTTAGGGCAGGTATCTTTCCACCGCGGAAAATCGTCGGATCATCCAAGAGCTTCTCGATGGCCTCGGGCAGCTCCGAGTCAATTTGCGTCAGGTTTGACTGCTCGCCCCTTAGCAAGGCGGCGGCGTCGTCGTAAATTTTCTTCTGCTGTCCGTTGAGGAAGCTTTCGATAGGGTCAATGAGATCGGACTTGAAGTCTTGCAGCTCGTCCACGTGAGTCCGGAACGATGTGAGGTACCAATCGTCAGACTGTCCGCACACCTTGGCCAGCGCCTCCGTGGCGTTCGAGAGGGATCCCATGAACGGGTAGTTGAACTTGGCGCGGTCCGACGTAAGTTTGTCGTGCAGGGACTGCAAACGGGCTTTGGTGGCCGCGGCCAATTCCACGGGGTCAGCAGTCGGCTGCGGCTCGAGAAAGAAATCCTTATAGAAATCCGCCAGGGCGCGGACGTCCGCTGACCGGTAAGCAACAGGAACGGTCAGAACCAGGACGGGGAAACGGGCAGTGTTCTTCAGATCTGATCCCGCCTCTGTGCGGGCCAACTTCACGCCGTCACGGCTCACAGCAACCTTGCCGAGGCCGATCAACTTTGCAAGCTGCACCTGAATTGCAACGGTCGACCACCCGTACGGCTTCTGCACGAAGTGTTCGTCGATCGATTTTACTGTGACTTTGGCAGCTTGGGCATTCTGCAGCGTGACCCAGTTAAGGATTTCTTGTTCGCCTGCCGACACCATTTGGGCAGCGTCGCTCTCGAGTGCGCCGTCGAGGACTCTGAGGTTCTTCTGAATCTGGTCTTCGGTGAATTTCGCGCTGCCCAGCATCGAGAGCATCGGGTATGTCCGGGCAATGAGATCCTGGAATGCCAAGTCAATCCGCGCGGCAGGGTCTTCTGAAGTCACGGCGATCTCCGAGGCGTTGGCCACCATTGTCGCTTTCGCAACCAGGTTCCGAAGTCGGCCGACCACTTCCTTTCGCCTCTCCGCGAGCTGCCGCCCCTTGACTTCCAGAATGTGCCGCACAGCGTCGGATTGTTGGCTTGAGCTTTTCAATTTGAGGTACTTCTCAGTCCGGAGATACAGCCGCACATCTGCCATGAGCCTGCCGTCGTCGGCGATGACTACGCGAAGCTCATCCTTGCCGGAACTGTGGGCCTTCAGGGTCTCGAGCGAATCAGCGTACTCGTATTCCGGGCTGATGAAGTGAAGCGTCAGCTCCTTCTGCTGGCCATAGGGGCTGTCGTCAAGTCGTACCCCGAACGGGAAATCCTGGCCGTTGGAGACGTAACGCACCTTCGATGACTTCAGGATGTCGCCGGTGAGGAACGCCGCGAAATCGGATCCGAACTTGTTTGAGTCCAGCTCAACCGACTTAATCTCCTGCTCAATGTCCTTCTCGTCGCTCGTCAGGTACTCGTACGTGGAGCCATTGAGCTGGACGTACGTTTGCTGCTCCAACAGGTTCAGTGCGTCCTTCACCTTGGTGGAAAAATCGACCATATTCAGACCGAACCGGTTGTACATCAGAATAGTGAGATTTCGCGGCGTTGCTTTGAAATCCGGTACGTACTTCACCAGGAAGAGCGCCTTGAGAACCTGAACCGCAAACTGGTTCTGCTGACTGACGTGATCCTCAGCAGTAATGATGGCGCCCTGGAGCTGCGATTTTAGGGAATGTCGAATTCCCTCGAACATCCGGTCAAATGTCGCGAGTTCGCCGACCGGGGTGTCTTGGAGCTGCTGGATGACGTCCTGGAAGACCCCAA
This sequence comes from Arthrobacter sp. 05L428, assembly GCF_056397665.1. Taxonomy (NCBI): domain Bacteria; kingdom Bacillati; phylum Actinomycetota; class Actinomycetes; order Micrococcales; family Micrococcaceae; genus Arthrobacter; species Arthrobacter sp. 05L428. Next base: position 260,234 of record NZ_JBFTNW010000003.1, on the reverse strand, counting down.
GCATTGACCGGGCTCCGACGGCCAGATTGTTTCCCTCGAACGCGTTGTGGGCAGACAGCCCCTTGAGTGCATCCTGGAACAGCGTGTACTGGTATGTAATGAATGGGTAGCTGGACGTGAAATGTTCTTCGTCCTGGAAGATGCGGTACTTCCGCGAACCGTCTGCAAAATCGAATAGCGTCTTAAAGTTGTTGGCTTCTGCCGCGTAGATTTCGCCTAGCTGGATTGATCCGGTAGCGGTCTTCTCCAGCAAGCGCTTCTGGATGACTTCTTCCACATCCGCGCTTGTGAGCTTGACCCGATTCTTGAAGCGCGCCTGGATTTTGGAAAAGTCGTTGCCCTGCTTGCTGGTCCTGTCGCCAATAACCGCGTCGACGTCCTCTTGCGAAGTGACCAGTACCCATGCCCGGCCATTGCATCTAGTGGCGAGCGTCTCCGCGACAGTCTGGAGATTCAGCATGAGCTTCGTGTTGTCCGCAATGAACTGCCCGACCTCGTCGACGAAGAAGTTGAGCCGGTAGTCTCCGTCCTGGCTATCCAGCCACTCCCTAACGTCGTTCGCAAAGTCTTCGATGGAGACGCTGTACTCGGAACGGTACTTAGATAGTATCTGCGTGGGCGCTGTTTCGTCCTGGCCCGTTACACGCGCGTGCGCCTTGGCGATGTTGCCTTCTTGGAGGATGCCGAGGGTGCGCCCCTCTTCCCACGTTTTGGACGAAATCTCTTGGTAGACGCCCTTGAAACTGCCGAAAATGCCCTCTTTGACGAGGTCCCTCTCGAACTTTGCCACGTGACCCAGCTGCCCGTAGAAGCCGCAGGACTCATTGAAGACTTTCACGAAGACGCTAAGCAGCGCGTCCGGCTGGTCCTTGCTCTGCAAGGTCGCCTTCTGGTCGATGTTGAAGAGAATGCTCTTCGCCGGGATCTGCCGGGACTTTTCTATCGCCGCACGGAGAATGCCATTGCCGGCGGTCTTCTGGATGAAACTCTCGACTACCTGGTCCCTCGAGACCTTTTGCCCGTCGACGTCGCCGAGTAGGTGAGCCAGCATCTTAAGCATGTGGGACTTACCGGATCCGAAGAATCCCGAAACCCAGGCGCCGTTCGCGCCGGCGTAGTTGTTGTAGGCGTCCAGGAGGGATTCCATCCGCTGGCTGGCCTCGTTAGTGAGCACGTACTCACTAACTTCTGTGCCAATCTGGGACTCGTCGTCGGCTTTGACGACGCCCTCAATCGTTCGCGAAACATCTTTCGCAAAGATGTCATGAAGCTTCATGGTTCCCCCTAGTTAACGTGATAGTCGAAGATGTTGAACGCGCGGTAGTACTGGTCATCGGTGAGCTGCCCGAAGAGCACCAGCGAGGACCCCTGCGACGCTGACTGGCGATACTCCCCCGGGAAGAACATCAGCATCGGTTTGTCTTTCGAGATGCTTAAGAGATTGTTGAGCACCGTGTGCGACCGGATGTAAGGAAACACTTCGCCAATCCCGGTGAGGAAGAAGATGTCGTGCGGCGCTTTGAGTTTCTCCCTTACGCGCGGAGCGAGCTCGTGCGCTGGATCGAAGATCTGCTGGAACAACTCTCGAAATTCGTCCTTGGAGTGCTGGGGTTCCGCCTCCAGAACGCTGTCCCATAGCTCTCGCTCTTGGAGGACCTCGATTGTGAGGTCGTAGAGATTGATCTCCAGGACTTCGATGCCGTCGACTTTAAGACGGCTCTGAAGTCGTTTCTGAACCTTCTCCATCGCGAGAGCCTCAGCTGGCGCGAAGGGACAGATAAAGAATGGAACTTCGTTCCCGGGGACCTTGTTGTCAAGGAAGCGCCGGCTCGTGAGCGCCTTGAGGAGGTGCTCTTCGCGCTTAGCGAGGGGCATATCTGAGACCTTCTTATGCATGCATCAAACTTTCAATCTCGAAGTCCGTGACGGGGAAGACCAGAAACGATCCCGGGCCGCGCTTGCGTAAGGCATCCGCTACGCGTTCTCCTATCACTTGAGGAAGGATATGGCTTGCTTCTGACACTATCTGCGCTTCGCGGAGCATTCGGAATAAGTTCTGGCGAAGTTTGTTCTTCGTGGAAGGCTTCAGTTCCTCCAGCTCACCGTGCCAGAACGACTTCTTGACGAAGAACGTATCCAGAGCTCCGGGACCCAGCTCGTTGCTCATGGATAGGTATCTTTCCCTGACTTCTTCTTCTGCGAAATCAGCGACGAAGGGGTACTGGAGGCAGATCGCCAGCCAAACGAGCTGCTGGCGTTCGGGGGCATTACCGCCGACCACGATCTCCAGCTCGGCGTCAGTCAGCATGCTGGCACGGTCCATCGCTTCGCGGCTGATGCGCGCGACGGCGGACGCGGTGCGCTTCTGGATGAGGTTGTTCGCTCTCACCGACGCTCTGGCCTCTCGCCAGTCACCGAGGCGCAGATACTCCGCAGCGAGGACGCGGCACTCGCTCGCCAAGAGTCCGCCAGTGGTGAAGGACAGCTTGTAACGTGTCTCGTCGCTCAATCCGACGGTCCACCTTCGGCCGCGCCGCCGGCAATAACCCACGTATCAACGTCGCTGAGCTTGAACTTCCATAGCCTTCCGACGCGATGGGCCGGCATATCCCGCTTTGCGAGCCAGGCGTACACGGTGTCCTTGCTGACGCCTAGGTGCTCCGCCACATCATCCACCGATGACCAGGGCTCAGCCATGGTGACATGACTTGGGTGTTTGCGGCATAGGCCCGATCTTATCGGACGACGTCGGGTTCCATGGCAGTTGGGCCCTTACCGAGGCCTCGGTGTCTCTCCGGATCCGACGAGTCAACGACGCTTTCCCGTCCCTTGTGATGTCCCGAGTCTCACGCGCCGCCAAGCCCGGTCTGTCTCAAGATCTTCGCGAGGGGAATCGCTGAGCAGTGACCAACGGTCCTCGCTCCTGTTCGCGGCATTTGAAAGTTTCCCGTTACTGCCTACTTTCGGGATCGGCAGAACGGCAGGTCGCTCTTTCGCACGCTTTTCCACGGACCCTCCAGGAGACTCGACCCGACGAGCCGCGATTACGGCGCTGCCCTTCGTGTTCGTTGGGCTGGAGCCATGTGACATTCCCGCACGTTTCGACCCCGTCTTGCTGACAGACACAACTGGTCGCCCGACCCCGCCGCAAAAATCGCCGTTTCGATCAGCGTGTTTGGTCCCGAGTCCGCCAGGCGATACTTGCGCCAGCAACTTACGGCAGACCGCACATTGCCCCTTCGTGCCCTTCGGCCGCGCAGATTTCGCCACGCTTCCTCCTGATGTCGCCGGTTCCTTTGGTTCAACCTACAACCCTGTCTGATCTCCGGACGTGTTCAACCCGGGAATGTCGGAGGAGTCTGCTTTAATTTGTTCGATTAGTCACAGGGGGAAGCATGACCGCGCAGTTGCAGGACACCGACAGGAACGCGTTTGAGGCTGAGAAGGCCCTCGAGCAGGACGTCTTCGACGGAACGAAGTTGGTTTATGACAAGTATCTCGAGGATGCCGCGAAAGCCGTTGTTAGCGGAAACACCCACGAGCGATCCGCTCAGCGCGCGGCGCTGCAGAATCGCAAGCGTCTAGAGCCATCCGAAGCAGTTGCCACGGCGCGCATGGACCTGGACGACGGCGACACCATCTATCTCGGCAGTGTTGCCATTCGCGACCACGACTACGAGCTGTTGGTCTGTCCCTGGCAGTCAGAAATCGGAAATACCTTTTACGAGGCGACTCCCGAAGAACCCCACGGGGTAGCCCGTAAAAGGGTCTTTACCACCACGTATAACCGGATTGACTCGTTCACCGACCAGATATTTCAAGAGCTCTCGGATGACCTCGCGGCGGAGACTTTCGTAGGTCTGGACCCTCTCCTGGAGGATCTTGCTCGCGACCGGGGTGAGTTCATGGCCGACATCGTTCGCACTATCACCGCCGACCAAAATAGGATCATCCGCGCGCCCAAAGATCAGCTGCTGGTTATCCAAGGCGGCCCGGGAACTGGTAAGACCGCGGTGGCTCTTCATCGCGTTTCATGGATCCTGTTCACCTTCGCCGAGGAACTGCAGCCCAAGGACGTCCTGGTCGTCGGCCCCAACCCGACTTTCACCAAGTACATCAGGCGCGTCCTGCCGACCCTCGGCGACGTTGACGTGGTGCAGCAATCTCTCGGGCAACTGTTGGCGGGCGACTTGACCCCAAGAGGTCAAGAGAGCAGCGAGATCGCTCGCAAGAAGGGCTCGGCCAAGATGGAATCCATAGTCACCAGGGGGCTCAACGACCGTGAGCGCATCCCTGTAAGTGGACTCGCTGTGAAACGCACGGACTCCAAGACCAGAACGCTGCAGATCACAAGTTCCGAAGTCAGAGACGCGCTGGTCAATTTGCCTGCCGACACATACAGTCGGCGCCGGGCTCAGTTCAAGGCTGCACTACAAACACTAATCTTGTCGAGGAATTTCGCCGGCCGTCTTAATCCCCTGTCTCTCATCGACCAAGTGTCGTTCGAAGAGCAAGTGGACAGAGTCATGCCCCGATCCCCACATCAGTTTGTCAGGGACCTCTACGGGTCCAAGGACAGGCTAGTTCGCGCGGGTGCCACCAAGGCGGAAGCGGAGCTCCTTTTCCGACGCCCCGCTGGGAGGATGAGCGAGGAACCGTGGACAATGGCAGACCTCGGCGTTATTGATTGTGCGTCCGCTGCTATTAACGGCACGTCCTACCGATACGGTCACATAGTCGTCGACGAAGCCCAGGACCTGTCATATATGCAGCTCCGTGCGATTCGCCGCCGAAGCCAGAATGGCTCGATGACTGTTGTTGGTGATATTGCGCAGGCAACCTCGGCATACGCCCGGAAAGACTGGAATCAGGTCCTGACCACGCTTGGCGAGGAACACAGTTTCACGGAAGCTGAGCTGACCGTAGGCTATCGGGTACCGGCGCCGGCCTTGGCTGTAGCCGCCAAGGTCCTCGAGACCGCGGCGCCCGGATTGACCGCGCCCACTGCGTTTCCTAGGACGGTTGAAGAAGAGCCTCGGTGGCACGTCGCCGCGGAGACCGAATTGATGGACTCGGTTGTTGCGGCGGTTAAGGCGCATAGTTCACGAGGTCTCTTCGTAGGCGTGATTGTTCCTCCAACTCAAATGAGCTCGGTTCAAGGTGCCTTCCGGACGGCCGGCATGAAGTTCAGCGAATCAGCCGACGGCGGCCTGTCGCAGGGGATCAACCTTGTCTCGCCGGAGGAATCAAAAGGCCTGGAATTCGATGCTGTCGTGGTCGTAGAGCCGAAAGCCATCCTCGACATGGCGCAGGGCGCCAAGCTCTTGTATATCGCCCTCACACGCACTGTCCACCACCTTGACGTAGTCCTTCGATCCAACCGAATTCCTGCAATGCTCGAGGAATTCATTCCAAATAGTGTTACTCAAGACTCGGACGTCGTTGTCGAAGAAGCGGACATCAAACAGCAAGACGGGGACGAAGGCGACCCGCCCATCCAGGCAATGGAAACCATCAACGACGGCGGCAGTACCGCCTCTGACGAAGTAGAAGATAGCACCCCCGCGGACGATACCCTACATGTCAGCGGCTTAGACGACGCGCCGGATGTCTCGCGCCCCATCTCCGGGGGGGAACTAAAACCCATGCTCGAGCGCATCGCGCAAGGCATAGCCACGGACTTTTTCGACGTCCTTCGCGAGATGAGCCCGAGTGTGCAGCATCGAGTCGTGGACCTTCTCTGGGACAAGATGGAGGAGGAAGGTCCAGCCGCCTAGTTTGTCTGGGTATTTGGCAGGTGGGGCCCAATATAGCCGACGACGATCTTTCCGCACGTGGCTGTGGCGTCGATGTAGTGCAATCGTGGTGACACCATGCCGTGTTTTGCGATCCTGAAGTGGGCGCCCATAAATGCTTTTCCACTCGCTTCAACCTCTACTGGCACGGGTAGAGTTCGCGGACCCGAAAAGCTTGGATTTTGCTTCACGGTTTCGCTTTCATCACGTGCGTGACGCCCGGGAGGATATGTGCGTCCCCCGGGTGGCGGGCACTCCAGATATGTATGCACTCCTCCAACGTCCATGCCTTCCGCCTTAAGTCGCGCATAGTCGTTCAAAGCCGCCAAGATGCTCCAAGTCATCACGCACCACTGGCCCACCGCGTCGTGATTGTCGAGGGCAGCCGTCGTGTCCTTGTTTCCCGTGTACACCACGAAGGGAAGTTCCGTAAAGGATTCGACCAGGCTGTTGAAGTTCTCGGGAATGGCCAGCTCAACCGCTGCAGCGTCTTCCAGTTCGGTCCAGTCGACGTCAGCGCCGGAGCTGGCTAGCATTGCCCGAAGCTTCAACTCGGCGTCTTGAGCTCCGCGGGCGGTAGCCGTCTGCGCCTCCAGCAATTCCCAGGTTTCCCACGCGTCGAGCTCAAGGTCGTCTATGAGGTGGCGCAGCCTGTCTTGTTCAACCATCGCGGCATCCAATGCCGCCGATGACTGGTCAATTTTGGCGAGGAGCCGTGTATTCATCTTTTCGGCATCACGTCCGGCTTCCAAAAGTCCACGGACTACCTCGACGGAAACCGCCGATGGCGCGCTTCCCGTAAATTCCTCCACAAGTGCCCTGAGGGCAAGGTATATTTCGGCTTGTTCCCCAACCGTGGCTTCGGGTACCAGAGGCTCTGCAGGTCGCTCCAGTTCAGACGGAACTGCGGTCTGCTGGTCCTGCGCCGACTGCGATTCAGAGTGGCTGGTGACTGTGCCATCGTTGGGCGACGGCGAGGATTTTGGCGCCACGATTTCTGGAGCCGTCGCAGCGGCCTTCACCGTAGACGAGGGCGAGAGTTCCATGAGGAGCTCTGCTTCTTCCAAACGGCGGTCTAGGAGACGAACCCCGTCGTCCAACAGTGCTGCTTGGGTAACTTCGCGGGCCCTGTAGCTCAACGTCTTGCGAAGTCGGCCGACATTCTGCGTCGCAATGGACTCGGAGGTCAGAAATCTATGGCGGGCCGCGTCCTGCGGATCAAGGATGTCAAGCTCTGGAAGATAGGTTCTGAGCATGCCGGGCCGGACACCGAAACTCTCTCCCACACGTTGGTTGAAGACCGTTGTGGCGACAGGGTCCAGCACGTAGCCGGATGCCTGGCCGATGGTCTGCTTAAGGAGATCTCCGACGAACTCTTTCCAGGCCTTCATCGGTAATCCCGCGCTGCTGCCAGCGATGAAGGAGAGGGTTCGACGTCCGGGGCGCCCTAGCAGCCGGATCAGCTCATCCACCTGCTGTGGACGAATTATCACCGGACGCTTCGTGAGCCTAACGCCACGATCAGAGCACGAGTAATGTTCGATGAGCGAGCTGACGAGCCTCGGCGCGCCCGCCCAATTCGGCCCTTCGACATCCATCCAGAACCACGGTCGTCCGTCCGAAGGCTGCCTCACGGTGAGCGTGGAGACCCAGTTGCCGGCCGGACTCTCTTCCGTGAGGATCAGCCGCTGAGTCCCCACAAATTCTGCCGACTCCGGAGCAATCCATTTAACTCGCGCGTTTGCTGAGACCGTCACTTCGCTGTTGGGTACGAGTGCTTCAACGTCGAGATTCTTGTCGCGCAACCACTCCACAGTCTTGTCGATAACGCCTTGGACCACATTATCTTCAGGTTGCGGATTGATAGTTAGCAGAGTCCGATAGCTCAGCACGCAGGTTCCCCTTTCGGGCATAGATGAAGTGAAATCATACTTGTCGCCATCGACGGCAGTAGTCCTCCCACGCCCTATTGCTGACCGCGGAATAGATAGGTTGCTCCGCGTAGCCTGAACCCGTGCAACAATCTAGTATTCAATTTCCGATGATGGACTATTTTGGGGGCCGGACGTGCCAGAAGATGCATACGGACACTGGGATTCTGGGACTTATTCAGGCTCGTCTCCGGAAAATGCACCGGCCACCAACATCCAGCTCGGAGCTCTGACGGATGTTTTGCGCAAGATGGGGATCTTCAGCGATGAGGACAAACTAAGGACAGTCTCCCAGCTCGTCGGACGCGAAGTAACGGTCTTGCGCGGACTGCGTCGCGATGAAGCGAACGACCTTCTGAAGCTCCTAAGAGTGGCTCCCGACGGCAGAGAGACAGCCTTGGCCTCGCAGTCTTGAGCTCGACACTCGACCGCTGTACCCGATTCTCCACTGTCGAAGGCAGAATCCATGCTGATTAAGCCCTTGTTGCTCCCCCGAGACCTCCATGTCTTGGACTGCCCTGTAACTCACGTCCGCAGGTCGGAGGTCCACCTCCTCACCGCCAAACGTAACGCTTGGAACAGCACGACGATCAATCAGTACAAAACCAGCTCCGCCATCTTCACCAATGCGATCTCCGCACGCAAAGCGGCTGAGCGACAAAGGAAGCCCGGCACCTATTTCGAGATTGATGAAATTCCGTCGCTCATATTCGACATAGCACAGCGCAGCCTTGTCGTCTGCCAGCTCAATACCTCTCCTCTGTTCAGGTCCTGGAACATACCCAGGGTGATGATCGCCCGTGACTACCCAATTGCGGGAATTGAGGTCTTCAACATGTTTGCTGGCGGCAACTACAGGGAGTCAATTTCAGGTTGGCGAGCTATGGAGGGGGAGCCCCACGTTATCCTCGGAATCGTGGAAGGAGATGCGCTGGCCAGTTCAGCAGGCCGCGGGCAGCTTCAGCTAGAACGCTCCTCCGTGGAATCAGGCGGTTGGATGTCGTTTCGTGTCGTGCGAAAGACGCGTGCCAATCCATCGCATATAGAACGCGTCATCGGCGAACTCGGCCACCTGACTCAGCAACAACTTCGTGTCCACGAAATCGCAGACAGATTTCATGTTACGAGTGCGAATGTCCTCGCCATGTTGCAGATAATTGGAGCTCCGGCGAAGGGTCCACGCAGCTGGGTTGACGTTGCCGCCATCGACCAGATACGGCCGCTCATTCGGAAACTACTGCGCTACCGGGTCGCACAGCCATAATTGACTTCCTGATTTGAGCCAAGCCCGCCAGGCACCCTATGCCTCCCTGAATCGCGCATAAGCAGCTTCTAGGAGCGATCTGCTGGGACGCTCAGCACGCTTCGATGGGACACTCATGAGCGGTTGCCTGTGCCGCTCTTGGAGACCATACTTCAGCATCGGACCGTCAACCTCGGCCAGAATGTCGGTCCGTATTTCTACTACGAGGTCGGGCCGGACTCCTAAGATTCGCGAATCAAACGCCGCATGATGAATTTTGCACATTGCCATGCCATTGACCACCGTCGGAACACCGTCGTCCTGCGCGTCCGGGATGATGTGGGCGGCATCCAGCAGTACCTTATGCCTGAGGTTACAGATAGCGCAGCGCGTTCCATATGCGTTGATGACCGTTGACCGAAATAGGCGCTGGTGAAGCCGGGTGCGGGCAATCCGAGTCCCATAGCGTTTTATGGCGTCGACCTCCATCGGAGAGTCCAGATTCGCGTCGCCCCCCAGAAATGCCCGCTGTGGGTCAATGTCCACGACAAACTGCTGCTTGTCCACCTCCTCGTCCACCAAGAACACCGGGAATACCGGCTGAAACAAACCAGGCGCGACTCCGAAAAACCAGATCAGCGGGAGTCCCGCGTCCATGGCCGTGCGCAACGCCCGGTTGTCGGAAGCGTCGGCATCATCCCCCTGCCACTTGTAGCGCAGCATTCCGTCCGACCCGACTTCGTCCTCGTAGGGCCTTTCCTGCCCGGGGCGTCGAAAAGTTGTAGAAATCGACAGTGCTGCATCCAGCTGGCGAGGCTTCCAGATCCCCCGCTGCCTACTTTTCAACGGCAGCCTGGCACCTTCGAATTCAAAATCTTCCAGATCGAGATAGCCGATGGAATCCTGACCATCATTGGTGCGGACTGCTAACCAAGCCTGCGCTGCCCGTCGGAGGCGGGAATCCAGCGAGTGGGAAGGAGCATCCAAATAACGGAGAACGTCAGACTTGGGCACCTTGAATGCGCCGCGAGCACCGCTGCCCGTGTCTACGTAGACGTTTGGAAATACTCCCCGCTGCACATAGTCGGCCGCAGTGCTCTGATGACGGCCAATCATGACTGCAACTTCCGTTGTGCTCAGGTGGGGCCCTGCGCTCACGGGAGCTTCAGGAAAGTCACGTTTCATGTCGCCAGGATAGCCGGGATGCGCAGATGAGGGCGTAGCAGCGACTTATGTCGGGTCTCAGTTTCCCAACATATGTGACGAGTGTTTGCCAGCAAACCAACGCCCCGTTTCGCGGGATTTTCGAAATTCACCGATGTATCCAAGCGGGGCTGACGTCACATCCACGCGCCAAGAGCGCCCATCAGAACGGTCGGGGAGACCATCCCCACATAAATGCAACGACTCGTACCATCCGTAAGCGTCTGGCAGGAGAAGGTGGGCACGCGGCACGGAGTTAGCATCGTGGCCCCCTGCGAGCCGAATCGGCTGCGGACCAGGTCCCAGCAGTAGCCTCCGCAAATGCTCGTTAAGGTGCAGTGAATCTGAACCACCGGACGACATTGCTGACCACCTACGACGACTACCAACAGCTTCAGTAATCGCTGAACTGCGGAGCAAAATTTGCGACGGGTCGTAAGCCTCATCACCCGTGCGTCGGCGATCGAGGACACTCGTTACCACCATATTCGCAGCCTCGGGCACATTCCTGTTGAGTATCAGTGCCGCCACATCAGCTCCGTAAAGTCGTTTCAGCCCGGAGAGTATGCCACCATCTCCAGGCATTCCGGAGTTTACCCAGCGGGCTACGCCCAGGGTCGGATTCGACCAAGCCAAGTGGCCCAGCACGATCGCGCACAGTGAAAACCAGTATGTTATGAAATCCGGCATACGGCCCGAACCCGCCGGATCTTTCGGCGGCAGCCAATCTTTTTCTGGAGATCTCAGAGCGTTCAAAACCAACGAGAGATCGTATTCAGAGTTGCCGAGGCCACTATGCCAACCCGAATTAAAGTCGTTCGATTGCCATCCGAAGTCACTCAGTTCCCGCACTTCGTGCACCGAATCGACAAGCTCACACAACCGTCCCAAGAGAAGCTTCACTAGGTTAAGGTCGGCCGGCCTCATGTTGGCAGGTTCGGCTAATAACGAACTAGTTGTGATGCCCAGCAGGCACTGACTAGCCGATGCAACGTTGGCGGCAGGCTTGTCCGGCTCGCGATTGGGCATGATTCCGGGCCCTGGCGGAAAATCACTGGAGGACTTCAGACCCAACACGTCATACAAGAAATGCGACAACCTACCGCGGAGAACTTTTGTAAAGACACTAGGACGTCCGTCGACCGACTTTACTGACGCAACGGAAGCGAGCTCTGCGATCCCCCGGAGCCGGGCAATGTCCTTTGGCTCCAAGAGCGCAATCTTCACGGCAATCTCAGTCTCAATTTCTCGACTCGACATCATTCCCTATTGTTCGTGGTGCTACCGATTTAATGAGCTTACGTAGCGTCTGCGCACCTCACGGGAGGCGCGCTAATCTGCACCCCGCACCCACAACCGCGACGGCCTCCCCCGGGTCCCATCGGACATCTGCCCCGTCCCCTGCAGCTTCGGCTCCATGAACCGCCGGAACGTGTCGCGCATCAGGGCCGAGCCCGCTACCGTCTCATGCAGCTCGCGCAGCTCCTTCAGCGTGAAGGGCTCGGCCAGCAGCTCCCCCGGGTCCGGCGCTTCCGCGTAGGCGGCCCGCAGCCAGTCCACCGCCTTAGCCACAATGTCTGCGTGGCCGTAGGGCAGCCCGGCGATCAGCTCCGGTTCCCCTGTCACGGAGGCCAGCCGGACGCCGTCGGACGCTACGGCCTCCTCCAGGGCCGCGAGGGGCACCACGTCCACGTGCGCCACGGACAGCACCCAGCCGCGGTCGTCGCGCGCCGGGTCGTCGAAGACCTGGAGCTGGCGCGGCACGCGTCCGGAGATCCCGGCCTTCTCCCGCAGGCAGCGCAGCACCGCGTCAGCCAAAGTCTCCCGCTCCCGCAGGAAGGTGCCGGGAAGCGCCCACTTTCCGTGTTGGTGATCCTCCGCACGCCGCACCAGCAGCACGCAGACGGAACCGTCCGCCACCGTCAGCACCGCCGTGTCCACCGCCACCGAGGGGCGCGGGTAGTCGAGCAGGGACGTTCCGGGGCCGTTCTGGGAATCCTTCACACCATCATTTATCGCAGTCTTGCGCTAAAGATGCAAGCCGTTCATACTGGAGTCAATTAGCGCAGAAATGATCTAAATCAACCGGAGGTTCCCCATGCAAGTCCCACAGCTCCACGTCGGCGCCGGCAGCCGGCTCGGCCCGCTCAGCATCTTCCCCGTCTGGACACCGGGCGCCGGCAGCCTCGGCATCAGCACCGGCACACACGCCGACGTCGCCGTGACCGAGCTCGCCAGCGGCCCCCAGGTCGCCCGGCTCACCGTCACCAACAACGGCCCGCACCCGGCCCTGCTGCTGGAAGGTGAGCTGCTCGAGGGCGGCCAGCAGCACCGGACCTGCGCCCGCGACGTCGTCCTGGGCCCCGGCGAAACCCGCGACATCGACACGTTCTGCGTCGAGGCCGGCCGCTGGGAAGCCGGCCAGACCAGCCACCGCCGGCAGGCACGGCGCGCACCGCTGAACGTCTGGTCCGAGCTGGCCAACGGTGTCGACGGCCGCCGCGGCGGCGACCAGCAGGGGCGGATCTGGGAGCGGGTCAGCCGCTTCGACGCGGCCCGCGGCGCCTCGGTGACCAGCTCCCTGCTGGACCACATGGACCTGTTCAAGGACAACGCGCACAACCGCTTCGACGCCGCCGACGCCCCCGCACCGCTGGAGGGCCAGCGCGGCGTCGTGATCGGTCTGGGCACGCAGCCGCTGCTCCTCGAAGTCTTCGGCACCGGCACGCTGTTCCGCCGGCACTACCGCCAGCTGATCGACTCCGCGCTGCTGGACCTCGAGCTCCTCTCACCCCAGGTGCTGGCCTCCGGTCCGATGCCGGGCCAGCGGGCCCGCGACTTCGCCGCCCACGTCCAGTCCATGGACTTCGGCGCTTTCGACGGCGGCGCCGCGGCGGTCGAGGTCCGCAGCCACGGCGCACTCCGGAGCCGCAACGTCTCCCGCTCCGCCGGCCCGGTGTCCGCCGCGGGCATCGCCGTCGAACTTCCCACCCGCCGCCCCCAGCTGGCCCACCTGACCGGCTGGAACACCCACCACCCCCTGATGGAGCTGGCATGAAACTGACCCCCTTGCAGAATGACCGCGCGGCCGGAGTCCTCGTCGCCCTGGCCGCCGGCGATGCCCTCGGTGCCGGCTACGAGTTCGGCGCGCCGTTGCCGGACGGCGCCGAGGTCACCATGAAGGGCGGCGGACCGTTCGGGTTCGCGCCGGCCGAATGGACCGACGACACCTCCATGGCCGTCCCGATCGCCCAGGCGTTGCTGGAGGCAGCGTCCGACGGCGGGGGCTCCTCCCCCGCGGCTCTCACCATGATCGTCCGGGCCTGGACGGCCTGGGCCACCGAGGCCAAGGATGTCGGCGCGCAGACCAGCGCCGTGATCGCCGCCGCCCGCCGGCTCGCTATCGCTGCGGGCAGACGCGACGTCGATGCTGCCGATTTCAGTGCCGCCGCCGCGGACTTCCATGCCCGCACCGGCCGCAGCGCCGGCAACGGCTCGCTGATGCGCACCGCGCCGCTGGCTCTGGCGTACCTGGACCGGGATCCGGCGTCGTTGATGGCGGCGGCGGGGACTCTCAGCGCGCTGACCCATGCCGACCCCGATGCGCAGGAGGCCTGCGGGCTCTGGTGTGTGGCCATCCGGGGGGCAGTGCTGACCGGGCGGCTCAATGTGCGGGCCGGTCTGCCGCTGCTGTCCGCCGAGCGGGCCGCAGTGTGGCTGGAGCGGATCGAGGTGGCCGAGCGGTCCCGTCCGCGGGACTTCACCCGCAACGGCTGGGTGGTCGAGGCGTTCCAGGGCGCCTGGAGCGCCATCCACTTCGCGGGCCTGACCGCCTCGGGCCCGGCCCACCTGCGGGCGGCGCTGGAGGAAGCGGTGCGCGGCGGCCGGGACACCGACACCGTCGCCGCCATCGCGGGCGGACTGTTGGGGGCCGCCTTCGGCTACACGGCGGTGCCGTTCGAATGGCGGCGGCGCCTGCATGGCTGGCCCGGTCTCCGGGCGCGCGATCTCATGATGCTCGGCATGGAGCTGGGACGGGGCGAGGGCCGCCGGCCCGCAGCCTGGCCCCGCGCCGGGCACCAGGACTACAGCATGTGGGGCCGCACCGACGCCTTGGTCCAGCACCCGCACGACGACGGCGTCTGGCTGGGCGGCGTCGGCTCCCTTTCACGGGTGGCCGAGTTGGGGATCGACGCAGTGGTGTCGCTGTGCCGGCTGGGGACTTGTGATCTGACCGGCGTGCCGGCGGAGTATCACGCCACGTTCTGGGTGGTCGACTCCCCTGCCGAGGAGGACAACGCGCACGCCGCGTTCGTACTGCGCGACGCAGCGGCCGCCGTCGAGCGGTTCCGCGCCGAAGGCAAGACGGTGTTGCTGCACTGCGTCCGGGCCGAATCCCGGACACCGAACGTGGCGGCGCTGTATGGGGCCAAGGTCGCGGGGATCACCCCGTTGGAGGCGCTTGAGGATGTGCGGCGGGTGCTGCCCGGGGCTAGTCCCAATAGGTTGTTCTTGGGGTTGCTGAGGAATGATCAAACTACGCTAAGCTGCGTAATTCATACAACTCCGTTGATCAGAGTTGAGGAACTAGACGCGCCGGGGCCAAAGCCCGTTTTGCACTCACGGGGAAATTGAAAGCGGCCGATGCCCGGTCAAACGACCCTGCGGCGCTAGGCTCTGCTAAACACTCACATCGACCTTAGGAAAACAACTTTGGCCAAGAAATGTCCTGACTGCACGCGCTGTAACGCATCGCTTCTCTCAAAGACGGGGCACGGCGCAGCAACATTCGTGGCGGCCACGTCCGGCCTCCGCCTTATGGCAAAGCTAAGTCCAATCAAGCCACGGAAATGCGGACGATGCGGGCACACCGGCGGCGCACACAAGTAAGCCGAGAAACACAGTCTGGGCGCCCGCAACAGAATCAGTAATAGGAGGGGCCGTTGACATTTCCCACGGAAACGTCAACGGCCCTTTTGCCTCTCCATCGGTTTAATCAAGCCATCTGGCCAACCGTTGGAAGTGCTACTGGATGAGGTTCTTTGCGCGGGCTTCCTTGAGCCAGTCCGGGAATTCCGTCAGCATCTTCTTGAACAGGTCCGCGTCGCTGATGGCGTCGACATCGCCAATGGGCTCGTAGTTGGCGTTGTCCATAAATCGATCCGTGAGCGTATCCAGCTTCTCCAAGAAGACCATCGACTCCCGGCCGATGGAGAGGAACTTCCAGAAGATGGGGGCCGTCGAGACTTCAGTCAAAGCACGGACCGCCTTCGACTGGTTGTCCGGGGCGCCGTCAGTCAAGAACAAGACGTACACAGGAATATCTGCGGGCGTCTTCGACGCCTCTACCGCCGGGGCGATTGCAGCGGGATGTGCCTTTCCAAATCCGAAAAAGCCCCTCTTTTGCCGGGGAACCGACACAGCGCCCCCTGTCGGCGCGAAACCAAAGTGGTTTCGAATCGTCAGGAACGCGTCTGCGTAATTCGTGCTGCCCATGCTCCGGCCCTTGGTTAGACGATCCACAGACCCAGCGAAGTCATCGATACTGATCTCGCCCAAATATGCCGCCGTGGAATCGAAGACAAAGAAGTCGATAGCTCCGTCGTCGTCGAACTGGGTTGCCAAGGCCAGCGACTTTTCTACCAAGCGCTGCATGGCCCCCGAGCGGTAGACCCTGCCCATGGAGCCCGAGAAGTCCAGGGCGAGGGCGACCTTGGCCTTCTGCCCATTCAGGCCCGAGTGATCGACAGCCTGCACTGCCGTTTTGGCCAATGAAAGCAGACCGGGGGCCTGCTCGCTGATCTTGTCGAGGGAAAGTGCCATGTTCGAGTCCTTTTGTTGGTGAGTATTGCCTAAATTGCGGATGACGCGGTCGGCCCCTCTCCGGGGGCGTTGTCCATCGATGACGTCGAACTGCGAGCAGCCGAGCCGGAGCAGTGCCATCCCGTCAAGCAGCTGGCGCGCTGCTCTGCACACGATGCACCGCGACGGCCTCTGGTTAGTGACCGTTTAGTCGGCTATGCACGGCGACAAGGGACGCCGCCTCATCCGCCGCGCGCGCATAACGGATAAGGGCTCGGACACGCCCATAGAGACCGAAAACGATCGCACCCCAGAATACAAAGTAGGAGCCTCCTGATTTCGATGCGGAGGCGAGAGTGCCAATCGTAACGACTAGTCCAGCAACGCAAATCGCCCCATTGATCAGGGCTGAATTTCGTGCTTTCCGTCGAATTCATGGCGGCAACTTCCTGCACCGCCACGCTGAATTCGGTCATCTTGTCCCCCACAAGTTCTTTCACGGTCCCACTCTGCAGTGCTCTTTCGACAAGATAGCGTACGGGCAACCTTCTGGTGGCGCACTCGACTTGAAAATTTTTGCTTCGGGCGCCGACTCATCACCTCTGCAGGCACCGCCCGGCATACTTTGGATAACCGCGCAGGCACCCGGGCGGCGTCGAAATCCATCTGTGCCGGCGGGCACGAAGCCGGCTGGGACACGCACCATCACAATCAGGCAACGCCCTCCCGTCTCAGGACAAAGAGTCTGTGCGTGGTTATATGCTGTTGCCACGAAGTCTTGGGGGATAACTTCCGGGACGTTTTCTGCCGTCCTGCCGGCGTTGCCCGGCTAGGACCCTTCGTTCCAGGAGTTGTTCCAGCGTGTTCCTCAAGACATTCGGGTGGTCATTTGCCGTCACCGCCATCGCGTTGGTGGTCGCCTTTCTCTACGGCGGACCCCAAGCACTGATCCTTTGCCTCATACTGGGCATCCTTGAAATCAGCCTCAGCTTCGACAACGCCGTCGTCAACGCACGAATCCTTGAGCGGATGAACCCGTTCTGGCAGAAAATGTTCCTCAGCGTGGGCATCATCATCGCCGTCTTCGGGATGCGAATCCTCTTCCCACTGCTGATCGTGGGCGTCACCGCCAACCTGAACCCGGTCGAAGCCGTCAGCCTCGCCATGGAGAAGGGCGATCCGCACACCCCGGGCACTTACGGATACCTGCTCCACGAAGCCCACCCGCAGATTGCGGCCTTCGGCGGAATGTTCCTACTGATGCTGTTCCTGGACTTCATCCTGGCCCACCGCGATATCAAGTGGATCAAGTTCCTCGAGATCCCGCTCGCCCGGCTGGGCAAGCTCGAAGGCGCATCCTTGATCATCGGCATGGTGGCGCTGGCCATCGCCGGCGCTGTCTCCGGTGAGAAGCAGGGCATCGTCCTGCTCGCCGGCCTGCTCGGCATGATCACGTACTTCCTGGTGAACGGCCTTGGCAATCTGTTCGACGTCGACGAAGACGGCGACGTCGACGCGGCGGACGCCGATCTCGTCGTCCACTCAGGCCCCTCCGGTGCAGCCCAGGTGGCCGGCAAGGCCGCCCTGATGCTCTTCCTCTACCTGGAAGTCATCGACGCCTCCTTCTCCTTCGACGGTGTCATCGGAGCCTTCGCCATCACCTCCGACCCCATCATCATTGCCCTCGGACTGGGGTTCATTGGCGCCATGTTCGTCCGCTCCCTCACTGTCTTCCTGGTTCGCCAGGGAACGCTGGACGAATTCGAGTACCTGGACCACGGCGCACACTGGGCCATCGGTGCCCTGGCAGTCATCCTGCTAGTCACGATCGTCGTGCCCGTCAACGAAATCGTTACGGGTCTCATCGGCGTCGTATTTATCGGGGCCGCATTTATCGGCTCGGTGCGACGCAACAAGAGGGCCCTCGCCGCCGAGCAGGCCCAATCCCTCGAGCCCGCGAACAACTAGAGCCCCGGGCACCACAGCCGAAAAGTACAGTCACCACTAGGAAAGCGAGTAATTCAATGGGTTTGAGTTTGCAAAAGGGCCAGTCCTTGTCACTGACGAAGCAGAACGGCGATTCAATGACGAACGTCCGTCTTGGCCTCGGCTGGGACTCCGCGGTCCCCGCGAAAAAGGGATTCTTCGGCGGGACCAAGACAGTGGAGATCGACCTTGACGCATCGGCCATCCTGTTTGACGCCCAGAGCCAGCACCTCGACACGGTGTTCTTCAACCAGCTCACCAGCAAAGACGGCTCCATCCGACACACCGGAGACAACCTGACGGGCGAAGGCGAGGGCGACGACGAAACCCTCATGGTCAACCTGCCGAACGTGTCACCGGCCGTCGCGCACATCGTGTTCGTCATCACCAGCTACAGCCAGCAGACCTTCGACATGGTCCAGAACGCGTTCTGCCGCGTTATCGATGACTCCGCGGCAGGCAGCCCCGAGGTCGCCCGCTACGACCTCACCGAATCGGGACGGTACACCGCGATGGTGATGTCCAAGCTTTCGCGAAACGGGAACATCTGGAACTTCCAAGCCATTGGCACGCCGGCCAATGGACGTACGCCCGGCGACGTCCGCGGCGCCGCTGCCGCGGCCCTTTAGCCTGATCGAAACAGCGCTCCCCAGCGCAACTCAACGTACACACCGAATTTTAAGGAGTACCTCTTGTCTAGCCTCACTCTTAGCAAGGGCAGTAACCTCTCGTTGACCAAAGCCGATCCCGGGCTCCGCAAGGCCATGATCGGTCTGGGATGGGATCCGCGAAGCACTGCCGGCGAGCAGTTCGACCTCGACGCCTCGGCGCTCCTGGTCCGCGCCGACGGCAAGGTGCGTTCCAACGACGACTTCATCTTCTACAACCAGTTGTCCTCCAAGGACGGCTCGATCGTGCACCAAGGCGACAACCGCACGGGTGAGGGCGAAGGCGACGATGAGCAAATCCTGATCGACCTCGACGCCGTCGCCGCAGACATCGCGAAGATCGTCATCGTTGTTTCCATCGACCAGGCCGAAGCGCGCCGCCAGAACTTCGGCCAGGTGCGCGATGCCTTCTGCCGCGTCGTGAACCAGGAGACAGACAATGAGGTCGTCCGCTACGACCTCACCGAAGACGCTGCAGCGGAAACGTGCATGATTTTCGCCGAGATCTATCGGAACGGCAGCGAGTGGAAGTTCCGTGCTGTGGGGCAGGGATACGCCTCAGGCCTCCGCGGCGTGGCCACGGACTTCGGCATCGTCCTGGATTAGGTCCGAGGCCCGGCGCCGCCGGGCCCTCGGACCACCATTTAGCTCATTGATTAAGGAGAACAACCCATGGCTGGACTGACGCTTACCAAAGGCAGCAACCTCTCGCTCACGAAAACCGATCCGGGACTGAGCAAGGTTCTCGTGGGGCTGGGCTGGGATCCCCGCACTACCACGGGTGATGCCTTTGACCTGGACGCCTCGGCACTCCTGCTGGGCGCCGACGGCAAGGTCCGCAGCTCCGCGGACTTCATCTTCTACAACCAGCCGGCGGCCGCCGACGGCTCGGTGGTCCACAAGGGCGATAACCGCTCCGGCGAGGGCGACGGCGACGACGAAGTGATCGCCGTCGAGCTCTCAGCCGTCGGTGCTGACGTTGAGCGGATCGTCTTTGTCGTTTCGATTGACCAGGCAGACACCCGCCGGCAGAACTTCGGCCAGGTGCGCTCTGCCTACTGCCGCGTGGTTAATCAGGAAAGCGACGCCGAAGTGGTCCGCTATGACCTGAGCGAAGATGCCGCGCCGGAGACCTGCATGATTTTCTCAGAGCTCTACCGCCACAACGGCGAGTGGAAGTTCAAAGCCGTGGGCCAGGGATACGCCACGGGCCTCGCCGGCATCGCCGCGGACTTCGGCGTTCACCTCGGCTAAGCCCCGAGAACACAGAAAGAGAGACGCAACAATGAGCATGCAACTCACGCCGCCTGAGACGTCGGCCGCGAACCCGCTCGTACTGAACGCACCGGAGGCTCCGAGCATCGTCAAGGAAGACGATGCACCGGGGATGGTGCCGGTCCCGGCCGAGCGCCAGCAGGAAATCAATGCCCAGGCGCGTGCCTTCATCACTGAAGTGTCGGCCCTGAGCCCGTTCAGCCCCGAATACTCCAGCAAGATCGATGGCATCAACCGGCTCGGCGGCCAGCAGCTCGTGGCATCCGCCAGCACCTCGAGCCGGCTCCTGGAGCGGTCGTCCACCTCGCTGGCCGGTGCGAAGAAGTCCGGCAGCAGCGCCCAGGTGCAGGTTGCCTCGACGCTCGGTGAGCTCCGCTCCACCGTGGAAGACCTGACTCCGAACAACGCCGATTTGAGCGTAGGCCGGAAGATCCTTGGAGTCATCCCGGGCGGCAACAAGCTGGCCAAGTACTTCCAGAAGTACGAGAGCGCGCAGACCCAGCTGGACAAGATCATCAAGTCCCTGATGGCGGGACAGGATGCGCTGCTAAAGGACAACGCCTCCCTTGCACAGGAAAAGACCCAGCTGTGGGAAACCATGCAGGGACTCAGCGAGTACGCGGTATTTGCCAAGGCCCTGGACACAGCCACGGCAAGCAAGATCGACGAGATGAAGATGCAGGGCCAGATCGAAGAGGCGGGCAAACTCGATTCCGACGTGCTGTATCCGATCCGCCAGCGCCACCAGGACATCCTGACCCAGCTGGCAGTCTCGGTCCAGGGATATCTCGCCATCGACATGATCCGCAAGAACAACACCGAACTGATCAAGGGCGTGGAACGTGCCCGCACGACGACCATTTCCGCGTTGCGGACGGCCGTCATCGTCGCCCAAGCCCTGGCGAACCAGAAGATGGTGCTGGACCAGATCGACGCCATCAATACAACGACGAACAACATGATCCTCAAGACAAGCGAAATGCTCAAGGATCAGACCGCGCGGATCCACCAGCAGGCGGCGAGTTCCGGGGTCAGCGTGGAGACGTTGCAACGTGCCTTCGACAACGTCTTCCAGACGATGGATGCCATCGACACCTTCCGGTCCCAAGCAAACAAGAGCATGGAAGGCACCGTGCATGCCCTCGAAACCGGGCTGGAGCGGGCCCGACCGTACCTGGACAGGGTGCGGCAGCAGGAGGGGAATTAGTGGCCGTCAGTCCTAAGCAATAGGCTTACAGGCTATGGTCGCAAATTTCTTGGGCTCGTTGTTCGGCGGCGGAGCGGCACCCCGCTCCGCCGCCGCTCCAGGCGCCGCTCCTACGGCAAACGACTCGGCCGGAGACGAACTGACAATCACCGGAGCCGCGCTCGAAGAGCTACGTCGGACTGTATTGACCAACGGGGCCAGGCTGCCCCCGCTCGTGGTGTCTCAGGTGCTCCAGATTGTGGACATCTTGCGCGCCCTCATCGGCTACATAGCCCGGTCTGGGGCGTCGACCGAACAGCGCGTCCTACTGGACGCCGTCATCACTGACTACCTGCCGTCGCCGCTACATGCCTACCTGAGGCTGGGCGCTGCATCACGGACCGACGGTTCCACTGACACGACGGTATTGCTGGAGCAGCTTGAAGTGCTCCATTCCACCGTCCGGAACCTGGACAACCAGGTCCGCACGGGTGCCATCACGGAGTTGGCAGTCCACGGCCAATTCCTCCGGGACAAATTTGATATCGATGGTCTTCACTTGGAAGGACACTAGTGGCTTCAATGGTTGCGGGCAGCAACGCCGCCCTCACAGCTGAGAACCCTGGGCTGGAAAAGGTACTACTGGGGATCGGCTGGGACGTTATCCCGAGCCGTGGTCCGCAAGCCGAGCTAGTGCCCATGGTGATCATGTGCGGCAAGGACGGCCGGGCCCTTTCGGATGACCACCTCGTCTTTTTCAACCAGATCGCAAGCCCCGATGGCAGTATTTCCTTCGCAGGGTCCGAAGATCAGGAACAGGTCGACGTCGACCTGAACCGCGTGCCGGAGTCCGTCAGTAAGATCGCGGTCCTGCTCTACGTGGATCCGGATGTTCGCGGGCCTGGCACCTTCGGGCCCGTCAAGAACGCTTATCTGCGGGTCGCGACCGACTCTAACCGGGAGCTTCTTCGTTTCACGGTGCCCCGGGGGAACCTCGACAAGATCAACGCCATGATCTTGGGTGAGCTCTACCGCCACTCGGGAGGCTGGAAGTTCCGTGCCCTCGGCCAAGGTTATGAGAATGGGCTCGCAGCCGTCGCCGCCGACTTCAAGTTGAAGCTCTAACTATGGCGTTGAACAGAACCGCGGTACGGACCGACATCGGATACCTCAGCCGACGCAGGAAGGCCGTTGCCGAGCCTGAGCCCACGCAGCCGCCTGTGCGGAATACTGCCCCGGTTTCCGGCGCCCGCCCGATGCCATCGACCGGGCTAACGCTCGGTGCCGGCCCCTCCACGGCCTCGTCCGGCGGACCCACGGTCGTCGCGGGCGTTGCATCGTCCGCCGGACTGACGCTCGCCGACCCAGCGGCCGCACGGCCAGGGCGCACCAACGTGGCCGCAACAACCCGTCCCCGGTCTGCCCCGAGTGCGTCGGAACTGCTGTTCCCGGCACCTGGTTTCGGCAGCCTCCGGGAACTGGACGCAGAGAACCCGGTTGTTCGACTCAACCCGCGCCAGTCCGCGATCGGCTCCCTCTTAATTGCGGGGGTTCGTTCGGCAGCCTGGGAGGATGAACAGCTCTCCGCTGGCGCTCACCACTCGGACGGGGTGAGCGCCGGGGCCGCCGTCGTTACTCCCGGAAACCGGCCCCTCGTCGGGGTCCAGGACGGCGCCGGCATCGTGTCCCTGCGGCACGTCCGACTGTTGCGCCGCGCGTTGTTCGTCGCCGGAGAGATGCCGCTGACGGTCGGGGTCTTTGACGGCGCCGCCGCCGCCGTCGCCGCGCGAAGCGAAACGGGCTTGCGGAGCGTTTTGTATGTCGCGCGGATTGACTCGGTCCTTGAGCTCCGCGCAGAGTTCGTGCCCGCGGACGCCCCGGACGCAGCCATCTGGGCGATGTTCGGCTTCACCATGACTATCCCGCTGGACCAACGGGTCCTGAGCCGCTGATTTTCAAGCGCGCACCACTGCAAACCACTGGGGGACGATGCAGCACTTCCATGCCTTGGCCGAATCCGTAAAGGATCGGCTCTTTCACAAGCGCCCTGAGCAGCTCCACCGCACCTCCAGCCCCGGCCTTCTGGCCGTCGCTCTGGGGGCCACCCTCTACTCGCCAGCCACGAGAAGCTCGCTGGCGCACGGAATCCGGAAACAGGCCGCGGCCGGGTGCCTCAGCATCGTCATCTGCCTCGAGGACGCCGTCCCTGACCAGGACGTCCCCGCCGCAGAGGAGAACCTGCTCGTTGCCTTGGCCGAGTTGGCACTGGACGACCCGGATGAGCTCCCGCTGATCTTTATCCGATGCCGCACTCCTAAACAGCTGCTCGATATCGGCCGACGCGCCGGGGCCGCCCTCGGGGTAGTTTACGGTTTCGTCCTGCCCAAGTTTGAGAACGAAACAGGACGCGGGCGGGCCTTCCTCGCGGCGCTGCAGCTCTTGAACGACGAGACCGGACGCACCGGCGGACCGAAACAACAGCGCCTGATGGCGATGCCGATCATAGAGGACCTGTCGACAACCCACTTGGAGTCACGCGTCCGGGTTCTGACGGATAACCTCGCCCTGGTCGAAGAGTTCCGGAATCTGGTGCTCTGCGTTCGAATCGGTGCCACCGACATGTCCAGTGCCTTTGGTTTGCGGCGCTCCCGCGATCTAACCATCTACAACGTCAAGGTCGTCGCGAACATCATTGGCGACATCGTAAACATCTTCGGCCGCCCGAATGACGGCTGGGTCATCTCCGGCCCGGTCTGGGAACACTTCGTCAACACCGAACGGGTTCTGCGGCCGCAACTGCGGTCCACGCCGTTCGAGGCCGCCAACGAGGTCGAGCTCCGTCAGCGCATCCTCATGGACAATCTGGACGGCCTGATCCGGGAAATCGAATTGGACCTGGCCAACGGGCTGCTGGGAAAGACGGTCATCCACCCGACCCACGTTCCGGTGGTACACGCCATGTGCGTCGTAAGTCACGAGGAATACCTCGACGCCATGGACATCGCCGGGGACGCCGGGGGCGGGGTGAAGGCGTCGTCCTACGGAAACAAGATGAACGAGCTGAAGCCTCACCGCGCCTGGGCGGAGCGCACACTGCTGCGGGCCAGAGCCTTCGGGGTTGCGAGACCCGGAGTCAACTTTGTCGAACTACTGGAAGCGAGCATGCGGTGACGCAACTCTCCACGGATGCCCCTTGGAGCGGCAGTTACGTAACCGACGCCCTCGGCGTCGACGTGACCTCAGACCCAGGCACCAGCGTGCTGCCCGTAAAGGCACTGGTCGGATTAGCGCTGCGGCGTAATCCGAAACGGGCCCACCTGCTGGTCTCCCGGGTTCTCGCCAAGCACGTCCCCACCGAACCCGGGATCGTAACGTCAGCGGGCCGGCTGCTGGGACTCCTGGTCCGACGCGAACTCCTGCTCCCAGCCGACACCGGATCGCTGACTGCCGTCATCGACGACGCCGCCGACAGGCTGGGCCGCCTGCTGGGTCCCGCAGCACCGACGGACGCCGGGACTGCGCCCGCCCGCGATAAACGGTCCAACCGGATGGCCGCCGTGGCAGCCCTGTGCAACCTGGTCGCCGGACAACAAGTGGAAGCGCCCGACGTCGTGACCATCGGTTACGCGGAAACTGCCACCGGTCTGGGCCAGCTGGTAGGCGCACAACTGGGCACGTATTACATCCATTCCACCCGACAGAGCAGCTGCGGGATCGAGCCGTACGGGGCCTTCGAGGAAGCACACTCGCATGCAACCTCCCATCAGTTGCTGCCAACCAGCCGTGCAGCCCTGAATCAGGCCGAGACCGTGGTCCTGGTGGACGACGAGCTCAGCACCGGCGCCACAATCATCAATACCATCCGCGAGTTGCACGGCACCGCTCCGCACCGCCACTACGTCGTGGCTTCACTGGTGGACCTGCGCACCCCGGCAGACCGGGACCGCCTCGGTGAGCTGGCACGCGAGCTCGGCACCCGAATCAGCGCAGTGGCGCTGGCACAGGGAAACATCGAGTTGCCGGAGACTCTCGCCGCCGACGCGGCGAAGCTGATCGGCACTCTCCCACTCCCGCCCAAAGCAGCCCCCACCCCGGGCCAGGTTCAACTGCTGGACCTCAACGGCGTCGTTCCGCCAATCCGCAGCGCCCGCTTCGGCATTGCCGGCCGTCCGGATCCGGAGCAGGCTGCCCGCATCTCGGACAGCCTCGCCGCCGCCCTGGGCAGCAGCGCCGGTGCCGGCCGCCGGGTGCTGGTCCTGGCCACCGAGGAATTTATGGCGCTGCCGTTGGCGGTGGCCACCAGGCTCCAGGACCTGTGCCCCGAAGCAGACATCCGCTATTCCACCAGCACCCGCTCACCGATCGCCGCGCTGGACGAACCGGGATATGCGGTCCGTTCCGCGATTGCGTTTGGCAGCGCCGACGACTCCGCGGACGGGGCCGGGCCGCGGTTTGCGTACAACTTCACGCACCCCCAGGGACGCTTCGATACGGTGCTCATCATGGCGGAGCCCGGTGCCGGGGTTGCCGGACTATTGGGGCCCGGCAAGATTGCCGAGGCCGTTGCAGGTGCCGCAGTCGATGTCAGGCTCGTCCTCCTGCCGGTCCAGGCGCCATTCCCGACGCCACTGGTCGGCCCCGCTTTTGGCTCCTATCCGGCCGAGGATGTGCGGTGGCTGTTGAAGGATCTGAGTTCTGCGCAGCTGGAAGCTCCGAAGGAAGAGCGTGAAGCAGCGATCCAGTCCGGCAAGGCAAGCTACGCCGAATCGTTGCCGCAAGAGTTCGAACCCTCGCCCGAATACGGCGCACTGTTCCAGTCCGCGCTGGAGAGTACCGCCGTCCGGATCGCCCACGCCGTCGGAACGCTCACCGAGCAAGTCCTCAAGCTGCGCGGCAACGCGCCAGTTCTGGTGTCACTTGCCCGCGCCGGGACCCCCGTCGGCATCCTGATGAAGCGTTGGGCGTGGGAAGTCCACGGCTTGGAGCTGCCGCACTATGCCATCAGCATCGTGCGTGGTCTCGGTATCGACCAAACTGCTCTCGGCTATCTCGCCTCCCGGCACCGCCCGGAGGACATCATGTTCGTGGACGGCTGGACCGGCAAGGGAGCGATCGCGCGCGAACTCGCCGCCGCCGTCGATCTTTTCGGGAGGACTGACCGGGCGGAGTTCCGATCAGACCTTGCCGTCCTCGCCGATCCAGGTCATTGCGTCCGGATCTTCGGCACCCGGGAGGACTATCTAGTCCCCTCGGCCTGCCTGAACTCGACCGTCTCCGGCCTCGTCTCACGCACGGTGTTCAACAAGGCACTGATCGGGCCCGGCGATTTCCACGGGGCCAAGTTCTACTCGGAGCTCTCCGGCAGCGACGTCTCCCACGACTTCCTAACCGCCGTCACGGCCCGGTTTGCCGATGTCCGCGACGACGTCCTGCAAACCGCAGCCCACGCGCCGTCGGATATTTCAGCGTTGCCGGAAGCAGACTGGTCCGGGTGGGCCGCCGTCGAGGACATCAGCCGCAGCTACGGCATCAACAACGTGAACTTGGTCAAACCGGGTGTCGGCGAAACCACCAGGGTGCTGCTCCGGCGCGTGCCATGGAAGGTACTGGTGCGTCCGGAGGCTGTGCCCGAGCTCGCCCACGTGCTGCACTTGGCCGAACAGCGCGGAGTCGAGGTGCTGGAAGTTCCGGGCCTGGCTTACAACTGCGTCGGACTAATCCACCCGGTCCACACACCGGGAGCGACCGGCGCAGATGGCAAGGCGGTGGTCGACGTATGAGCGGCCTTTCAAGCGCCGCAACGGTGATGGTGGCCAGCGACCTGGACCGCACGTTGATCTATTCGGCGAATTCGATGGCGCTCGTGGGTAGCGACCATCTGGCGCCACGCATGGTGGTCGCCGAGGTTTACGACGCAGCCCCGCTCTCCTTCATGACCCGGGCTGCGGAAGGGCTGCTGGAGGGGGTCGTGGAGCAGAGCGTCTTCGTGCCCGTCACCACCCGCACCCAGGCCCAGTTCTCCCGGGTGCAGCTGCCAGGAGCGGGGCAGGGGTACGCCGTGACCACCAACGGGGCCGTCCTACTGCACGAAGGCGAGCCGGACGCCGACTGGTCGCGCCATATCCAGCGATCTTTGGGGTCGGATTGCGCGCCGCTGGACGTCGTGCTGGGCCATCTCACAGGAGGAGCGGCAGACCCTGCAGTCCTAAGGGTCCGGACCGCCGAGGACTACTTTGCCTACTCGATCGTTGACCGGGAGGCGCTGCCCGCCGATTACCTGGACGAGCTCGGCGCTTGGTGCGATGCCCGCGGTTGGACAACGTCTTTGCAGGGGCGAAAGCTTTACTGCGTCCCTGCCCCGATAACCAAGGAAGCCGCCGTGGCTGAAGTCCGGCGCAGAACCGGCGCCGGACTGCTCGTTGCTGCCGGTGACTCCCGGCTGGATGCCGGGTTCCTCGAGTTGGCAGACGTCGCCATCCGCCCAGCGCATGGCGAACTCGAAAGCGACGGATTCTCCCGGCCAAACCTGACCGTCACATCGGCGTCCGGCCTGCTGGCGGGCGAAGAGATCGCGCGGTTTTTTCACGGCGTCCTGACTGGAACGGGAAATTCGACCAGCATCTTCGCAAGCGGCGAAGCATCACGTGCCATGCGCGTGCTGGGAAATCAAGGAGAGACCTTATACTCCCTATGACGATGAATTGCGTCATAGGTCTGGCCCCCAGCGACGTCGCTGGTGGGCTGAAATACATGGGGAATACAAATGAAGAGTTACCGACGCCTAAAGGGTAAGCCGGATTCGTACTACGCGATGCAGCCGCGGAAGCCGAAAATCTCAACATTCATTGTCGGAGCTCTGGCTTTGGGTGCCATAGCGCTGGGCGCTGGCAGCAGCGGAGTGGGCGGAGCAATGGTATTGCTCGCCATATTGGCTGCGCTGACGGGTCTTTACGTCGTGGTCACAGGCCGCCGCTCGTGGGCAAGGTTGCCTGGCAGCCGAAAAGTTGGCGGTATCGTTCTGGCTGGCTCTCTGGTGCTCTTCGTGGTCGGCGGAATCACGCTGCCGCACCGGTCCGCAGAAAGCATTGCTGCCCAGGCGGCATCGGAGAACGAAAAACGAGCAGCAGAGGAAGCAAACCGCGCCGCCAGCGCGTCCCCGTCGCCCTCCGCCACTCCCTCCGCCGTTCCCACCCCCACTCCAACGCCGACGGACACGAGCGAACCACTCGACCCCGACACGGTTACCGAACTCGCCAAAGGCGTCAGCTACAAGGCGCCGAAGAGCCAACCTGCGTACGCCACCAAGGCACTCGATCTCCTCGCCACTCTTCCCGTCAAGGAAACGGAGGCGTCGCTCGGATACGGCGCCCGCGCATCCTACGGTCCGGCCTGGGCAGATGTAGACCGGAACGGGTGCGACACCCGGAACGACATCCTCAAGCGAGACCTGACTGACGTAGCTCTCACCGCAGGTTCGACCTGCAAGGTTGAGAGCGGAGACCTGGCCGACCCCTACACGGCCATGACAATCCACTTCCAACGTGGTCCCGAAACGAGCAAATCCGTTCAGATCGACCACGTCGTCGCCTTGGGCGATGCTTGGCTGAAGGGCGCGCAGAAACTCACGGACGTTCAGCGGATGGCCTTTGCCAACGACCCACTGAACCTTCAGGCAACAGACGGGCCGACCGACGTCCAGAAGGGTGACAGCGACGCAGCGGCATGGCTGCCGCCGAACGAGACTTTCCACTGCAGTTACGTGGCACGACAAATTTCGGTTAAGGCGACTTACAAGCTGTGGGTGACGCAGACCGAGCACGACGCCATGGCCCGCGTGCTGGAGGACTGCACCGACCAGTTGGTTCCGACCAGTGAGAAGAAAGTCGCCGTGGTGGCAGCCGCCAAGGCTTCAACGACGCCTAAACCCAAGGCAAAAGCCGCTGTGGTTGTTCCGGCGCCGGTGAAACCTCTTCCGGCGCCCCGGTACGTCGCTCCTGCACCTGCTCCGTACGTACCGCCCGCACCCGCACCCGCACCCGCGGCAGTGTATTACGCCAACTGCACCGCTGTAAGGGCAGCCGGGGCCGCGCCAATCTACCTGGGCCAGCCAGGTTACAGCAGCAAGCTCGACCGGGACGGCGACGGCGTCGCGTGCGAGTAGTAAGGAAATTGACAGGACCGCTTCTGCGTACGAAACACTAATGCTCGATCCGATGAGTCCTGCCATATGAAGGCCGCGCTTGAACCGTAAACCGGCGACCGAGGGCAATAGTGTTACTCGCTTTGAGTGGAACCGGGTCTGCATTCTGATGTTACGAACCGAGTAGCTCCAACACGACTACAGAGAATCCTTATTTAGGATCACTGCCCCTCTGAGTACCACCCAGCCGATTACTGATGACGCAGTAATTTCCCCAAAATACGACACGGGAGTCATTTTTCGGCCTGATTGATTTGGCCTCACATATTGCGTGTAACATGCGCTTTGCGGGTATCTACGCCCGCGGCGCTATTGGGGAAGCGAATCTGCATGTGACTAGCTGCCAGCACGATGCATCGCGTCCGCGATCCGCACGCCAGGACCACTCCCACCGTTCATCACCGCACCCACCCCGCCCGCTTCACTCCGCACGTCGGTCAGGTGTCCTATGAAAGGACTCTCATGAGCCAATCCCCCAACCTCGCCCCTTATCCGCCGGCTCTCAGCTATGAGAAGGTGCAGCAGAGCGACAAGTCGTTTCTCGTAACATGGCTGCTTTCCCTCCTTCTCGGAGTTCTCGGCGTAGACCGCTTCTATCTGGGCAAGATCGGATCCGGCGTCGCCAAGCTGGTCACCTTCGGCGGTCTAGGGATCTGGGCCCTGATAGACCTCGTCCTCGTGCTGGCGAACAAGATCCGCGATAAGCAGGGGCTTCCCTTGGAAGGCTACGACAGGCACAAGAAGGTTGCGTTGATCGTCACGGGCGCCTTCCTGCTCCTTAGCATCGTCATCAATGCCAGCCGCGCCGGAGCGGCCTCGACGTCCGCGACGGCCCCGATGACGTCCACGCCAGCGGCTCCAATCGCTGCCGCGCCCGTGGCGACTGCACCTGCTACACCTGTCAAACCCCAGACGGCCGAAATTCCGACTGCAGTTAAGGGCATGAACGCTCAGGCCCTCGACGAGGATCTGGCCGCTTTGGGATTTGAAAACGTCATCTACAACTCCACCACGGGCAAGACAGTCCTCTTGCTAACCAACTGGACGGTTACCGGAATTGATAACCCAGGCGCAACGCAGCCTGTTGGCAAAGCCGTGGTGGTTCACGTAACCAAGTAGGGTTACTGAGGGTACAGGCGGTGTGATCGGAGCCCTAACGGTGGTCAGTATGGTGCGAATCTTCCAGCGACGAATCGTTGTAGGCCGAACTCCGGGCTGCAGCAAGCCATCGGTCAGCCGATGACTGCCGCTGAGGAAACGACGCTGGTTCCCACAGCCTGGTGGCAGTCCGCCGTCATCTACCAGGTCTATCCGCGTTCGTTCGCGGACGGTGACGGCGACGGCGTGGGCGACCTCGCCGGGCTGGCCGACCGACTTCCGTACATCGCCTCGCTCGGCGTCGACGGCATCTGGATGACCCCGTTTCAGCCTTCCCCGCAGGTGGACCAGGGCTACGACGTGTCCGACTACTGCGGCGTGGACCCGCTGTTCGGCGCCATGGAACAGTTCGAGGCGCTCCTTGAGCAGGCCCACGCGCTCGGCCTGAAGATCCTGCTCGACGTCGTTCCGAACCATTGTTCCTCCGAGCACCCGCTGTTCCAGGCTGCCCTTGCGGCCGCGCCGGGCTCGCCGGAGCGAGAGATGTTCCACTTGGTGGCCGGCTCCGACGCCGACACTCCCCCGAACAACTGGCAGAGCGTCTTCGGCGGACGAGCCTGGAGCCGCGCCAATCCTTCGTCCGCGACAGACCGCGACTGGTACCTTCACCTCTTCTCCGCCGGCCAGCCGGACTGGAACTGGCGCAATCCCGCCGTCGGCGATTACTTCGACGGCGTGCTGCGCTTCTGGTTCGACAAGGGCGTGGACGGCCTCCGGATCGACGTCGCGCATGCCCTGTTCAAGGCCGACGGACTGCCGGACTCGCCCTCCACGGGCGGCGTGGTGGACGGGCTGCGGTCCAACCCGCAGGTCTCGGACCAGGAGGAAGTCCACGAGGTCTACCGCCGCTGGCGCACCCTGGCCGAGAAGTACGAGCCGCACCGCCTGCTGGTGGGCGAGGTGAACCTGGAACCGGGCCGGGCCGCCCGCTACACCCGGCCGGACGAGATGCAGCAGGCGTTTGCGTTCGCGTTTGTGAAGCTCGGCTGGGACCCGGAGGCGTGGGCGGCCGTCGGGAAGGAGCTTGAGGCTGCCCGCCGGGAACACGGCGCGACCCCCACCTGGGCGCTGGAAAACCACGACATTGTCCGTTCCATGACCCGCTTCGGCGGCGGCGAGGTCGGCGCGATGCGGGCCCGCGCCGCGCTGGTGGCCCTGCTGGGCCTGCCCGGTCCTGCGTACCTGTACCAGGGCCAGGAGCTCGGGTTGCCCGAGGTCGACGTTCCGATGGGGGCCCGGGTGGATCCGATGTGGGCCCGCGGCGGCGTCTGCCGCGACGGGGCCCGCGTGCCGCTGCCCTGGACCGAGGATCCAGCGCTGCACCACGGCTTCGCACTCGGCACCGCTGAAGGACCACCCTCCGAGCCCTGGTTGCCGCTCCCCGCAGGCTGGGGCAAGCACGCCGTCGAACCGCAGGAGCAGGACGCCGGGTCGGTCCTGAACCTGACCAAAGCGGCGTTAGCGCTGCGCCGGAAGCTGTGGAAGAACGAGGTCTTCACCGCAAACGACGGCGGCACCTGGCACGTGGAGCCAGGGAACCTGCTGGTCTGCGAGCGCAACGAGCACTTCCTGGTCGCCGTCGCGATGGGAACGGAACCGGTGCGCCTGCCGGCGGGCACGGTGCTGCTCAGCGCGGCGCCGCTGGAGCAGGACGGCTGGCTGCGGCCGAACAACGCTGCCTGGATACTGACTCGCTAATGGCGCCGAGGGGCTGACGCAACCGTCGTACTGCCCCGGCCCTCCCCCGAGGCCGGGCCGGGGGCGGCACGCTCTCTTTCCCTCAGCGGGTGTACCGTGCTTCACTAATTACGTACGGAGGGGAGTATCCCCAGATCCGGTCCGTCGTCAATACGGGTGTCCCAGTACACTCCGGCGGGCAGGGCCGATCACTTCGGCCGGGAGAGACCTCCAGTTGGTTCAATAACTGACTGGAAGCAGGTCCCCATGAACGTTCCCCTGGCCGCCACCTCCACCGAAGCGTCCCCGTCGCGGCGGCTGTCCGGGACCCGCCCTGCCGTGGTGGTTGTGCTTGCCGGCATCGACGGCGCAGGCAAATCCACGGCGGCGCGACTGCTTGCCCAACGGCTGGTGGGCTCCGGACGGCGCGCGACCGTAGCGAAGAATCCCTGCGGGCGGAGCAAAATGACCGCATGGTCCAGCCGTCTCGGCCTGACCGTTCCCGCCGGATTGTTAGACGCTGCCGAAACGTCCATCCGCTGCGCAAACGTCCTGCTTTCCCATCTACGGGCCAGATACTTTTCCGGCATCGTGATCATGGACCGGTACCTGTACTGCCAGCTGGCATTGAAGCGGGTGAAGGGGCTGGGCCCGGGACGTTTCCTGCCCTGGCTGCTGCGGTTGCTTCCCGCCCCGGACGCTGTGTTCTACTTCGCCGTGCCGGCTGACCTTGCCTTGAGCAGAATCGTCAAGCGGGGCACGGACACCGAGGACCTGGAGAGCCTGGCGGCCTTCGACAAGGGCTATAGGGAGCTCGACGATTTCCCCTCCTTTGTCATCATCGACGCCGGGCAGTCTTCCGGGCAGATCGCGGAGACGGTTTGGCAGGAGCTCACCCGCTCCCTGGGCCCCGGTCCACCCGACCGGCCCGTCACGCCGTCGCGATAGGCCCATAAGATGAGGCATGGACTTTGAGGACACGCTCTGGACAGTCTTAGGGGCCGGGCTGGTTCTGCTGATGCTCGTTGACGTCTTTCGAACGCTGCTTTATCCCCACGGTTCCGGTCCTGTGGGCCGGGCGATCATGCGGGGGTTTTGGCTGGCGTCAAGAAAGCTGCGGGGCCGGGGCTCCTTCATCGCAGCGCCGTTGGCCATGGCGGCTGTCATTGGCGCCTGGGCGGGCCTCGCGGCCATCGGCTGGGCCCTGCTCTACTTGCCGCACCTGACGGACGGTTTTGTTTACGGAGCCGGGGTCCCCCTGCGGGCCGACTTCGCCGAAGCCCTCTACATCTCCCTGGTCACTCTTTCCACCGTGGGGTTCGGCGACATCGTGGCAGCGCATCCGCTGCTCAGGCTGGTTGTGGCACTTCAGGCCGTCACAGGTTTCGGTTTGCTGACAGCAACAGTCACCTGGATCCTGCAGATGTACCCAGCCCATAACCGCCGCAGGGCCCTTGCCCACGAGCTGAACTTGTTCAGGGAGGCTGCAGGTCCTGCGGGTGTACTGTCCGTGGAACCCACGCATGCCGCCGCGTTGTTGGAGTCAATGGCCGGAAACGTGGCTCTTGTGAGCATCGATCTGCTTGCGTTCCATGAAACCTACTATTTCCGTGAAGCCGAGCAGCGCGGCTCCTTGCCGGCCACAGTCGCCTACGCCCAGGAACTGGCATCCCAGGCCCAACGCAGCGACAACCCTGAACTCCAGTTCGCCGGACGGATGCTCCACGCCGCGCTGGATGGACTCGCCGACGTTCTTCGCGGCAAGTTCGGCCATTCGGGAACCACCTCTTCTGACGTGTTCGACAGCTACGAGCTGCACCACCGCCACCTTCGGGGCAGGAAACCCGACAGTAACTAGCGTGCGGGCAGCCGCCGCTGCGAACGCTGCTGTTGTGGGCGCGCTCGGTGCCCTGTCCAGGGGCGACGTCAGGCTCGAAACCGGCTCCCGCCTTGAGGGCGCGGTCCGGTTCCCTCCGGCTCCGTTGCCGGGGGTGGGGGTGTTATGAGTCGTTGACCGGTGCCGGACTCCTGCCTACGAGCGCTGGGCGATGTTGAGGATGTTGCCCTCGCTGTCCAGGAACCATGCGCCTTTCCCCCAGGACGCCGTGGCAACGCCGTTTTCCGTTTTCAGGCCGGGAAAGTCGTACTCTTCGAAGACGACGCCGCGACCTCGCAGTTCCTCCATCTCGCGTTCGAGGTTGTCCGTTTCCCAGCCCATCTGGGTGTTCTTGGCCGTCCCTGCATTCTCTGTCTGGTACACGAGGAAGCGGGTTCCCTGGCCGCAGCTGTACATCACGCTGCCCTCTTCCATGGATTCGGCGGGTTCGATGCCCAGCTTGTCCCGGTAGAACTCCTTCGCCCTGTTGATGTCCTTCGCGGGGAGGACAGCCATGATGTTTGAATCCTTGAACATGATGAATCCCTTCAGTGCGTCGATGACCGCAGTGATGGCGTAGCTCCCCCCGGTTTCGGTCCCCGGGATCATGGTCCGGAGCCGTGACCGCCCCTCGCGCCTAGCCGGGGCAGCCACCTGGGACTCTCCGATGCCGCGCTACATCATCGCCGGCGCGAGGGGTCCCCGAAGCTTATGTGGCCATTATGGACCGATCCGGTCCTGCGGAAAATGGGCTACCGGTAAACCCAAAGCATCCCCGGAGTGCCGGTTGTCGCCACGGAACTCCGCCCAGGTGCTGCGCGACCGACGCAGCCGTGGCAGAGTGCTCGCATGGCAGCTTTCACCCAGACAGATAACCTCCAGGGCGCACACTTCACCGACGTGAACCTGCGCGGCGCCCGGTTCGTCCGTTCCGACCTGTCCGGCGCGGTGATGCGCGCGGTCGACGCGGCCGGGGCGGACATCGACGCCCCGTGGCTGCTCGAGGCCGGGAACACCCTGTACGTCAACGGCGTCGACGTCGTCCCCTTCGTGGAGGCGGAACTCAACCGCCGATTCCCCGGCCGGGCCGGGAGGCGCGCCCAGGACCCGGACGGGCTCCGGCAAGCCTGGGCCACCATGGAGCGGACCTGGCAGGCGACGCTGGAGCGGGTTGCTTCGATGCCGGCCGGCACAGTCGATATCTCGGTCGACGGCGAGTGGTCCTTCGCCCAGACCCTGCGCCACCTGGTGATGGCCACGGACACGTGGCTGGGCCGGGGAATCCTCGAGCTGGAACAGCCGTACCACCCCATCGGCCAACCCAACGCCGAGTATGAGACCGACGGGTACGATCTCGCCGTCTTCTCAAACGTCACACCGTCCTACAACGAAGTGATTGAGGTCCGGGCAGAGAAGGTAACCATGGTGCGGGACTACCTCGCCACAGTCACCTCGGCAGACCTGGCCGCGGGCCGCCGCAATCCGTGGGCCCCCGACCAACCGGTGACCGTCCGCTCCTGCCTGCACACCATCCTCAACGAGGAATGGGAGCACCACCGCTACGCCGTCCGGGACTTGGACGCGATCGAGGCGGGGGCCGCCACCTAGAAACCGTTGTCCCGGCTGACGCGAACGCACTCTTCACCGGCACGTGGAAGTATTCACTTATGACTATGGACAATGATCCCGCCAACCTTCCGGCGCCAGCCGCCTCACCCGGCACAGACGCCTCGACCGACGTCGGCCGCGGCTGGGACCACATCGGGGCCATCATTGTCGACGCCACGTTGCAGCGTCGGCAGAACTACCACGAGACCGTCAAACCAAGGGTCGACGCCCTCGTTGCGGCCTGGCCGGACGCCGCCACGACCAGCGGATTCCGCCAGCGACTCGATACCGGGAAGCTCTCGGACGTGATCGACTGGCCCTCTCCGGGCCGCCTGGCCCAGATGGAGGAAATCACCTGCGTGTTCGAGGGCCAGGGCATCCACACGGTGATGGAACTCCGGGACGCCCTGTCTGACCCGGCCAGGAGAACCGTTCTCCGTGAGGCCCTCGCAGCGGTGCGGCACGTCAGCCCCAAAACGCTGGATTACATCGAGACCCTGAGCGGAACCGACACGGGAGCCACCGGCGTCTAGCCACCCGAGAACCGGGCCTTCGGCAGCCGGCGCGCACAGTTCACCCGGAGTCCAGCTTCCGGAACACGGCGGTCCACCTGCGTTCCCTAGCGTGGACGGGTCTTCGGCTCAACGCCGGTATCCGTACCCCGGAAGGAACCATCACCATGCGCACAGTCCTGACTGCCGCGGCCGCCGCCGCGCTTATTGCGTCGCTGGCCAGCCCCGCCGTCGCCGCTCCCAACGACGACGCCGGCTCCGCGCCGTCGTCGAACGCTGCGTCGAACGCTGCGGGAACCGCAACCTCTGAGGTCAGGACCAACGAGCGCAACGGCTCCTTCGACCTCCAGGCGCACCGCGGAGGCCGCGGCGAGTGGACCGAGGAATCCCTGGCCGCCTTCGCCAACGCACTGAAGCTGGGCGTAAGCACCCTGGAACTGGACACCCACCTGACCACCGACGGCAAGATCATCGTCTGGCACGACGACACCATCCAGGCCGACAAGTGCCAGGACGCCGCGCCGGCCGCCCCGGGTGATCCCGCCTTCCCGTATGTCGGGGACCGGGTGGCGGACCTGTCGCTCGCGCAGATCAAGACGCTGGACTGCGGTTTCACCCAGCTGAAAGGCTTTCCCGAACAGGACGTGATCGAGGGCAACCGGATCGCCGAGCTCACGGACGTCTTCCAGCTGGCGCGCGACGCCGAGGCTGGCAAGGTCCGCTTCAACATCGAGACCAAGGTCGAGGACGGCAAGGCCGGCGGCCCGGGCATGGTGGCCCTGACCAAGGCCGTGGTCGCCGAGATCCAGGCCTCCGGCATGGCGGACCGCTCCACTGTGCAGTCGTTCGACTGGTCCTCGCTGAACCTGACCAAACAGCTCGCCCCGGAGCTGCCGCTCGTCGCCCTCTCCAGCGGAGACGCGTGGCTCGAGGTCGGCCGGCCCGGCGCCAGCGCCAACCTCGGCGGCATCGACATCGACAGCTACGGCGGATCCCTCGCCAAAGCCGCGGCCGCCCAAGGCTACGACGCCATCTCCCCTACCTTCCGCTCCGTCACCCCGGGAATGATCGCCGACGCCCACAACCTCGGCCTGCCGGTGATCCCCTGGACTGTCAACACCACCGCGGACATGAACCGGCTGATGGACCTCGGCGTGGACGGCCTCATCACCGACTACCCCACCCGGCTGCGCACCGTGATGGACGAGCGCGGCCTGAAACTCCCGAAGGCGTACGCGCCCGCGGCCTGAGACACCGCCGACACGAAAGGCTGCCCACGATTCCCAAGGAAAACGTGGGCAGCCTTTCTGTTGCGACGGTTCTGATCCCAACCGTTCTGTTCCCAACGGTTCTGATCCCGACGACGGCCGGTCCGGCCGCCGTCGTCGGTGGTGCCGTCGTGCGTGGGTGCCGCTCAGCCAACGGCCACCGCGCCGATCTGCTGCATGAGGGCCAGGTTGTCGGTGGTGCCCCAGTGCTCGGCCACCTTGCCGTCCTCGACCCGGATGATGTCCGTGCAGTCGAACTCGACGCTCTTGCCCGTGGCCGGGATGCCGGCCATCTCGCCGCGGTGGGTCCCGGTCAGGATCACGTGGCATGCTTCCATGTTGCCGGCGGACATTGAGGGCTCAATCGCCTTGACCTTGATGTCCGGGAAGGCGGACCGCATGGTGTTCACGAAGAATTTCACGCCGTCCTTGCCGGACGGCTGCCCGGGAAGGCCTTCCTCGTGATCGACATAACTGTCCGTCGCCAGCTCATCAATGAGGGCAAGATTTCCGCTCTCCACGACGTCCTTGTAAAACCGCTCTATCAGTCCAATACCCTCCGACATTTCCTGCTCCTAGTAGGCGAGAGACCGAATTGGATCCCCCAGGCATGTGGCCAGGCGCGGCCCGCTCAGCCGACGCAGCCGAGGCTCCGTTCCGGGAGCGCCCGGGCATGCGGCACCGGAAAAACCTGTGCCTAAGTAGTGGAGAAGGGGCGAATCGCCTCGTTAAGGCTGAAGGTATGCCCGGGCTTTGAAAGTGTCAAGATGCTCCGGCCACAGCTTTTTGGCTGGGTCCGACACCCAGCTACGGCAAGGGAATAGGCCGCCCACCAGCCGTCGTTGTGAAGGGGCGATTCCGGGTCCGGCCCCCACCACCGGCACAATGGAACCATGCCCCTCACAACTTTTGCGCTCATCCGTCACGGCCAGACCGACTGGAATGCCGAGCGCCGGCTTCAGGGCTCCACTGACATTCCGCTGAACGACGTCGGCCGCGGCCAGGCGCGGGAGGCTGCCGCAGCCTTGTCCGGCGACGAGTGGGACGCGATCGTGTCCTCGCCGCTGGGCCGTGCGGCCGAGACCGCAGACCTGATCGCCGCCGGGCTCGGCCTCAGCGTGGGCCGCCACGTTCCCGAGCTCACCGAGCGCTCCTTCGGCCCGGCTGAGGGGCTGCAGGACGGCCCGGAGCTGGACGCCCTGCGCATCCCCGGCGGTTTCCGCGGCGCCGAAACCGAGGACGACGCCGCCGACCGCGGACTGGGCGCGCTGGAAGCCCTCGCGGAGGAGTTCCGCGGCGGCCGTGTCCTGGTTGTGGCGCACGGGTCGCTGCTCAGGGTCAGCTTGAGCCGCATAGCCGGCCGCCCGCTGCCGCGGGTCGACAACGCCGTACTCAACCTGGCCCACCACCACGCCGTCGACGGCTGGGAGCTTGAATACTTCAACGGCGAGCGGTTGGCCGCAACCGTCAGCTGACCACCGGCGGGGCGAATTATGCCGTTCGACTCGCTCGATTGATTCCCACAACTGGAACGCTGCCCCGATGCGTACCGGCTCCCGGTGGTAAGACGGTTAGTGCTTCTTTGAGCGCAACCGCCCCGCATTCAGTCCTCGTCGAGACTGATTTCATCAGCTCGAAACGGAGTGACCGAAAACTCCCCTTTCAGGACGCTCTCCTTCTCAGAACGCAGCTGGCTTACAAATGTTGCGTGCTGGAATTGACCCGAATCGTCTCGAAAGTCATTTTTCCAAACTTATCGGCTTCAATGTCGCGGATTGCGTGTAACATCCGATTTGCGGGTATCTGAACCCGCGACGCTCGTGGGGGAAGCGAACATGCTTGTGACTGTCGGTTGGGGAGCCGTGCCGCCTTTGCGGACTGCGTTTCCGCCCGGGCTCCCCCTATGCGCATCCATCACTGCACCCACTCCGCACGCTTCATATTGCACGTCGGTCAGGTGTCCTATGAAAGGACTCTCATGAGCCAATCCCCGAATTTCGCCCCCTACCCGCAGGCCCCTGCCTATGGGCAGGCCCAACAGAGCAGCAAATCATTCCTCGTGACTTGGTTGCTTTCCCTCCTCCTCGGCGTTCTCGGCGTAGACCGGTTCTATCTGGGCAAGATCGGAACCGGCATCCTCAAGCTCGTCACCTTCGGCGGTCTGGGCATCTGGGCACTGATAGACCTCATACTCGTACTGGCGAACAAGACCCGCGATAAGCAGGGGCTTCCGCTCGAGGGTTACGAAAAGCACAAGAAAATTGCCTTGATCGTCACTGGCGCATTCCTCCTCCTGAGCATCATCATCAACGCCAGCCGCGCCGGAGCTGCCACGACCTCCGCGACGCCCGCTTCCGCCGTGAACGACTCGGCCGGTGCCACCGCTGCCGCCCTCCCGTCCGAGACGGCAACCGTGGATCCCGCCGTCGCGAAGGCCGAAGCGGAGGCTGCCGCAAAGGCCGCCAAGGCCGAAGCCGACGCTGCCGCGAAGGAAGCCAAAGCGAAAGCCGATGCTGACGCCAAGGCCAAGGCTGATGCCGACGCCAAAGCCAAGGCCGACGCCAAAGCCGAAGCCGCTGCGGCCGCCAAAAAGGCAAAGGCCGAAGCCGACGCTGCTGCCAAGGCTCTGGCCAACGCAGGGACGATGAGCCAGCAGAACGCCCGCAACAAGGCTGGCGACTACCTCGAATTCGCCGCTTTCTCGCGCTCGGGCCTGATCGACCAGTTGGTATTCGAGAAGTATTCGCCCGCGGACGCGACCTGGGCTGTGGATCACATGACGGTCAACTGGAACGAGCAGGCGGCCAAGAAGGCCAAGGACTACCTTGACATGACGTCCTTCTCGCGTCCCGGTCTGGTCGACCAACTGATCTTCGAGGGCTACACCCCGGCGCAAGCCGAGTACGGCGTAAGCAAAACGGGCCTCTAAGAACGCGCTTCAGTTCCATCTGCGTTGGCCCTGAGGTCGCAGCCAACGCAGATGGAACTACGAGGCGTCTCGGCCTCCAGCCGACCGCGGCACTAATAGTCGAAGGGGTGCGTACGGGATTGTGACCCGAGGACGGGAACAGCCTCGGGCGCACCGGTCCATGAACGCCGCATTAACGAATGTATCGACCCGCCCGTTAGTGGCTGGGAGCTCCAGAAAAAGAAAATGGGAATAATGAAAAAAGAACTGGCCCTGACGGGTTTGCTTTGTCTCGCGCTAACAGGGTGCGCGGGAGGGACCACGCCCCAAGCTGCTCCGACGGTCACAGAGACCGTCACCGTGACGGAAACGGCCACCGCAACTGTAACGGTGACAGCCGAAGCCGCCGCTCCAGTTGCTGCAGCGCCCGTGGCAGCCAAACCTGCCGCTCCCGCTCCGCCCAAGACGGCCGTTATTCCGGCCGCAGTTGCGGGCATGAATGCTCAGGCCCTGGACGACGACCTAACTGCTTTGGGATTCGAGAACGTCATCTTCAACGCTGATACAGGCAAGACAGTCCTCTGGCTGAGCAACTGGACAGTGACCGGAATCGACAACCCGGGCGCCAAGCAACCCCTTACTAAAGCTGTTGTCGTTCACGTAACCAAATAGCCTCTCGGCGGGTGCGGATGGCCAAATTCAACCGTCTGCACCCGCCTGTCACTGCACGGAGTCCCGATGACGGATTTCCGGCTCACAAGAACCGCAAGACAGCGCCAGCCCCGCCTCAGACCGACGAACGCTCCCCCACTGGCCCCGCGAAGAACGCGGCGAGCTCCGCCGTCGCGGTCAGGGGCAGGACGGTGGCCACGTACTGGTCCGGCCGCACCACCACCACGACGCCGCCGCGGTCCAGGCCGCGCTGCTCAAAGATGTCCGCCCGCGGATCCGCGGCGTAGACCTTCTCGAGGTAGTTGAGCTGGAACGGCCCCACGGCAGGCTTGAAGACTGCCGGCACGGCGGTGATATCCACCTCCGTGTGCTCCTGCTGGTAGATGACCTTCACGTCGAACCAGGCGTCGCGGTCCAAACCCGCGGGGGTGGCGGCGAGCGGCGAATCCGGCGCCTCGGCCAGCCAGGCGGCCAGGTCCGTGGTGGGCGACGCCGCCCCCGCCACAGCCTGGTCCGCGAAGACGTAGATCCGCCACCGGCCGTCCGCCGTGGCCTGGTGGCCCAGGTGCAGCGGATTGGTGTCGCAGACCCGCACCACGGGCGCGGACTTGAAGCGCTTGCCGATCGGGAAGCCGGTGGCCAGCTCCTGGTGCGTAGCCTCGCCGATCAGCATCGACGGGGTGTACTGGGTCATGAAGCCGGCCGGGAACTCCGCGGTGCTGACGTAGAAATCCTCCAGCTGGGACGGGCTGTCGAATTCCTCCGGTTTCTTCGCCATCAGGGTCGACCATTCCTTGTCGAAGTCGATGAGGTTCTTCGCGACCACCTGGCGTTCGGCTGAGTAGGTGGCCAGCAGGCTCTCCGGGCTGCGGCCTTCCAGCACATGCCCCAGCTTCCAGCCGATGTTGAAGCCGTCCTGCATGGAGACATTCATGCCCTGGCCGGCCTTGGCGCTGTGGGTGTGGCAGGCGTCGCCGGTGATGAACACGCGCGGCGTGCGGGTGCCGCGCTCCTCCGGGACGACGTCGTCGAACCGGTCGGTGAGGCGGTGGCCCACCTCGTAGACGCTGTGCCAGGCGACGTTGCGCACGTCCAGGGTGTAGGGGTGGATGATGGCGTTCGCCTTGGCGATGATCTGCTCGATGCTGGTGCTGCGCACCGCGCCGGCGTCGCCCTCCGGGACCACGCCCAGATCCACGTACATCCGGAAGAGGTGGCCGCCCTCGCGCGGAATCAGCAGGATGCTGCCGCCGGCGCCCGAGGTGATGGCGCATTTGGTGCGGATGTCCGGGAAGTCGGTGTTGGCTAGCACGTCCATCACGCCCCAGGCGTGGTTGGCCTTGTCCCCCGCCATGGTGCAGCCGATCGAATCCCGCACCTTGCTCCGGGCGCCGTCCGCGCCCACCACGTACTTGGCCCGCACGGTGCGCTCCCGGCCCGCCTCCGGTCCGGAAGTGTGCGCGAGCGTCACGGTGACGGGGTACTCCCCCTCGCCGACTTCCAGCCCCACGAATTCGTAGCCGTAGTCCGGTTTCATCCGGGTGGGGGCGTTGGCCATGACTTCGGCGAAGTAGTCCAGGACGCGGGCCTGGTTGACGATCAGGTGCGGGAACTCGCTGATCCCGGCCGGGTCATCCAGGGTGCGGGCGGCGCGGACAATGCGGGACGGGTCCGCGGGGTCCGGCTTCCAGAACGCCATCTCCGTGATCCGGTACGCCTCGGTAATGATCCGCTCGGCGAAGCCGAAGGCCTGGAACGTTTCGACGCTCCGGGCCTGGATGCCGTCGGCCTGGCCGATGGCGAGCCGGCCCGGCCGGCGCTCCACGATCCGCGTCGTGATGTCGGAGAACTGGGAGAGCTGCGCGGCGGCGACCATGCCCGCGGGCCCGGTGCCCACAATCAGCACGTCGACGACGTCGGGAAGCTCTGCCGGGCGGTCGACCCCGACGCCGGCGGCGGGCTGGACCCGCGGGTCCCCGGATACATAACCGTGGTGGTGGAAGTGCACGGGATTTCCTTACGTCGTTGTAGGGCTGGCTGCTGCCGTCAAAATCGATTGTTCGATAATAGAACTCAATGTTCTATTATCGAACCGCTGAGTTGACTATAGGCGCCCCGAAGGCGCGCAGGCAAATATTTTGTGGCTCCGCTCACACATAGCCCCCGTGGTGCGGGGGCGTCAAGGGCTCCGTCGGCAGTGCCGGCCGGACCGCGCTAGGCCGGCCGGCGCTCCCGCCAGAGCAGCGACACGACGAAGACCACCGCGCCGAGGCCGAGCATGACAAACACCATCAGCCCCCAGTTCGCCTGGCTGACTCCGGTGCCGTAAAAAATGCCGATCAGCACTGTCGCGGTGATGGCGCCGAGGTAGCGGCACGTCTGGTAGATCCCCGCCGCCACACCACGCTCCTCCAACCGGGTGGAGAGGTACATGCCCTGGCTGGACGCGATACTGACCACGCAATACGGGACCCCCAGCAGCGCCGTCATCGCCAGCACCAGCGGAGCGGCCAGGGACGCGGTCAGCAGCCACATGGTTCCGGACGCGGCGATCAGCAACACGACCCCGGCGATCAGCACCCGCCGCACGCCGAAGCTGTCGATGGCACGGACCGCGAACGGTGTTCCGACCACCGAGATGGCGGCGAGCGGCAGCATCAGCAGACCCACGATTCCCGGGTCGTAACCGCCGGCGGTCTGCAGCAGCTGCGGGAGGCCGAAGAAGGCAAAGTAGTAGACGCCGTTGAACAACGCGAAGCCCAGGTACACCAGCAGCAGCGGCCGGTTGGTCCCCAGCAGCCGCAGGTCAAGGAAGGGCGGGCTGAAGCGCAGCTCCCGCACGGTGAACAGCACGGCGAGCAGCAGCCCGCCGCCCAGCAGCCACCAGCGGTAGGCGGGCAGCACATTGAGCAGCGCCATCATCACCAGCACCAGGGCGCCGATGAACGCGCCGATGCCCGGCAGGTCCGAGTCGCGGAGCAGCTCCGATACCTTGCCGCGTTCCCGCTCAACGTCCGCCGGGGCGAACCGGCGGACCACCAGGATCGCCGCCAGCGCCAGGGGCACGTTGATCAGGAACAGCGCCTGCCAGCCCACCAGGCTCACCAGCAGTCCGCCCACCACCGGTCCGACGGCGGCCGCCGAGGTGTTCGCCATCTGGATCCGGCCCAGCGGCCGGGTGGATCTGACATTTGCCTGCCGGGCCAGCGCCGCGACCATCACGACGGCGCTGGGATACGCCGTGGCGGTGCCGAGCGCCATGAACGCCCGCGCCACGCAGAGCAGCGCGAAGTTCGGCGCGAAGGGGGCCAACGCGCAGGTCACGGCCACCAGGGCCATGCCCAGCAGGAACAGCCGGCGCGGGCCGAAGCGGTCCGCGAGCCGTCCCATCAGCGGCTGGCCGGCCGCCGAGGTCAGGTAGAAAGAGGTGACCACCCAGGTGACCGTGGCGACGTCGAGCGCGAAATCCGCGCGCAAGACCACCAGCGCGACCGCGATCATCGAGGAGTTCAGCGGGTTCAGCGCCGTGCCGAGGCTGAGCCCTGCGATGGCGATGCCGGTGCGGGGAGAGTTGCTCACGGCAACAGTCTGTCCTACGACGGCGGCCGGCACCGAACCCGCCCGCCGTCGCGGACCAGTTGGGCCGTCACAGAA
Source organism: Arthrobacter sp. 05L428 (assembly GCF_056397665.1). NCBI lineage: Bacteria > Bacillati > Actinomycetota > Actinomycetes > Micrococcales > Micrococcaceae > Arthrobacter > Arthrobacter sp. 05L428. The sequence continues at coordinate 215,612 of NZ_JBFTNW010000003.1, read as the reverse complement.
CGCAGGCTTTGACGGCTAGCGCCCCTACTGACCCGGCGCCCGGTAGGTGGGCGTCTTCTTGACCGCTTCGTCGATGTCTTCCACCGTCATGAGCGGCTTCAGCCGAACGTTGACGTTGCCGGTGGCATTGATCATCAGCGAGAGGGCTGCGGCATCGGCGTCGCTCGGGGCCTCAAGGACACCCAGGACGTCGGTGTCCCCGAAGGCGTAATAAAAGCACTCGAGCGATCCGCCCACGGATTTGAGGGCGTCCATCAGGGCGTCGCGGCGTTTGCTGCCGCCCTCGCGCATCAGTCCTTTGATTCCTTCGCCCAGGTAATTGGCTTCAAACAGATACTTGGTCATGGCAGTTCCTGTCCCGTGAAGTCCAGGACGCAGGCATCCGGGGTGTGCGGGCACCCCGGCGAGGGAGGGTCCTGGAGCCGGTCCCGGAGTGGGGCCGTCGAGGCACAGCGTAGGCCCGCTCCGGCACACTGACAACGGGTTCCGGAAAGTCCGACGGCGGCATCCCACCACCCAGGGGTCGGCTCCGGGTGGCGCGTCAGAGAACCTTGGAAAGGAACGCCTTGGTCCGGTCATGCTGCGGGTTGCTGAGGAGCTGCCGGGGAGGTCCGGCTTCCACCACCACACCCTCATCCATGAAGACCAGGGTGTCCGCAACCTCCCGGGCGAACCCCATCTCGTGGGTCACCACGATCATGGTCATGCCGCTCTTGGCCAGCCCCTTCATCACGTCCAGGACTTCGCCCACCAACTCCGGGTCCAGGGCGCTGGTCGGTTCGTCGAAGAGCATCAGTTTCGGGTCCATGGCCAAGGCACGGGCGATCGCCACGCGCTGCTGTTGGCCACCCGACAGGTGCGCGGGATAGGCATCCCCCTTGTCCTCCAGCCCCACACGCTCCAGCAGTTCCATAGCCCTGGCGGTGGCCGCTGCCTTGGACTGTTTTTTCACCCGCATGGGTGCAAGGGTGATGTTCTCCAACGCGGTGAGATGCGGGAACAGGTTGAACCTCTGGAAGACCATTCCGATGTCCTGCCGTTGGTGCGCTGCTTCACTTAGCTTGAGCTCGTAGAGCTTGTCGCCCTTTTGACGGTAGCCAACCAGCTGGCCTTCCACCGACAGCCTGCCGCCGTCGACGCGCTCCAGGTGGTTGATGCAGCGCAGGAAGGTCGACTTGCCTGAGCCGCTGGGGCCCACGATGCAGAGCACCTCGCCGCGGTCCACTTCCAGGCTGATCCCGCGCAGCACCCTGTTGGTGCCGAAGTTCTTGGAAACCTTTTCCGCAAGGACCATGGGAGCGCCGGTCATCCTTTTCCTCCAAAGTCGTTACCGGTCGGGGCGCCGGGCGCCCCGGGGGCGCCCTGCACGCCAGGTCCCGCCGTCGCCGCCGGCCCGGGCTCCGCGGGTCCCTTGCTGGTCTTCATCCGGCCGGTTCCGCGCGAGAACCGCTTTTCGATGAAGTGCTGGCCGACCATCAGCACCGAAGTAAAGAGCAGGTACCAGAGGGACGCGACGATCAGCAGCGGCACCGGAGTGAACGTCACCGCGGAGATGCCGCGGGAGACGCCGTAAAGGTCAATGCTCAACGGGATCGCGGCCACCAGGGAGGTGGTCTTGAGCATCGAGATAACTTCGTTCCCCGTGGGCGGAATGATGATTTTCATGGCCTGCGGGACCACGACGTACCGCATCGTCTGCCCCCAGGACATGGCCAACGCCGTCGAGGCCTCGGCCTGGCCCTCGTCCACGGACAGCAGGCCGGCCCGCACGATCTCAGACATGTAGGAGGCCTCGTTCAGGCCCAGGCCGATCACGGCGGTGATGAACAGGTTCGTGAAGACCTCGTTCGGGATGGTGACCCACGGCGTCATGAACGGAATCCCCAGGGTGAACACCGGATAAATCAGCGACACGATGCCCCAGAAAACCAGCTGGACGTAGACCGGAGTTCCCCGGAAGATCCAGATGTAGAGCCACGCGATGCTCTTCAGCACGGGGTTCGGGGAGAGCCGCATGATGGCCAGCAGGAGCCCGATGACGATCGCACCGATCATCGCGTAAATGGTCAGCCACAATGTCACCCAGGCGGCCTGGCTGATCCGGCGGTCGAAAATATACTTGCCCACATCCGCCCAGCCGTAATCAGGGCGTTGGGCGGCGTCGAGCACGAACACCGCAAGGCCCAACAGCAGGAGCACGGCGATCACGTTCCGCCAGGGGTGGCGCAGCGGGATCGCGACGATGGCCTCCGCCGGGGCGTCGTCCGTCCCGCTGCCCACGCCGGCGCGCTGCGCGTTACCGGCAGGCTGCGCCCCGCCGGCCGGCGCCGCGCCCGCGGGCAGCGGCTTGGCCGGGTCCGGCTCAATCATCCGGTCGGGTTCCCGCTCGCTCATGGGGTGTCACCCTTTGGCGGCCACGTTGAGTTCTGCCGTCTTGATGCCGCCGGCTTCCACTCCCCACTTGGCCAGGATCTTGGTGTACGAACCGTCGTCGATCAGCGACTGGAGCGCCTTCTGCAGGACCGGGGTGAAAGCGCTGCCCTTCGCCACCGGGATCCCGTACGGTGCCACCTCGAACGCGTCGCCGGCGGTCTGCAGCTTGTCCTTGGTCTTGGAAATCGCGTACAGCGTCACGGGCGAATCGGCGCTCATCGCGTCGACCTGCCCCACCACCAGGGCGTTCGTGGCCTGGTCCTGGGCGTCGTAGCGGAAGATGGTGATGGCCGGCTTCCCGGCATCCGTGCAGGCCTTCGACTTGGCCGGCACCTCGTGCGTGTCCTCGTAGGTGGTGGCCTGGACGGCGACCTTGAGCCCGCAGGCGTTCTTCGGATCCACGGTCTTGCCCTTGGGCGCGGCCCACTGAATGCCGGCGGAATAGTAGTTCACAAAATCCACCTGCTTTTCGCGTTCCACGGTGTCGGTAAAGGAGGACATCCCCATGTCGTCCTTCCCTGCCCGGACGGCCGGGAGGATGTTATCGAAGGTGCCAATGTCGAAATTGACCTTCAAACCCATCACTTTTCCCAGCGCGTTAGTGAGATCCACGGACCAGCCTGCGGGTGCCCCGTTATCGTCCTTGAACTCGTTGGGCGGGTAATTGTTGGCCATGCCGACATTGAGCACGCCGGCGTTCTTGATTTTCTCCGGCAGGGCCGCAGCAATGGCGTCGTTCTTTTTCACGTCGACGGCGTCGGAGCTTGCATTCGCTCCGCCGGAGGCGGCGGGTTCGCTGTTGTTGACACAGCCTGAGAGGGAGAGCGCGGTTGCGATCGTGAGAACGGGAAAAAGGTATCGAGTACGCATGGTTTCCTTAGCTGTTCAGGGATTCATTGGCCTCCCGCGGCGCTGCGGGAGAACTCTGGGTGCCTGCTGGATCAGAGTGAATCACTTCGTGTCGCCTGACGCCGTCGATTCAAGGATTTCCCCGGAATGACGAATGTCCTGGAGAATTTCTCCACCCCGGGCTTTCAACTCGGGAATGCTGGAAACGCCTACTAACGTCATCGTACGCCGGAGTTCGTCCGCGAGGATCTCGATGATCCGTCCGACGCCGGGCGACCCCGCGGCGACCAGCCCGTAAAGGTAGGCCCGGCCGATCGAGCAGGCGTCGGCGCCCAGCGCGAGTGCCTTGAGGATGTCGCTGCCCCGCCGGATGCCGGAGTCCACGTAGATCTCGATCGAACCGCCCACGCGCTGCCGCGATTCCTGCAGGACGTCCATGGGGCTGAGCATGTGGTCGAGCTGGCGTCCGCCGTGGTTGCTCAGTTGCACGGCGTCCAGCTCAATGCGCGAGGCTTTGGCGACGTCGGCAGGGTTGACGCAGCCCTTCAGGACGATTTTGCCGCTCCACGCCTGCCGCAAAGCCTCCAGCTCATTCCATCCGCTGGTAGCGTCCGAGTGGCCCAGGATGTCCTGCCACATGGCGGGCGTAATCATGGAGGTTGCCGCCGCGCTGCGGGGGTCCAGGTTGGGGAAACTGATGCCGTCCGACTTCAGGAAGTTGATCCACCAGGCAGGACGCCGGGCGATGTCTGCGATGGTTGACAGCGTCAGCGCGGGAGGCGCGGTGAAGCCGTTGTGCAGATCCCGCTCCCGGGATCCCAGCGCGCGGGTGTCGACGCCGACAATGAGCGTGGTGAAGCCAGCGGCTTCGCAGCGTGCCAGTTTGTCTTTGAGCGCCCGGGCATCGGAGGTGAGGCCGAAGTTGAACCAGCGGTCAAGGTTCGGCTGGCGCGCCGCGATCGTTTCCATCGCCACGGTGCTTAGCCCTGCCAGCCCGTACGGAATACCGGCCCGGTCTGCAGCCGCGGCGACGGCCGCTTCGCCCTCGGGATGGAACAGCCGGGTGGCTCCGGTCGGGGTCAGGGTGAGCGGCAGGGCGCTTTCGTTCCCCAGCAGGGTGGTGGTCGTGTCGGGTCCGGATACCGGGCCCCAGCTGGGCATCAAGGCCCAGGCATCGAAGACGGCACGGTTGCGGCGCAGCGTCACTTCGTCCTCGGACCCGCCGTCGAGGTAGTCGAAGATCCCGGTGGGCAGCACTTTCCGTGCCGCCTTCCGGTACTCCTCAACGTTGAAGGCGTTGGCCAGCACCCGGCGCCGGCGCGACAAGATGGGCGCCTTGACCTGGATGAGCTGCCTGGCTTCGCTGACTTTCAAGGAGGGCCTTTCAACTGGGTGGGTGCGCGTTCTGGTCCGTACTCAGCCCTTGGTCTTCGCCACCGTCATCAGGATCGCCGAGTCCTCTTCCGCCATCAGGCTGTGCAGCCCGTCGGGCACAATCAGCAGGTCGCCGGCCTTCCCCTGCCAGGATTCCTCGCCGGCCTGCAGCCGGACGCAGCCGCGGATCACGTAGACGGTCGCCTCCCCCGGGTTCTGGTGCTCGCTCAGCTGCGTCCCGGCCTTGAACGCCATCACGGTCTGCCTGAGCACCTTCTCGTGGCCGCCGTAAGCGGTGTCTGCGGCCCGGCCGCTGGGCGCCGCGAGCGCCGCCGTAACCTGCTGGCGGGCAAGGGCCTCGATCGATATCTTCTGCATGCGGGTCACCCTACCCACCGCTGAGGTCCCTGCCGAGGGCCATTTGTCCCGACCGTCAGCCGAAGCGTTTCTTCTATCTCCCGGCTGCGCCTACCCTGAACCCAACGGCCTGCGTTGCGGGCCGCCAAAGTCCGCACCGTCGCAAGGGAGCGTCGAATGAGTGAGGCCACCGCCGGCCCGGTCCGCGAAGCACTCGACGACGGCGCCCTCCGCACGCTCGCCGCCGCCAGTTTCGGTCTCCCCCAGCTCCGAGAGGGACAGCTCGAAGGCATGCACGCGCTCGCCGTCGGCCGGGATGTCCTCGCGGTGATGCCCACCGGGTACGGGAAGTCGGCCATCTACCAGGTCCCGGCGCTGCTCCTTCACCGGCAGCTCAAGCGGCCCACCGTCGTCGTCTCCCCGCTGATCTCCCTCCAGGAGGACCAGCTGGACGGCCTGGCGGCCGTGCTTGGCCCGGACTACGCCGTCGCCGTTAATTCCTCGCACAGCGCCGCGGAGCAGGAGAGCGCCTGGCAGGCCGTGGAGCACGGCGAGGCCGCGTTCCTCTTCCTCGCCCCGGAGCAGCTGGCGAAGGCCAGCACGGTGGAGCGGCTCGCGGGCCTGAACATTGCCCTGTTCGTGGTGGACGAGGCCCACTGCGTGTCCACCTGGGGTCACGATTTCCGGCCCAACTACCTCGGCCTGGGCGAGGTCCGCGAGCGCCTGGGCAACCCGACGACGGCGGCCCTCACTGCCACCGCCGCTCCCCCGGTCCGGGAGGAGATCCTGGACCGCCTGCGGATGACGGATCCGCTGGTGCTGGTCCGCGGCTTCGACCGGCCCAACATCAGCCTGGACGTCATCCGGCACCACGAGGACAAGGAGAAGCGCCGTGCCGTGGTGCGGCAGGCGGCAGAGTTGGTCCGCGAGCTTCAGGGCCCTGGCCTGGTCTACGCGGCCAAGCGCAAGGACACCGAGAAGTACGCCGCGAAGCTGGCGCAGAAGGGCCTGCGCGCCGCGGCCTACCACGCGGGCCGGAGCGCGGCGGAACGGGACGAGGTGCACCGGCAGTTCCTGGCCGGGGACCTCGACGTGGTGGTGGCGACGACCGCGTTCGGGATGGGGATCGACAAGCCGGACGTCCGGTTCGTGCTGCACGCGGACATTCCCGAGTCGCTGGACAGTTACTACCAGCAGTTCGGCCGCGCCGGACGGGACGGCCGGCCCGCCGTCGCGGCGCTGCACTACCGTTCCGAGGACCTGGGCCTGCGCCGCTACTTCGCCACCCACCGTCCGGACCAGGAGGCCCTGTTGGCCGTCCTCGACGTCCTGCGCGACGCCGAAGGCCCGGTGCCGCCGCAGGTCCTCGCGGCGGCCGCGGGGTTCCCGCCGCGCCGGCTCACTGGGCTGCTGAACCAGCTGCAGGACACCGGCGGGGTGACAATGGCGTCCGACGGGGTGGGCCTGGCGCCGGGCGCCGATCCCGCGGCGCTGGTGGAACGCGCCGTCGACCTCGCCGCGGCGCGCGAACGAGTCGACAAGTCCCGCATCGCCATGATGCGCGGCTACGCGGAGACGCACCGCTGCCGGCGCCAGTTCCTGCTGGGCTACTTCGGCGAGGACTTCCCCGCCCCGTGCGGGAACTGTGACAACTGCGGCGACGGTTCGGCAGGAAGGACGCACGGCGACGGCGCTGCCACGGCCGGTTCGTCCATGGCCGGCGCGGAAGAGTTCCCGCTGAACGCGGCCGTGGAGCATGCCCTCTGGGGTCCGGGCCTGGTGATGGGCCACGACGACGGGCTGATCACGGTGCTGTTTGAGCGGGAGGGCTACAAGACCCTGTCCCGGCAAGCGGTGCTGGCGAGCGGGTTGCTGAGGCCGCTGCCGTGATGCCCGCACCATGGGTGTGACCCGCGCTCAGTAGAGCACCCGGAAGTTGCTGAAGGCTCCGGTGGCCGGAGAGATCCGCTCGTCCACGTGGTCCACCCGCCCCGGCGCCTCCGGCGAGCGCAGCCAGGCCCGGAACTGCAGCACCACCGCCTGCGGGCCCTCGACGACGACGCCGACCGTGCCGTCGTCGTTGTTCCGCACGGTGCCGCGCAGGGCGAGTTCCTCGGCCTTGCGCACTGTCCAGTACCGGAAGCCGACCGCCTGCACCATGCCCTGCACCCGGGCCGTCAGACGCACGGCGGCACCCGCGTCCGCAGCCCCGGATCCACCAGCAAAATCAGCCATGCCTCCAATGTAGTCCCGGTCCGGTGCCGCCCATATCCGGGACCTTTGCCCCTTTCAGCCCTGTCCCGGGCCAAGGAGGGTGGAAGAAGACCTCCGGCACAGCGCACTCAGCGGACACCCCGCGACGCCTGCCGGAACGCCTGAAAGGAAAAGACAATGGCAGGACAATTCGAAATCTTCACCGACGCAGAATCGAACGTCCGGTTCCGGCTGCTGGGGGCGGACGGCACAGTGCTCGCTGTCTCAAAAGCCTTCGAGGACAAGCGTTCCGCGGCGGACGGCATCATGGCAGTCCGCGAGTGCGCCGGCACCGGACTGATCCGGGAGACCCATTCAACTCCCTGGGGCGGCACCACCTGGACCAAGAGCAGCACGGCGGCCCGCCCCCACAGCCGCCAGCGACGGCACTTCCCCGCCGTGTAAATTTTGGGATGCGGGCGCCGCGCCTGGGCGCCGCGCCTGGGTGCGGCTACCCCGTCGCCTTCGCCGGCCGCAGGGACGTAATCATCTTCCGGATTGATTGGTATTCCTCCGTGCCGGCGTAGCGCTTCGCCTTCTCCAGATACGGCAACGAGGACGGGCCGGGGGTGAGGTTGTTCGCCGGGTTGTAGGTGCCGCCGAACAACGCCCCGCTCGGCGGCCACAGGAAGAGATGGAACATGGGGCAAGCGAGCGGCCCGGTTTCCTCCGGCATCATGGTGATCCCGTAGGCGGCCGTGGTGTTCGGGCTCGGGCCCGGTCCGGTGCCGTCACCGCGGGATTCGAAGACATAGCGTGGAACGCCCCGGTCCGCGCTGCCCGCTTCCACCAGGGCCTGGAGCGGTTGTGAATCGTAGACCTGGTACGGGTACTGCACGGTGCACTCCGCGCCGGTGACGATGTTGGTGCGCAGCTGGGCCATCGGTTTCCCAGCCGCGTTGGAGACATCCACGAAGGCTCCACCGAGGTCACCGCCGGGATCCCGGGCGGTCCAGCCGGGCGGGTAGTCGAAGGACAGGCCGTCCGAGGTTGTGAAGGTCTGCCAGTCCGACGGCGTTGTCTCCGGCGGCGTTGCCGTTGCTGCAGTCGGTAAGCCGGGCACCGTCCTAGTGGTGGGTGCCGTGCTCTCCGTCGGTGTTACCGGGGCTGCGCAGCCGGCGAGCAGTACGGCCAGCGCAAGCGCGGCGCCCGCCATTTGCCGAGCACGTGCCACCGGCGGACTACTTCCCCGCCGGTCGCAGGGAGAGCAGGGCTTGCCGGATGATCTTGTACTCGGCGGTGTCCTTGTATACCTCCGGCGTGTCCACATGCATGGGCTTGCCGGGCGTGGTGTCGAACGGGTCATAGATGCCGCCAAAGGACGCCGTGTTCGGCGGCCAGGTAAAGGACTGCGCGAACGGGCAGGCCTCGGTTCCGGCGGGCTTCGGCGCGGAGGTGATGCCGTACGCGTACGTCTGCGCCTTACTTGGATCGGCCGCGGCGGAATCGACCCGTGCCTCATAGGCGAACCTTGGGGTCACTCCGGACTGGGTGAGGGCCGGGATCGGCGCGGAGTCGTAGGCCATGAACTGCGACTTGGTGCTGCACGCCGGTGCCGGTCCCGCCTGGGTCCGCAGCGTCGCCATGGTTTTGCCGTAGTCACTCACCAGCGCGGCAGCACTGCCGGTCACTTTGACCGACCAGGTCGCCGGGTAGTCAAACGTCAGAGTCCCGTCCGGCGTCGTGTACGACTTCCAGCCCGCCGGGGCCGTCGTCGTGGAGCTGGGTGCGGAACTGCTCGAGGGAGACGGTGATTCCGCCGTCGGCGAGGCGCTCGCGGTAGCGGAGGCCGACGTCGTGCCTGGCGACATGCTGGCCGGCGCACTGCTGGCTGGCCCCGCCGCCGGCGACCCGCACCCAGACAACAAAACCGCCGCGCAGAACGCGGCGGAACCTAATGTGCCGAATGAGATCCTATGGCTCATGTCACCCTCCCCCAGAGATGCAAGTGGTGGCACTATTCTGGGGCTTTGCCCCGCGGATCCTAGGGGCTTAGGTCCCGAATTGTCTCCGGTGGGGCACGGATGCGGCGCGGGAGCGTTGGGGTGACCAGACCCACGTTGACATTCCACCGATTTCAGTTGATCAGCGAAGCTTGCTAGACCTTGAAGGATGCAAGACTTTCTGAGCTCTGCCATGCCCTTCCTCGCCGTGGCCCTGGCCGTGGCCGCCGGGCTGACCGCCTCCTGGCTGGTGCGCCGTGTCATCCTCCGGCTCAACCGCAAGCAGGAGGCCCTCCGGGAAACCTCCCGGATGGCACGGCTGCCGCTGCGCTTCGCGCTCTGCCTGATCGGGGTGCGGATCGCGCTGGCTGTGACCACCGACGACGCCGACTGGCGCCGCAACGTGGACCACGCCCTGGCGATCGCGCTGATCGGCTCCGTCGCCTGGCTGGCGATCGCCGTGCTGCTCATCATCGAAACCATGGTCCTCACGCGGTACCGGGTGGACGTGGCGGACAACCGGCGTGCCCGGCGGCTCCGCACCCAGGTGATCCTGGCCCGCCGGATCGGCGTCGCGCTGATCGCGGTCGTGGCGCTGGGCAGCATCATGCTGACCTTCCCCGCGATCCAGGCCCTCGGCGCGGGGCTGCTGGCCTCTGCCGGCGTGATCTCGATTGTGGCCGGTCTCGCGGCGCAGACCTCACTGGTCAACGTCTTCGCCGGCATCCAGCTCGCCTTCACGGACGCGATCCGGGTGGACGACGTCGTGGTGGTCCAGAAGGAGTGGGGTCGGATCGAGGAGATCACCCTGACCTACGTGGTGGTCCACATCTGGGACGACCGCCGGCTGATCCTGCCCTCCACGTACTTCACCACCACCCCGTTCGAGAACTGGACGCGGCGCCAGTCCGAGGTCATGGGCACCGTGGAGTTCGACCTCGACTGGCGTGCCCCCGTGGAGGCCATGCGGGCGGAGCTAAAGAAGGTCCTCGCCTCGACCGAACTCTGGGACAAGCGCGTGGGCATCCTGCAGATCACCGACGCGACGGCGGGCTTTGTCCGGGTTCGCATCCTGGTCAGCGCCGGGGACAGCGCCTCGCTCTTTGACCTGCGCTGCCTGATCCGCGAAGAGCTGGTGCTCTTCCTGCAGCAGGAACACCCGACGGCGCTGCCGCACGTCCGGCTCGAGTCCATGCCGGCCGCCGGAGCCTCGACGCCGCCCGCGCCCCGCCGTCCGGGCAAGCTCTCCGCGGCGGACGACACCGCCTCGCGGCTGCCCTCCGATCCGCACGATTCACAGCTGTTCACCGGTTCCATCGAGGCCGTGCAGCGTTCCCGTGCGTTCTCCGGCCCGGGCGAGGATGTGTTCGAGGACCGCGACAAGTCGATCGCGGCGCAGAACTAGGCCCGCCCTGCCGGGCCAGTCTTCCCTCGCGGCTGGTGCAGGTCGATAATCGGAGCCATGACCATTCCCCCAGCGCCCGAGCCGTCCCCGTTCCCGCCGGAACCGGGGCCGACGTCGCCCGAGCCGCAGCCCGGCGATCCGTTCCCGCCGGATCCGGGGCCGACCCCGCCAGCCCCCATGCCGGCGCCCGGGCCAAGTCCGACGCCGGGACCCACGCCGACGCCGGGCCCGCTGCCGATCCCGGATCCTGGGCCGGTCCCGCCGCCGTCGCCTGTGCCGCCGCGGCCCGACCCCACAAGGTTCTGAACCGCGGTTTATAGCAACGCGGGGTCACTTACGGCCCATCCTGATAGCCAGGATGGGCCGTAAGTGACCCCGCGTTGTTTGTAGAGGGTCGGGACTGACTCCTCGCCGGGCGCCTAGTCGATGACGATGTCGTGGGTCCGGTGGTCGTACTGGATGACCAGCAGGCCGCCGCGGTGGTGCACCTCGTGGTTGGCGCCGTCGAAGTGGCCGAAGGCGCCGTAGTTCTCGTCCCAGGACCGGTTGATCGCGATCTTGAAGCTGTAGGAGCCGGCCGGCAGTTCCGCGGCGAGCTTCCAGAGTTGGTCCACCTCGTCCAGCTGCATCTGGACCTCGTCGTACTGCGGGGCCCAGTTGGCAGGCGCACCCAGCAGGACGGTGAAATCGCCGGCAACGGCAACCGCCTCTGGTTGCTCGATGGCCACCACGCCTGCTGCAGGGGCGGCTTCGGCGGACGCCTCGGACGCCGCCTTACGCTTCCGGACGGCCTTCGCCACCGGAGCCACGGCCTCTTCGACCAGCTTGGCAGCTGTGTCGGCCACCTTTTCGGCGACCTTTTCCGCCACCTGGACGGCCTTCGGGGCTGTCTTGGGCGCCGGCTTGCCGGCGGCTTTCCCGGCCGGGGCGGACGGCAGCGGGGTGTCGGCCGGGACCGGAGTACCGGCGTCGAGCGCTGCCGTGAAGGCGGCGGGGTCGGCGAAGGCGACCGTAGCGCGCTGGCCGTCCTCGGTGATGGTCCAGCCGGAGCGGCCCTTGACCAGCCAGCCGGCCTTGACCAGCTTGGCCGTCGCGGTGGTGAGGGCCTTGTGGCCGCGGGGAATGCCGCCGCTGAGCAGTTCGCGCTCATGGTCATTGAGCGGCACCCGGGCGATGGCCTCGCCCAGCACGACGCCGGCGTTCAGTTTTTCGCCTGACCAGACCCCCTCGGCCAGGACGTCCAGCACAGCCTTAAGCCGAAGGTTCGTGTTTTCCGCAGCGTTCGCGCCCATGGGTCTCCTTTAGAAGCAATTGATCCACCTGCATTTTGCCAAGGTTCGGCAGGTTCCGCGACCGGACCGGGTTAACTCTGGGTGTCGTGACCCACTATGACGGACCGGAGTGCCGCTGTGCGGCTAGATCCGGGGGATCAGCACCGGGGTGTTCTTCTTGTACGCCTCGTAGTCGGCCTGGCCGCCCCACTTGGTGTCGGCTTTCTTTTCGAGATGCGGTACGCCGCTGACCTTGGTGATCAACAGAGCCACGAACACCGGTGAGATGAGGGCAACCCACTGCCAACCTTGCAGTGTGGGCAAGGCAATGATCGCGACGCCGACCCAGAGCAGGATTTCGCCAAAGTAGTTCGGGTGCCGGGACTTCGCCCACAAACCTGTCGAGATGAACTTGCCCTTGTTGGCGGGGTCCGCACTGAACCGGGACTTCTGGGAGTCCGCCAAAACCTCGCAGCCGAAGCCCGCCACCCACACCAGGAGGCCGGCTACGGCGAAGCCATCCAGCGCTACCCGGTTCGCGGATGTCATGGCCACCCACGCGGCAGCGGCGGTGAACGCCACCCAAATGCCCTGCATGGTCCAGACACTGAGGAAGCGGACAAAGGAGGGCTTGATGTCGTCAAAACGGTCATCCTTGCCGGCCCGGCTGATCCGACGGAACAGGAACGTACCCAGCCGGACCGCCCAGACAAGCACCAAACCCGCGAGCAACAATCCCCGCGCGTCGATGCCCGGAGTGAGCAGGACGAGCAGCAGCGTGACGGCGATGTAGCTCAGCGACCCGGTCAGGTCGAAAAACTTTTCCGTCTGCGCCAGGAACGCCGGAATGAACGCCAGCCACTGGATCAGGAAAGCGGCCCCGCCGGCCAGCGCGAAAACGGGAATCCCGCCGGCCACGGCGCCGCCCTGGCTGCCGGCAACCGCCAGCAGCGCCCCAATCACGACAACCCCGGGAATGCTGGCGAGGGCTTTGCGGTCCGAGTCTTTCATCAGGATGTTCCTTTCACAGGCGTCGCCAAGCGCTGGCGCTCCGGGGCGGGGAACCCCGCCACCATCAGTATTGTTCAATACTGGAGAATCGCAGCCCTGACTGGCCGCCGCCTATACTTCGGGGAACGCCAGCACCTTGCCGACAAGAGGAGCCACCATGACCGGTCCCACCAAGAAGTGGCTGCTCGCTTACGCAGTTGCCGCCGTCATCTTTGCCGGCATCGACGCCCTCTGGATCAGCACCGTGGCGAACAACCAATACCGCAGCCAGATCGGGCACCTGCTCCCCGCCAGCTTCAACGTCCTGGGCGCGGTGCTGTTCTACGTCGTCTACGTCGTGGGCATAGTGCACTACGGCATCCGCCCCAACGATCCCAATGCCACACTGCGGAGCCGGGCGGCCGGGGCGGCGCTGTTCGGTTTCTTCACCTACGCAACCTGGGCCCTGACCGCGTTCGCGATCCTCAAGGACTTCCCCGCCGTGGTGGCATTGACCGACATCGTTTGGGGAGCCGCGGTGTGTGCGGCCGTCACCGCTCTCACTGCCCTGCTGCTGCGGCTGGGCAAACCCGTTGCCCACGGCAAACAAGCTGGCTAGAGTGGGTTGATCGCCGCCGCCCCCGCTCGCTCGGGGCTGATCTGCGGCACTCCCCTCTGGTTCAGGAGATCTCCATGGAATCACGCACCCTCGGCTCACTCACCGTCTCCGCCCTTGGGCTCGGCTGCATGGGCATGAGCGAGTTTTACGGCCAAGGCGACGAAAAGGAGTCCGTCGCCACCATCCATGCCTTCCTCGACGCGGGCGGAACGCTGCTGGACACCGCGGACATGTACGGCCCGTTCACCAATGAAAAGCTGGTAGGCAGCGCGATCGCCGGACGCCGCGACGACGTCGTCCTCGCCACCAAGTTCGGCAACGAACGCCGCGAGGACGGTTCGTGGGTCCGCATCAACGGCACGCCCGAGTACGTCCGGGCCGCGTGCGACGCGAGCCTGCAGCGCCTCGGTGTCGACCACATCGACCTGTACTACCAGCACCGGGTGGACAAGACCGTGCCGATCGAGGAAACCGTCGGCGCCATGGCCGAGCTGGTCCAGGCCGGCAAGGTCAAGCACCTGGGCCTCTCCGAAGCCAGCGCCGACACCGTCCGCCGCGCCCACGCCGTGCACCCGATTACCGCGCTGCAGACCGAATACTCTTTGTGGGAGCGCGAGCCGGAGACCAAGATCTTCCCGGTCCTCGCCGAACTCGGCATCGGCTTCGTCCCCTACAGCCCGCTGGGCCGCGGCTTCCTCACCGGCCAACTGCGCAGCGAGGAAGACTTCGCTGAGGACGATTTCCGCCGCCACTCGCCGCGTTTCCAGGGCGAGAACTTCACCCGCAACCTCGAGCTTGTGGACCGGGTGACGGAACTCGCCACGGAGAAGGGCTGCACCCCGGCGCAGCTGGCCCTCGCGTGGCTGCTGGCGCAGGGCGAGCACATCGTGCCGATCCCCGGGACGAAGAAGCGCGAACGGCTGCGGGAGAACCTGGGCGCCGTCGACGTCGAACTCTCCGAGAACGACCTCGCCCGGCTCGATGAGCTGGCTCCGGCCGGCGTCGCCGCTGGCGCGCGCTACCCGCACATGGACAGCATCGACGTCTGAGACCACAACGCGGGGTCACTTACGGCCCATCCCCAGGGGTGGCATGGGCCGTAAGTGATCCCGCGTTGCGTCAAGGGCTTTAGCGTCCCGAGGCTGCCAGTTCGGCCAGCAGCTCGGTTTTGCGTTCCTCGCTCGCGAAGGAGGACCGGATGGAGTTGGCGGCGAGCCGCACGCAGTCGAACTCGGAGAGCCCGATCACGGACTTGAGCTGGGCAAAGTTCTCATCCACGTACCCGCCGAAGTAGGCCGGGTCGTCCGAGTTCACACTGACGTTGAGCCCGGCCGCGAGCATGCCCGGCAGCGGGTGCTCGGCCAGGGTGTCGACCGCGCGGAGCCGGACGTTGGAGAGCGGGCAGACGGTCAGCGGCATGAGTTCGTTGACCAGGCGTTCCACCAGCTCTGGGTCCTCCATGCAGCGGATGCCGTGGTCGATCCGTTCCACGCCCAGCACGTCCAGCACCTCGATGATGTACGACGGCGGGCCCTCCTCGCCGGCGTGCGCGATGCGGTGCAGTCCGGCCTCCTTGGCGCGGGCAAAGAGCCGTTCGAACTTCGACGGCGGGTTGCCCACCTCCGCCGAGTCCAGCCCGATGCCGGCGATCGGCGCGTCCATCGCCAGCAGTTGCTCCAGCACCTCCAGCGCCGACTCTTCGGAGAGGTCGCGCAGGAACGCGGCGATGAGCAGGGTGGAGACGCCGAACTCCTGCGCGGAGGTGGCCAGCACGGAGGCCACGCCGTTCACGCACGTCGCCAGCGACACGCCGCGGGACAGGTGCGCCTGCGGATCCAGCATGATCTCGGCGTGCCGCACCCCGGCTGTGGCGGCGCGCGCCAGGTACGCGCGGGTCATATCGGCGAAGTCCTGCTCGGTCTGCAGCACGGCCATGTTGGCATAGTAGAGATCCAGGAACGACTGCAGGTCCGTGAACTCGTACCGCGCGCGCAGCTCGTCCAGGTCCGCGTAGGGCAGCGCGATCCCGTTTCGTTCCGCGAGCGCGAAGATCAGTTCCGGCTCCAACGTGCCCTCGATATGCAGGTGCAGCTCGGCCACGGGCAGCGCGGCATGGACTCCTGCCGGGACCTCCGCGAACTCGGGGACGCCCTCAGCCTGGGCCGCGTCGACGCCGCCATTGTTAGTTTCCATTCGGTAAGGATATGCCTGCCGGAAGCAAGGACGGATAGAGTCGAACAGATGCAGAATAATCAGCAGGCTTCCGATCTTGCCGGCCTGGCGCCGGACCGCCCCACGGATGGTTTCGTCCGGGTCCGCGGCGCCCAGGAAAACAACCTGCGCAACGTGGACGTGGACGTGCCCCGCGACGCGATTGTCGCCTTCACCGGCGTCTCCGGCTCCGGGAAGTCCTCCCTGGCCTTCGGCACCATCTACGCCGAGGCCCAGCGCCGCTACTTCGAATCTGTGGCGCCCTACGCCCGGCGGCTGATCCAGCAAGGCCACAACCCCAAGGTTGAGCTGATCACCGGGCTGCCGCCCGCCGTCGCGCTCCAGCAGCGCCGCGGCACCCCCAGCTCCCGTTCCACCGTGGGCACGGTCACCACGCTGTCCAACTCGCTGCGGATGCTCTTCTCCCGCGCCGGCAGCTACCCCGACGGCGCCGCATCGCTGGACTCGGACGCGTTCTCCCCCAATACCGCGGCCGGCGCCTGCCCCGAATGCCACGGCCTCGGCATCGCGCACACGGTCAGCGAATCCTCGCTGGTCCCGGACACCTCGCTGAGCATCCGCGACGGCGCCATCGCCGCGTGGCCCGGCGCCTGGCAGGGCAAGAACCTGCGCGACATCCTCACCCACCTGGGTTACGACGTCGATACCCCCTGGCGGAAGCTGCCCAAGAAGGACCGCGACTGGATCCTCTTCACCGAGGAACAGCCCGTGGTGGAGGTGACGCCGCAGCGCGACCGGGTGGCCAAGCCGTACAAGGGCCGCTTCTGGAGCGCCCGCAGCTACGTCCTGCACACGCTCGCGGACTCCAAGAGCAGCACCATGCGCGAGAAGGTGCTGCGCTTCATGGAAACCGGCCCGTGCCCGCGCTGCGGCGGCAGCGGGCTGCGTCCCGAGGCGCTTGCCGTGACGTTCGCGGGCAAGACCATCGCCGAGCTCAACGCGGTGCCGATGACCGAGCTGGCCGCGATTATCCGCCCCACCACCGAGCTCACGTCCGCGGGCACGGCGTCGCGGAAGCAGTCCTCGGGCGAGTCCAACGAGGTGGCTGTTGCCATCACCCGCGACCTGCTCCAGCGCGTCACCGTGCTGCTGGACCTGGGCCTGGGCTACCTCGCGCTGGGCCGTTCCACCCCCACCCTCTCCCCCGGCGAGATGCAGCGGCTGCGGATCGCCACCCAGCTGCGCTCCGGGCTGTTCGGCGTGATCTACGTGCTCGATGAGCCCTCCGCGGGCCTGCACCCGGCCGACGCTGAGCCCCTGCTCGCGGTGCTGGACCAGCTCAAGTCCTCCGGCAACTCGGTGTTCGTCGTCGAGCACAACATGGACGTGGTGCGCCGGGCCGACTGGCTGGTGGACGTGGGCCCGCGCGCCGGCGAAGGCGGCGGCGAGGTGCTCTACAGCGGCCCGGTGGCCGGCCTCGCCGAAGTGGAAGCCTCCGTCACCCGGCCCTACCTGTTCCCGGATGCTGCCGGCAAGGCGGACGACGGCGGCCCGCGGGCCCGTCGGGAGGCGGCCGGCTGGCTGGAGTTGCGCGACATCAGCCGCCACAACCTGCAGGAGCTCGATGCCAGCTTCCCGCTCGGTGTCCTGACCGCCGTCACCGGCGTCTCCGGCTCCGGCAAGTCGACCCTGGTCAGCCAGGTCCTCGCCGAGGTGGCCAATTCCTGGCTGCACCCGGACTCTGACGCCGTCACCACAGAGGAAGCAGCCGACGACGCCGGGGAGCCCAGCGCCCCGCTGAGCGTGGGTCCCGTGTCCGGGCTGGAGCAGATCGACCGGCTGGTGAAGGTGGACCAGAAGCCGATCGGACGGACCCCGCGCTCCAACCTGGCCACCTACACCGGGCTGTTCGACGCCGTCCGCAAGGAGTTCGCGGCCACGGACGAGGCCAAAGCCCGTGGTTTCGGCGCCGGACGTTTCTCCTTCAATGTGGCCGGCGGACGCTGTGAAACCTGCCAGGGCGAGGGCTTTGTGGCCGTCGAGCTGCTGTTCCTGCCCGGCAGCTACGGCCCCTGCCCGGAATGCCATGGCTCGCGCTACAACCCGGAGACTCTGGAAGTAACTTACCGCGGCAAGAACGTGGCGGAAGTGCTGGGCATGACGGTCAACGCGGCGGCCGATTTCCTCACCGAGGTCCCCGCCGCCGCGCGCGCCCTGCAGACCCTGCGCGAAGTCGGGCTGGGCTACCTCCGGCTAGGCCAGCCCGCCACCGAGCTTTCCGGCGGCGAGGCCCAGCGCATCAAGCTCGCCACCGAGCTGCAGCGTGCCCAGCGCGGTCACTCGCTCTATCTGCTGGATGAGCCCACCACGGGACTGCACCCGGCCGACGTCGAACTCCTGATGGCCCAGCTGCACCGGCTGGTGGACGCCGGCAACACCGTCGTGGTGGTGGAGCACGAGATGGACGTCGTGGCCGCCGCGGACTGGGTGATCGATCTGGGACCGGCCGGCGGCGACGCCGGCGGCAAGATCATCGCCGCCGGGGAACCCGCCGTCGTCGCGCGCTCCAAAACAAGCAGGACCGCCCCGTACCTCGGGGCGGTCCTGAAGGGCTAGAGCCGGAACGGGCGTCAGGCAGTCTTGGGGAGTTCGCGGATGATGCGGACCTTCCACGCGGCGTCGTCGCTGGTGTCCAGCAGGGCCACGGTGCCCTGCGCAAGGTGCAACGCGACGCGCTTGGCGGCGAGCAGTTCCAGGTAGAGCTGTTCGTTCATCCGGGCCGGGGTGTCGATCACATACTTCACCGCGTCGCGGACCTTGCGGTAGTTGTCGCTGCGCTCCCGGTGCAGGTGGAGCTCGAGCAGCCGGCGCTGCCGCAGCCGCGGCTCGTGCCGGTTCAGCCATGACACGGCCGCGTGCACGGCCACCACGAGGGTCAGCGAGATGGCGTAGATTTCCCAGCCGCTGGAGAGCAGGAAGAGCGGCAGGTTGGCGATTGCGACGAGGGCGATGAAAAGGCGGAACGCGAGCAGGCGGCGCATGGTCAGGGCCACCGAGGCCAGGGCCGCGCGGAAACCGCTCTGCTCCTTGCGGGCCGCGGCAGGGTCCAGGGTGAATTCTTCGAGGACCAGGATTCCGTTGGCTTCCGGGCCGAGCATTTGTCCGTACTTGGGCGCAAAGGGCGCCGCTGCTTCAAGGGTCATGGCGGGTCTTCCGTGCGGCTGGGGTGGTTGGGCTAAATGATAAATCCCGAGGCTGGGAGCTGTCTGTAGGTATCCGCGATGTGAACACGCTCACCCGCGGCGCCCAGCAATTGGCGTTGCGGGCCCGTGGCCTCAAACTGGAGAGATGCAGACTTTCCTCCCCTTCCCCGATTTCCAGCAGAGCGCCGCGGCCCTTGACCCCGCGCGGCTCGGCAAGCAGCGCGTTGAGGCGCTGCAGATGCTGCGCGCGCTGGTGATTCCCGAGTACGGCTGGCAGTCCCACCCGGCCGTCCGGATGTGGATGGGCCACGTCCCCGCTTTGACGATGTACGGCCTGGCCATGGTGGACGAATGGACCGCCCGCGGCGGCGAAGACACCACCCGGGAGAAGATCATGGAGTTCGCTCCGCAAGCCGCGCACCCGGACTACGCCGCCAAGATCCCGATGCCGTACTGGCTGGGGAACCCGGACTTCCACGCCAGCCACCGCTCCCGGCTGCTCGCCAAGGACCAGCGGTTCTACACTGCGGTGTTCCCCGGCACGGATCCGGATCTGGAGTACGTGTGGCCTGAACCCAAGCACGAGTTGCTGCCGGAAGATCCCGCAGGAGACCGCATGTGGGTCCTCCGCCTGCCGCTGGGCGATACCGATCCAAAGCAGCTGGACACGATCAGCCTGCCGCCGGTTCGCGGCAAGGCAGCAAACGCCGGGGACGACGAGTACGAGTTCGTCTACGCGGACAACGGGTCGCGCCGGCCGGACAAGAACGCCCGCAAGCGCCCCGCCAAGCCACTGGTGAAGAAGCCCACCCGCAAGCGCCAGGCCCAGGAAGAGGCGTTCACCACGCTGCCAGGGAAATCCGTCGTGGCGATCCCGCTCGAGGGCGGCCGCTCCTTCGCCGTCGGCGAGGTCCAGGGGCGTCCGATCACGGTGGACGGCGTGTTTGCACGCAACTTCCAGGTCAACGAGGTCCTGGCCCGCCGGGACTTCGACTACCCGGCGCTGCTGCAGGATCCCCGGGCGTTCTTCCCGATCCCGGCACGGTAGCGCGGTAGTTCGGGGCGCGCGGTTAGCGGCTCCGGGCGACTCTCCTGCTCGCGGGTTCGGTCCGCCGTCGGCGCTTCCGAACGTCGAGCCCGAACGAAACCCGCGAGGGGCGGCTCCGTCGCTCACCGCGCTGCCCGCATTTACTGGCAGACTGGCCCGTATGACTGTACTGCTGGCCGGTTGCGGCGATCTGGGTACCGAAGCCGGCCTGCGCTTTGCCGCGGCCGGCCACCGCGTGGTGGGCTGGCGGCGCTCCCCGGGGAAGCTGCCGACGGCGATAGAGGGCGCCGCGGTTGACCTGACTTCCGGCGAACTGCCGCCGGTCCCGGCGGACACCACCGCCGTCGTCGTCGCGATTGCGGCGGATTCCCCCACCGAGGAAGCCTACCGGGCGGCCTATGTGGACGGCCTGGCCCGTGTGCTCGACGCCGTGGCCGCTTCCGGTGAGCCGGTCCGCCGGGTGCTGTTCGTGTCCTCCACCGCGGTGTACGGCGACGCCGACGGCGGCTGGGTGGACGAAACGACGACGCCGACCCCCGGCGGGTTCTCCGGCCGCATCATCCGCGAAGCCGAGGACCTGCTCTATACCCGCCTGCGCGGCACCGGGGTTACGCCGGTGGTCCTGCGGCTCGGCGGGATCTACGGACCCGGCCGGACCCGACTGATCGACCAGGTGCGCAGCGGAAACGCCACGGTCCCGGCCGAGTCCCGCTTCACCAACCGGATCCACCGCGACGACGCCGCTGCCGCCATCGTGCACCTGTGCACCATGGCCGCCGAGCCGGCGCCCGTGTACCTGGGCGTGGACAACGAGCCGGCCGAACTTGGCGAGGTGCTGCGGTTCCTGGCCCGCGAGCTGGGGCTCCCGGAGCCAGGGCCTACCGAACCGGCGTCGGGGGCTGCCGGAGCAGGCGGCGGCGAGCCGTCGCGTGGCGGGAACAAGCGCGTCAGCAACGCGCTGCTGCGCGGTACGGGCTTCGAGTTCGAGTATCCGAGCTTCCGCGAGGGCTACCGTGCCATCCTGGCCGGCGTCGGCGAGCGGCACCCCTGACGCGGCGTTTGCTCGCAGGGCACTAGAGTTCACTCCCGACTTTTCCGAGGGGCAGCATGGATTTTCAGCACATCATCGAGACGGTCGGCCGGTTCATGGATTTCGCCGGCGTGGCCATCATGGTCATCGGCGCGCTGGTGTCGATCCCGATGGCTCTGCGGGGGTTCCAGCCACGGCAGCTGCCGTCCGGCTCCGAACCGCTCTCGGTCTACCGTTCCTACCGGCAACTGCTGGGCCGTTCCATCCTGCTCGGCCTCGAGCTGCTGGTGGCGGCCGACATCATCCGGACCGTCGCCGTCACCCCCACCTTCGAGAGCGTGGGCGTGTTGGCCATCATCGTGCTGATCCGGACGTTCCTGAGCTTCTCCCTCGAACTTGAAATCACCGGACGCTGGCCCTGGCAGAAGCAGCCGGCGGTCGCCCAGGCGCCGTCGACGGGCGGCTGACCGGTTCTCCCGAGAGCGGAAAGCCCTTCTCGGCGCTCGCTGGCTCCGGCTAGGCTCGCGAAATGACGAATTCATTTGCCGCCAAAGCCACCGAATTGCTGAGTCTCCACCGCGCGCCCGGGATCCTGCAGGTCATCAACGTCTGGGATGTGATCACCGCGAAGGTCGTCGCCGACGTCCCCGGCACCACTGCCCTGGCAACGGCCAGCCACTCCATTGCTGCTTCGCTGGGTTATGAAGACGGCGAGAAGATCCCACTGGACGAGATGATCGCCGCCGTCGGCCGCATTGCCGCGGCGACCTCCCTGCCGGTCAGCGCCGACCTTGAGTCGGGCTACGGCAACCCGGGCGAGGCCGCCCGCAAGGCGATCGGCGTCGGCATTGTTGGTGCCAACATCGAGGACCAGATGCGGCCGCTCGCGGACGCGGTGACCCAGATGAGTTCCGTGGTGCGGGCGGCCGAGGCCGAGGGCATCGACTTTGTCCTCAACGCCCGCACGGACGCGTTTCTGAAGGGCAAGGACCGGGACCCCGGCGCAGTGCTCGCGGACGCGGTTGAGCGCGGCCGGGCCTTCCTGGACGCCGGCGCCACGACCGTGTTTGTACCCCGGCTGCTGGACGAAGCCACCGTCAAGGCGCTGGTGGACGGCATCGGGTGGAACAAGGTGTCAGTCATCAACGTCCCCGGCTCACTGGCCCCGGCCAAGCTTCAGGAACTCGGCGTCGCCCGCATCTCATACGGTCCGTGGACCCAGCGCGTGGCGCTGACCGCCCTGGCGGATACCGCGGCGGAACTGCTGTCCGGCGGAGAACTTCCGGGCGGTACCCGGGCCCTGAACTAACGGGCCGCGAACCGATGGCAAACGATCCCTGGCCTGCGGCGCCGGAGCTGCCGCGACCGGTCATCATGGACCAGCGGTGGACGGACGCCGTGTTCCTGCACTGGCGCATCCCCGAGGCGGTTGCCGCGAAATTCATGCCGCCCGGCGTTGTTCCGGACCTGTTCGACGGATCGGCTTGGGTGGGACTCATCGGTTTCCGCATGCAGGGCGCCGGCTTGGGCCACGGGCCCGGCATTCCGTACTTCGGCAGCTTCAACGAGATCAACGTGCGGCTCTACTCCCGGGAAGCGGACGGCACGCGGGGCGTGGTTTTCCTGAGCCTGGACGCGTCCCGCCTGGCGGTGGTGCTGGCTGCCCGAGTGGCGGGAATTCCCTATGTGTGGTCCCGGGACCGGTTCAGGGCAACGAACCTGGCGGACCCGTCGACCGGGTATTCGGTGCGCAGGTTTCGGGGCGGGGCACGCAGCGATTTCGCGGTAGTCCCGGAGTCCGACGCCGGAGCAACCGATCCGCTGTCCGTCCACCTCACGGCCCGGTTTGGTTTACATACCCGCTTCCGCGGCAAGACGTTCTACGTTCCGAATACGCACACGCCGTGGCCGCTGTACCCGGCTCGGGTGACGGTGTTGGAGGACCAACTCGTCGCAGCGGCCGGCATCGCTGTGTCGGGGCCGCCCGACTCGGTGTTGTTCTCGCCGGGCGTTCGGACGCAGTTCGGACGGCCGCGGGTTTTGGATTAGGGCGGGCCCGAGTCGAGTTGCGGCCTACCAGTTCGGTGCGCGTTCCGCGGCGGGCTAATAATGTCGGTGGTCGGCAGTTGAATGGGGTTATGGGAATCGGTGCAGCCCTCATCGTTCGTCCGGCCAGTTGGCCGGGCGGTGAGGGGCGCAGCGCTGGTCCTGTTGTTGACGAGGTCCTGGTGCTGCTCCGACGGTTGTGCGCGACGGCGGCCGGGGACGCGGCGCTGCTGGGATTCGCTGAGGCGGCGGAGTTCGCTGGCCGGGTCGAGGAAGTTTCCCGGGCGTTGGAGTATTTGCAGGTCGTTGCCGCGGGGGCCGTGGACCGCACCCGCAAAGAGAGCCCCGATGCGCTCCCGGCCGCCGGTGACGGGTACCGCAGGACCGGGGACTTCCTCCGGGACCGGCTGCAGATCACCGCCGTCGAGGCCCACCGCCGCCTCACCCTCGCCGGCGCCCTGCTGCCCCGCGCCGGGATCACCGGCCAGCCTCTGGCGGCCCTGCACGAGGAACTCGCCGCCGCCGTGGCCGCCGGTACCGTCCCGTCCCGGTCCGCGACCATCATCAGCCAGGCCCTAGAACGCGCCCGGCCGCTCTGCGACCCGGACACGAGTGCCCGGATGGAACACGCCCTGACCCGCACCGCCGCGGAACATGACCCGGATTTCCTGGCCCGGATCGCCCGGCGCTGGATGGACGCAATCGACCAGGACGGCGCCGAACCCGCCGAAGACGTCCTCCGCCAGTTACAGGGCGCGTTCCTCCGCAAACCCCGCCACGGCCTCCAACACCTGGAGATCTTCGCGACCACCGCACAATACGAACACCTGCTGACCGTGATGAACACCGCCACCAACCCCCGCACCACCCCGGGCGCGGCAATCGACGGCAACACCGCAACCGGCACCGCAGCACTCAACGGCGAAGAACCCGACGGGACAGGACCGGGCAGCATGGACCGGCGGTCCCGGCCGCAGAAACTCCTCGACGGACTCGTCGGCGCCTGCAAAGTCGCCCTAAGCTCCGGCGGGCTGCCCGCCGCGGGCGGACTCCGGCCCCAGATCATGGCCACCATCGACTACCGCGACCTCCTCGACCGCCTCCACCAGCGCGCAGAGACCGACACCGGCACCGGGACACTGGCGTTCACCGGACCCGTCACCGCCGCGACCATCCGCACCATCGCCTGCGACGCCGACATCATCCCCGTCCTCCTCGGCTCCCAAGGCCGCCTCCTGGACATCGGCCGTACCACCCGGCTCTTCCCGCCCCACCTCCGCAAAGCCATCACCGCCCGCGACCAAGGCTGCGCCTTCCCCTCCTGCACCATCCCCGCCCCCTGGTGCGAAGCCCACCACATCACCTACTGGTCACAAGGCGGCACCACCTCCGCAGACAACGGAACACTCCTCTGCTCCCACCATCACCACCTGATCCACAAAGAACAATGGACCATCCAACCCCGCCACGGCATCCCCTGGTTTATCCCACCGCCCCACCTCGACCCCCACCAAACACCCCGAAGAAACCACTACTTCAGATCGTGACCGCGGGGTATCGACATACAGGCGACTCGATCATTCGAACTGACCAGGCTCTGGGCTCAGAATGTCCGTTAGTTTCCGAAGGAGCGTACTCTTGTCGTCCGCGATTTGCTCGCCATAGCGGGGTTTGCGGCGGCCCTTTTTTGGTGGATTGGGCTCACCGGCTACCTTGCGGTTGGAGGTGCGGCCAGTGGCGCATCGAGGGCCGCGGCATTCCTCGCCGTACCGGCTGCCGCGACCGCAGGAACGTTTCTGGCGGCTCGCCGTCGCAGCCGCCGTGTGCCTACATTGACCTAGGGACGAGTGCGCTTGAACTCGGTGACGGACGTCGTCAGCCCCGCAAACTGCCGCTTCGGCGCGTAGCCAATAGCTTCCATTGCCTTGCGCGCGCCGGTCTTGCTGGACACTTCCACAACCCAAACTGTGTCGTATTTAAGAATTCGATTCCTGGCCGTCTTGACGTCATAGCGCCGGTCAAAAATGCGCCCCCATTGGGCGGCCGGAAGAGCCATTGTGGGATCGTTAAGGCGCTCAAAATCGGCCCGGTAGCCCTGGAACGCCATGTCCCGGTCGTTGCTTATTACGAACGCGTCATTCGGGGCGGCGTTCCTCTGGATAGTTTCAGCAATGAAACGGAAGTCATCACTTTCAATGCGCCCATATTCCGTCCGCTGGCCGACATACGACGGCACCGAGATCACCAGGGCGGCGGCCAACACCGCAACCAGCCAACGTCGATGGACCGGCCGCCCGAGCGGCCTGGCCAGCAGCGGAGCGGCAGCCAGCATTGGCAGGGCGGCCAGTTCGAACGAGACATACCGCGGCAGGTAATAGCCGCGCCCGGCGATCGCTGATCCTAGAATCACCAGTGCCAGCGGCAGCACAAGCCATGGCAAGGCCAGCTTCACTGCGAAATGCTTTCGGGCCAGGATTGTGCCGATCAGTGCCGCAACCCAGACGACCGCCGCCAGGCCGTACATCGAAAAGTCCTCGCCCGGCGTCGGTTTGGGGCTGGTGACGAAGTTCTCCGAAACGGAATAGGCGTCGCTGAAGAACTGGATAAAGGCGACCTCGTAAGGTGTGGACGCCCCGATGGGCTGTACCCAAGCTATCTGAAACTGTTGGCGCGAGGCGACGGCGGCGATCAGGGCTGCCGGGACAAGCCACCCTAGCGAGGCCACCGCCATGCCACGCCATTGTCTGCGCAGGCGCCCGTCGACCAGCAGGGTAATCCCGTGCGCCGCGACCAAAAGCACGGCGTAAAACGACAAACTAACGGTGAGCAGGCCGGTAAGTCCGTACCAGAGCCACCGCAGTTTGGTCGGGGATTCGCGGATGAGCACCAGCAGGTAGGTTGCCAGCACAGCACCCAAAACGGTCATGGCATACGAGCGAGCGTCCGTGGCCACGTATTGGACCCGCGGGAGGATGACGAAGATGACCGCGGCGCTCACTCCGTAGGCGGTACCCCCGAGCCTGCGGCAGAGTGCCGTCAGCAGTCCAGCCGCCACTGCCACCGCGATCAGGCTGGGCGTGCGCAGCGACAATTCGGACAGTCCGAAAATTCGAGTCCAGCCATACATCAGGCCGTAGTAGGCGCCGTGAACCGCATCCACTTTCCCGAGCATGGTCCAGAGCTCGGGAAAGTCCCGGTTGACCGCGCTGACGGTGGCTGCCTCGTCAGTCCAAAAGCTCGGGACGGACACTCCGACCATTGAATAGAAAAAGGTAAGCAAACCCACGATTAAGGGGACGCGGCTGGTTCTACTCACCGGACAATCTAAGCATGGATGCGCAGGTGCATTGGCTGCCCCGCGTGGGGCGTCCAAGCCTCCCTATGCGCTACCGCCCCGCCGCGTACCCTTGGGCGCCGCGGGGGTTGGCCGCGGCCTGCAGCACCCCCGTTGCGGGGTCCCGCACGACGGCGGACAGCCGGCCGAGGGTCCAGCCGCCGGCCACGGTCACCACGTGCCCGCGGCGTTGGAGCCCCGCGATGACGTCCTCGCCCAGCCGGTCCTCGACCACTGCGCCGCCGGGCTCCCAGGTGCGCGGCCAGAACGATCCAGGCATCGACGTCGTATGGAACGTCGGTGCGTCGATGGCTTGCTGCGGCGAGTAGCCGCCCACGATCGTTCGCAGCAAGTACGGCAGCTGCCACTGGTCCTGCTGGTCACCGCCCGGCGAACCCAGCGCGGTCACGGCATGCCCCTCCCGGAGGACCAGGGTCGGGGTCAGGGTGGTGCGGGGCCGCTGGCCCGGAGTGAGGGTGGAAGGTGTGCCCGGCTCCAACCAGGTCATCTGCAGGCGGGTGCCGAGGCAGAAACCCAGCTCTGGAATCGCGGGCGAGGACTGCAGCCAGCCGCCGGACGGGGTGGCCGAGACCATGTTTCCCCAGCGGTCCACGACGTCGATGTGGCAGGTGTCGCCGCGGGTTTCCCCGCTCGGCGCTACGGTTGGCTCGCCGACGCCCAGTCCCGCCGGTCCGGACCCCACACCGTTCCGGACCAAAGCTGGCGGCGTGTATTCGGTGCGCAGCTGCGGCAGATAAGGCTCGCGCCCCGGGACCTTCCCGGGCCGGAATTCGTGTGACGCCCGCTCCGTGATCAAATCGCGGCGGCCCGCGCTGTACTCCTCGGACAGCAGGTACTCCAGCGGTACGTCCGTGTCGCCGTAGTACGCCTCGCGGTCGGCCAGCGCCAGCTTCTGGGCCTCCAGGATTGTGTGCGCCCCGAGCTCGGTCGACGGATCGAGATACTGGTCCTCGAACCCGGCGAGGATGGCCAAGGTCTGCAGCAGCGCCGGACCCTGACCCCACGGCCCGGTCTTCGCGATCGTGTGGCCCCGGAAATCGATGGTGGCCGCCGACTCATAGCCTGCTTCGAAGCCGGCCAGGTCGGACACCGCCAGGACGCCCCGGTGGTCGGTCCCAGAGGAGTGCCGGTGCGGGGCCTGCACGGATTCGACCATCGCCCGGGCTACGAAGCCCTCGCGCCATTCCCGGCGGGCAGCATCGATCCGCGCCTCCCGGGACCCGTCGGACCCCAACGCCGAGCCTGCTTCGATGAGCCGCTCCAGCGTCCGGGCGTAGGCAGTGTTGCGGATGACGTCGCCCTCGGCCGGAATCCGGCCGCCGGGCATCCACAGCTCGGCCGAGCTGGGCCAATGCTCCTGGAACAGCTCCGCCACCGCGGCAATCGTGGTGCCGACGCGGCCGAGCACCGGGTGCCCGTCGCGCGCATAGCCGATCGCAAACGCCAGGACCGCGTCCAGTTCCCAGGTACCGTGGTCGCGCAACAACAGGAGCCAGGCGTCGACGGCGGCGGGCACCGCGGCGGCCAGCGCCCCCGAGCCCGGCACCAGGTCCAGCCCTTCGGCGCGGTAGTACTCCACCGTGGCCGCAGCCGGCGCCGGCCCCTGCCCCATCAACACCACTGGCCTGCCGGGTTCGGCCGCCGTCACGAAGACACCCGTCATGTCCCCGCCCGGGCCGTTGAGGTGCGGCTCGACAACGTGCAGCACGAAGGCGCCGGCCGCGGCGGCGTCGAACGCGTTTCCGCCGCGTTCGAGCACCGCCTGCGCTGCCGCCGTCGCGATCCAATGGGTGGATGCACTCATCCCAAAGGTGCCCTGCAAGGTGGGGCGGGTGGTGAACTGCTCAGCCGCGGTGAAGGTCATGGATCAGCCGAACAGCGCCGCCACGCGGGTCAGGGTCTCGTAGACCCCGTAGGCCAGTGGCACGCCGACGAGGGCCCATGCCACCGCGATTTTGCCGGTGGACGCTGTGACCGCCGTCTGTGTACCGGGGGTATGTGCTGTGCTCATCTCAGGCCTCCATGGCGGGTTCTGCAGACCGGTCGCGGTCCGGGCGGGGTTCGTGGAATCGTGCGTCGACCGGCTTGACCAGCAGGTTGGCCACAAAGCCGATCACCAGCAGCGCCACCATGGTCAGCAGCGCGGGCTGGTAGGACGCGGCATTCAGCTGGCCGGGCTTGCCCTGGGCGTCCAGGAAAGCGTTGACGATCAGCGGTCCGGCGACGCCGGCAGCCGACCACGCGGTCAGCAGCCGGCCGTGGATGGCGCCGACCTGGAATGTGCCGAAGAGATCCCGCAGATAGGCCGGAGCCGTCGAGAAGCCTCCGCCGTAGAAGGAGATGATGACAAAGGCGAGCGCCACGTAGAGGACCGTGGTCGAGGAACCGGCGAGGGCCAGCACCGTGTAGAGCAGCGCGCCGACGCCGAGGTACACCATGTAGATGCGCTTCCGGCCGGTCACATCCGAGGTCGCGGACCAGGCAAAGCGCCCGGCCATGTTGCCGATGGAGAGCAATCCCACGAAGCCGGCGGCGACGCCGGCACTGACCAGGGAGACGCCGTCGGACTTCCGGAAGAAGTCCTGGATCATCGGGGCAGCCTGCTCCAGGATGCCGATGCCGGCGGTGACGTTGCAGAACAGTGCGATCCAGACGAGCCAGAACTGCCGGGTCTTGACCGCGTTCTTCGCCGAGACGTTGTCCGTCGTGACCAGCTTTGACGCCTTGACCTTGGCCGGGTCGAAGCCGACGGGCTTCCAGCCGTCGGCTGGCACCTTGATGGTGAAAGCGCCGAAGAGCATGTAGGCGAGGTAGACGACGGCGAGGGTCAGGAAGAGCTTGCCGACCGAGTCACCGCTGGCAATCCAGCCCTTGGCGCCGGAGTTGGGGTCGTACATCTTCAGCAGCGCGGTGGAGACGGGGCTGGCGATCAGCGCGCCGCCGCCGAAGCCCATGATGGCCATGCCGGTGGCGAGTCCCGGGCGGTCCGGGAACCACTTGATCAGGGTGGACACCGGCGAAATGTAGCCGATACCCAGGCCGATGCCGCCGACCACACCGTAGCCGAGGTAGACGAGCCAGAGCTGGTGCGTGAAGATGCCCAGCGAGCCGATCACGAAGCCGCTGGCCCAGAACAAGGCGGACGTGAACATCGCCTTGCGCGGGCCGTTCTTATCCACCCAGGTGCCCATGATCGCGGCGGACAGGCCGAGCATCACGATCGCGATGGAGAAGATCACACCGATCTCGGTCAGGCTGGCGCCGAAGTGTTTGACCAGCGCCGTCTTGTAAACGCTCGTCGCGTACGCCTGGCCGATGCACAGGTGGACGGCGAGCGCCGCGGGCGGCACAAGCCACCGGTTGAACCCCGGCGGGGCAATAGTTCGTTCGCGGTCCAGCCAGCCCATAGTTGCTCCCTTGCGTGTCGAAAGACGCCGATGTCTCGGCGCTCTAGAGGCGAAAGGCCCAAATGCGGGCAGTTGCCTCCGGCAATCATGGTGCAATTCATCAGCAAACGTATCAGTTGTGCGCCGAGCGGTAGGGATTCCGCGATGAACGGTCAGGTTACTTGCCGAGGCCCGCTCTCCGGAGCGCCTCGGCCATCGCGGTGTTGGCGGGCGCCGACGCCGGGGCCGCCGCCGGGGCCACTTTGGGGCCAGGCGTGGGTGAGCCCTGCCTAGCCGGGGTCGGCGTGGCGGCGGACCTGGGCTGCGGTGGCTTCGCCTGGCCCCGACGGCCCCGGTCCTGCGAACCTGCCGCGGGTTCGTCGTCGAGCCGGAGCGTCAGTGAGATGCGTTTCCGGTCCGGGTCGGCCTCCAGCACCTTGACCCGTACCACTTGGCCGGACTTGACCACCTCGCGCGGGTCGGCGACGAACCGGTTGGCCAGCGCGGAGACGTGGACCAGCCCGTCCTGGTGCACTCCGACGTCCACGAACGCGCCGAACGCGGCCACATTGGTGACTGTGCCTTCCAGCACCATGCCGGGCTTGAGGTCCGAGATCTTCTCGATCCCTTCCCGGAACGTCGCCGCCGCAAACGCGGGCCGCGGGTCCCGGCCTGGTTTTTCCAGCTCGGCCATGATGTCCCGCACGGTCGGCAGCCCGAACGAGCCGTCCACGAAGTCCTGGGGGTTGAGCGCAGCCAGGCCGCCGCCCTGACCGGCGCCCTGACCGGCGCCGGCCGCGGCCTTGATCTTCCGGGCCAGCGGGTACGCCTCCGGATGCACGCTGGAGGCGTCCAGCGGCTCCGCTCCCCCGCTGATCCGCAGGAAGCCGGCGCACTGTTCAAAAGCCTTCGCGCCCAGCCGGGGCACCTTCTTCAGCTCGCTGCGCTTGTTGAACGGACCGTGCTCGTTCCGGTACGCCACGATGTTCTCGCTCAGCAGCGGTCCGACGCCGGCCACCCGGCTCAGCAACGCGGGTGAGGCGGTGTTGACGTCCACCCCGACGGCGTTGACGCAGTCCTCGACGACGGCGTCGAGGCTGCGGTCCAGCTTCGACGCCGTGACGTCGTGCTGGTACTGCCCGACGCCGATCGACTTCGGCTCGATCTTGACCAGTTCCGCGAGCGGATCCTGCAGCCGCCGGGCGATCGACACCGCGCCGCGCAGCGACACGTCCATGCCGGGCAGTTCGGCCGCGGCGAGCGCCGACGCCGAGTACACAGACGCCCCGGCCTCGGACACGACGAGTTTCTGCGGCGCGCCGCCGGCTTCGGCACCGAGCTGTTTGATCAGCTCCGCCGCGAGCTTGTCCGTCTCCCGCGAGGCGGTGCCGTTGCCGATCGCCACGAGTTCAACACCGTGTTTCCGGGCCAGCGCCAGGAGCGTGCGCAGCGCCTCATCCCACTTCCGTGCCGGGGCGTGCGGGTAGACAGTGTCCGTCGCAACCACCTTGCCGGTCCCGTCCACCACGGCGACTTTCACGCCGGTGCGCAGCCCCGGGTCCAGTCCCAGGGTGGCGCGGTTGCCGGCGGGTGCGGCGAGCAGCACGTCCCGGAGGTTGGCGGCAAACACCCGGACGGCCTCGTCCTCGGCCGCGGCGAACATCCGGCTGCGCAGGTCGCCGCTCAGGCGGCTGAGCACCCGCGAGCGCCACGCCTGCTGCGCCGTCTGCAGCAGCCAGGCATCGGCGGGCCGGCCTCGGTCGGCGACCCCAAGGAACTTGGCCACAGCGGCTTCGTACCGGCCGCGGGCGGCGGCCAGGGCGGCGTCGTCGTCCGGTTCCGCCTCGCTGAGATCCAGTTCCAGCACGCCGTCCTTTTCACCGCGCAGCAGCGCGAGGACCCGGTGCGAGGGCATCCCGGAGGGAGCCTGGGAGAACTCGAAGTAGTCCTTGAACTTCTGCCCCTCGGTCTCCATGCCCTTCTTGACCCGCGACACCATCCGGCCCTGGCTCCAGAGCCGCTCCCGCAGGGTGGCGGCCAGGTCAGCGTCCTGCGCGACGCGCTCGACAAGGATGGACCGGGCTCCGGCCAGCGCAGCGGTGGCGTCACCGATGGCATGTTCTTCGTTCAGGTACCGGGCGGCTTCGCGTTCCGGGTCCAGCTCCGGCCGCTTCAGCAACGAGTCCGCGAGCGGTTCCAGGCCGGCCTCGCGGGCGATCTGGGCCTTGGTGCGCCGCTTCGACTTGAAGGGAAGGTAGATGTCCTCCAGCCGCGACTTGGTGTCGGCGGCGACGACGGCGGCCTGCAACTCCGGGGTGAGCGACCCTTGGGCGGCGATTGCTTCCAGAATGGTCCGACGCCGGTCCTCCAGCTCGCGCAGGTAGCGCAGCCGCTCTTCAAGCCCGCGGAGCTGGGTGTCATCCAGGGTGCCGGTGGCTTCCTTGCGGTACCGGGCGATGAACGGCACCGTGGACCCGGCGTCGAGCAGCTCCACGGCCGCTTTCACCTGCCAGGGTTTCACGCCGAGCTCGGCGGCAATCTGGGTTTCAATCGGGGTGGTCACGGCTGGGTGCTGCGGGAGTTGGCTCACCCAGCCATTTTGCCTTACGCGGGTCAGGAGCCGGGCGTTCCCGCAGCGTCGGGGGTCTCCTGCACGTCCTGCACGACCTCGTTGTGGCGCAGGAACCACGGCTTGAACGGCGGGTCAAAGCGGGCGAACCTCGGCGGCCCCACCGGCGTCAGCCCGGCCACGATCAGCGCCGACTGCAGCCCGTCGTTGCGCCGCGCGAACGCGGTTTCCGAGCCGCTGCCGGAGAAGCGCAGCGCCGCGGCCAGCGAGCCGGGAACGGCCCGGATCCTGACCTCGGGGTCGGTCGGGACCGGAGCGGTTTCTGCGCTCATGCCCGCGGGGAGGACAAAGGCGACCACGAAGTCGGCCGGCGCATCCTTCCCGGGCAACGGGCCGCTTTGGAGCACCGGAGTGGTCATCGCCAGTTTCTGCGAGGGGCCGTGGCCCGAGCTCCCCTGGCCTCCGACTCCCGGGCCACCGGTCCCCTGGATCACCGGGGCGGTCATCGCCAGCTTCTGCGACGCGCTGTTGCTGCCACTGATGTAGTTGAACAGGTGGCGGAAGGCCGCATTTCCTGCGCGGTCAAAGCTCGCGTTGACCCGGATCTCGGCGACGACGTGCGCGGGATAGCGGCGCAACTCGAAGTGGGGGTAGCTGCGGACCAGCTCGAAGGGTTGTTGTTCGGTCATGGTCTTGCTGACCTTACGCCGCTCCCACGACGACGGCCAGTGTTTGAGTGTCAGAGGGCTTTGGTAGCTTGGCAGAAGAGAGATCGACGGCGTCGGGAGCCGGCCGGTCGGTCAAAAAGAGTCAGTCGGCCAGAGCCAAGCAAAGCGGGGCGCAGTGTTTTTTCTTGAACCGGAAGTACCGGGCGCGGCACCGGATCTGGTCTACTCCGCGAGCGACCTTGTGGTGGCCGTCGGCTGCGAGTACCAGCTGCTCCGGAAGCTCGACGAAAAGCTGGGCCGTGCCCCGAAGGCTGACTTCGGCACCGATGAAATGCTCCAGCACGCGGCCATGCTGGGCGACGTTCACGAGCGCAAGGTCCTGGACGGGTTCATGGACGAGTTCGGCACCTGGGACCCCACCCGCGGGCGCGGCGTGTACGACGTCGTTCCCGCCACTGCCATGGACCGCGCCACCTTGGCGGCCAAGCACCACGAGTCCATCGAGGCGCTGCGGGCGGGCGCCGACGTCGTCTTCCAGGCCGCGTTCTTTGACGGCCAGTTCCACGGCCGCTCCGACTTCCTGGTCCGGCAGGCCGACGGCGGCTACGCCGTGTTCGACACGAAACTGGCCCGCCACGCCAAAGTGACCGCCCTGCTGCAGCTCGCCGCCTACGGCGACCAGCTGCTCAAGGAGGGCATCCCCGTGGATCCCGCGGTCACCCTTGTCCTTGGCGCCACGGTGCAATTGGCCGACGGCGGCTACGACTACGTCCGGAGCCACCACAAACTCGCCGAGATCCTGCCGGTCTTCCGGGAACGCCGTGAACGTTTCCTCGGCCTGACGGCCGTGCACATCGCACAGCCAGACGCTGTCCGCTGGGGCGCGGAGGATGTCACCGCCTGCGGCCGGTGCGACTACTGCCAGGAACAGGTCAAGGCCACCGACGATCTGCTCCTGGTGGCCCGGATGAACTCGGTGCAGCGCAAGAACCTCCACGAGCTGGGCATTCACACCGTCACGGAACTGGCCCAAACTCCGCTCGCCAAGCCGACGCCCACGCTCCTGCGGCTGCAGGAACAGGCCCGGATGCAGAGCGGCGTTGGACCGGCCGACGGGGAAGTGCAGTACCGCAAGGACGGCGAGGAACACACGCTGCGCTACGCCGTGCTCCCGCAGAACACCCTGGCTGAGCTTCCGCCGCCCAGTCCGGGCGACATTTTCTTCGACTTCGAGGGCGATCCACTGTGGCAGGACAGCGCCACCGGGGTGTGGGGACTCGAGTACCTTTTCGGCGTCATCGAGGCGCCCTCCGGGCCAAGCGTTCCGGGCGTGTTCCGGCCGTTCTGGGCGCACAGCCGGGCGGCGGAGAAGCAGGCGTTCCTCGACTTCCTGGACTACGTGGAACAGCGTCGACGGGACTACCCCGATATGCACGTCTACCACTACGCCCCTTATGAGAAGACGGCACTCCGCAAGCTCTCCGTGCTGCATGTGGCCGGCGAAGACATTGTGGATGAGTGGCTCCGCGAAGGCCTGCTGGTGGACCTCTACCAGACGGTCCGGAACAGCATCCGCATCTCGGAAAACTCGTACAGCATCAAGAAGCTCGAGCCGCTCTACATGGGCACGAACCTCCGCACGGGCGACGTAAAGGACGCCGGCGCCTCCGTTGTCGCCTACGCCCACTACTGCGAGGCGCGCGAGGCTGGCAAGGTGGATGAGGCCAGGGCCGAGGACGCCGCGAGGATCCTCGCCGGCATCTCCGACTACAACGAATACGACTGCCTCTCGACGCTGGAGCTGCGGAATTGGCTGCTGCAGCGGGCCAAGGAACGTGGGATCGAGCCGGGCGGGATTGAGCCAGGCGGCACCGGCTCCGGGCCGGGCGGGGACACCGGGTCCGGGTCGGGCGGCGCCGGTTCCGTACCGGCGGGCGCCGGGGACGACGTCGACTCCCCGGCCGCTGCTGCCGCGCTTGGCCCGGCCGAGCTGGCGTTGCTGGCCCTTGCCGAGCCCGGGAGCGGCCTGTCCGAGGAGGATCGCAAGGCCGTCGCCATGCTGGCTGCGGCTGTGAGCTATCACCGCCGGGAGCGCAAGTCCTTCTGGTGGGCGCATTTCGACCGGTGCGAGCAAGGCCCGGACACGCACGAGCGGGACCGGAACGTCTTCCTTGTCGATTCCGCCGTGATCCTCAACGACTGGCAGCAAGAAGGCCGGAAGCTTCCGGAGCGGCGGGTCCGGCTGACCGGCACTGTGAGCCCCGGCTCGGATTTGCGCGAAGGCAGCAAATGGTTCCGGATGTACGGGCTTCCGCTTCCCGCGGGGCTGGAGGGCACGGGTAAGAACGGTGCCGGTCGAAGCGGCTGGTTCGGCACGGAGGTTCTGGAACTTGGGCACGAGGACGGCAAGGACACCGTCGTCATTCGGGACCGGCTGCACCGCAACGTATCGCCCCACAGCGAGGTGCCCATCGCGCTGACCGAGGACCAGCCGCTGGCCACCAAGAGCCTGGAGCAGGCGTTGGAGTCACTCGCCGACCTGGTAGCCGATGGCTTGCAGTCCGGTTCCATCCCCCGGCACCCTGCCCTTGACCTCGTCCGGCATCTGCCGCCAAGGCTGTCCGGCGGCGCGTCATTGCCGCAGCCGGGCGACGGTCCGGACCGCTTCATCGATGCGATCACCACGGCGGTCTTGGGACTCGACCACTCCTACCTGGCGGTCCAGGGTCCCCCGGGAACCGGCAAGACCCATGTGGGTTCCCACGTCATCGCCCGGCTCGTCGCCCGAGGCTGGAAGGTCGGCGTCGTCGGCCAGTCCCACGCCGTGGTGGAGAACCTGCTGACGACCGCCATCACCAAAGCGGGGGTCAGCCCCGCCCTGGTCGCGAAGGACGTGAAGCACGACAATCCCTTGCCGTGGCAGGCGCGTACCGCCAAGGACGTTGCGGCGCTGCTGAGCGCGGCCGGCGGTGCCCTGGTCGGCGGCACGGCGTGGACCATGACCGGCGCCACCGTCCCGGCCGGCTCACTCGATTTGCTGGTGATCGACGAAGCCGGCCAGTTCTCGCTGGCCAACACGCTCGCGGTCGCCCAGTCCAGCAGCCGGCTGCTCCTGCTGGGCGACCCGCAGCAGCTCCCGCAGGTCAGCCAAGGCAAGCATCCCGAGCCGGTCGACGAGTCGGCGCTGGGCTGGATCTCCGCGGGTCACGCCACCTTGCCGCCGGAGCTTGGCTACTTCCTGGCCGACTCGTGGCGGATGAACTCCGAGCTGTGCCTGGCGGTCTCCGAGCTGTCCTACGAGGGCCGGCTGCGGTCTGCGCCGTCCGCTGACCTCCGGCGACTGGATGGAGTTCCCGCCGGGATCGAAACGGTGATGGTGCCGCACAGCGGCAACACGACGTCGTCCCCGGAGGAAGCCGCCGAAGTCGTCCGGCAGGTGCGGCGCCATCTGGGTCTGGCGTGGCACACTCCGGAGGGGTCGCGCCCTCTTGAGGCCTCGGACATCCTTGTGGTGGCTGCCTACAACGCCCAGGTGAACCTTGTTCGCGAAGCCCTGGACCGGGCCGGACTGTCAGGCGTACGGGTCGGAACCGTGGACAAGTTCCAGGGCCAGGAAGCCGCGGTGGTGATCGTGTCCATGGCGTGTTCGGCGGTGGCCGAGGCGCCTCGGGGCATGGAGTTCCTGCTCTCCCGGAACCGGATCAACGTGGCTGTGTCACGCGGGCAGTGGCGCGCCGTCGTCGTGCGTGCTCCGGAGCTGACAAACTACCTGCCCACCCATCCGGAAGGCCTGGAGCAGCTGGGCGGCTTCATCGGCCTCTGCCAGCGGTCCGTGTCCCCCGCCCCCTAGGGGACATGCCGATCCTTCACACCCACCATTGGACATGCCCGTCCTCTGGGTGCGCCACGGTACATGCCCCTCGCCTCCGAGCCGCTCCGGGGGACATGCCCATCCTTAAACGCCAACAGTGGACAGAATCGGCTTCTGTCCACTGTTCACGGCGTGCACTGGGCATGTCCGGTGAATGATTACGCCGGCGCCCCGCTCCTAGTTTTGGTAAGCCGGGTAATCGGTGTAACCCTCGGCGCCGTCGGAGTAGAAGGTGGCCTGGTTGGGCTCGTTCACCGGGAGCCCCTCGCGCCAGCGGCGCACCAGGTCGGGGTTGGCGATGGCCGGTCGTCCAACGACCACAGCATCAGCGTGGCCGTCCGAGACCAGGGACTTGGCTACTTCGGCAGTCGTGATGACGCCAAAGCCGGTGTTCAGCAGGAAGGTTCCATTGAAGCGCGTGCGCAGTTCCTGGACCAGTTCGCTCGTGGGCTCCTTGTGAAGGACGCTGAGGTAGGCCAGCTTCAGCGGGGCCAGGGCGTCCACGAGGTAGCCGTAGGTTGCGCGGACGTCGGCGGCGTCCAGTTCCAGGGCGCCCTGGACGTTGTGCTCCGGCGAGATGCGGATACCTACGCGGTCGGCGCCGACGGCGTCCACAACGGCCTGGACGACTTCGATGACGAAGCGGGCACGATTTTCGGGTGAGCCGCCGTAGTTGTCCTCGCGCTGGTTCGCGGCCGGCGTCAGGAATTCGTGCAGCAGGTAGCCATTCGCGGAGTGAAGCTCGACGCCGTCGAACCCTGCGTCGATCGCATTGCGGGACGCCTGAACGAACTCTTCACGGATGCCGGACAGTTCATCAGTAGCCAGCGCGCGCGGCACCGGGAAAGCCTGCTTGCCCTCGTAGGTGCGGGTCTCGCCGTCAATGGCGATCGCGCTCGGGGCGACGACCTCATGGCCGCCAGTGGTGTCCTCGTGCGTGACGCGGCCCGCGTGCATTACCTGGGCGAAGATCCTGCCGCCCTCGGCGTGCACGGCGGCGGTGACGTCGGCCCAGCCCTTGAGCTGCTCCTCGGTGACCAAGCCGGGCTGTCCCGGGAATCCCCGTCCGGCCGGGCTGGGGTAGGTGCCTTCGCTGACGATCAGCCCCAACGAGGCTCGCTGCCGGTAGTGCTCGACCACCAGCGGCCCGGGAATGCCTTCCTTGCCCGAACGGACGCGGGTGAGCGGCGCCATCACGAGCCGGTTCGGTAGTTCAAGCTGGCCGATGGTCAAGGGGGAAAACAGCATGCGCAGTTCCTTTCGGAGTGGATTGGGTCCACTGGCGGAAACTTCATAGCGTCTGCAACTATTCCTGTTGAGACTCAGATCACGCCTGAATTACCGCGAGGCCGGTGGTGAGCCGGGGCAACCCTGGCCTTCCGGATTTTGGAGACAATCGTCGGCATAGTTGCGGGTGATGGACCGCCAGACGCTAACGGTCTGTGGCGGGGAGCTGAACTGTCCTTCGCCCGGGATCGGCAGCGGTGGGCCGCCGTTGACGGAGTAGGTCCCTTGAAAATACGTGGTCAGCGTCACGGAGAAGTCCCCGGTCTGGGTGTAGATGTGGCTGGTGGTCGTCTTTTCGCCCCAACGGTCCTGCGGCAGTGGTCCGCCGGCCGAGCTCTGCGGGCCCAGCGAAGTACCGTCACCGTAGTTCCAGGTGTATTGGACGGGCTTGGCGTCGACATGGACGGCCTGGGCCAGGATCTTGATGTCGAACTGCTGTTCTGCTGCCTCAGCAAAGAAGTTCGTCTCAGCGCCCCGAAGCGTGTGCGGACTGGGTTGCGCGGTTACTCGGCCCGCGGCGATCGGAAGTTTCCGGAATTCGGCTTGGATCATGGCGGCGATGCGGGGCAACAAGTCCTCGGGTCGCGCATCAAACAGGCACGTTGGCCCGGAATGGTAGCTCCAGACTGGGTTGGGGACCCCTGCAGGAGCCTTGAACCAAGTGACGGGAATCCCGTCTTTACCACCGGGACCGTTCTTGCACTCCATCACGGTCGCCAGGCACTCGGCGTCGAAGTCGCCACCGCCAAGATGGCATTGGAGTTCGTATTTGTACTGGAAGGGGTCGCTTGAGATGGTGCCTGGCTCCTGATGCACAAACTTTCGGGCTGCCTCGTCCCAGCTCCACCCATCAAGATGAACCCCGTCGGGTCGCCAGTCACCGAAGATGTCCGGGTCCGCTTGCACGGCAACGGCACCCCCGAACAAAGTCATGAGCCCTGACAGTGCTGCTGCTGTCACCCACTTCCTATATGCAATCGCCGCCCCCACGTTTCACCCAACGATTCTGCCGATGTCAACGAGTTTCCACGCCCCATTGGCGAATGCGACGAACAGGAGATTTCCGGTGTCGTCCGGCTGAGAGCCGCGGCGAGCGACGCTGCCGTCTTTTCGCATGTACGCGAGGGGTGTCTGATGCGCCTGCACAGCAACTTGATACGTCTGGCCGGGACCTTGGACGAATTCGGTGGTGACCGACTGAGTGGTCACCACGCCGCCCACAAGCCACCTTCCCTCCGTGTTCCAAGCATTAATGACCTTTTTGGCCGTTGCGCACGGTTGACAATCATCTGAAGTGACGACGTTCAGAGGCCGCAGATCTCCCGTCTCATATCCGTAGCTCAGCAGGCTAAACCAGTGTTTGGCGAACGAAATTGCGCCCTCCTTCGTCTTCGCCTTCGCGGCCTCCGGCAGCACCGGAACCGGGACGTTCTGGGCCCTCCCCTTGGCGTCGGCCGGCTTATAACTGGCAGTGGCGATGGGCGTCGCGGTGGCGCTGGGAGTCCGGGACGTGGACATGCTGGTCGACGCATCGCTCGGTGCCGCACTCGGCGGCGCCTGGCCGGCGGTGCAGGCCGTTCCCATCAGGGCAATACCGGTGAGCAGGGCGGCCGCGGCGGTGAGCCTGCGGCTGAAGGTTGGAGTGCGAGATGTCATGTTCAGCTAATCCCCCGATAGAAATCAAGACGCCTGAATCCAAACAATGCCTAAGGGTAACTGACACCACACTCTCGCCGTAAGGGTTATCCACAGGCCCCCCGCCTCACTTCTGAACCACGCGCCCCTAGGGACGCAGGCGCCCCAAAAGCCTCACTCCACACCCCCAAAGACACCCCCAAACGCACTACAAAGACACCCCAAACGCGCCCCCAATTGCCAACGCAAACAGGGCGTTGCAGAAGTTCCTGCAACGCCCCCGCCGTGGGCCGGATTTCAGGCCCGGCTCAGCTTCCTACTTCTTTTTGTCGGCCCCGAGGCCCGAGCCGCTGCAGCTTGCCATGGCGCCCTGGCCGGTTCCGGAGTTCTTCGAGATCGACTTGCCGTCAAACAGAATTTCGCAGCCAACCTTTGCCGCGGCATTCGAAAAATCCCCGCTGACAACCAAGGAGAGCAGATCCGAATTCTTTACGGTCTGCTCCTTCTTCCAGCCAGTGCTGACATCAACGTTGGATGTCCCGCCGCTGGTCCAGTAGCTGACCGAGGCTTTGCCGTTCGTGGTCACCACGTACTGGACCTTGTGCTCCGAGTTCAGCGCCTGATCGGCCGAGGAAACAGCAGCGGACACCACGGCCATCCAGATAGCAGCGATCACAATGCTCAGAATGCCAAGAACGATGCCCGCAATCGCGGCACCCTTCTTGGCGAACTTGCGGGTAGCACCGATGATCCCGAACAGGACGGCCAGTGGACCCAGGACAAAGGCGACGACGCCCATCACCGGGACGAACGAAAAGACGACAGCAACAATGCCGAGCACCAGCGCGGTGATGCCCCAGCCGTTGCCCCGCGGGGCAACAGGAGCGCCGCCCATGGTCGGAACGGTGGACGTGGGCGCATCCGCGGGCGCGGTGCCGTATGTATTGAAAGTACTCATGATTCCCCATACTCATGGCCAGGCGGCGCCTGGCGGTGCGAAGTGTCCGGGCCCAAGCGCCCCCATGGCGCGGAGGGGCATCTCGTCCAGCGGAAAAACACCCTGATGGGCCGCCGCTGGATGTGATGCAATCCGAACAAGATGAACGATAGGGAGGGGGTCGGACAATATAGCGACCGCAACGTCACGACCGACTAAGCAATCAATTCCGATTGCCTCTGGCGTTTTTCTACACGGGACAGAACAATGAGCCCATGATGTTCGAACACGCAGACAACAGCCCCATCTTGAACCTGTCCGAGGATGAGACCTGGAAACTCATCGAAGGAACTAAACACGGCAGGCTCGTCGTCACCGTGGCCGGCGAACCGGATATTTTCCCGGTGAATTACGCCGTCGACAACCGGAAGCTTTACCTGCGCACGGCGCCCGGCAACAAGCTGGCCGAACTGACCATCAATTCCAAGGTGCTGTTTGAAACCGACGGCATCCTCTCCGAAGAGGCATGGTCGGTGGTCGTTCGCGGCACGGCACGGGTCCTGGAGCAGTCGGCGGACATCGCCGTGGCCGAGGCGCTGGGCCTTAAACCGTGGGTGCCGACGCTGAAAGACTTCTACGTTGAAATCGCTCCGACGTCGGTCAGCGGCCGGCACTTCCAGTTCGGCGAACACCCCGAACGGGAAATCTAGGCCAAATTCGCGGCAGACAGCCGCCGCCTAGACTTAAGCCATGGCGGACAGTCTGACCCCGGAGCGGCGCAGCTGGAACATGTCCCGCATCAGGGGGAAGAACACCAAGCCCGAACTGCTGGTCCGCCGGATGCTGCACGCGAAAGGCTACCGCTACCGCTTGCACGGCACCGCCCGTGGCGGCAGGCTCCCCGGAAACCCCGACCTGGTGTTCGCCAGCCGCCATAAAGTCATCTTCATCAACGGCTGCTTCTGGCATTTCCATGACTGCAGGGTCGGCCAGCATGCACCCAAATCCAACGCGGATTTCTGGGAAACCAAGCGCGCCCGCACGCGGGCCCGCGACGCCGAACAGCGCCGCCTGCTCGAGAGTTCGGGCTGGGACGTTCTCACCGTCTGGGAGTGCGAGCTCAAAGACCTCTCGGCCCTCGAGCAGCAACTGGACAGTTTCCTCGGCCGCTAAGTCTGCGCTAAGACTGGTGGTGCGCAATCAGCCACTCGGCCATCTCCCGCGACCGGCCGGCGGCTGCGCGGTCTCCTCCGGCCGCGGCGACGATCGAGCCCTTCATCAGGATGTACCAGGACCGGGCGAAGCCGTCAGGATCCGCCAGGGCCGCCTCCTCGGCGAGCTGCTGCACATGGCCCCGGATCTTGTCGAGGTAATCGATGCTCGCCCTGCCCAATGGATGCGACGGGCCCATCTCCAGCAGGATGTTCACGAAGGAACAGGCCTCGAAGTCGTCCCGCGCGAACCAATCGGCAAACACATCGAAGATGGCCAGCAGCTGCTCCACGGGGGTGCGCCCCCGGCGTCGGGCCTCGGAAATGATGGTGGCTACGGTCCACTGCCGGTCGCGGCGTTCCAGGAAAGCCAGCACCAGCTCGTCCTTGGAGCCGAAGTGCCGGTAGAAGCTGGCTTTCGCCACTCCGGAGCGGCCGATGAGTTCGTTAATGCCCACGTCCCGCACGCCGCGACGCGAAAATAATTCGTACGCGACATCCAAAATACGCTCCCGGATCCCGGTAATCTCAGCACCACCGGCGTTGGTCCCACCGCCGGACGCAGGAACGCCACCACTGCCCGCGCCATGGGGCTGTGGAGAGGGAGCCTGGGAATTGGTTGAAACAGACATCAAAAATATAGTACCGCTACGCGAGACAGACTGGTCTCCCTGAGCTAAGATCAAAACTCGGGGACTAGGACTCTATTGGTCAGTACGTGGGGATACTACAAACTCCGCAGGAGAGCACCATGCCACACTTGTTGTTGTCTACCGAGACCCGCACGCGGCACGCCGCCCGGAGCCCCGAAACACATGAGGATCTGGAGCCCCTGCGCCGTCAGGTTTCCGCCATCATCGAGGCGATTCTTGAAGAGACCAAGCCGGACGAGGCCTTGGTCCGGGAACAGCTCCGCTGGCACGTCGCGAACAATCCCGGGGAGCCGGAAAAAGCGCTCCTGAACCACCTGCTGTCAGTCTCCACGACCCTGCAGGACGACACCGCGTAGATGGGCATCCCGTCAGCGGCTGATCGTCGCCTGACGGACCACTTCGCCCCACGACTGCTGCGCCAGGTCAGCCACTGACGCCAGGATTTCCGACGGCGGCAGCGACAGATCCAGCGGAAATTCCACCACATCGATATCCGTGTTGAGGATCCGCCGCAGCTTGATCTCCCCCGC
Organism: Arthrobacter sp. 05L428; assembly: GCF_056397665.1. Classification (NCBI taxonomy): domain Bacteria; kingdom Bacillati; phylum Actinomycetota; class Actinomycetes; order Micrococcales; family Micrococcaceae; genus Arthrobacter; species Arthrobacter sp. 05L428. Next base: position 172,517 of record NZ_JBFTNW010000003.1, on the reverse strand, counting down.
GCCGGCGTAAACCAGCCACGCCGTCGGCACCCGCAGCGACGTGCAATACGCGAGCATCCGGTAGTGGTCAGCGGACAGTGAGGCGCCGATGTCGGACGCCGCCTTGTACTTCGCGTCGTACACCATCACGGGCCGGCCGCCCAGCAGATGCACCGCGCCCGGTTGCACCATGATCCGGTCGGAGTCCCGCACCGCCTCGTTCAACATCGAGTTGTAGCGCAGCCGCATCTCCCCCGGGTACGCGGCCATGGCCTCGCGCAGCGCGATGCCGACAAAGTCCTCGAAGACTTTGGACATGTCCACCACGAACGACGCCGAGTGCTGCTTTCCGTCCCCGGCTTCGGCCGAGGCGTTGCGCAGGATGACCTCCGCGAGCCGCAGGGCCGCGTGGTAGCGGGTGTTCATCCGGCTGGCCCGCCACGACGGCAGCGGGGCGCCGGACTGCAGGCGCGTCACGGCGTCGAGCTTTCCCTTCAACCGCCGCAGCCGGCTCAGCACATCGGCCCGCACCCCCGGCACCTGCGACATCCGTTCGAGGGCCGCGCGCAGGATGCGGTTTTCCGGGATGTCCTCGGTGAACTCGTCGTAGGAGACCTCGAGCGGCACCAGCATGCCGGGGCGGCGGGAGATCTGGTCGGACATCCTGATCCGGCCCTTAACGGTGCGGAGCGACTCGTCGACGTTCAGGTAGCCCTGCAGCACCCCGCGGCTGAGGGCCCGGTCGGCGAGCTGGGCCAGCGACTCGGCGAGGGCGCTCCAGAGATCGGTGTCCTCGACCGCGGCCACGGCGTCATCCCGAAAGCCCTGGTTTTCCGTATAGCCGAGCAGGAACAGCAGCCGGCCGAGGCCCAGCCGCTCCTTGGGCCGGACTTCCAGCTGCACTGAAGGGGTGCGCACGGAGCCCACCTTGCCGACAGGTTCGATCCGGAACAGGCCCATGCCCAGCGGAGAAGCCTTGGCCAGTCCGCTGCCGTTGATGTACGCGGCGCTGCCCGCATCGATCCGTTCCACCACTCCCCCGGACAGCTCATCCAGGACGATGTGGCGGACGGTGCCGGCAGGGGCGAGGCTAGACGCGAGCAAGGCGGCTCAACAGTTGCTCCAGTCCGAACCGTTCCTCCAGCTGCGCCCGGTTGAGCTGGCCGTGGTAGTGCTCCTCCAGCAGCGGCATCAGCTCGTACTTCCAGATCCGGCGCAGCCCGGTGGGTGTCTGGGCGGCCTTTTTCATGAAGTAGGACGGCCCGATCATCAGGTCCCGGTCCCACTCGTCGATGGCGTTGTTCAGTTCGTCGAGCAGCAGCGCCGGCGTCGTGTCCAGGCCCCGGGCCTGCAGGAAGCGCAGCAGCGAGCCCTTCACCGGTTCGGTCTTGGGATGCAGTTCGATGAAGGAGAACCGGCGGCGGATGGCGGCGTCCATCATCGCGATGGAGCGGTCCGCGGTGTTCATGGTGCCGATGATGTACAGGTTGTCCGGCAGCGAGAACGGCTCCGTGGGGCTGTATTGCAGGTAGATCCGGTCGTCGCGGTACTCCAGCAGGAAGTACAGCTCGCCGAAGACCTTCGCCAGGTTGGCCCGGTTCATCTCATCGATGATCAGGAAGTACGGCTTGCCCTCGTTGCCGGGTTTGGCGGCCTCCTCGGCCAGCCTGCGGAGCGGTCCGGCCACCAGCTTAAAGGACACCTGGCCCTCGTCGGTCTTGTCCGGCCGGTAGCCCTCGAAGAAGTCCTCGTACGCGTAGGAGGGGTGGAACTGGACGAGTTTGACCCGCTCGTCGCCGGTGTCCCCGGCCAGTTCGGCGGCGAGGTGCTTGGCCAGGTAGGTTTTGCCGGTGCCGGGCGGGCCGTAGAGCACCAACTGGCGGTTTTCCTCCAGCAGTTCGGCGATTTCCTGCAGCGGTTCGAGGTCCATGTGCAGGGACGCGGCGAATTCGGCCGTCAGCGGCCGGAAGCCCTCGCACGGCTCGACGACGGCGTCCGGCTCGGCGCCGTCGTCGGCCTCTGCCTCGGCTTCGGCCGGGAGCAAGGTCTCGAGCGCCTGGATCACCCGGGTGACGTCCACGATGAGCCCCGAGCTGGCCAGCTGGCGCTGCACGTGGCGGGGCAATTCGGCCATCGAGTGGACCTCGTCGAACCAGCGGACCTTCCGGCGTAGCCGGCGGTTGTCATCATGGTGTTCGGGTTCGCCCAGCACCACGCCGACTCGGACGGTCCCCGAGTTCTGGTACAGCGTGAAGTCGCCCGGTTTCATCACGGTCAGGAAGGCGAAGACGGCGGTCTTGGTGTCCTCACGTTCCACGTAGCTGAGGTGCTTGTAGTCCTCGTCCACGGCGTGTTGGACCAGGCCGGCGGTCACGCCCGGGTCCAACAGACGGAGGTGTTCGACGTCGAGGGTCACCGCTTCGTCGTCCTGCCAGGCGGCCAGCAGCTCGGCGTTGTCGTGGTGGCTGCGCAGCAGCCACGCGCGGCGGCCGGGATCGGCCACCTTCCGCCACTGGCTGACCAGCTGCCGCGAGTACCAGTCGATCCGCTGCCCGGCCTGCTCGTCGAGGTGCAGCCTGATGCGGTGGATGTCCGCGGAGATTTCCTCGTCGGAGTCACCCCTGGCACCGCCAACCAGGGAGGCGAAGGCATCCCGGATCTCCTGGCGTTCGACGTCGGCAACGACGGGCTCGAAGTAGCCGGGCCAGACCAGGAATTCGATGCTGCGCCGGATCGCGGGCTGGTCTTCCGGGGTGCCAATCGTGAGTTCGTGGAAGGCCAGCGGGTCCTTGATCGCGGCTTGGACGACGCCGGCCGGTCGCTGGGCGACGTGCCGAACGAAGCGGCAGAGCCACTTCAGGTGGTCCCAAATCGTCCAGTTGAACTCCGCGGTGCGGTCCCGGATCACCCCGTGGTCCGTCATGCCCGCATAGAGTTCGTCCGGGAGCGCCAGCGGAGGCTCCAGCCAGGACGCCGCCTCTGCGACGCGGGCCCGCTTGACCTTGAGTGACTTGACCTCGTGCGCCAGCGGCAGCGACTGCAGGAACAATAGCTCGACGGCCAGCTGCTTCGCCCCGCGGGTGGCGCCCTCAAGGTTTTCGCGGAGGTTGGTCATCATCGGCGCCTTGGGGTCCGGGATGCCCCGTTCCAGCCGCTCCAGCAACTCCGAGGCCGCCGCAACCGACCACGTCCTAGTCCGGCCGTCCAGCGGCGACGCCTTGCCGAGCAGCCCCGGGCCCAGTACAAACCACGCCGCGTCTTCGATCTCTTTGGAGATGCCGAGGGCGCGGTGCATGGCGGGCTTTTTGTTGGGGGTCATGCCTTCAATTTACAGGCTTAAGCTGAACGCCCGCATCACGCCGCAGATCAGAACTACCGGCGAGTAGCTTTGTTCCGCGGTTCTGGCGGAGCCCGCAGAGCGCCCGCGGAGGGCGGCCGGGGTATTACTTGACGGCCGGGCGGCGCCTGACGCCGAAGGTGAAATAGCTGCCCGGGCCGACGAAGTTGATGAGAGTGGCTGCCCGCCACAACGCTTTGCTGCCGCGGATCTCCTCCGCCGGACGGCGCGAGATGTCGCGCTGGGCGGCAATCAGGAGGGAGAGCTGGACGACGGCCGCTGTGATGGTGCCGAACTTCGCCATCGGCGAGAGCTCTTTCCAGGTCTTCTTCCGCGCCTTCATCTTGCTTCGCTTGGCCATGATCCGTGCTCCTAAGGTTTGCATCCTGCCGGCTTCCCGCGGGCCTGTTCAGTCTAGGACCGATCCCGGCAGCGAGGTAGGGGCTAGTGGGTCTGGCGGGCCGCCGGCCCAACTAGCTCGCATTAGTTGTCGTTTAGCGGGCTCAAAACGACAACTACTGCCAGTCAGTTGGGTTCGTGGCGGGCCGCCGCGAAAGGCGCGAGCTTTGCCTTCTGCTCGGGGGTCAGCCGAAGCACCCGCCCGGTGGCTTCGTCCACGAACGCGAGGTGGCTGCTCGCCTTGACGCAGTCTTCGCCGGTGACGGGGTCCTGGACCAGGTAGTGGATGTCGAAGCTGGCCCCTTTGACCGCGCCGACCCACAACTGCACCACGGCGGGAACGTTGCGGTATTCCAGCGTCCGGACGTAGCGGATCTTATGCTCCACGACCAGCGCCAGCGTGCCCTCCGGGATGTCGTTGAAGAGCGACACCTGGGGTTCCATGCCGGGCAGGCCCGCTCCCCGCGGCGGCCCGAAGGCGGCGATGCGGGCCTCCTCCAGGATCCGGACGATCTGCACGTTGTTGATGTGGCCGTAGGCGTCCATATCGCCCCAGCGCATCGGCACCTGCACCTCGAGGCGCCGGGGTTCGCTGGTTCCGGGCATGCTCCCGGCCCCGGTCCCGGCGCTCAGCTGTGCACCGCCGTCGGCTCTTCCTCGAGAGACGCCTCAGCGTCTTCGCCGGCGAACTGGGACATGTACAGGCGGTAGTAAGCACCGCGCAGTTCGAGCAGTTCCGCGTGCCTGCCCTGTTCGACGATGCGTCCGGCTTCCATCACCAGGATGGTGTCCGCGTCCCGGATGGTGGAGAGGCGGTGGGCGATCACGAAGCTGGTCCGCTCGGTGCGCAGCGCGGCCATGGCCTTCTGGACCAGAACCTCGGTGCGGGTATCAACCGAGCTGGTGGCCTCGTCCAGGATCAGCAGCGAGGGGTTGGCCACGAAGGCCCGCGCAATGGTGATCAGCTGCTTCTCCCCGGCGCTGACGTTGTTGCCTTCCTCGTCGATGACGGTGTTGTAGCCCTCCGGCAGCGCCCGCACGAAGCGGTCCACGAAGGTCGCCTTCGCCGCGGCCATGATCTGGTCCTCGGTGGCGTCCAACTTGCCGTAGCGGATGTTCTCGTAAATCGTGCCGCCGAACAGCCACGCGTCCTGCAGGACCATGCCCACCTTGGAGCGCAGTTCGGCGCGGCTGAGCCGGGTGACGTCGACGCCGTCGAGCGTGATGCTGCCTGCGTTGAGCTCGTAGAAGCGCATCACGAGATTCACCAGGGTGGTCTTGCCCGCCCCGGTCGGGCCGACGATGGCCACGGTGTGCCCGGGCTCGGCGGTGAAGGACAGGTCCTCGATCAGCGGCTTGTCCGGGGTGTAGCTGAAGGTGACGTGCTTGAACTCGACGTGCCCGTCGGTTTTGGCCGGGAGGTGCTCGAGGGCGGTCTCGGCGTCCTGTTCGTCGGCGTCGAGGAATTCGAAGACCCGCTCGGCGGAGGCCACGCCGGACTGCAGCATGTTGGCCATGCCGGCCATCTGCCCCAGCGGCTGGGTGAACTCGCGCGAGTACTGTATGAACGCCGTGGCGTCGCCCAGGCTCATCCCGCCCGAGGCCACCCGCAGCCCGCCGACGACGGCGATCCCCACGTAGCTGAGGTAGGAGACGAACTGCATCACCGGCATGATCATGCCGGACACGAACTGGGCGCCGAAGCTGGCCTTGTAGAGTTCCTCGTTCCGTTCGTCGAAGCGGGCCAGCATGTCGGCGTCGCGGCCGAAGACGCGGACCAGGTCGTGGCCGGAGAAGGATTCCTCGATCTGGCCGTTGAGCTCGCCAGTGTTCTTCCACTGCGCGGCGAAGAGCTTCTGGCTGCGGGCGCCGATGATGCCGGCGGCCACCCCCGAGAGCGGGAGGGCGATGAGCGCGATCAGGGCCAGCTGCCAGGACACGATGAACATCATGATCACGATGCCGATCACGGTCAGTGCCGAGTTCACCAGCTGCGCGAACGCCTGCTGCAGGGCCTGCTGGATATTGTCGACGTCGTTGGTGACGCGGGAAAGGATGTCGCCGCGCTGGCGGGTGTCAAAGTAGCCCAGCGGCAGCTTATTGAGCTTCTTCTCGGTGTCGTCGCGCAGCCGGCGGACCACCCGCATGACCAGCACGTTCAGGACGTAGCCCTGCAGCCACAGGAAAATGTTCGCGACGAAGTACATCACCAGCACGATGCTGATGAGGAAGGCGAGCTTCTGGAAGTCGATGCCCACGCCGGGCACAACGTCCATCCGGGCCAGCATGTCCGCGAAGTTGTCCTGGCCCTGGGAGCGCAGTCCGGCGATGAACTGGTCCTTGGTGGCGCCGGCCGGCAACTGCTTGCCGACCACTCCCCCGAAGATCACGTCCATCGCCTGGCCCAGGATGCGCGGGGCAATCACGTTGAGGACGACGGCGACTGTCACCATCGCGAGGACCGCGGCGATGCCGGCCCGCTCGGGTTTCAGCAGGCCCATCAGCCGCTTCGCCGAGGGCCAGAAGTGTTGGGCCTTCTTCGCCGGCACGGCGCCGAACATGCCGCCGTCGGCTTCGCCGGGGGTGAATTCCTCCTCGTAGAAGTCCTCCTCGGGAGCTTCGGCGGGGGCCTCCACGGGCGCCTCGTGGGGAGCCTTGCCGGCGGAGCCGTGGCTGAGCTTTTCGTTGGTGCTCATGCGATGGCCTCCGCGGTCAGCTGGGATTCGACGATTTCCTGGTAGGTGCTGGAGCTGGCGAGGAGCTCCTCGTGGGTTCCGCGGTCCACGATCCGGCCGTTGTCCAGGACGAGGATCTGGTCCGCGTCCGCGATGGTGGAGACGCGCTGGCCCACGATGATCACCGTCGCGTCGGCCGTCTTGGCCTTGAGCGCCTTCCGCAGCCGGGCGTCGGTGGCGACATCCAAGGCGGAGAAGGAGTCGTCGAACAGGAAGACCTTGGGTTCGGTGACGAGTGCGCGGGCGATGCAGAGACGCTGCCGCTGGCCGCCGGAGACGTTGGTGCCGCCCTGGGAAATCCGGGCGCCGAGTCCGTTTTTCTTTTCACGGACGAAGTCTGCGGCCTGGGCCACCGTGAGGGCGTCCCAAAGTTCCTCGTCGGTCGCTTCGGACTTGCCGAAGCGCAGGTTGTGCTCGATGGTGCCGGAGAACAGGTAGGGCCGCTGGGGCACCATCGCGACGCGCCCGGTGATTTCGGCGCGGTCCAGTTGGGTGACCGGGACGCCGTCGAGCAGCACCTCGCCGGAGGCGGCGTCGAAGAGCCTCGGCAGCAGCGCCAGCAGGGTGGTCTTGCCTGCGCCGGTGGACCCGATGATCGCGACGGTCTGGCCCGGTTCGGCGGTGAAGCTGATGTCACTGAGCACCGGTGCCTCGGCACCGGGGTAGGCGAAGGAGACGTTCCGGAACTCCACCCGGCCAGCCTTGGCAGCGGGCGCCACAGGGGCGAGCGGTTCGTGGATGGAAGGTTCGACGTCGAGCACCTCGCCGATGCGGTCCGCGCAGACGGAGGCGCGCGGGATCATCATCGCCATGAACGTGCCCATCATGACGGCCATCAGGATCTGCAGCAGGTACTGCAGGAACGCCGTCAGCGAGCCCACCTGCATCTCCCCGGCGTCCACCCGCTGGCCGCCAAACCAGAGCACGGCGGCGGTGGAAACGTGCAGGATCATCCCGATCGCAGGGAACATCAGCACGAACAAGGCACCGATCTTGAGCGAGACGTCGGTGAGTTCCTTGTTGGCGGCGCCAAAACGCTGCGCTTCGTGCGGCTCGCGGACGAACGCACGGACCACGCGGATGCCGATGATCTGCTCGCGCAGGATGCCGTTGAGCCGGTCGATCTTGGCCTGCATGGAACGGAACAGCGGCATCAGGCGGACCACGAGGTAGCCGACCACGACCACCAGCAGCGGCACCGAGACCCAGACCAGCCAGGACAGGTTGAGGTCCTCGCGGAGGGCCATGACGATGCCGCCGATGCACATGATGGGCGTGGCCACCATGAAGTTCAGCCCCATCAGCATGAGCATCTGGACCTGCTGGACGTCGTTGGTGCCGCGGGTGATCAGCGTTGGGGCGCCGAAGACGTTGACGTCCCTGGCGGAGAAGCTGCTGACCTTGCGGAAAACGCCCCGGCGCAGGTCCCGGCCGAACGCCATCGCGGCCTTGGAACCGAAGTACACACCGGCAATCGCGGTGACCACCTGGACCAGGGCGACGCCGAGCATGAGACCGCCGGTGCGCCAGATGTAGTCCGTGTCGCCGCGGGAGACTCCCTCGTCGATGATTTGGGCGTTGAGGCTGGGCAGGTACAGGGCCGCGATAGTGGAGGCCAACTGGAAGATGACGACGGCCGCAATAAACGGCAAATACGGCTTGGAATAGCGCCGTATGAGGGTGACAAGCATGCCCACGGGTCCTTAAGAATGGTTCATGAAGCGCAGAAGAGGAAGAACAGCAGACGAACAAGGAAAGTTATAGCAGCCGGGACCGACAGCCTTAGCTGTCCCACTCTACGAAATCCCGTGCCGGGGTGGTACCTCCAGCTGCGGATGTCAGCCAATCGTTGTACTTAACCCGCTGCGGCGGCCACCGCCAGGGCGCCGAGCCGTCCAAAAGCGGCCCCGCGGCTCCCCCGGAGGGCAGACGCGGGACCGCATTCGTGGGGTCGTTTACTCGCCGCGGTGCCGGCCCTGCGTGGCGATGTAGTCGGCCGCCGCGCGCTGGAGCTTGCGTTCCTTGGCGAGCTGGCGCCGCAGGGTGGTGAGTTGCTCCGCCACCCGGGCTTGTTCGGCCGCGATCGCGCGCTGTTCCGCCGCCTGCTCGTGGACGGCACGCAGGGCATCCGCCAGCTGCACCTGCTGTTCGGCCAGCAACCGCTGGGTCTGGAGGAGCAGTGGCACGACGTCGGCGTCGTCGGCGCGCGCCTCGGCCACCATGGTCCGGGCCCGGAGCCGGGCGCCTTCACGCTCGGCCCTGGCTTCGCCGTCACTGTTCTGGCGGTTGTCCGCACCCAGCCGCGCGGCGTCCGGGAACCGGGACCCGGTGGCGCGCTGCCGGCTCAGGACCTCGATGAACTCGCGGTCCAGGTCGACGATGCCGGTCTCGGCGGAGTCGTGCCCTGGCGTGGGAGCCGCGGCGGGCCCCGCTGCGGGGCCGGAAGCGGCGGCGGCGCGGGCAGCCACCCCGGCGGCAGCTTCGACGTCGGCGGCGGTTCCGGAACCGGTAACGGCGGCGGAGGCCGAAGCTTCCGGTCGGATGTCGACGGTGCGGCGGAGCGGCTTTTCCTTGATGAACAGGATGGCCACCAGCGCCACGAGACCGATGATGGCGGAGATCAGGAAGACCTCTGCGATCGCGTCACCGTAGGCGGCCCGCATGATGTCGCGGATCGGTGCGGGCATGTCCTTGAGGTCCATGCTGGCCCCTGTGGATCCTGCCGGGACCTTGATCCGGGCGGCAGCGAGGCCTTCCACGGCCAGATCCTTGACCCGGTTGCCCAGCACGGCGCCGAGGACCGAGACCCCGATGGCGCCGCCGACGGACCGGAAGAAGGCTACCGAGGCGCTGGCCGTGCCGATGTCCTTGGCCTGGACCGTGTTCTGGACGGCAAGGACGAGGTTTTGCATCAGCAAGCCCAGCCCGACGCCGAGGATGGCCGTGTAGATCCCGGTCAGCCAGAGCTCGGTTGTGTGGTCCATGCTGCCGGCCAGGCCGAGGCCGCCGATCAGCGCGACGGCGCCCGCGACCAGGTAGCGCTTCCACTTGCCGGTGCGGCTGATCAGCTGGCCGGAGAGCACGGAGCCGATCAGGTTGCCCGCGATCATGGGCAGCGTGAGCAGGCCGGCTTCGGTGGGGGTGGCACCGCGGGCCACCTGGAAGTACTGGCCCAGGAACGTCGAGGAGCCGAACATGCCGACACCGACGGCCACGGAGGCGAGGATTGCCAGGGCGGTGGTGCGCTCGGAGATAATCTTAAGCGGGATGATTGGCTGGGCCACCTTGGATTCCACCAGCACCAGCAGGCCCAGGAGCACAATGCCGCCGCCCACCATGGCGACCGTCTGCCAGGACCACCAGTCGTAGTAGTCCGGGTTGCCGGCGAAGGAGACCCAGATCAGCAGCAGGCTGACGCCGGAGGTCAGCAGGATGGAGCCGAGCCAGTCGATCTTGGCGGGGCGCTTGACGTGCTGGATCTTCAGTGTGACCTGCAGCAGGATCAGGGCGACGACGGCGAGCGGGACACAGACGAAAAAGGTCCAGCGCCAGCCGAGCGGGCTGTCGACGATGAAGCCGCCGAGCAGCGGGCCGCCCGCCGTGCCGACGGCCATGACGCCGCCCATGTAGCCGGAGTACTTGCCGCGGTCGCGCGGCGGGATCATCGAGCCGATGATGGCCTGCGCCAGGGCGGTGAGGCCGCCCATCGCGATGCCCTGGATGACGCGGGCGGTCAGCAGCAGCGGGATGGTCTCGGACAGGCCCGCCATGACGGAGCCGGCCACGAAGATCACGATGCTGAGCTGGACGAGGACCTTTTTGTTGAAGAGGTCCGCGAGCTTGCCCCAGATCGGGGTGGTGGCCGCGTTGGCCAGCAATGCGGCCGTGATGACCCAGGCGAAGTCCGTCTGGGTGCCCTTGAGTTCGGACATGATGGTCGGCAGCGCGTTCGCAACGATGGTGCTGCTCAGGATGGCAGTGAAGAACGCCGCCAGCAGGCCGGTCAGCGCTTCCATGATCTGCCGGTGGCTCATGGCCGCCTGCGGTTCGTGGTGCGGTTGCGGTGCGGGGGCCGCTTGCGCGGTGGTGGCCGGGTACGGCCCGGCGGCGGCAGCGTGGCTGGCCATAGATTTACTCCTCAACAAAGTTGGTCGTGTCGGCGGATCCGGCCGTCTTTGCCCGGGCTGAACTCCTGAGGGATTCAGCTAGTTTCTTCAAGGTGCGCGAGGTCTCTTCGACGTCGTCCTCGCTCCAGTCCTGCAGGAAGCCCTGCAGCGTGGCGGCGCGCTGCGCCTCGATGGAGCGCAGTTTCTCGGTCCCGGCCGACGAGAGCGCGATGAGCTGCGCCCGGCCGTCCTCGGGATCCGGCCGCCGGACCACGTAGCCCTGCTCGAGCAGTTCGGCGAGGTGCCGGCTGAGCACGGGGGCGCTGACGCCCAGCCGCTCCGCGAGCTGCGTGGCTCGGGTTTCGCCCTCCCCCACAAAGCGCAGGACGCCCTGCAGCGCGACGCCGGTATCGTCGCCGCGAAGGTTCGCCGCGGCGACGCACCGGACGGCGCGCTGGAGATCGAAGATTTGGTGGACCAGCTTGGCTGCAGTGGTCGATGCAACTGACATGTTTGGAAGCCCCTTACTTACTTGCCTGAAGCAACAATACAATAAATTGATTGCTTTGGGAAACTAAGAAGCCTCGACGGGGAGCGCACCCATACACAAAAGGGCCCCGGATCCGTGAGGATTCGGGCCCTGTTGTGTTCGTTCGTTGGGATGGGGGTTTAGACGTCCAGGTGCGTGGGGGCGAACATCTTGAGCAGGGTTTCGACGACGACGACGTTCGGCCCGTCCGCCGCGAAGCCCGCCTTCAGCGCGTCACCGACGTCCTCGGGGGCCACCCGGACCGCCGGGACGCCGAAGGCCTCAGCCAGTTTCACGAAGTCGGGGCGGGCCAGCTCGGTGGCAGTGGCTTTGCCGAAGGCGCCCACCATGTACTCGCGCAGGATGCCGTAGCCGCCGTCGTCGACGATCAGCCAGGTGACCGGAACGTTGTGCTGCTTGGCGGTGGCCAGCTCGGAGATCGAGTACATCGCCGAGCCGTCGCCGGACACCGCGAGCACCCGGGCCGAACCGCCCGGTTTACCGGTGGTCTCCAGCCCCACGGCGCCGCCGATTGCCGCCGGGAAGCCAAAGCCGAGGCCGCCGGCGCCCTGGGCGGAGTGGAACTGGCCCTCGCGGGCGTCCCAGCAGCTCCAGGCCCAGTAGGCGGAGATCGTCATGTCCCAGAACGTCTGCATCTGCGCAGGAACGGCTTGGCGGATGTCGGCCATGAACTTCAGTTCCTTGGCGAGGTCCTGCGATTCCAGCCGGGCCTTTACCTTGGCCAGGGTCTCTTTGACCATGCTCTCAGCCGAACTGCCGTGCCAGTCGGGGCGGGCGTCGGCCGGTGCGGCTGCCAGGGCCTCGTCGAGGGCTGCGAGAGCCTGGCCGGCGTCGGCACGGATGCCCAGGCCCGGACGGTTGGACTCGAGCACCCGCGGCTCGGCGTCGATCTGGATGATCCGGCCGCGGGGTTCGAAGGTGAAGTAATTGGAGGTGACCTCGCCGAGCGAGGAGCCGATGACGATCAGCACGTCGGCGTCCTCGAGCAGCTCCGTCATGTACTGGTCCTCGATCCAGGACTGGAGCGAGAGTTCATGGTTCCAGGGGAACGCGCCGTTGCCGCCGGGAGTGCAGATCACCGGCGCGTGCAGCTTCTCCGCGAGGGACAGCAGCGACTTCTCCGCGTGGCCGCGGCGGGTGCCGCCGCCGGCGATGATGGCCGGACGCTTCGCCTCCGCAAGCCATTTCGCGGCTTCACGAACCAGCTCCACGCGGGGCGGGTTATCCGCGGCTTCGGCGAGTGCATCCTCCACCGGGGGCACCATGATCGGGTCCAGCAGGACATTCTGCGGGATTTCGATCCACACCGGGCCCTGCGGTGAGGAGATGGCCTCGGTCCAGGCGTCCTGGATGGCCGAGGGGATGCCGGAGGCGTGCTGGATCAGCCGCTGGCTCTTGGTGACGTTGGCGGCCGAGGCTTTCTGGTCATCGAGCTGGTGCAGCATGCCCTTGCGCCGCGCCCCGAGGCCGTCGAGCGGAATCTGGCTCGCCACGACCACCATCGGCACCCCGGTGGCGTAGGCCTCCTGCAGGCCGGCCAGGGAGGTCAGGGCCCCGGGGCCGGTGGAGAGGAACAGGACACCGACCTCGCCGGTGGCTCGGGAGTAGCCGTCGGCGGCGAAGGCCGAGTTGTTCTCCACCCGCGAGGAGACGAAGTGCAAGTTTCCGCGGCCCATCGCGTCGAAGAGACCGAGGGCGTGCTGGCCGGGGATGCCGAAGACGGTCTTGGCGCCGAGCGCCTCGAGGGTTTCAACGACGAGGTCGCCGCCGTTGCGCACGCCGGTCACTGGGAGGCCCCGGTTTCGACCGGCTGGGCTGCCGGAGCGGCGAAGCCGGCCGGACGGCGGGACTCGTGGCCGAGGGCCTGCGCGGCGTAGCCGTTGGGCGCGCCGGTCCGGTCGCCGTCGACGGCGCTGTCGGCCATCAGGGTGACGAGTTCGTAGGCGACATGGCTGGCGGCGACGCCGGTGATCTCGGCGTGGTCGTACGCCGGGGCGACCTCGACGACGTCGGCCCCCACCAGGTTCATGCCGCGGAAGCCGCGGATGATCTCCAGCAGTTCGCGGCTGGTGATGCCGCCGGCTTCCGGGGTTCCGGTGCCGGGCGCGTGGGCGGGGTCGAGGACGTCGATGTCGACGGAGATGTAGAGCGGGCGGTTGCCGATCCGGTCGCGGACCTTGGCGACGGTTTCCAGCACGCCCTGGTAGTAGACATCGGCGGAGGTGACAATGCCGAAGCCGAAGCGGTGGTCGTCGTCGAGGTCCTTCTTGCCGTAGAGCGGGCCGCGGGTGCCGATGTGGCTGATTGCCTCGGTATCCAGGATGCCTTCCTCGACGGCGCGGCGGAAGGGGGTGCCGTGGGTGTATTCGGCGCCGAAGTAGGTGTCCCAGGTGTCCAGGTGCGCGTCGAAGTGAAGCATGGCGACGGGCTGTCCGGCGCGTTCGGCGGCGGCGCGAAGCAGGGGCAGCGCGATGGTGTGGTCTCCGCCCAGCGTCAGCAGCTTGCCGCCAGAAGCGGTCAGGTCCAGCGCGTTCTGCTGGATGGTTTCGATGGCCTCGTTGATGTTGAACGGGTTGACGGCCATGTCCCCGGCGTCGGCGACCTGGATGTTCTCGAAGGGGCTGACGTCCCAGGCCGGGTTGTACGGCCGCAGCAGCCGGCTGGCTTCACGGACGTGGTTGGCGCCGAAGCGCGCGCCGGGGCGGTAGGAGACACCGGAGTCAAAAGGAACGCCGACCACCGTGACGTCAGCCTTGGCCACCTGGTCCAGCCGCGGCAGGCGGGCAAAAGTGGCGGCGCCGGCGTAGCGCGGGATGCGGGAGGAATCGATGGGGCCAAGGTTGCCATTGGCCTCGATGCGCAGCTCTTCCAAGGGAGGAGTCTCCTTCGAGGGTTGTCCGACGGGTGTGACTGCCATCATACACTCGGAGTTGTCTGCTGCGCATCAGTTGTTTACCAACGATGGCGACTGAGCTCGCGCTCGGACCGGCAGCGAGCGCTCCCTCCCAGTTCTTGGGTCGCGCAGCGTGCGCCGCCGCGGCCGGTCCTCGGCTTTCCGGGCTTTCCACGGCCACCGGGGCCGGCCGGGCCTGGAGAACTGGGCGGGAACGCGGCCGCCGACGGGTCCGGGCGGGCCAGGGCGCCCTCGGGGTTTGTCCAGATAGCCCGGTTGCCGGGTGTCGCCGGACCGGTCACGCCCCTGTACTGGCCTGATGGACCTCCTCGACTACCTCGGCCGGGTGGGCGGCGTCGCCCGGACCGGCCAACTCCTGGCTGCCGGCTTTTCCCGAACGGACGTTGCCCGGCTGCCTGACGACGGCGTGCGCCAGCTGCGGCGGGGCGTATTTGTCCTTCCCGGATGCGCTCCCGAGTTCGTAGCCGCACTCCGGCACAATGCCCGGGTCAGCTGCGCCAGCGCCGCCGGGCACTACGGCCTCTGGTTGCGTGAACCGCCGGACCGGCACCACCTCGCCTGCAACCACGGCCACGGATCCGGCTTCATCAGACACAGGACCGTCAGGTTCGAGGGTCATGCGACACTACCGCTGGCGGCGGTCGAGGACGTGGTCCTGCACGCCATGAGCTGCCTCGCTCCCCCGGCGTCGACGGCGATGGCGACCTCGGCGCTACGGCTGCATGGTGTGCCGCTGGAGTTGCTGAAGGGCGAGCTCCCGGGCAAAAGATCCGGACCGGTGCGCACTGCACTGCATCTCCTGGACCTGCGGGCCGAATCCATTGTCGAGGTCGACGCCCAGCACCTCTTCAAAACCAACGGAATCGGCTACGACGCCCAGAACTACCTGCCCGGAATTGGCCGGGTGGACTTCCTGCTCGACGGATTCCTCATCGTGGAGGTGGACGGCTTCGCGTTCCATTCCAACCGCGACGCGCTCCGCCGCGACCTGGGCCGGAACAACGCATCGACCCTGCACGGGTTTGCCGTGCTCCGGTACATGCCCGAACACATCTGGTTCGAGCCGCAACGTGTCCTGGCCGAGATCCGGGCCGTGCTGGGCCGGGGCCCGCAGTCTGCCCGCTGACGTTCCAGCCTGCCCGCTGACGTTCCAGCCCAGTTCTTCGACGTCGGACTCCCGCGCTGCAGCGTCGACCCGCGGAACTCCGGGGCTCGCCTCGGCCAGGCACTAGCCGGGGAGCCAACAACCGGGCAGGAACGCAGCCGGCCCGGGCAGCGCGGCCGCCTGGCGGGTCCGGCCGGGCCTGGAGAACCTACCGGCTCGCGGCCGGAACCAGCACCCAGAGCACCTCAACGGGCTCGTCGCTGGGGTTGATCCAGGTGTGCGGCTCGCGGCCGGGGAAGGTCACGGTGTCTCCGGTTCCCAGCTCGAACTCCTCGTTGGTCAGGATGAGCCGGATGCTGCCCTTGACCACATGGAGCACATCGACGTCGCAGTCCACGGCGTACAACTCGGATTCGCCGCGCCCGCGGGGCTCGATCACGGCCTGGATGATCTGCACCCGGCGCTCGGAGCGGGCGGTGAGCAGGCGTTCCACGATCCCTTCGCCGCCGAGCGAGATCCGGGGGCCCTCGCCCTGCTTGGTGAGGTGGGTTTCCGGCGCGGCAAACAGCTCGCCGATCGAGATGGAGAGGACCTGGCACAGCGTCACCAGCGAACTCACGGAAGGCGAGGTGAGATCACGCTCGACCCTGCTGAGGAAGCCTTTGGTCAGGCCGGTGGCATCAGCGACCTGTTCGATGGTGAGCCGTTGAGACTGCCGGGCGGCACGGATCCTGGAACCGATGGCAACGGGAACGTTGCTCGGTTCTACGGGTAGAGCCTTCATAAGGGAACCTTTCACGGCCGGCCGCGCGGCCCCATCATTGGAGCCAATCCTAGCCGCAGACCGGCACCGGGATGCCCGGAAGGACACGCCGCGGAAAGACCTTGACTGTTACCCCCGTCACAACTTACTGTTTGGCAACAACTGTTGCCTATTGGGCAATGGAGGGAGTCTCACCGGCTGCCCTCCCGCAATCTACCGTCAAGCAGTAACGGACGCCGGCCGCAAGGTTGCGGCCCGGACGCCCTGCGCTGCTTCCGAACAGCTCCAAGGAGCCCCCTTATGGACGCAAGTTTCGTCAACATCGCCATCGTGGTGGTGTACCTCATCGCCATGCTGGCCTTCGGCTGGTGGGGCAAGTCCCGCACAAGGAACAACAGCGACTTTCTGGTGGCAGGTCGCCGGCTCGGGCCTTTCCTGTACACCGGCACCATGGCCGCCGTCGTCCTTGGCGGCGCCTCGACAGTCGGCGGCGTGGGCCTCGGCTACAAGTTCGGTATCTCCGGCATGTGGCTCGTGGTCGCGATCGGCGCCGGGGTGCTGCTGCTCAGCCTGCTCTTCGCCAGCACCATCCAGAAGCTCAAGATCTACACGGTCTCCCAGATGTTGACCCTGCGCTACGGCAGCCGGGCCACCCAGACCTCGGGGATCGTCATGCTCGCCTACACGCTGATGCTCTGCGCCACCTCCACAGGCGCGTACGCCACAATCTTCGTCGTCCTCTTCGGCTGGGACCGGGCGCTGGCCATCGCCATCGGCGGCGCCATCGTCCTGGTCTACTCGACCATCGGCGGCATGTGGTCCATTACCCTGGCCGACCAGGTGCAGTTCGTGATCAAGACGGTCGGTATTTTCCTGCTGATGCTGCCGTTCACACTCAACGCCGCCGGCGGCCTCGACGGCATCCGCAGCCGCGTGGATGCCAGCTTCTTCCAGATTGACGGCATCGGCGTCCAGACGATCATCACCTACTTCGTCGTTTACACCCTCGGCCTGCTGATCGGCCAGGACATCTGGCAGCGCGTGTTCACCGCCAAGACCCCCACGGTCGCGCGCTGGGGCGGCGCGACGGCCGGCGTCTACTGCATCCTCTACGGTGCCGCCGGCGCCCTGATCGGCCTGGGCGCCCGGGTCGCCCTGCCCGACATCGACGTCAAAGCGCTCGGCAAGGACGTGGTCTACGCCGAGGTCGCGACCAACCTGCTGCCGATCGGCATCGGCGGCCTGGTGCTCGCCGCGGCCGTTGCCGCCATGATGTCCACCGCCTCCGGCGCCCTGATCGCCGCCGCAACCGTGGCCCGCGCCGACGTCCTGCCCTTCGTCGCCGGCTGGTTCGGCAAGACCATCAATACCGACGACACGGACAACCCGGAGCACGACGTCAGGGCCAACCGCTTGTGGGTGCTGGGCCTGGGCGTCGTCGCGATCGTGATCGCCATCATCACCAAGGACGTCGTCGCGGCGCTCACCATCGCCTACGACATCCTCGTGGGCGGCCTGCTGGTCGCGATCCTTGGCGGCCTGGTGTGGAAGCGCGGCACCGGGGTGGCTGCGGCTGCCTCGATGGCCGTCGGGTCGGTCCTGACCCTCGGCACCATGATCGTGCTGGAGATCAATGCCGAGGTCCCGCTGGACGGCATCTACGCCAACGAACCGATCTACTACGGCCTGCTGGCCTCCGCGGTGGTCTACGTCGCGGTCTCACTGCTGACCAGGCCGACGGATCCCGCGGTGATGAAGAACTGGCACGACCGTGTTGCCGGCGACGCCACGGAGGAACAGGAAAAGGTCCCGGCGCTGAGCCACTAGTCCACGCCTGAGCACATGCCCGGCCCGGGAAAGCGGGCCAGGCAGCACCGGCTCCCACAACAACGACGGCGGTGCCTCCCACCCGGGGAGGCACCGCCGTCGTACTGTCCGGATTGTTGCTGAAACAGCCGGTCTGACGCGGGCCGTCTACTCTTCTTCCTCGGCTTCACGGAACTCGTCCGTATCGGCAGGCACTATCGGCTGGTCGTCTCCGAGGAAATCCTCCGCATCGAGCGGGACGTTCCGGTCTGCTTCTTCGAGCAGCTCCTCGTCCACGGTCTCCGCATCGCCGACCGGGGCATCCTCGGCAAAGTCGTAGGCAGGATCAGACTCGACGGAGTCCCTGGCCGGCTGGGCGGCCTGTGGTCCGGTGTTGTCCATGGTGCGACCTCCGTGCGCTCGGGCTGCGGCAGTGGTCTTCAAGCCGCCCGGGCCCTCAGGCTCACGCCCGGAAACGGCCGGACGGGCCTGCCGAAGAACCCGCCCTGATCTTTATTCGAACACCGCCGGCGGTGGGGGTCAAGGGCCGTCCTGCCCGGACGCCGCCGGGCAGTAAGGGTGCTTACTTTACGGCGTACCGAAACTTTCCACTGAGGATTGCCAGCCGAAAATCCGCGGAATTACGGGGTACGCTGGAGTCGCAATGGGGCCGAACCATGCCCCATCAAGCCCAGGAGTTTACGTGTCTCAGCACGCCCCATCTGACCCAAACCATTCTGCCCACAGCCCCTCCGCGGGATCCCCGCCGCGCCCGACGGCAAGCCTCACGGCAAGTCCCGCCGCCACCTCGGCGGACATCAAGCGCTGGCGGCAGTACCTCGCCGACGAACGCGCCGAGGCATCCGTCTACCGCGACCTCGCACAGAACCGCAGCGGCGAGGAACGCGACATCCTGCTCGCCCTGGCCGAAGCCGAGGGACGCCACGAGGCGCACTGGCTGCAGCTCCTCGGCGAACATGCCGGCCGGCCGCGCCCCGCCTCGCTCCGCAGCCAGTTCCTCGGTTTCCTGGCCCGGCATTTCGGCTCCGTGTTTGTCCTGGCCCTGGCGCAGCGCGCCGAGAGCCGCTCCCCGTATGCGAACGACCCCAACGCCACGCCGGCCATGGTTGCCGACGAGCAGATTCACGAGGAAGTAGTCCGCGGGCTGGCCACACGCGGCCGCAACCGCCTCGCCGGGAGCTTCCGCGCCGCGGTGTTCGGCGCCAACGACGGGCTGGTCAGCAACCTCTCCCTCGTCATGGGCATGGCCGCCTCCGGCGTGGGCAGCTCCGTGGTCCTGCTCAGCGGTGTGGCCGGCCTGCTGGCCGGGGCCCTGTCGATGGGAGCCGGCGAGTTCATCTCCGTGCGTTCCCAGCGTGAGTTGCTGGCCGCCACCCGCCCCACCCAGGTCACGCTCGCGGCTGCGCCGTCGCTGGACATCGAACACAACGAACTCCTGCTCGTCTACCTGGCCCGCGGCATGTCCCGGGAGGCGGCCGAGCACCGCGTCTCCGAGCGCATGGGGCTGCTGGACTGCGACTGCGATCCGAGTCTTTCATTGCGGCCGGAACTTCCCGAGACGGAGGACCAGCACGAGGCCGTGGGCACAGCCTGGAGTGCCGCGGCGTCGAGCTTCTGCTTCTTCGCCTCCGGCGCGATCGTGCCGATCATCCCGTTCCTGTTGGGCATGACCGGGATCGCCGCCCTCGTGGTCTCCGCCGTCCTGGTGGGGATCGCGCTCCTGCTGACCGGCGGTGTGGTCGGCCTGCTCTCCGGCACCTCCCCTGCCAGCCGCGCATTCCGCCAGCTCGCCATCGGCATCGGTGCGGCCGCTGTTACTTATCTTCTGGGCATGGTGTTCGGCGCGGTGGTCGCCTAGTGGACGATCCCGGGTTCCGGGACCGCTCCCCGCGGCACAGCCGCGCCCGCAGTGCCGTCAGGGTGGTCCGGAACCTTGCGGCTGTCATCCTGATCGCCGGAGCGGCCTTCCTGTCGGCCGGGCTGGTGTACGGCGACCCGCGTTTTGTCGGGCTCTTCGAGTTCAACGGCGGAGCCGACGCCAAGCCGGCCAGCGCCCCGGCGAGCCACCCGACGGCCAGTCCGGCGGGCAGGAAAGCCGGAATCCCCGAAGATGAATCGCAAATGGCTGTTCCACCGCCCGGTTACGAGGAGCAGGACCAGCCCCTGGGACAGCCGCAGACGCCGCCGTCCGCCAGCAAGTCCTATAAGTTCCTGGCCACCAACGCCGACGGCGGCCCGGTGGGCTACTCCCCCTGCCGGCCCCTGCACTATGTGGTCAACTCCGCCCTGGCCCCCAGGGGCGCCGGGCCGCTGGTGGAAAACGCGATCAGGACCATCTCCGAGGCGACCGGAATCAAGTTCGTCAACGACGGCCCCACCACGGAGGCCCCGTCCCAGTCCCGCGCGCCGTACCAGAAGGCGAGATACGGCGAGCGCTGGGCTCCCCTGCTGATCGCCTGGACCACCCCGGAGCAGGCGCCGCAACTCAAGGGTGCCGTGATCGGCACCGGCGGCAGCACCCACTTCAGCTTCGGTGACGGCCCCAAGAGCTTCGTCACCGGCAGCCTGGAACTGGACGCGCCGCAGATCACGCAGGACCTGGACCGCGGGGACAGCTCGGCGTATGCCACGGCGGTGATCCTGCATGAGCTGGGCCACGTGATGGGCCTGGAACATGTGGACGACCCCACGCAGCTGATGTACCCCGAGATCGGCGCGCCGGACGGGCTGGCCGCCGGGGACCTGAACGGCCTCTACGAGCTTGGCCACGCCCCCTGCCGCAAGGACCTCTAGGCCCCTGGGCACGCCGGCCCCTTGAGCGCCGCGGGCTCCTAGCGTTCCAGCACCGCGAGGGCTTCGTCGACCGTGTCCACCAGGAAGATCCGGTTTTCCATCCGCCGGCCCGCGGCCAGGCTCTGCAGCAGGGGCCAGG
Organism: Arthrobacter sp. 05L428; assembly: GCF_056397665.1. Taxonomy (NCBI): domain Bacteria; kingdom Bacillati; phylum Actinomycetota; class Actinomycetes; order Micrococcales; family Micrococcaceae; genus Arthrobacter; species Arthrobacter sp. 05L428. The sequence continues at coordinate 151,870 of NZ_JBFTNW010000003.1, read as the reverse complement.
CCGGGAACCTGCGCAGCCAGTGCTCCTCGCCCACCAGCACCATGGGCGTGATGGTCTCCGGGGCGCCGTAGTAGTTTTCGCAGGCGTCCTGGAAGATCTCCTGCACGGTGCCGCCGGATCCCGGCAGGAAGATGATCCCGCCGTTGCACAGCTCGAGCAGGACGGCCTCGCGGATCGCGTTGGCGAAGTACTTGGCGATGTGCGTGGCGAAGAAGTTGGGCGGCTCGTGGCCGTAGAACCAGGTGGGAATCCCCAGCGACGGCGTGCCGTCCGGATGGCGTTCGACGACGGCAGCCGCTGCCCGCGCCCATGCCGACACCGAGGGCCGGAAGCCGGGCACGACGGCGAGCTCAGTCAGCGCCCGCTGGAAATCCGTTTCGTCCGCCGCGCTGAGGTAGGCGCCCAGGTTAGCCGCTTCCATGGTGCCCGGGCCGCCGCCGGTGGCGACCACCCTTCCGTTCCGCGCCAGCAGGCGGCCCAGCAGCGCTGCCTCGGTGAAGCCGGCCGAGCCGCGGCTCGCGGCATGGCCACCCATGACGCCCACCATGGTTCGGCCAAGGCACAGCTCCGACCGGGTCAGCTCTTCGAGCGCATCACCGATCGAGTGGTCATGGAGGGCCGCGGCGAGCGTCGCGTCCAGGCGGTGCCGCTGGCCCGGGCGGATGCTCCACTGGTAGACCCTGGCGTCCAGGGTGTCCTCGTAGCGGGCCTGCGCTATGCCCGCGTAGAGCTCCTGCGGCGTGTAGAGCCGGCCGCGGTAGGGGTTGAACGGGACCTTTTCCAGCTTGGGAAAGATCAGGGCGCCGCGGCCGCGCAGTGAATCTTCCACGCCCTCATCGAAGGTGCAGCCCAGGAAGATGGCACCCTGCGCGTCGAGGGACTCCAGCGGCTCCCGGCGGCCACGCAGGTCCAGCGACTGGACGTGCCAGCCGTGCATGGACCGCGCGCCTGCCGCCACCAGCCGGTCGAAACTGCCGGCGCTTTCGACCTCAAGGGTGCGCGGACTCGGATGCAGGCTGCGGGCGGCGCTCATCCGGCGGCCCTAGTGAAGCTGGTCCGGGGCGGGTCCGGAACCGGCTGCGGCTTCCGAGGTCATGTAGGCGTCGAGCTTGGCGAGGGTCTGCTCGATGCTGGCCGGGTGGCGGCGGGGGTAGCCGGCCAAGCGGAGGAGGATCCTGGCCCGCACTTCCCGCGCGTCCCACTGCTCGGTGACCAGGGTGCCGGGATTTCCGGCGGCGTCGGCGACCGGATTCAGCAGGTAGCGCCAGACGTGGCCGCCGAAGTGCCGCCACGCGATCCGCCGGCCCTCCTCGAACTCACAGACCGTGTTGAGGATCTTGTAGTCCATCTTGATATTCATTTCCATGCCGAACTTCGCGCCGAGCGCCAGCCGTTCGGGACCGCGCGGCTGGGCACCCTTCACTGTGCCCGAGCCGTCGATGACGCTGTGCAGTGCGGGTGTGGCAAGCACTTCGAAGATGGCTTCCGGAGCGGCCGCGATGAAGCGGCTGCGGGACACGAGATATCTGTTGGTCATCCGGCAATCCTAGCCCTGCGTTGCGATGCGGAACCGGTGGTGCAAAATGAGTCATGCAGATTCCAGCACGGCCCTCCGGCGGCCGCCCCCGCATCGGCCTTCCGGTCCGGCTCAGCAGCTCCCTGGACCCCGATCCCAGGGTGGGCGAGGCCAACGGACTATTTGACTACATTGTTGAGCTGGTGCGCGAGGGCGGCGGCGAGCCCGTGCCGCTGACCAGCGCCGGGGGACTTGGCGGGCTCGACGGCGTCGTACTTCCGGGCGGCGGCGACCTGGACCCCCGGCTCTACGGGGAGGAGGACAGCGGAACCTGCTACGACGTCAACCAGGAGCAGGACGAGCTGGATCTCGCGGTGGCCCGGCAGTGCATCGACGTCGGACTGCCGGTGCTGGGCATCTGCCGCGGGCACCAACTCCTGAATGTGCTCTACGGCGGAACCCTCATCCAGGACATGGACCCGGGCACCGTGTCGCACCGCGAGCCGGATCCCGTCCATGGCTCGGGCCCGTGGGCCTGGCACGAGGTCGGGATCGCCGGAGGCTCGAAGGTGGCCGGGTTGTACGGCAACACCGGACCCGCCGCGGGGTCCGGCGCTGCAGCCGCAGTCACGGTCAAGATTGCCTCCGGCCACCACCAGGCCGTGGCCCGCGTGGCCGAGGGACTCGTCGTGACCGCGGTGGCCGACGACGGGACAGTGGAGGCCCTGGAAGATCCGGAGCGCTGGGTGGCCTCGGTGCAGTGGCATCCGGAGGCCCTTGAGCTTCCCGCCGAGGAGCGGCAGGCCCCGTTCCGCGCCTTCGTGGAGCTCTGCCGGAGCCGTGCGGCGGCCGCTGGTTAGAGCCGCTGCAGCGCGGCGTCTTCCCGCGCGTCCTTAGTCTCGCTGGCAGCCGGCCCGGCCACGGCCGCCGCGAGGCGTCCGGCGTCGTGCTTGGCGGAACCCTTGCCGTCGCCCTTCTTGGCAGCAACGGCGGCGAACGCCATCACCACCAGGCCCAGCAGGGTGATTCCGGCGCCCGCCCAGATCGGCGAGGTGTAGCCGAGGCCGGCCGTGATGGTCACGCCGCCCATCCACGCGCCCAGGGCATTGCCGACGTTGAACGCGCCGATGTTGGCGCCGGAGGCCAGGGTGGGCGCACTGTCGGCGTACTTCATGACGCGCATCTGCAGCCCGGGCACGGTGGCGAAGCCGAAGCCGCCCAGCAGCACCATGGAGGCGATGGTCATCGGCTGGTTGGCCGAGGTGAGGGCGAAGACGACGAGCACCAGGACGAGGGCGGCCAGCACCACGAGCAGGGTGCGGTCCACGTTCCGGTCCGCTGCCTTGCCGCCGACGGTGTTGCCGATGAAGAGGCCCACGCCGAAGATGATCAGCAGCCACGGCACGGTGGCCGCCGAGAAGCCGGTGACCTCGGTGAGGGTGAACGCGATGTAGGTGAAGGCGCCGAACATGCCGCCGTAGCCGAGAATGGTCACGAAGATGGACAGCCAGACCTGGCCGGACCGGAAGGCCCGGAGCTCGCCCCGCAGTCCGCCAGCGGCAGCTTCACCCGCCCCGGTCTTCGGCACCAGGGCAAGGATTCCCACGAGGGCCAGTACGCCGATCCCGGTGATGGCCCAGAACGTGGACCGCCAGCCGGCGGCCTGGCCGAGCATGGTGCCAAACGGCACGCCCAGGACGTTGGCCGCCGTCAGCCCGGTGAACATGATGGCAATGGCGCCGGCTTTCTTGTTCGGGGCGACCATGCTGGCGGCCACTACCGCGCCGATCCCGAAGAACGCGCCGTGGGCCAGTGCGGCAATGATCCGGCCGACCATCATCAGGGCGTAGTCCGGCGCGACCGCGGAGACGAGATTGCCCGCGATGAACAGCACCATGAGCACAGCAAGGACAGGTTTGCGTTCGAAGCGCGACACTGCGGCGGTCAGGAGCAGCGCTCCCACCACGACGGCGAGCGCGTAGCCGGAGATCAGCCATCCGGCGGTGGCCTCGGTGACGCGGAAGTCTGCGGCCACTTGAGGCAGCAGGCCCATGATGACGAACTCGGTGAGTCCGATTCCGAACCCGCCGAGGGCGAGTGCTATCAGGCCGATAGGCATGGCTGAGCTCCTTCAAAACTGTACGGGGGGATGTGCGAAGCGTAAGCTAGTAGTTGCAGACGCGTTATTTATTGCTGCACACGCAAGTATAGCGCGCAAGCAACTACTTTTGTGGGCTGTCCGCACTTCGCCGTTCGGAGCGCGGCTGCCCGAGCTGAAAGGGAGCACAACAGATGGGCATCAAAGACGACGCCGTCGAGGTCCGGGCGCAAGGCTGGCGGACCCTCGCGGCGCTGCACGGGCTGATCGAAGCGGAGCTGGAGCGCTCGCTGCAGAGCGAGGCGCAGCTCTCGGTAGTGGAGTACACGGTGCTGGACGCGCTGAGCCGGCAGGACGGCTGGCACATGCGGATGCAGCAGCTTGCCCGGGCCACGGCCCTGAGCCCCAGCGCCACCACCCGGCTGGTCAACCGCCTCGAGGAGCGCAGCCTGCTCACCCGGATCCTGTGCGCGGACGACCGCCGCGGGATCTACACCGAGCTCACGCCCAGCGGCATCGAGCTACTGGAGCAGGCGCGGCCCGTCCACGACCACACGCTGGAGCGCGCCCTGGCCCAAGCGCAGGAGGTTCCAGAGCTCGCCCCGCTGGTGGACGCGCTCCCCCGGTTGCACGCGGCAGTCTGAACCTCTTGCCAGCCCGCAGGGTCAGGGCTAGCCTTAAACAACCAGCAGGTTGATCAACGTATGCATTGAATAATGGCAGTTGAATAACCGGCAGTTGAATAACGGAGCTTGACCACATGGCCGACGACGAACACCTCGACACCGCCTTCCTGGCGCTTGCCGATCCCGTCCGCCGCCGCATCATCGCCCGGCTCAGCCGGGGCCCGGCCACGGTCAACGAATTGGCGGAACCCTTCGCGATCACCAAGCAGGCGGTCTCGAAGCACATCCAGGTCCTCGAGCAGGCGGGGCTCGTCACGCGCACGCGGGACGCCCAGCGCCGGCCCGTCCACCTGAACCCCGCACGGCTGGAGGCGCTCACCGCCTGGATCGACCAGTACCGGCTGGTCCGCGAGGAGCAGTTCCGCAGCCTCGACGCCGTGCTCCGATCCCAGGCCGCCGCGCGCGGCACCCAGGCAAAGGACTCATCATGAGCAACGCCCTGAAACTCACGGTTCCGGAAGGACTGCCCTTCATCGACTTCGAGCGGGAGTTCGACTTTCCCGTGGCGGACGTCTTCCGGGCCCACAAGGAACCGGAACTCGTCGCCCAGTGGCTCGGCCCCCGGCGGATCACCATGGACGTGGACCACTACGACTTCCGCACCGGCGGCAGCTACCGTTACACGCACACGGGGCTCGACGGCGTCGCGCACCGGTTCAGCGGCGTCTTCCACACCGTCCGGGAGAACGACTTCGCGGTCCAGACCTTCGAATACGGCGGCTACCCGGACGTGGTGAGCATCGAGTTCCTCACCTTCCGGGACCTCGGCGGCGGCCGCACCCGGCTGAGTGCGCATGCCGTCTACCCCAGCATGGAAGCCCGTGACGGCATGGCGCAGTCCGGGATGGAAGGTGGCCTGACCGAGGGCTACGAGCGGCTCGAAGAGCTGCTGGCCGGCGCGAAGGTCTGAAGCGCTTCGTCCAGCACCCGGCCGAGGTTCGAGGCGTCGTGCGCAAAGCGGCCCAGGAATAACCCGTCGGCGGACGCCAGCTGCGGCAGCAGCCCGGGTCCGGCGCTGCCGCCGTAAATGATGGGACACGGCGCGCCGAGCCCTTGGCGGATCAGCTGCACCACCGCGTTGACGTACGTGGGCGCGGCGGGCTGGTCCGCCCCGATCGCCCAGACCGGTTCGTAGGCCAGGACCAGACGGGGCGTCAGCGACTCGTCGCCCCCGGTCGCGGCCCGGACCTGGCGCAAACAGAAGGCCGCGGCCTCCTCGGGGCCCAACGTGCCGGGCTCGCCGATGCAGAGCAGCGGCGTGAGCCCGGCGTCGACGGCTGCCCGGACCTTGCGGGCCACGACGTCGTCGTTCTCGCCGAACAGTGCCCGGCGCTCCGCATGGCCGAGCTCCACCAGCGAGACGCCGAGTTCGGCCAGCATGCCCGGGCTGACCTCCCCGGTCAGCGCCCCGTCCCCCCAGGCGCAGTTCTGTGCGCCAAGGAGCGCCGGCGAGCCGGCCAGGATTTTCCCGGCCTCGGCCAGGACCGGGAAGGACGGGATGACGAACACCCGGACGTCCCGGCCCGCGGCCAGGGCGGGCCGGGCGTCCACCACGGCGCGCACCTCCGAGAGCCAGCGCAGGCTTTCCTGATAACCCAGGTACATCTTGGTGCTGACACCGATGTACAGGGGGTCGACGGCGGCGCTGGTGCCGGAGGTGCGGCTCATGGGTCTCCTTTAGCTGGGGCTGGGCGGCCGGACCGGATCTAGTCCAGCAGCTCGTCCGCCTTGTTGCTGAACCGCCGGGTGGCGAACATCATCGCCGCCGCCACGAAGGGCAGCACACCCAGGGCGTAGACGCCCATCGAACCCGTGGGCGAATGCGTGGCCTCGTTCACCGCCGTCCGCAGGATCGGGGCGACGAAGCCGCCCAGGTTGCCCAGCGAGTTGATCAGGCCGATGCCCGCCGCCGCGGCGGAGCCGGCGAGGAACGCCGTCGGGTAGGACCACACCACCGGGCCGACCGCGAGGAAGCTGCAGACCGCCAGGGTAATGAAGATCATGCCCAGCACCGGCTGGTGGTTGGTTCCGGCCCAGGCCGAGCCGAAGATGCACAGGCCGGTCGAGATGAACAGCGCGGTGCCGAACTTGCGCCGTTTGGCCACCGTGTTGGCGGCCTTGCCGATGAAGTAGCAGGAGAAGATGCCGAAGAACCAGGGCACGGCGATCAGCAGGCCGACGGCGAGGCCCACCTTCTGCCCGGTCAGGGACGAGACCTGCTGCGGCAGGAAGAACGTCACGCCGTAGACCGCGATCTGCAGGCAGAAGTAGATCGCGGTGAAGTACCAGACCCGGCCGTTGCGCATGGCGGCGAGGATGCCGCGGGGGCCGTGCTCGTCCTTGATGTTGTCCTCCAGCGCCATGACTTCCTTGAGCGCGAATTTCTCCTCACTGCTGAGGAACTTAGCCTTGGCCGGACCGTTGATCAGGAAGAAGAAGGCCGCGATGCCGGCCAGGACGGCGAGCAGGCCCTCGACAAAGAACATGACCTGCCAGCCGCGCAGTCCCGGAACCTGGTCACCGATGTTGATCAGCCAGCCGGAGAGCGGATTGCCGATCATCTGGGAGAACGGCTGGGCCAGGTAGAAGATGGCGAACATCTGCACGCGCACCTTGTTAGGGAACCATTCGGCGAGGTACATGATCACGCCCGGGAAGAGCCCGGCCTCGGTGACACCGAGCAGGAAGCGCAGGATCACAAACGAGGTCTCGCCCTGCACGAAGGCGAAGCAGGCCGAGACAATGCCCCAGGTGATCGCGATCCGGGCCAGCCAGATCTTGGCGCCCACCTTCTTGAGCAGCAGGTTGCTGGGAATCTCGAAGATCGCGTAGCCGATGAAGAAGATGCCGGCACCAAGGGCGAAGGCCGCAGCGGACACGCCCTTGTCCGCACCCAGGGCGGCCTCGGCGAAGCCGACATTGGTCCGGTCCAGGAACGAAACGACGTACAGAATGACCAGCATCGGCATGAGCCGGCGGGCCGCCTTGGAGATCGCGGACTTCAGGACCGGACGGGCCAGAAGCTCCTTGGATGTAGCGGTGGTTACGGACACAGCACTCTCCTTCGAGTGATGAGGTGGGGTGGTTCCCCCGCGGGCCGGCGGCCCGCGGTTTCTGCTGGCTCCCGCGGTCGGGAGCCGTCAGTGCATGTACAGGCCGCCGTCGACGTTGAGCGTCTGCCCGGAGATGTAGCCTGCGTCCTCGCCGATCAGGAAGTGGATCGCGGCCGCAATGTCGCGGGTGCTGCCCACGCGGTTCACCACCAGGTCCTTGACGAGCTCATCCTTGCGTTCCTCGCTGAGCGTCCCGCCCATGATGTCGGTATCGATCGGACCGGGTGAGATGGCGTTGACGGTGATGTCGTACTCGCCCAGTTCGCGGGCGGTGGCACGGGTTAGACCGATGACGCCGGCCTTCGCCACGGAGTACGGGGTCTTGCTGAAGGTTCCGCCGCCGCGCTGGGCGGAGACGGAGGAGATGTTGACGATCCTGCCGAGCCGGTGCTTTACCATCGATTCGGCCGCCCGGCGGGTGGCGTAGTGCACGCCGTTCATGTTGATGTTGAGCACCCGGTCCCACTCGGCGGCGTCGAGTTCCAGGTAGGGCACCGGAGAGCTCACCCCGGCGACGTTGGCCAGCGCTACGAGCTGCGGCAGTTCGGCCTCGATCTCGTCGATCGCGGCGCGGACCGAGGCCTCGTCGCCGATATTGGCGCCGGCGCCGTGGGCTTGCACGCCGTGCTTTTCGGCCAGTTCCTTGGCCAGGGCCTTGCTGGCGGCGTCGTCCAGGTCGATCACGCCGATGTTCCAGCCGCGTTCGGCGAGGTAGTCCGCCGTGGCCCGGCCGATGCCGCGCTCGGAGACGGCTCCGGTCACGATCACGGTGCGGTCTGTGGGGAATGAGGTCATGGAGGTTTCCTTGGGAGGTTAGGGTGAGGGGGTTGTCAGGCGAGGGGCGCGGGGCCCAGTTCCTCGATGAGCTTCTGCATGGCGACGTAGGCCTTGTTCCGGTAGGCCACCAGGGCGGCGGTCCGGTCGGCGGGGACGTTGAGGAAGCCGGAGCCGGTCTTGGTTCCGAGCTGGCCGGCGTCGACTTTTTCCTGAAGGATCTGCGGCGTGGCAAACCGCTCGGGGAAGCCGGTCTGCAGTGACTTGTAGCAGAAGGCGTACACGTCGAGCCCGGCCATGTCCGCGATCGCGAACGGCCCGAAGAACGGCAGCCGGAAGCCGAAGGTGGTGCGGACCATGGTGTCCACATCCTCGGCCGTGGCGATGCCTTCCTCCACAACCTGCGCGGCCTCGTGGAAGAGGGCGTACTGCAGCCGGTTGAGCACGAAGCCGGTGACATCCTTGACGGTCGCGGTTTCCTTGCCGGTCTCCGCCACGATCGCGCGGGCGGCTTCCACGGCGGCCTCGGAGGTACCCGCGTGCGGGATGACTTCCACGCCCGGGATGAACGGCGCCGGGTTGGAGAAGTGGACGCCCAGGAAGCGCTCCGGGTTCACCACGACTTCGGCGAGCTTCGCGATGGAGATGGTGGAGGTGTTGGAGCCGATGATGGCGTCCGGCCGGGCGGCGGCACTGATCCGGCCCAGGGTGCCGTGCTTGATCTCCAGGACCTCGGGTACGGCTTCTTCGATGTATTCGGCGTCCGCGACGGCCTCTTCGATGTCCTTCGCGGCCCAGAGGTTTTCCTTCAGCCGTTCGGTGGAGCCGGCCGGGAACAGGCCGGCTGCGACGAACTCGTCGGATTCCTTGAGCAGCCGCTCGTAGTTGCTCTGGGCGATCTCGGCGGAGACGTCGGCGAGTGCAACGCGGGCTCCCGCGAGGGCCAGCACCTGCGCGATTCCGCCGCCCATGTAGCCGGAACCGACGACGGCGATGTTACGAGGGGTCATGTGGTTTCAATTCCTTCCGGGGCTCCTTCATAGGAGTGGATTGCGTCCACCTTGGCCGCGGATGCGGAGGTGTCGTCGAAGCGGTGGCCCAGCCATTCGCCGACGAGTTTCTTCGCCAGTTCCAGGCCGATGACGCGCTGGCCCATGGTCAGCACCTGGGCGTTGTTGGACAGCACGGAGCGTTCCACGGAGTAGCTGTCGTGCGCGGTGACGGCACGGATGCCGGGGACTTTGTTGGCCGAGATGGCCACGCCCAGTCCGGTGCCGCAGATCAGCAGGGCCCGGTCGGCCTCGCCAGCGGCGACCTTGCGGGCCGCGGCGACGGCCAGGTGCGGGTAGGCGGTGCTGTCGTCCGGTCCGACGCCGACGTCCTCCACGGACGCGACCCGGGGGTCCGCCTCGAGCAGTTCGCGCAGGGCGTTCTTGTATTCGACGCCGGCCTCGTCGTTGCCGACGACAATCCGCCAGCCGGGCTGGGGGTCGGTGGTGCTGTGACTCTGTGTCTCGTGTGACAAGGGATTTCTCCTTCAGCTGCGTTCGATGGAGGCTGCGTAGTCGGCCACCCGGCCGGCGATCAGGCCAAATGACACGGCCCCGGGGTCGGGGTGGCCCAGGCTCTTCTCGGCCAACGGCCTGGCCCGGCCCTTCTTGGGGCTGAGCGACGCCGTGGCTTCGGCGGCCTGGGCGGCCGCGTCGGCCGCGGTCCGCAGGCTGCGGGCCACGCCGTCGCCGTCGTCGATTGCCCGGTTGAAAACGTCAGCGAAGGGAAGCAGCGCGTCCACCATCGTCTTGTCTCCCGCTTCGGCTTTGCCGAGGGTAATGATGGCGTCCCGGAGGGCGTCGACGGCGGCGGCCGCGTCCGCCGGAGTATAGGCGTCCTTGCTGCCGAGGGCCCGGCCGACGGCGGTGACCGCGGCCCCCCAGAGCGCTCCGGAGGTGCCCCCGGCGCGTTCGGCCCACTGCTCGCCGGCCGCCGTGAGGAGTTCCTCCAGTCCGGCGCCGGCCGCGTGCGACTGTTCGGCCGCGGCGACGGCGGCGTCCACACCGCGGCGCATGCCGATGCCGTGGTCGCCGTCGCCGGCGATCGCGTCGAGTTTGCCGAGGGCTTCCTCGTGTTCGACGACGACCGACTGGGCCACCTTGAGCACGCCGACGGCGGTGGCGGCCAGCGAGGTCGACGCCGCCGTGGCAGCCAGCGCGGGCGCTGCTGCGGCGTCGGCCTGCGCGGAGAGGGTCCGGGCCCGGCGCGGAGCCAGGTTGCCCTTGCGGAAGGCTGGGGTGTCGGCCGGTGCGGACCAGAACTTTTCCAGCTCCGCGTCCAGCCAGAACAGCGTCAACGAAAGTCCGGACATGTCCAGGCTGGTGACGAGCTCGCCGCATTCCGGTTCAACGATCTCAAGTCCCGCGGCGGTCAACAGGGCCTCGATCTTCCCGAACAGGAGGAACAGCTCGTCGTATTTGACCGTGCCGAGGCCGTTGAGGATCGGCACCACGCGGCGGCCCGCGGTTTCCGGCTTGTCCTTGAGCAGTCCGTCCACCAGCAGTGCTGCCAGTTCGCTGGCCGTCGGCAACGGCTGTTCGGAGATCCCGGGTTCGCCGTGGATGCCGAGGCCCACGGACATCATGCCCTCTGGCACCGTGAACAGCGGTTCCGCGGCGCCCGGAAGGGTGCAGCCGGCGAAGGCGACGCCCAGCGAGCGCGTGTGGTGGTTGGCCTTGACTGCCAGCCGTTCCACCTCGTCCAGGTCCAGCCCGGCCTCGGCGGCGGCCCCGGCAACCTTGAAGACCGTCAGGTCCCCGGCAATACCGCGGCGTTTGGCGATCTCCTCGAGCGGGGCGCTGGCAATGTCGTCGGTCACCAGCACGGTGCGGGTCTCGATGCCCTCGGCGTTCAGCTTGTCCTGTGCCTGGCCGAAGTGCAGCACGTCCCCGGCGTAGTTGCCGTAGCTCAGGAGCACACCGCCTCCGGACTCCGCGGCCTTGACCACGCGGTAGACCTGGCCCGCGGATGGCGAGGCGAACATGTTTCCGCAGGCGCTGCCCGCGGCCAGTCCGGCGCCGACGAGGCCGGCGAAGGCCGGGTAGTGCCCGGATCCCCCGCCGATCACGAGCGCGACCTGGCCGGCCGGCGTCTCGGTGGAGCGGACAACACCGCCATCCACCCGTGCCACGTACCGGCGGTGGACGGCGGCAAAGCCGTCCAGGGCGTCGTCCGCGAAGCTTGCGGGATCGTCAAATATCTTGGTCATGATTCCTCGTTGAACCGGTTGGAGCGGATGGAACACACGGCAGGACCGGGGGCCCCGCCGGTTTAGAGTGCGGGGACGGCCGCCGGGAGCTGCCGGCCCTGGGCCACCAGGGAAGTGCCGAGCGCGTACCCGTCGCGTTTGGGCAGGACCTGGCGGCGCAGGTAGTCCTGGTTGGCGGCGGTGACGCTGAGGCCGTCCCCGCCGTAGTGCTCGGTGCAGATGATGCCCTGGAAGCCGACGGAGATGGCGAAGTGGAAGGCCTCGCGGTAGCTGATCAGACCGGATTCCATCGGTGCGGGCATGGCGACGTACTGGTCTTTCGCCCGGTTTTCGTCGCGGACGTAGTTCTTGACGTGCCAGTAGTTGGCGTACGGCAGCGTCTTGTGGACCATTTCCCGCCAGTCCTCGATCGGCCGGTGCAGGCGGATCAGGTTGCCGATGTCCGGGTTGAGCCCGACATTGGACAGGCCGATGTCCTGGACCAGTTGCACCGACGAGTCGGCGGTTCCGAGGTAGGTGTCCTCATACATCTCCAGGGAGACCAGGAGCCCGAGCTCGGCCGCGTGCCGGCCGACTTCGCGGATCCGGGTGACAGCCTTCTGCCAGGTTTCCTTGTCCCCCACCGGGTCCTGGTGGCCCTGGACGGTCCAGAACCAGAGCTGTTCGCGCTGGGCGGGAGTCAGGGCCTGGTGCAGGCCGATCGACACGACCTCGCAGCCGAGCTGCGCGGCGGCGTCGAGGGTGCGGTGGGTGTAGGCCAGGTTGTCTTCCCAGTTGGCCTCGTCGATCACACTGCGGCGGATGGCCGAGATGGCCGGGAGGCCGATTCCGGCGTGCCGGGCGGCGGCCGTGAGTTCATCCAGCCGGGCCGGGCTCAGGTCCCCCGGACGCACCCAGCTGTCGGTCAGGTCGGCGTTGGCGAAGCCCGCGTCCGCGACCTCCTCGAACACGCGCTGCCACTCGGCGGCGGGGGCATCCTGGACGGAGGTTCCGTCGGGCCGGATGCCCGGGAACTGCAGCAGGGCCGCGGTGATAGGCCAGTTTTCGGCGGTGTACGACATTGTCACTCCAAATCTTGAATCACATTTCCTATAGGATTCACCCGATAGGAAAGCTTGTCAAGGGTTTTTGTGGATCGGGACGCGGGCCGAACCGGAGGCCGGGGCCGGGCAGCGGGCAGCGGAGGGTGCCGTCGCCCGGCGTAGCCGGCGGGTTTGGCCTAGCTGCGCACTTCGCTGTCGTGTACTTCGCTGTCGTGCTGGGAACGCTGCTTGACCCCTTCGATGTGCGCGATCATCTTCTTCCGCGCCAGGTCGGCGTCGCCGGCCTCAAAGGCCCGCAGGATCTCGGTGTGCTCCGCGATCGCAAAGTCGGCGTCGGTGACGCCGAGGCCGCCGAAGAAGCGGAAGCGCTGCACCTGTCCGCCGAGCGCGTTGTACGCGGAGAGCAGGAACTGGTTGTCCGCGTGCTCCGCGATGAGCCGGTGGAACCGTTCGTCGGCCTCCCAGTAGGCGCGGAACTCGGAAAAGGACGGCCCCCGGGGCGCGGCTTTGAGGTCGTCGATGGCCTGCGCCAGCTGGGCGGTGAGGTCGGCGTCGGCATGGCTGCAGGCCATGAAGGCGTTGGCCGGTTCGATCACCAGGCGCGCGTCCATCAGGTCCGCCAGTTCGTCCGCGGTGAAGAGCGGCGCCACCCGGTAGCCGCGCAGGGCGGTCCGGCGCACCATGCCGGTGGCTTCCAGCCGGGCCAGCGCCTCGCGCACGGGCGTCGGCGAGACGTCCAGTTCCCGGGCCATCCCGTCGATGCTGACCGGGGTGCCGGCTTCGAGCCGGCCGTCCATCAAGGCGATGAGAAGCGCTTCGTAGACGTGGTCGGCGAGGACCTGCCTGCTGACGCCGCGTGCGGCCGGATCCTTGATTGCCATACTGGAATCCTATAGCCGCCCCGCCCCGCGGGACGCCGGCCGTAAGCCTTTCCGGGATCGCTCCCCCGGCTATACCGTCGCCGGGACCGGCGACGGCGCAACTTAGAAAGCATGCTTATATTGTCATGATCGGGGTGCGGCAGCGCTCAGTGGTGACTGGGTCGCCTTGCGGCGCGCCGGGTCGCTGCGCCGTGCAGGCCATGGCGTCATCGTGATGGAAAGAATGGAAGGTGGAACAAGATGCCCACATGGGTGCAGGCCCTGCTATGGGGAACTGTGGCGGGCGCAGCGCTGGTTCTGGGTTCGGCCATTGCCTGGAAGTGGACGATCGCCCCCAAAGTCGTCTCCTCCATCATGTCTTTTGGGGCCGGAGTCCTCATCTCCGCCCTGTCGTTTGACCTCGTCGATGAAGCCGAAAAGGGCGGCGGTCTCTGGCCGACCGTGGCGGGATTCCTTGCCGGAGCACTGGTCTACGTTGGGGCGAACGCGCTGCTGGCCCGGCGAGGAGCCAAACACAGGAAACGCTCCGGCGGAAAGCAACCCTCTGAAAAGGACAAGCCGGGCAGCGGCACCGCGATCGCCATCGGAGCCTTACTGGACGGGATTCCCGAATCCGTCGTCCTGGGGCTCGGTCTCGTCTCAGGAGGATCGGTCAGCACGGCCGTGCTCGCAGCTGTGTTCATCTCCAACGTCCCCGAAGGGCTATCCAGCACAGCGGGGATGAAAAAATCCGGCCGCAGCGCCGGGTACGTCTTTGGCGTGTGGGGAGGCATTGCCCTCATCTCCGGACTGGCGTCGCTGATCGGCTATGCCAGCCTGCAAAACGCTCCGGCGGAGATGGTCGCCTTCATCACCGCAATCGCCGCCGGCGCGATTCTGGCCATGCTTGCCGACACCATGATCCCGGAGGCTTTCGAGGAACACCATGTCCTGACGGGCCTCATTGCAGCTGTGGGCTTCCTGGCGGCCTTCACCATCAGCCAGGCCGGGGGCTGAACACTCCCCCGGCCCGCCGGCAGTCAACGTTAGTGCCCGCGCAGCACCTCGATCACTGAAGAGTCGTCCCGCCGGCCGAGCCCCTTACGCCGGCCGCTGAGGTAGAGCTGCTCGGCCGCGGCGGCGAGCGGAGCCGGGTAGGTGCTTTCCCGCGCCGCCTCGACCACAAGCCCCATGTCCTTGACGAAGATGTCCAGGGCGCTGCGGACCTCGGTGTTGTCCGGGTCCACCATCCGGGAGCCCCGGTCATCGAACATGAACGATGCCGCGGCGCCCGAACGCAGCACCTCCCAGGTCTGCTTCGGGTCCAGGCCCAGGGCCTCGGCGAAGGCCAGGGCCTCCCCGGCCACGGCGATGTGGACGCCGCACAGCAGCTGGTTGACGAGCTTCACCTTCTGACCGTCGCCAACGTTCGCACCCACCACGGGGGCAGAGCTTGCCATCGCGTCCAGCAGCGGCCGCAGCACCGCCAGGGCCCGTTCGGAGCCGCTGACCATCATCAGCAGCTCGCCGGTGGCGGCGCGCTTGGTACCGCCGGAAACCGGGGCGTCCACCAGTTCGACGTCGAACGCCGCCAGCCGCTCAGCCAGCGACACCACCGCGGCTGGACCGACGGTGGCCATCAGGAGGACCACGGTGCCCGGGCGCAGGGCCGCAGCGAGGTCGTCCACGCCGAAGAGCACCGCGTCGGCCTGGGCCGGCGTCGCGACCATCAGGGCGACGACGTCGGCCTCGGCCACCGCCTCCTTGGCCGTGGCCGCCGGTGTCAGGCCGGGAACTGCCAGCGACTGCGCCCGGCCTTCGGCAACGTCAAAGGCGGCGACCTCGTGTCCGGCTTCGGCAAGGACGACCGCCATCGGTCCGCCCATCGCGCCCAGCCCGATCCATCCGACCTTGGTCATGGGGTTACTTCCTTTCCTGGTGCCGCGGACGTGGCGCCGCGGAAGAGTTCAATGGTGTCGGCGAGCGCGTTCTCGTCGCCGACGTTGCCCGCAAAAACGACGTACGGCATTCCCTGCACGCCCGGGGCGGCGTCGTCGGGCCGGAGCACCGAGACCATGCCCGGGAACAGCTGGCCGAGCACGGTGGCCCGCCTGATTCCGAGGCCCCGCACGGCGACGTCGTGCGAGGTGATGCCGCCCTTGGCGATCACCCAGGCGGGCTGGGCGGGAAGGGCGGCCTGGACCACCTCGATCAGGGCCGCGGATACGCTGCGGGCGATCTCCAGGCTGGCGGCAGCGTCGGCGCCCTTGAGCAGCGACCGCGAGGTGTAGAGCAGGACGTCGGAGTCGGCGAGGGCGCTGACCACCCGGGCCGCGGTGTCTGCAATGTGCGCACCGCGCGCCGCCGGATTGACGAGCTCGGCGACGGACAGTTCGACCTCGGTCACGCCGCCCCGGGCCTGCGCCGCAGCGACCTGGCGTGCCGTCTGGCCCACATGGGAACCGACGACGGCGAGCCCATGGCCGGCCGGGCGGCCGTCAGGCCAGATGTCCTGCGCCTGCAGGGTCGGCTTGGGATCGAGCCCTGCGAGCGCGCGGACAAAGGACGGACCGGTGCGGTGCAGGAACACTTTGCCTTCGCGCTGGACCTGCTGCAGGCCCAGGACGACGATTTCCAGGTCCGCGAACTCGGTGGCGTTGACGATGATGAGCTGCAGATCGCTGGCCGAGCGCAGGATCTCCGCGACCCGGTCCTCTCCCCCGTGGCGGATGTCCTCGAGGCTGATGCTGAGCACCTGCTCCGGCGCGACGGTGCCGCCGCTTTTCTCCGCGACGAAATCCTTCAGGTCGGAGGACCGGTATCCGAAGGTCGCGTCCTTGGCGAACTCGGTTTCCCCGGCCGGGACGGGTTCCCCGCCCACCATGGCCCAGTGCACATCCCCGGCGGTGAAGCGTCCGGCTTCGAAGTAGGACGGCGCCAGCAGAACGCCGTCGAACCCGCGCCCGGTCACCTCGCGCCGGACGGCGTCAAGGGTGCGGATTTCGGCCATGACATGGCCGCGGAGGGTTGAGTCGCTCCGACTGACCAGGTCCAGGGGCGCGCCGAGCCGCTCCTCGAGCTCGAACAGGGCCCGGCCGGCCGCCTGGTTCAGGGCGACCGCGTCGGCCTCGTCGAGGCTGCGGGTGTTGGTCAGAATGAAGCAGGTCGACTCCGGCCGTGCAAGGGCCGCGGCGTACTCGTCTGCCTCGAGCACGGTGACGACGGAGACGCCGTGCACGGACTGCGAACCGGTCGGGTCGTCGTCGAGCACTGCGGTCCGCCGTCCGGTTGCGGCGCGGGAGTCGCGGATCCGCTGCCGGGCATCGGCCAGGCGCAAGGGTTCAGGGGCGGGTGCGGGCCCGGCCGGGGCGCTTGGGTGTGCAGTGGGATGGCCGGCGGGGTAGGTTTCGTGGGTCATGCTGTGATCCTTCCGGGTGCMGTGCGGCCGGAACCGCACGGCACTTCCAGAGGCGCCGGGAGGTCAGGAGACCTGCAGGCCGCCATTGATGTCGTAGGTGGCGGCCGTGATGTAGCCGGCGTCCTCGCTCAGGAGGAAGGCCATGAGCGCCGCGACTTCGTCGCGGGTGCCGACCCGGCCCATCATGATGCCCTCGGACATGGCGGCTTTGCGCTCCTCGCTCAGCGTGCCGCCCATGATGTCGGTGTCGATCGGGCCCGGGGCCACCGCGTTGACGGTGATGCCGAACTCTCCGACTTCGCGGGCCAGTGCCCGGGTGAAGCCGAGGATTCCGGCCTTCGAGGCGCTGTAGGCCACTTTGGAGAACGTTCCGCCGCCGCGTTGCGCGGAGATCGAGGAAACGCTGACGATCCGGCCGAGCCGGCGTTCGATCATGCCCTTGAGGACCCGCTGCGAAACGATGAAGGTGCCGCGCATGTTGATCGCGAAGACCTTGTCCCATTCGGCGACGGAAGTCTCCATGAACGGCGTCGGCGAGCTGATGCCGGCGAGGTTGGCCAGGCCGACGATGGGCGGAAGCGACTCCTCGACCTCGGTGATGGCCCGGTCCACCGAGGCCTCGTCCGAGACGTCGGCGCCGACGCCGATCGCCTTGACGGCCCGGTTGGAGCCGATCTCGGCTGCGGCGGCTTTGGCGTCCTCGGCGTTGATGTCCAGGATCGCGATCGACCAGCCGTCGCGGGCCAGCCGGTCGGCCGTGGCGCGGCCGATGCCGCGGGCGGAGGCGGCGCCGGTCAGGACGACGGTGCGTTCGGCGGGGAAAGTGCTCTGTGTCATGAGTGGTTCCTAATGGCTGGCTGCGGCGGGGGCGGTCGCCCGGGGGGCGGAGACACCTTCCGGACGCTTGCGGGCGTAGAGATAAGTGGCGACGGCGGTGATCGCGAGGCAGGCCGCCAGGAAGGTCAGGCCGCTCTGGCTGTTGCCCGTGGCGTCCTTGAGGATGCCGACAATGTACGGGGCGACGAAGCCGCCCAGGTTGCCGAGCGAGTTCACCATGGCGAGGCCGGCCGCTGCTGCGGCACCGGTCAGCGCCGCGGACGGCATAGCCAGGAAGGGGGCGATCGCCGAGTAGATGCCCATCGCCGCGAGGGTCAGGAAGACCATGGCGAGGACCGCGTTGACCGGGAGCAGGTAGCCGGCGCCGAGCAGGCCGACGGCGGCAATCACCATGCTGACGCTGGCGTGCCAGACCCGGTTGCCGGTGCGGTCCGAGCGCTTGCTCCAGAAGTAGACGAACACCGCGGCGATGGCATACGGGATGAAGACGATGAAGCCCACCTGGACGGTGTCGAACTTGCCCAGCGCCTTCACGATGGTCGGCATCCAGAGGCCCAGGCCGTAGATGCCACAGACCAGGCCGAAGTACAGGGCCGAGTAGGCCAGGGTGCGGGGGTCCTTGAGGCCGGCGAGGAAGTTGTGGTTGCCGGACTTCTGCTTGTCGGCCAGTTCCTTGCTCATGGTGGTGGCGAGCCAGTCGCGCTCTTCGGGCTTGAGCCACTTGGCGTGCTCCGGGCGGTCGGTCATGACGAAGGGCGTGATGAGGCCCAGCACGATCGCCGGGATGCCTTCAATGATGTACAGCCACTGCCAGCCGTGCAGCCCGGCAACGCCTTCCAGGCCCAGAAGCATGCCGGACACCGGCGCGCCGAGGGCGTTGGAGATCGGCTGGGCCAGGATGAAGATGCCCAGGACGGTCACGCGCTGCGCGGCGGGGAACCAGAGGGTCAGGTAGAACAGGATGGCCGGGAAGAATCCGGCTTCGGCCGCACCCAGCAGGAAGCGGATGATGTAGAAGGTGGTCTCGCCGTTGACCAGGAACATGGCGGTGGCGAAGATGCCCCAGCTGATCAGGATGCGGGCGATCCACTTGCGGGCGCCGTAGCGGTACATGCCGCCGTTGCTGGGGATTTCCAGCAGGGCGTAGCCGAGGAAGAAGATGCCGGCGCCGAGACCGTAGGCGGCTTCGGTGAGGCCGATGTCGCCCTGCATGCCAAGTTTGGCGAAGCCGACGTTGTTGCGGTCCAGATAGGCAACGAAGTACAGCAGGACAATCAGCGGCATGAGCCGCCGGCGGACCTTGCGGAGGGTGGTCTGGCCCAGTTCACTCAGGGCCGGAGCTGCAGTCAGGGAGGTCATCGCGGGCCTCCACCGGTGATCAGGGTGCCCTGGGAAGGGACGTGCGCGCGCATGAAGACTCCTTTGGCTGGCGGCGATCGTTTGTCGATAGTAGATATCAGATGTCTGATATCTGTATGAGATTCTAATCACACGAAAGGACAGCGTCAACAGGATTGGTAAAACAGCCGGGCGGGATCGAAACCGGCGCAGCGCCCGCGGGTCAGCTCGCGCCGCGGGTCAGCTCGAGTCCGCGCGGGTCAGCTCGAGTCCGCGCGGGTCAGCTGGCGGCGGCGCCGCGGCTGGAGACCGCGAGGTAGCGTTCGTAGTCCTCGAAGGTCTGGGTGATGTGGGCGTCCATCGCGGAGCGCGCGGCGCCGGGCTCGCCGGCGGCAATGGCGGCCAGGACCAGTTTGTGGTGGTGGATCGCGTGCCGCTGCACATCCGGGAACGCCGAGGTCTCCCGCCGCATGGCGTACAGCAGCGTCGAAAGCTGGCCGAGCAGGGCGGGCACGAACGGGTTGCCGGAGGCCCGCAGCACGGTGTCGTGGAAGGAGATATCCGCCAGGGTCAGCGCGTCGACGTCGCCCGAGTGGTGCGCGGCCTCCATCAGCTCGACGCTTTCCGTCATGGCGGCGAGGTCGGCCTGGCTGTGGCGTGAGGCCGCGAGTTCGGCGGCGCCGGTCTCGACCATCCGGCGGACCTCAAGCAGGCGCAGTGCCACCTGGTCCGAAGCCACCCCCCTTGACGCTGCCCGCATGATCGCGTCCAGGCCGGTCCAGCGCTCGGGCGGATTCACGAAGGTGCCCAGGCCCCGCTTCACGTAGACAACGTCCTGCGCCTTGAGGACCTTCATCGCTTCGCGGGCGGTCAGGCGGCTGACCCCTGACTCCTTGGCGATGTCGGCTTCCGGCGGGAGGGCGTCGTCGGCCTTGATCTGGCCGCTGAGGATGTACTCGAGGACTTTGTCCACGACGACGTCGACCAGCGTCCGTCGCGTTTCTGCCATCGTGATCCCCTGCCTGCGCGCACCCAAGCGCGCACTTTGCCTTTCCTAAACACTACTAGACGGACGGCGGCGGTCCTCGCCGCCGTCGTGCCTCAACGAAGAAACGCGGGGTCACTTCGCGCCCATCCCACCGAGTGGAATGGGCCGCAAGTGACCCCGCGTTGCCTTGGTGCTGGTGCCTAGAGTGCCGCGTAAACTTCGCGCAGCAGCTTGGCGGTCTCGGACGGCGTCTTGCCGACCTTGACGCCGGCAGCCTCGAGGGCTTCCTTCTTGGCCTGGGCGGTGCCCGCGGAGCCGGACACGATGGCGCCGGCGTGGCCCATGGTCTTGCCTTCCGGGGCGGTGAAGCCGGCCACGTAGCCGACGACCGGCTTGGTGACGTGGGCCTTGATGTAGTCGGCTGCACGCTCTTCGGCGTCGCCGCCGATTTCGCCGATCATGACGATCGCCTTGGTTTCCGGGTCAGCTTCGAAAGCTTCGAGGGCGTCGATGTGGGTGGTGCCGATGACCGGGTCGCCGCCGATGCCGATGGCGGTGGAGAAGCCCAGGTCACGCAGTTCGTACATCATCTGGTAGGTCAGGGTGCCCGACTTGGAGACCAGGCCGATGGGGCCCTTGCCCGTGATGTTGGCCGGGGTGATGCCGACCAGGGCCTCGCCCGGGGTGATGATGCCGGGGCAGTTCGGTCCGATGATTCGGGTGACCTGCTTGCCGTCGGCGTCGACCTTGGACTGGGCCAGCGCCCAGAATTCGGCGGAGTCCTGGACCGGCACGCCTTCGGTGATGACGACGACCAGGCCGATGCCGGCCTCGATGGCTTCGACGACAGCGTCCTTGGTGAACGCCGGCGGCACGAAGACGATGGAGACGTCGGCGCCGGTCTCGGCCATGGCTTCCTTGACGGTGCCGAAGACGGTGATCTCGTTATCGCCGTGCAGGACCGTGGTGCCGGCCTTGCGGGCGTTGACGCCGCCGACAATCTTGGTGCCGGCCTTGAGCATCAGGGCGGTGTGCTTGGTGCCTTCGCCGCCGGTGATGCCCTGGACGATGACCTTGGAGTCCTTGTTCAGATAAATAGACATAGTCGTGTCCCTTTACTTAGCTGCGTTGGCGAGCTCGGCAGCCTTGTCGGCGCCCTCGTCCATGGTTGCGGCCAGGGTAACCAGCGGGTGGTTGGCCTCGGCCAGGATGCGGCGGCCTTCCTCGACGTTGTTGCCGTCGAGGCGGACGACCAGCGGCTTGTTCGCGGAGTGGCCCAGCTCGGCCAGTGCGCCGACGATGCCCTTGGCGACAGCGTCACAGGCGGTGATTCCGCCGAAGACGTTGACGAAGACGGACTTGACCTGCTCGTCACCCAGGATGACGTCGAGGCCCGCAGCCATGACCTCGGCGGAAGCTCCACCGCCAATGTCCAGGAAGTTGGCGGGCTTGACGTTGCCGTGGTTCTCGCCGGCGTAGGCGACGACGTCGAGCGTGGACATGACCAGGCCGGCACCGTTACCGATGATGCCCACCTCGCCGTCGAGCTTGACGTAGTTGAGGTCCTGCGCCTTGGCCTTGGCCTCGAGCGGGTCCGCAGCGTCCTTGTCTTCAAGGGCGGAGTGCTTCGGGTGGCGGAAGTCGGCGTTCTCGTCGAGGGTGACCTTGCCGTCCAGGGCAACGATGTCGCCAGCGCCGGTCTTGACCAGCGGGTTGACCTCCACGAGGGTGGCGTCTTCCTTCTTGAACACGTCCCAGAGCTTGAGGATCACGGCGGCGACCTTGCCGCGCAGTTCCTCGGCGAAGCCCGCGGCGGCGACGATCTCGTCGGCCTTGGCCTGGTCGATGCCGACGGCCGGGTCGATCGCGATCTTGGCCAGGGCTTCCGGGCGCTCGACGGCGAGCTGCTCGATTTCCATGCCGCCTTCAACCGAGCACATGGCCAGGTAGTTGCGGTTGGCCCGGTCCAGCAGGACGGAGAAGTAGTATTCCTCGGCGATGTCGGCACCCTGGGCGATCATCACCTTGTTGACGGTGTGGCCCTTGATGTCCATCCCGAGGATGTTGGTGGCGTGCTCGAGTGCCTCATCGGCAGTCTTGGCGACCTTAACGCCGCCGGCCTTGCCGCGGCCACCGACCTTAACCTGTGCCTTGACGACAGTTACGCCGCCGATCTTCTCGGCAGCTGCCTTTGCTTCTTCAGGGGTGTGCGCCACGATGCCAGCAAGCACGGGTACACCGTGCGCCTCGAACATATCGCGCGCCTGATATTCAAACAGGTCCACGGTTTAGTGTCCTTCTACGTCGAAGTAGTTTCTGTACAGCCGGACCCCACGTACTCGCGGTTACCGGGCTGCGGAATAAACGCACCCTGCGACAAGCTTGGAAACGAGCCACACGGCGCAATGCTCCTCTTTCGAACTCTAGTCCTTCGTTTGGACCAGCCCGACCCAGACTACCTGTTATGTGAGTAAGGACACTATTCTATTGAGCGTAGAAAAACCGCTAGATTACGGGGTTTTTGGGGCCTCCGACGGCGCCGCGGAGGCCGCCTTGGGGGCCGGCAAGATCAGCTCGTAACGGTCGCGCGCAACGAAGAAGGCGACGCCGGCGGAGACGTTTCCGCAGGCTACACCGCCGTTGTAGGCGGAGCAGCGGAGGCCGTTGCGCTCGACGTTCTTCCCATCCTCGAGGACGGGAAGCTGCGAGATCGGACCGTTGCGGGTGCCTTTGGGGCCGAATTCGGTTTCCTGCTGTGTGACGCCGGAGCGGCACTCCCCGTAAACCGCCTTGGCCGGGGTCAGCAGGGCCGTGCCGCCCAGGTAGCCGAGTCCGGTGCCGGCGCAGTCGTCGCGGATGTCCTTGGCGGACGGCTTCGGGTAGGCGCCGAGCTCACAGTGGGCCACCGGCACGGTCGCGAACTTGCCGTTCCCGCTGCCGCCGAAGCCGTTCTGTTCATAGGGCAGGTTGACGTGCTCGCCCCGGGCCGAGGTCAGTGAACAAACGATGTTGCGGTCCGCGGTGACGAAGCTCAGGGAGTCCTGGCCGGCTCCCAATGTCGCCGGGTCCGTCAGGGGTGCCTGCTTGAGCTGCTCCAGGGCGGGCAGCGGGGCCGGCGGGACGTAGTCCGGGTCCTTCTGCGTGACGGTGCACGCCGTGGCCGCCAGTGCCAGGAAGGCGGCCAGGATCCCCAAAGATGTCCGTCGCATGCGCTCCATTATGCCTGTCGGCGCGCGGTTACCGGTGGATCCGCGGGGCGGCTGAGAGCCCCGGTCACGCGTCGATCTTGGTGAGCGGGGCGTACCGCAGCAGGAGCCGCTTCTCGCCGACGCCGAACTTCACCTTCGCGACGGTCTTGTCCCCCGCGCCCTCGACGGCCAGTACGGTGCCGTTGCCGAAGCTGGTGTGGTTGACCTTGTCCCCCACGCTGACGGCGACGATCTCTTTCTGCGGCTGCACCCGGTTCTTGGCGATGGCCGCGGGCACGTCCGCGTTGAAGCCTGCGGCGGAGTCCGCGCCGGAGCCCCGGGCGGTGCCGGCGCCCCAGAAGGACCCGCCGTAGCGGCTGGAACCGATCGATCCGCCGCTCCCCCAGCTGCTGGCCTGGCGGGTGGAGCCTTCCCGCTTCCACTCGACCAGCTCGGCCGGGATTTCCTCGATAAACTGGCTGGCGGGGTTGTACTGGCTCTGTCCCCACATGCTGCGGACCTCGGAGCGGGTCAGGTAGAGCCGTTTCCGGGCCCGGGTCAGGCCCACGTAGGCGAGCCGGCGTTCCTCGGCCAGTTCCTTGGGGTCGGTGGCGGAGCGCTGGTGCGGGAACAGTCCGTGTTCCATGCCGGTCAGGAACACCACCGGGAACTCAAGGCCCTTGGCGGTGTGCAAGGTCATCAGGGTGACGACGCCGAGCCGCTTGGCTTCGGCGACCGCGGCGTCAATGTCCGCCCCGGGGGCGTCCGGGATCTGGTCGGCGTCGGCCACGAGGGAGACCTGCTCCAGGAAGGCGCCGAGGGACCCTTCCGGGTTGTCGCGCTCGTATTCGCGGACGACGGCGACGAGCTCGGCGAGGTTCTCCACCCGGGATTCGTCCTGCGGGTCGGTGCTGGAGCGAAGGGTGGCGAGGTAGCCGGTCTGCTCAAGGACGGCTTCCAGGGCAGCGGCGGCACCGGAGCCGGAGGCCACCTCGGCCAGGTCGTCGAGGAGCTTCACGAAGCCCAGCACGGCGTTCACGGAGCGGGTGGCCATGCCGGGTGCTTCCTCGGCGCGGCGGGCGGCGGCCATGAAGGAGGTCCGGTCGCGCTGCGCCAGCGATGCCACGGCGCCCTCGGCCCGGTCGCCGATGCCGCGCTTGGGCTCGTTGAGGATGCGGCGCAGGTTGACGTCGTCGTCGGGGTTTACCAAAACGCGCAAGTAGGCGAGGGCGTCCTTGATTTCCTTTCGCTCGTAGAAGCGGGTGCCGCCGACCACCTTGTAGGGCAGCCCAACGCGCACCAGGACGTCTTCGATGGACCGGGACTGGGCGTTGGTGCGGTAGAAGATCGCGACGTCGCCGGGGCGGAGGTTGCCCTCGTCCTGCAGCCGGTCGATTTCCTTGGCGATGAACTGGGCCTCGTCGTGCTCGTTCTCGCCCACGTAGCCGACGATCTTTTCGCCGTCGCCCTCGGCCGTCCAGAGCCGTTTCTCCGGCCGGTTGGGGTTCCGGGAGATGACCGAGTTGGCGGCGCTGAGGATGGTCTGGGTGGAGCGGTAGTTCTGTTCGAGCTTGATAGTCCGGGCGTCCGGGTAGTCCTTCTCGAACTCCACGATGTTGCGGATGTCCGCGCCGCGGAAGGCGTAGATGGACTGGTCCGAGTCGCCGACGACCGTGAGTTCGGCCGCGCCGGGGCCCTCGCCGACGATCTCGCGCACCAGGGCGTACTGGGCGTGGTTGGTGTCCTGGTACTCGTCCACGAGCACGTGCCGGAAGCGGCGCCGGTAAGAGTCGGCGAGCGCCGGGAAGGCCCGGAACATGTAGACGGTTTCGGCGATCAGGTCATCGAAGTCCATCGCGTTGGCCTGGCGCAGGCGCTGCGTGTAGCCCTTGAAGACTTCGGCGACGGCCTGTTCGAAGGGGTCGCTGTAGCTCGCGCTGGAGGCGTAGCTGTCCGCGTCGATCAGCTCGTTCTTGAGCGCGGAGATCTTGTGCTGGATGGCCTTGGGCGCGAAGCGCTTGGGATCCAGGTCCA
Source organism: Arthrobacter sp. 05L428 (assembly GCF_056397665.1). NCBI lineage: Bacteria > Bacillati > Actinomycetota > Actinomycetes > Micrococcales > Micrococcaceae > Arthrobacter > Arthrobacter sp. 05L428. The sequence goes on along the minus strand of NZ_JBFTNW010000003.1, from coordinate 126,718 downwards.
GGTTCTTGGCCACGAGCGTAATCAGGCGGAGCGAATCTGCGGAGTCGTAGATGGAGAAGTTGGAGTTCAGGCCGACGTTGGCCGCTTCGCGCCGCAGGATCCGGACGCAGGAGGAGTGGAAGGTGGAGATCCACATGGTCTTGGCCCGGCCGCCGACCAGGAGCTCGATCCGCTCGCGCATCTCCGCGGCTGCCTTGTTGGTGAAGGTGATGGCCAGGATCTCCCCGTGGTGCGCCCGCCGGGTGGCGATCAGGTAGGCGATGCGGTTGCTGAGCACACGGGTCTTGCCGGAACCTGCGCCGGCGACGATCAGCAGCGCGCTCCCCGCGTGTTTGACTGCTTCCTCCTGCTGCGGGTTCAGTCCCTGCAGCAGCTCTTCCGCGTTCGGCAGCTGGGGGCGGTCCGAGTCCTCACCGTTACCAGCGCCGCTTCCGCCGTGGGCCCCGAAAGCGGGTGACCTCAGGTCCGGCATTCCGGTTCCGGTCCCCGGGTTTCCGGACGCTTTGGCCGGCGCGGCCGGATGCGAGGCAGCTTGGAAGGGTCCGTCGGCGTAGGGGTCAAACAACATATCCATGGTGTTAACAAGTCTAGGCGGTGCCACTGACGGCACCGTCCGCGGCTCCTCCTGCGCCGGGCATGCCCCTCGCCTGCGCCCAGTAATGGACATATGCCCATTGTGTCCCTGCGTGAAGCTGAGGAATGAGCATGTCCATTCCTCACCTACGTCCCGGTATGAGCATGTCCATTCCTCACCGACGTCCCGATTGAGCATGTCCAGTCCTCACCGACGTCCCGATTGAGCATGTCCCTCTGCCGCAGGTGTCAGGATCGAGCAGGCCCCGCCGGCGCCGTCAGGAATGGGCATGCCCCTCCGCCGCCGCCGGCACGGTCCCCGTCGCCTGGTCCACCGAGGGACATGCCCCCTGCCTGCGCCCAGCAGTGGACATATGCCCATTGTGTCCATGCCTGAACGCGAGGAATGAGCATGTCCATTCCTCACCGACGTCCCGATTGAGCATGTCCATCGTGTGTTATCGGGAGTGGGCACGTCCCTTCCGGCCGAGCGTGCGCCGGTGCGCCCTACCCGACGGAGCCTGACTCGAGCGCCGCCCGCAGCTGCCGCACCGCCGTCGTGCCTCCGGCCACGAACCACTCAAGTCCGTTGACGCGCACGACGTCGGTGGCGCCGCCGGCGGCCAGCACGATCGCCTGGCCCGGCAGCCAGTCCCACTCCGGGGAGCTGTGCTGGAACCAGCAGTCCAGTTCGCCGTCGGCCACCCGGCCGAGGTCGCACGAACCCGAACCGAACATCCGCAGCGCCGCCGCCGAGGTTGCCGCGGCGTGCCACGGCATGGCGCACATCGGGTCGGCCAGCCAGGTGGGATGGATGTAGGTGGCGGCGCCAAGCTCGGCGAGCGGCGTCTCCGCGCGGCCCATGCCACCTGCGTCGCGGGGCCGAAAACTCGTCAGCGCCTCACCGTTGAGGGTTGCCTTCCGGGCGGTGCCGCCGAGCCAGAGCTTGTCTTCCTCCGGCTGGAAGATGGCGCCGAGCAGTGGGCCGGAGGAATCCTTGAGCGCGATCGCGGAGCACCAGTAGCTTGAGCCGTGCAGGAAGTTGTAGGTTCCGTCGACCGGGTCGACCACCCAGGTCCGGCCGCTGCTGCCCCGCTCGGAGGCACCTTCTTCGCCGAGGACGCCGTCGTCGGGCCGGCAGCGCTGCAGCTGTTCGAGCACGTAGGCTTCCGCGGCGTGGTCCGCGGCGGTCACGACGTCGGAGACGGACGTTTTCCGCTGCCCCTCCAGTCCTGCCTGCCGCATCAGCAGCGCCAGATTGCCGGCCTCCCGCACCAAGGCCTCGGCGAGCTGGTAGTCGTCCAGTTCGGGGCTGAGTTCCGCGGTGCTGTGCCGGCCGAGCCGGTGCCTGACAAGTTCGTTGCTGCCTGATTCGCTCACGCGTTCAGCCTATCGGGCGCCCGGAGGTGCTGAACAGGCAGACCGGGTTGACGGTAGCCCTGCCTGCGACCGGCCGGTGTGGCGCCGGCGAGGGGCGATAATGGAGCCATGGCCAAGACACCCGCCCAGCGGATCAAGAAGCACGGCGCGAGCGCGGCCGTCCCCCAGCACCATCTGCCCGCGGTGATCAATCCCAGCACCACCCGGACCCCACAGAAGGCCCAGAGCAATAGCAGCCTGATCCTGATTGCGGGCGTCGTGGCGAGCCTGTTCCTGTTCTGGTACGTCCACCTGCTGACCCTGAACCAGCTCACCCAGCTCAGCGGCGGCCTACCGATGCCCGACTCGCTGCTCGGCGGCTTTGACCGGGGCTTTGTGGAGCAGCTGCGCTCGGCCATGGACGGGGACGCCCGCGGACAGCTCAACTATGTGCACAAGACGGCAGGGACACTGTTTCCGCTGATCTTCGGATTCACCTGGTTGCTGCTGATCGGCACGAACGTGGCTCGGAAACCGCTCCGTTGGGCGCTGTGGGCAGTGCCGCTGCTGTTCGCGGGTGTGCGGCTGTGGGGAAACGCGGCAATTGACGCCATGATGGCCGCTGACACGCTCGACGGCGGCCAGGTTGCTTTGGCGTCGGGACTCACCGTTGCTGGCTGGGTACTTCTTGTGCTGAGCCTTGTGGTCGGCGCCGCGGCAGTGTTCCTGGGCCGGAAGAACTCCTTCGCGCGGGCTCGTGCTTCGGGTTCCGCTCAGGCCTAGCCTTTCTGGATCCTTGGCCGGGTATCCACGGCCTTCCCGCTCCGCGGCCCCCGATGGACATGCCCACTCTCGGCCGCGACCGACGAGTATATTCCCTATATGCCCACTGCACGACGCCGGCGAGGGGCATGCTTACCCTGCCCGCCGGACCAAGAGCGTTGGGACCTCGGGACATGCCCACTCTTCGCCGCGACCGACGAGCATATTCCCTATATGTCCACTGCACGACGCCAGGGAGGGGCATATCCAGAAGCGGGCTTAGCTGCGGTCGAAACCCGTGACTCGGAGCAGCCATGACCACAACGAGGCCCGGCCCAGCTCGGCTTTGAGGAAGTCACGGGTCTGCTGGGCACGGTCAGGAGCCCCGGCACTTGCGAAGTGGGCGGCCGCCTCTGCGAGCGCGCGCCGCGCTGCCATCCTGTCGCCCGTCGCGAGGTATGCCCGCCCAAGAAGAAGGCAGGCATCTCCCGTATTTTGCGGTGTGGTTGACCCGGTTTCGCAGATTTCTTCGAGAATGTCGACTGCGGACTTTGCATCACCAGCCAGGTAACTCCAATGAGCGCGGTTGCGGCGCAACAGCAGCAAATCGTTATCGCTACCGCCGATGACGTCAGTGGCTAACTCGGCCCGCTCGATGCACCGCAGAGTATCGGGGTCGGCGACATTTGCAGCGAGGCGCATCGCAGCGGACGCCTTGTTGAATTTCGCCCAGACATCCAGGTCCCGGGACGGCGAAAAAGTTGCGGCGGCAAGCTCGTGGTAGCGCAAGCCCTCCTCTACGTTGTCGCAAAGAAACGCCACGTTGCCAATCACCCAGTAGGCCTTGCCCGCGAGTTGTTCATCCACTTCATCGGAGATGACAGCGGCGAGACCCTTACTTTCGGACCACGCCTCTTCCAGCTTGCCGGAGTCTGCGAGGGCAGCTATTAGGGCCTGCCGTGCCTTGACGTTGAAATCGATGTCAGCTTCGTCGATCGTTAGTTCAACAGCCGCCCGTGCTTCGGCGGCCGCTGACTCCAGCAGGCCAGAACCCTGGTGCGCTTTGGCGACAAGAACGTGGACCTGCGCCCGCAGCTGCGAGGAGATCGTATGGGACTCCATCACGATTGTCGAGGCAGCCTCAGCGCATGCTTCGAAGTTGGCGTCCGACAGGTAGCTCTCTGCCCTGAAATAGGTCATCGCCCGCCATGATTCAATATCGCCTTCACTCAACGCGATGTCGGCGGCGACACCCGCGCTCTTTGCTGCCTCGGAGAAATCATGGTTGCCCCGATGCTCCCGCGCTCGGAGCTCGGCCGCGGCGTACGCCGGCGAGACTGATTGTTGTCGCATGGGTCAATTATCGGTTCCGGGAGAGCCGAAGCCGGACAGCACACGCGAGCCACCGCCGTTGTAAAAGCGCAAGAGTTACGCGCGAATATCACAAGGTTTCACTAAATCGGAGAAATCGTTATCCCTTGGCGTGTTCTTACCGCATATACTGAAGCTGTACCACATGAGTCACATCAGCCTCTCACGTAACAGGAGTCCTACATGAAGAAAACCCTTGCTACACTCCTCGTCGCTGGCGCTTTGGCGGCTGCAGGCCTGTCCGCCACTGCCGCTGTCTCAGCCAGCGGCAGCAACTCGGGACAGGGCTCCGTAGTGGCAGTTGGCTACTGGCCGGACACCATCCGCAAGTAGACAAGTCAGCAAACCGCAAAGGGCGGGAGTCGGATTCACCTCCAACTTCCGCCCTTTGTCATGCCAGTCAACAAGCCAGCCGTCCAGCCGCCGTCGTTCGCCACTTCGGCAAGCCCGCGCCACTCCGGCACGCCCGCGCCGCTGCGTGGCTACTGCGAAACCGAGCTGTCCTGGCTGATGAGCGCCTCAACGGCCTCGGCGGGCGCCGGGCGCCCGAAGTAGTAGCCCTGGCCGCTGGCGCAACCCAGCCGCACCAACTCCTCGGCCTGCTCGGCCGTCTCAATCCCCTCCGCCACGGCCTTGAGCCCGCACGCATGGATCAGATGCAGCACAGCTTCGACAAAGCCGCCCTGTTCCGCATCCGTCCCGAGCCCGTCGATCAGGCTCTTGTCGATCTTGACCACATTCACGGGCAGCTTGCGCAGGTAGCTGATGGAGGAGTAGCCGGTGCCGAAGTCGTCGATTTCGAGCTGTACCCCCAGCTGCCGCAACCCGCTCAGGGAGTACTTGTCCACGTCGCCGCCGGTCACGGCCATGGACTCGGTCAGTTCGATGATGAGGTTCGCGGCATCCACACCCGTCTCGCGGAGGATGTCCTGGACGTGTTCGATGAGCTCGAGGTTCTGCAGCTCGGTGGTGGAGATGTTGACCCGGACGGAGAACTCGCTGTCCAGCGCCAGCCGGTCCTGCCAGTCCCGGAGCTGCCGGACCGCGTTGCGCAGCACCCAGTGCCCCAGCTCCACGATCATCCCAGTCTCCTCCGCCAGCGGAATGAACTGGTCCGGCATCAGGAGCCCGCGCTCCGGGTGGTTCCAGCGGACCAGCGCCTCGACGCCCTCGATCCGCCCGGTGGCGAGCTCCACCACCGGCTGGTAATGCAGCGTCAGCTGATCCTCAAGGATCGCCTCGCGCATCTCCGTGACCATCAGGCTCTGCAGCCTGCGGGCGTACAACAGCGCCGGTTCGAAGACCTTGATCCCGCTGTGCGGCTGCGCCTTCGCGGCGTACATGGCTGTGTCGGCTTCCATCACCAGGTCATCGGCGGACTGGCCCGGTTCGGCGACGCGGACGCCAATGCTGGTGCCGCAGGTGACCCGCAGGTCGCCGATCTCCAGGCTCTCACTGAGCGCTTTCAGGATCCGGTTGGCTACCCGCCGGGCCCGTACGAGGTTGGATTTAGGCAGCATGACGGCGAATTCGTCCCCGCCCAGCCTCGCCACGGTATCGGTGACCCGGACCGCGTCCTGGAGACGCCGGGCAATCACGCGCAGGACATCGTCCCCCGCGCTGTGTCCTAGCGTGTCATTGATGCCCTTGAAGGAATCAAGGTCAAGAATCAGCAGGGCAGGCGGCATCTCGCCGCGGGACGTCTCCGCCAGCGCGTGGCTGAGCACCGAGTTCAGCGCCGTCCGGTTGGCCAGCTGGGTCAACGGATCGGTCAGCGCCATCCGCTCGAGCTCAACCTGGGCCTGGCGCAACATGGCGGTCCGGCTCTCGACCCGCTCCTCGAGCTCCTGGTAAATGGTCTGCAGGTCATCGGCCATCAGGTTGATGCCCGCGATGACGGCGGCGACGTCGTCGCGCGCACCGGAATGAGGGATCCGGGTACTTAGGTCTCCGCTGGCAATCCGGACAATGCCCTCCACGAGCGCATGGAGCCGGGGGTCTGGAACATCACTTTTCACTCGTATAAGGCCTTAACCACTTGAGGGCTTCTATCCGCGAAAGGAAGAACTCCGCCGGGATCGTTTCGGTTCTTGAGCGCAGCAGGTAATGCGCAATGACACGGTCCACGGGGCTCTCGCCCACCAGTGCGAACGCCGACGCCGCGATGGAACCGGCGTAGACCTGGCGCGCTTCCACGCTGACGCCGACGACGCCGGAGATGACCAGCAGCACCGGAACCCTCTCGCCGCCGGCGAGCATCCGGACTGTTTCACCGGCCACCCGCGCTTCCGGACCCTCGATCTCTTGGTTCGGCGGGAGCGCGACTTCAATGATGCCGTCCTCGAGCAGCCGGACGCCGATGACGGGCTCCGCGGAGGCTTCCGTCGCGGGAATGACCGGCTCGGCCAGCCCCAAGTCCGCCAGGCCGAGCTCTGTCCGGGACCCGGACGAGGACGGCGTCCCGGCGTCGGGTGCGTCAATGACTGCCGGCGGTTCCTCGGGGATTTGCCCGTCCGGGGCAACGGGGGCTTCGACTGTCATCGGATGGCAATCCGACGGACAGAGGCCAGCCGCGAAGGGACACTGGTGGGGTCGCCGAAAGAAGTCGCTGCCAGGCGCGGCGCAACCAGCTGATCAGACATGTGCCCCCACAGACTACAAAGTCGGCAATTCGGCGTGCGCTGGACCCGTTCTCCCGCACGAGGCACCGGAACATTCCGGCGAATGCCCTCATGATAGTGCAAGTAGCCGTATATATGAGACATAAGACACCCCAGCGACACAGAATCGCCGAAAGCCCCACAGTTGCGCGGGCGCGGCAATTCCGTAATTACCGGGCGAAGTATTCGCGAATACTCGACAGCGAGCTTGAGCCGCTGTATCCGAGATCGGCGGGGCCGGCATGGACGGCGTCGTCGGGCGAAAAAATGCTAACCCCGAGGGTGCCGCCTTCCACGTCCTTGAGGCTGTCCAGCAGGGCCGGCATGGCCTGTTCCAACGTCTGGGTGAGCGCTGCCTTGTCCGCACTTTCACCGACCAGTTTCACCGTGATGAATTTGCCGGAGGTGTTGAGGTTGGCGTCGGCCTGGACGGCGGTCACGCCCGGGACGGACTTTCCGGCTTTCTGCAGGGCGGCCTCCAGCTGATCCGGCTCGGAGGGTCCGCCCAGGCCGCAGGCCGCCAGTGTTGCCGCGAGAATGCCCATGATCAGTGCTCCTGCAATGGGGTGGAATAGCTTCTTCATCGATAACTTCCGCTATGGTTCGGCGTCGGGCTGCTCACGCTCATTGCTTGCGCGAGATGCTCGAAACGGTGGAGCTGACCTGGCCGGGGTCCGTGGTCAGGAACTGCTGGGTCGACTCCCTTTGAGCGTAGTCGGCGATCGGTCCCTGGTGCTCAAGGCTGCCGGTGGACGTCACGTACTCGCCGCCGTCGTGGTAGCCGATCCCGGCAACGCCGGGCGCCACGGCGGGGTTGGGCAGTGTGACCTTGACCGCGCCGTTGTCCTGGCTGGCCGAAACACTTCCGTCCTGTCCCACCGTGAGGTCCCCGAGGTCGACTTTGGGGACTGGATCACCCGCGTGCTGCAATGCAAGAACGTCGATGCGGGCCGGTATCGGCGCAGAGTCCACCGGGGAGCCAAATGTCACGACGTTCGTCACATTGAACCGGTTGGTGAACGAATTGTCCGACGCCAGGGCGGCGGCAATCATGCCGCCCTGCGAATGGCCGGACAGCATCACGGGCGCCCCGTCCGGGATACCTGCGTTTTCCATGGCCAGGCGGACCGCCTGGGACGCCGTGGACAAGTTGCCGCCGGCCAGCTCCAGGTTGCCCGTCAGGTCGGTGGCGTTGGCAGCGCCGTCTGGGTACCAACGGGTGGTTCCGGGGATGCTCACGATGTAGGCGTCCGGTTCCCCGGGCTTGTGGATCGTGGTGATGCGGACCGCAGCGTCGGGTGTCGCAGGTTTGCCTTCGTCACCGTAGGCGGCATTGGTGGTCTGCAGGATCGCACTGATGGTCGAGGGCACCGGGGTGTTGAATCGGCCGTCCTTGTCCGTCCCGGCCGGTTCTCCGACCGGAACCGGGAGCGGCTCGCCAGCCACCGGCCGACCATCGTCGAGCAGATGCGGGTTGTAGGTACCCACGCTCAGCGCGGTGGCGGCCAGGGAGAGGACTCCGGCCCTGAGCAGGACGCCGTTCGATGCGAGTTCGGTGAGCGAAGGGGGCTCGCCGGTGCTCAGCCACCGCATTCCCATGTCTCCATAGTGGCCGACTTGGTCCAGCACGTTGGACTGGGCATCCATCAGGTTCCTGACCGGCAGGGGCGCGCCGTCCTGGAGCCAGTTCCAGCCGAAGTCGCTCGCGGCTCCCACCGTGCTGAGGACCTTGCCGCCCTGGTTCCAGAGATCCCCTGCCGTGTCGGCAACGCCGCCCGCCAGCCGGTCGAGTCCCAGTCGGTGGAAAAGGGAGCCGCCGCCGGCACCGCCCGCATCGCCGGACCCGCCGCCGGACCCGTCGCCGGAAAGGCCGCCGGAAAGGCCGCCGGCCCGGCGCCGTGGTTGCTGGCTTCGAGCTGCTCTTCGACGTTGCGCCGCACTGCGCCCGACGCCGCCTTGAGCGCGTTTCCCGCCCCGGTCAGCCGCTGCCGGTGCCCGGCCCATTCATCCTTGAACCGCTGGCCGTCTTGGCCGGCCCAGGGGGCGGCGGCAATGGCGGGGGTCAGGCTGGCGCTCAGCGCCAGCAGCCGCTCGCCGGCCCGGTCCAGTTCTTCGCTGAGCCGGCGTCCGGACTCCACATCCATTCCGTGCAGGCTCATCGTTGCGCCGCCTGACCCGCGGAACCGGCGAGGAACTCGCGCGCTCCGAGCAGCCGCCAGAACAGTTCCCTGGCCACATCCCCCGGCGGAACATCCACCATCACGAGGGAACGGCCGCCGTCGTCGCCGCTGGTCCGCACCGAATAGAGCTTTTCCGACAGGTGCCAGAGATCCGCGGCGCGGAAGGCAGGCGCGGTCCCGGGCGGAGCCGCCACCACGTCCAGGTGCACGGTGCAGCGCGGGGCCAGGACGGCGTCCTTCACGTCCTGCTGCAGCTCGGCGCTGCCAACGGCCTGAAGCTGCTGCGGGCTGACCGGCGTGCGGGTGCCGTCCAGGCCTCGGGTGACGTCCAGGCCGCGGGCGCTGCCTGGGCCGGCCTGGAGCTCCGTGAAGCCCGGAAGAATCCGTCGCACGGCGGACCAGGCGTGCCGCTCCTCGAACAGGGCCACCTCGACGACGTCCTGGATCCCGGTCACGGCCGTGCCCGCGTCCGTGGTCCGGATCCGCCGCCGGTAGGAGACGGCGATTCCGTGCCCGCCAGCCAGGCCCAGGTGGGTGTGCGCGGAGTGCTCCCCGGTTCGGGCCACGACAGTGACCCGGATCGGGGCACTTACGGCAATCAGCACCGCCAGCAGCCATTGCTCCGGCATCGTGCCGTCCGGGCCGACAATGCCTGCCTCGCGAAGTTCCGCGTCGAGTCGCCGAGTGTCCGCCGGCTCCAGCGAGCCCAGCGCCAGGGCGGTTGAGGACTGCTGGTAGGCGGCAAAGTCGATCTCCGGTTCGGCGGCAAGTGCCCTCAGCGCCCTGTCAACGGCGACCGCCCAGGCCAGCCCGCTGATCTCAAAAATGTTGAGATCAGGATCCCCAATACTTTGCAGCACGATTCCCCCAAATAGTTCAGACCGTGCGCTCACCCTACTGGCTAGGCGCGACCGGCGGGATGGGGAGAACTCCCCTGCACGCGCGCACGCTTCCGCACAACGAGCTCCTGCCGGACGCGCTGCGCGACGACCAGTCCCAGTGCCGCCGTGCCAATCGTGATGGGATACCCCATCAGCCGTTCCAGCGTGCCGGGTTCCGGAACCCGCATCCCGGTCGCTCCGCCGGCGATGAGCGCGGCCAGGGCGACCGCGCCGCAGGCAAGGATGAACCAGCCCAGCGGTGTCTGTTTGCGCCAGAGCCAGCCGACCAGCAGGAGGGCCAGACCTCCCGCGGCGAAGTACATGAGCGCTCCGGCCACGTGCCAGCCGGAGCCGGCGTCTTCCGGCACCAGTCCCACGATCACGGTTCCGGCGCCCGCGGTGATGCTGAGCGAACGGGCGCCAAACGCCGCGGCCGACGGCGACCGCCGGCCCGGGGCCACGGCGAGCCTGGTTCCGGCCCGGGCGGCAACACCGATCACGGCCGAGCTGAGCAGCAGCGCCCCGACCATCATGCCGATCCCCTGCACCACGAACGAGGCATTCATCAGCAGGTGCGCCGGCGAGCAGACGTCGCGGCCGGAGAATTCGCCGCAGCCAAGGGCGCCGAGATCGCTGATGTAGCCGGTGCGCCGGCTGTACGGCTCCCGGCCCGCCCAGGCGCCTATCACCGCCGCCTCGGCGACGAAATACTGCAGCACGCTCAATTTCGCGAGCGCGCCGAGATAAAACCGGGCGGAGGCCACGTCGGGGATGTAGATGAGCTCCCGGAAAACCGTCGGGGCAGAGGCTGTCATGCCAAGAGCGTAGTACGCGCCCCCACCTTGTATGCTTGTATCCGTGTCCCGACGGGCCGGCCGAAGGCCGCCCGCCTGTTCGCCCGCCCTCGTAGCTCAGTGGATAGAGCACGGCTCTCCTAAAGCCGGTGTCGTTGGTTCGATTCCAATCGAGGGCACTTGGACTCCCAGACGCCGGGCGCCGGCCCGGAACCTGACCAGCCCGCTGAGCCGCGCTTTGAACTGCGCGCCTACCTGCTGGGCAACTGGAGCGTGGACCGCACCATGCTGGACCGGGCCACCGGCAGCCGCGGCACCTTTAACGGCGTCGTCCGTTTCACCGAAACCGACGACGGCGGCCTCCGCTTCCGCGAAGAAGGCACCGTGCAGTGGAACCCGGCCGGCGGTGCACCCTTTACCGGCCCGGCAAGCCGCGAGTATCTGCTCAAGCCCTCGGCAACACCAGCGACGATGGACATGTTCTTCCCCGACGGCCACCCTTTCCACCGCATCGGCTTCGGCGGGCAGGACAACCGGGACCAGCATTGGTGCGATCCCGACACGTACCGGGTCGGGTACACCAAGCTCGGTCCGGATGACTTCCGCTACCGCTGGGATGTCACGGGTCCAGCCAAGGATCTGCTGCTCGAATCCGTGCTGCACCGAGCGGCCGTGAATCCCCGCATCGTGGTGTCCGCCGTCTGCGTCTTTGACGACGCCGGACGCCTCCTCACCGTCCGCAAGCGCGGCACTGACAAGTTCATGCATCCGGGCGGCAAACCCGAAGCCGGTGAATCCGCGGCACAGGCGGCGTCCCGGGAACTCGAGGAGGAAGTCGGCATCATAGTGGCGCCCGAGGACCTCGAACCCTTCGGACGTTGGCTGGCCGAGGCCGCCAACGAGGCCGCCACGCAGATCGAGGCCACGGTGTTCACCGCGCCCACGTTAGTTAATGCTGCAGGCAGCTGGACCGCGCACCCGTCGGCGGAGATCGCCGAAATCCGCTGGCTGGACCTGGCCGCCGGTCTGCCGGACGACCTGGCTCCGCTGCTTACGGACCATGTTCTGCCGGCCCTCGCCGCGAAGGCGCCCCGGAAGAGCTAGAGTTCCGGCACCGCCTCAGCGGCCACCGCGGTGGCCTCGGCGAACTGGGTCCGGTAGAGCTCTGCGTAGCGCCCCTCCGCGGCGAGGAGTTCGTTGTGCGTCCCGCGTTCCACGATCGTGCCGTCCTCGACCACCAGGATGGCATCGGCGGCGCGGATCGTGGAAAGCCGGTGCGCGATCACCACGGCGGTGCGGCCTTCGAGCGCCGCGCCCAGCGCTTCCTGCACCGCGGCCTCGTTCGTCGAGTCCAGCGCGGCCGTGGCCTCGTCCAGGATCACGACCCGCGGCTGGGCGATGAGCAGGCGGGCGATGGTGAGCCGCTGCCGTTCGCCTCCCGAGAGTCGGTAGCCGCGCTCCCCCACCACGGTGTCCAGCCCGTCCGGCAGCGAGCGGATCATGTCCTCAAGCCGGGCCTGGCGCAGCACGTCCCACATCAGCTCTTCGCTGGCGCCCGGGCGGGCCAGGCGCAGGTTGGAGGCGATGCTCTCGTGGAAGAGGTGCCCGTCCTGCGTGACCATGCCCAGGGTTTCGCGCATCGAATCGAAGGTGAGGTCGCGGACGTCCACGCCGGCGCCGGACCCCGCACCGCCGAAGCGGACGGCGCCCGAATCGACGTCGTAGAGCCGTGAGAGCAACTGCGCGATGGTGGACTTGCCGGCGCCCGAGGAACCCACCAGCGCCACGGTCTGGCCCGGTTCCACCCGGAAGCTGATCCCGTGCAGCACTTCCTCGCCGCCGCGGGTGTCCAGCGTGGAGACGTCCTCGAGCGAGGCCAGCGAGACCTTGTCCGCCGAGGGGTAGGAGAAGCGGACGTCGTCGAACTCCACCGAGAGCGGGCCGCGCGGCGATTCCACCGCGTCCGGCTTCTGCTGGATGAGCGGCTTGAGGTCCAGGATCTCGAAGACCCGCTCGAAGCTGACCAGGGCGCTCATGATTTCCACCCGGGCGTTGGACAGCGCGGTGAGCGGCGCGTACAGGCGGGTGAGCAGCAGTGCCAGCACGACGACGTCGCCCGCGGCGAGCTGCCCGCCAAGGGCCAGCCAGCCGCCCAGGCCGTAGACCAGCGCGAGGGCAAGGGCCGAAACCAGGGTCAGGGCCGTGACGAAGGTGAACTGGAGCATGGCGGTGCGGACGCCGATGTCCCGCACCCGGCCGGCGCGAAGCGCGAATTCGTGGGATTCCTCGTCGGGCCTGCCGAAGAGCTTCACCAGGGTGGCGCCGGGGGCGGAGAAGCGTTCCGTCATCTGCGTGCCCATGGCGGCGTTGTGCTCGGCCGCCTCGCGGCGCAGCTCGGCCAGCTTGGAGCCCATCCGGCGGGCCGGGATGAGGAAGATTGGCAGCAGGATCATGGCCAGCACGGTAACGAGCCAGGACTTGTTCAGCATCACCACGAGGGTGAGGGCCAGCGCCACCACGTTGCTGACAACACCGGAGAGCGTGCCGGCGAAGGCCGACTGCGCGCCGATCACGTCGTTGTTGAGCCGGCTGACCAGCGCCCCGGTGCGGGTCCGGGTGAAGAACGCGATCGGCATCTTCTGCACGTGGTCGAAGACCTTGGTGCGCAGGTCCACGATCACGCCTTCACCGATGGTCGAGGACAGCCAGCGCGTCACCAGCCCGATCCCGGCCTCGGCGACCGCCACGATCGCGATCAGCACGGCCAGCCAGATCACGGTGCCGGCGTCCGCCTTCGCGATGATCGCGTCCACCACCTGGCCGGCGAGCACCGGCGTGGCGACCGCGAGGACCGCCATCACGATGGACAGCAGCACGAAGGCGATCAGCCGGCCCCGGTGCGGCCGGGCAAAGCCGAACACGCGCTTGAGCAGTTCCTTGGAGAACGGCTTGGAGCCGCTCGAGGCGCGGGTGATGTTGTAAAGGGAGCTCCAGGCAACCCGGTCCATGCTCATCGGTTGGTACCTTTCGGGGCGCTCGCGCCCAGCAGTTCGGTGACGACGCCGTCGACGACGTTCCAGCGCACGTCAAGGCGCACGTTTTCCAGCAGTCGGCGGTCGTGTGTGACGAGCAGCAGGGCGCCGTCGTAGCTGTCGAGGGCTTCCTCCAGCTGCTCGATCGCGGGAAGGTCCAGGTGGTTGGTCGGCTCGTCGAGGACCAGCAGGTTCACTCCGCGGGCCTGCAGGAGCGCCAGCGCGGCCCGGGTCCGTTCGCCCGGTGAGAGCGAGTCAACGGGCCGGGCAGTGTGGTCGGCCTTGAGCCCGAACTTGGCCAGCAGGGTGCGCACCTCCGCCGGGGTCTGGTCGGTCAGCACGGCTTCAACGGCGTCGGCAAGCTTGAGGTGCCCCGCCAGCAGCCCGCGGGCCTGGTCGATTTCCCCGACCGCCACCGAGGCGCCCATGGAGGCGTCGCCGGCGTCGGGCCGCTGCACGCCGAGCAGCAGGCGCAGCAGGGTGGACTTGCCCGCCCCGTTGGGCCCGGTGATGCCGATCCGCTCGCCGGCGTTGAGCTGCAGGTTCACCGGCCCCAGGGTGAAGTCCCCCTGGTGTACGACGGCGTCCCGCAGGGTCGCGACGACGGCGCTGGAGCGCGGCGCCGCCCCGATGCTGAACTGCAGCTGCCATTCCTTGCGCGGTTCCTCGACTTCCTCGAGCCGGGCGATCCGTGATTCCATCTGGCGGACCTTCTGCCCCTGCTTTTCCGAGGACTCGGTGCTCGCTGCCCGGCGGATCTTGTCATTGTCCGGGCTCTTCTTCATCGCGTTGCGGACGCCCTGGGAGCTCCATTCACGCTGCGTGCGGGCGCGGGAGACCAGGTCTGCCTTGGTGGAGGCGAACTCTTCATAGCGTTCCCGGGCGTGCCGGCGGGCCACGGCGCGCTCCTCCAGGTAGGCCTCGTAGCCGCCGTCGTAAACCGCGACGGAGTTCTGCGCCAGGTCCAATTCCACGATCGTGGTCACGCAGCGGGCCAGGAACTCCCGGTCGTGCGAGACCAGGACGACGCCGCCGCGCAGTCCCTGGACGAAGGCCTCCAGCTTGGCCAGGCCGCCCAGGTCGAGGTCGTTGGTGGGCTCATCGAGGAGCACGATGTCAAAGCGGCTCAACAGGAGGGCCGCGAGCGCCACCCGGGCGGCCTGCCCGCCGGAGAGCCCGGTCATCGCGGCGTCGGGTCCCACCTCGAGGCCCAGGTCCGCCAGTACCGGCGGAATCCGCTCTTCCAGGTCCGCGGCGCCGGACGCCATCCAGCGGTCGAACGCCACCGAGTACGCGTCCTCGGAACCCGGGGCGCCGGTTCCCAGCGCCTCCGCGGTGGACTCCATGTCCGCCGTCGCCTGGCCGCAACCGGTGCGCCGGGCGATGTAGCCGGCCACGGTTTCGCCGTCGATCCGTTCATGCTCCTGCGGCAGCCACCCGACGAACGCGTCGGCCGGGGCAAGGCTCACCGTTCCCTCCTGCGGCTGGTCGACGCCGGCGAGCAGCCGCAGCAGCGTGGACTTGCCGGCACCGTTGGCGCCCACGACGCCGACGACGTCGCCCGGCGCGACGGTGAGGGAGAGTTTGGAGAAGAGAGTCCGGTGGTCGTGACCACCGGAAAGGTCCTTGGCAACAAGGGTTGCAGTCATTAGTCCATTCTCTCACTGAGGCCCAAAACGGACGGCCGCAGGCAGCCGTCAGGGGCCGGAAATTCGTAGCAGATCCGCCGACATCCCGCCGGGCATAGAAGAACCCGCTGGTCCGGACTTGGGGGGTGTACGGACCAGCGGGTTCGAGCATCTAGCATAGTTGAATTGGGTCCCACGGCAAAATTGCCAGCGTCTCGGACCCTCGTGAGTGAAGACGCACAACGGAAGCACGTGCGGACGCGCTGGAAAAGGAAACGCCCATGATCAGTGCCCTGCAATGGTTCGTCCTGGCTGTCTGTGCCCTGATCACCTTCCTCCGCCTGCCAGCGGCGCTGCGCGGAGAAAACCGCTCGCTCTTCGGCATTTTCCTGCTTGTCACGGTGGGCATGGTGCTGAGCATCCAGTGGAGCTACACGCTGATCGACGGTTTCCTGGGTTCCTACAACTACGCCAACCTGGCGCTGCGCTATGTGGTTTATGGAACCGTCCTGCTGGCCGGGTACAAGATTGTTAAGGGCTTTGAGAACACCCACAGCCTCCGCCTGCTCCTCGGCCCCGTGGGCCTGGCGGCGCTGGCAACCATCTGCCTCGCCACCGCAGTGCCGTTCCTGATGGCGAATACCGCCGGCACCTCAGTGGGACTGGCCACGCTGCCGGACCAGAGCGGCCCTAACCGCCAGCTGATCGCCCTCTATACGACGGCCGGCCGGCTCTACCCGGCATACGTGGCGGCCTGCCTTCTGCCGGCGACCATCAAGGCCCTTCGATCCCGCCTGCCGGGGCTCGTTCGTGGCGGAGCGGCACTCCTGACGGCCGGATCCGCCGCCATGATCCTTCTGCCCATCAGCGACTTCCTGCCCCAGCGCCTGGCCTTCATCCAATACATCATCAGCTTGGTTGGGGTGCTCGGGCTGATGGTGGGCCTGTCCCTGATCTGGCTGGGAAGGGTGGCCGCGCGACGCGGCCCGCGAAACTGCCCGTCCTTGGCCGACGCGCACCGCGGGCAAGGTCAAGAAAAGATCGCGGCTGAAGAATTATGATGATGTGAGGGTTGCGGCACCGCGCTTCTCCGGCGGTGTAGCGGCCCAGCAGCTAAGTCCGCGCAAGACCCTGCAGAAAGTCATAGATGGCACTACCCGCCAAAGCGTTTCAACTCTGGCTCCATGGCGTTGCCCCGGCAATGAGCACCGCGGACATTTGCAGGATCTCCGGCGTCAAGCGCACCACTTTGGCACAGCAACTGGTGCGCGGCAAGGTCGCCGAAACCACCGTGGTGAGCATCAGCCGGGCCCTCGGCCTGAACCCCGCTGAATCGCTCGCCGACTTCAGCACGTACGCGGACCTGACCCGGCTTGCCCAGCCGCCCACCCCGGCGGAGCTCGTCAGCCAGGTCGCCACCATGGACCTGCTGCGGGCCGTCATTACCCGTTCCGCTCAGGACCACGAGAACGGCACTGGGACGCTCCGCGTGCTCAGCCCGGCTCCGCACGCCACCTCGGTGCGAAACTGGGTGGACGCCATCGACGACGGCGAACTCCGCCACCGCGTTTCCGCCGCTACCGGCGTCGCCCCGCAGAACTATTCAGCCCAGCTGACCGCGAACCGGCTCTCGCCGGAACTTGCGGTGGCAACCTCGCGCGCCGGGGGCGTGGGCTTGACGGGCGGCCTCGTCGCGACGGGGCTCATCACCGAGGCCGAAGCCGGCTGGCCCGCGGATGCCCGGCAGTCCGCGCTGGATGCACTGTCCGACGGCGAGCTGGTTGCCTTGGCCGGTGAGCGGCTCCAAGCCCTGGGCAAGACACTCCGCCGCCAGGAGCAGGAGCAGGCGCAAGCCGAAAAGATCTGGGAGAACCTCGGATGAACGTCGGCGCCCTGCAATGGAGCACCTTCGCAGTGTGCACCCTGGTGGTGCTTGCCCGGATCCCCAGTGCCCGGCGGGGTGAAAACCGGCCCGTCTTCTACGTCCTTGTCCTGATCATGTTGACCATCCTGCTGAGCATCGAGGGACCGTACCAAGCAATTGACCAGGTGCTGGGCGGTTTCAACATAGCGAATCTGGTGCTGCGTTTCATTGGGTTCGCCGCGGTGTTCTTCCTAGGCCTCCAGCTCGCGAAAGGCTCCAGTGCCGACGATGCCCGGCGCTTCCTGACGGGTCCTTTGGGGATTGGTATGGCGCTACTGTCGTGCGCCGCCGTCACCATCCTGTTCTTGATGATGGACACGGCCGGGTCCTCCGCGGGACTTGCCGGGGTGGCGGCCAGAAGCAGCCGCAATGCCGTGCTGGCCGAGTACTACGGCGCCGCCGGAAGGCTCTATCCGGCCTTCGTCCTGCTGGCCCTGCTGCCCGCGCTGGCCAGGACGGCCATCGGCAGGCTCCCGCTGATTATCCGCGGCAGCGCCGTTGCCCTGGGCATCGGGTCCGTGGCCATCGCATTGACACTGGCATTCCCGATCATTCCGGCCGGGCTGTCCAGCTGGGAGTTTGTCATCAATTACACCGGCATTCTGTGCCTTGTGCTCGGGCTCGTTCTGATCTGGGTGGGGCGTCTGGCGGCCAAGCGTCCGCCGCGAAGCCGGACCCCCGGAGCAGATAGATGACCGCGGTCCTGCAGTGGTCGGCCTTGGCGATCTGCGGCGCCGTCGCCCTAGCCCGCGTCCCCGACGCCATCAAGGGCCGCAACCGGTCAATTGTTGGCGTCTTCCTCCTCTCGGCCGGCGCGATCCTGCTGAGCATCGATGGCCCGTACCTGGCCGTCGACGCGTGGCTTGGGAGCGCCAACTACGCAAACCTCATCTTGAGGTTTCTCGTATACGGGGCGGTGGCCTTGGCCGGCTACCGCACCGCGAAGGCCTTCGGTGACGGGAACGGCCTCCGCCGCGTCTCAGGGCCGTTGGGGCTGGCCGTGCTCGGCGCCATCGCAGTTGCCACTGCGGTTCTGTTCCTGCTGGCGGACACTACCGGCTCCTCCACCGGCCTCAACGGGCTGCCCCTGCGGAGCGCGGAAAACGCCCAGCTAATCGGACTGTACGCGACAGCCGGGAGGGTCTACCCCGCCTTCGTGGCAGCCTGCCTGGTGCCTGCTACGCTGCGTGCCGTCAGGGGGCGTTTGCCGGCCGCGATCCGGATCGGTGCCGGGCTCTTGTCCTTCGGGTACGCAGCACTGATTGCTGCGGCCCTGTTTCCGCTCTTTGCGCCAGGCTCATCCGGGGTCCAGGCGAAGATCAACTTCACCGCCGCGCTTGGCCTCAGCATTGGTCTGACCGTCATCTGGCTGGCGCGGGTCGCGGCAACCCGGCAGCGGCCGGAGAGGGCGGCGGGAAAAGCCCCGCGACTCCAAGGGTCATCAACGAAGACTCCGGGTGAGATTGGACGCGACTAGGTGAGAGAGTTCAAGGGCCCGCGGCGCCGGGAGCCCAAGCCGGAGTGAGTAGGAGGTGGACATGCTTGAATGGGGAACGCTGATTATTTGCGGCCTGGTTCTGTTACTGCGTCTGCCGGATGCCCTGCGCGGTCGCAACAGGGCTGTGTTCGGGATCCTGTTCCTCGCCACCCTCTGCAGTCTGCTCAGCATCCCCGGACCCTACGCGGCGATCGATGGTGCACTGGGGAGCTTGAACCTCACCAACCTGGTTCTGCGCTTCATTGTGTTCGGAATGGTCTTCCTGGTCGGGCTGCGCCTGGCCGCGGGGCTGGGCGCAGCCCGCGCGAAGGAGCTGATCACCGGCCGCGCGGGACGCTGGGCGCTGGCAGCCGCGTGCCTGGCCGTCGGAGTGACGTTCTTCCTGATGGACACCCGGGGTTCTTCAGCCGGTCTTCAAGACATGACAGGCAGCGGGCGGAACGCCGTTCTCGCCCCGCTCTACGCGGCAGCCGGCCGCAGCTACCCCGCGTTTGTTTCGCTGCTCCTGCTCCCTTCCCTGCGGGCAGCCATCAAGGCGGCCCTGCCACGGCTGGTGCGGACCGGCGCCGCCTTGACCATGGTGGGAGCCGTGGCGGCCGTCGCGAGCGTGCCCGTGTCCTTCGCCCCGGAGTCATGGGATTTGCCCCGGCTGTTCGTGAACTACCTGGCGGTGCTGGGATACGTCCTGGGACTCCTCGCCTTCTGGTTCTCCGGGCAAAGCGGCCGCCCGCCACGTAACACTCCGGCAACGTTTCCTCAGTCGTGAGCCAGGGGATTCACAAAATCATTAGACCGTGAGATAATCATGAATGTGTGAAAACGCCGGCCAGCATCCGTGAATGGGGATTCAGTCTTACGGAACCTGGCGGGGCGTCCAAGCGCCATTGGGGGGATGAGTGGTAGCGGTCCGCAAGGACCGCTCCCACTCAGCCTGTTTAACGGGAATCAAGCTTCGGCTGGCCGCTCGACCCGGGCAAAGAAGGCTCAGCGCTGGAATCTCAGGGTCAGCAATTGGAACGGCCGCAGGACCAGCTCCGCGGAACCGTCCTGAATCGTTACGCCCGGTGCGTCCGCGGGACGTTCCAGGAGGTCCACGGTCCGCACCCCCGTGGCGGCGAATTGGGCCAAGACCGTGCCGGCGGAGCGCTCCCCCAGTGACTCGTAAAGGCGGACGATCACATCGCCGGAGCCGTCCTCCGCCAGTTTGACCGCCTCGATCACGAGGGCGGGATTGGAGACCGTGAACAGCGGCTCCGCGCCGCGGGCTCCCCTGACCACGCGCGGGGCGAGGTTGGTGCGGTACCCCTCCTCGACGGCGTCGGCGATGCTGGCGCCGGGCCGCACGGTGACCGTCAGTTCGTGCCGGCCGCGGTCCGCGTCCGGATCCGGAAACTTGGGTGCCCGCAACAGCGAAACCCGGACGGTGGTGGTCGTCCCGCCGTCGTCCGCGCGGATCTTGCGGGTGACGTCGTGACCGTAGCTGGCGGCGTTCGAGACCGCGACGCCGTACCCGGGCTCGGCCACGTGGATCCACCGGTGTGCGCAGATCTCGAACTTGGCGGCCTCCCACGAGGTGTTGAGGTGGGTGGGCCGGAACACATGGCCGAACTGCGTCTCCGAGGCCGAGCGATCGGCCCGGACGTCGAGGGCGAAGCCGAGCTTAAGCAGCTTCTCACGTTCCTGCCAGTCCACCGCGGTGGAGATCGCCAGCGACGGCGCACCCGGTTCCAGCCGGATCCGCTGGGTCACGGCGGAGGTTCCGGCGAGCCGCTCCACCACGACGACGGCGGCCCCGCCGTCGCGTTCCAGCGTCACGGAGCGGGCCTCGGTCAGCGGGGTGACGTTGCGGCGGTAGAACGCGTCGATGTCCCAGGCGTCCCATTCGTTTGGGGTGTCCCGGTGCAGTTCGAGGAGATTGCCGAACTCCCCCGGCGCGATTGCTTCACGGCCGCTGGCGTGGTCCCGCAGCGAGACCAGGAGTCCGTCTGCGTTCACCACCGCGCGGATGATCCCGTTGTCCAGCACGTAGCCGCCGTCGGCATCCGTGGACTGCACGGGTGCGGCCGCGTTGACGGGCGTGGCGGCGGCGAGCGCCGGGACACCGCGGCGGGGGTGCGGGGCCGCGTTGAGCAGGAACTCCTGCTCGCCCTCTCCCAACACGGCCACGGCGGCGGCGGCGGTGATCGCCTCCAGCTCGCGGGCGACGGCGTCGTAGTTCCGCTCCGCGTCCTGGTGCACCCAGGCGATCGAGCTGCCGGGAAGGATGTCATGGAACTGCTGCAGCAGCACCAGCCGCCAGAGCCGCTTGAGCTCCGCCGCCGGGTACGCGGCGCCGGCTCGGACCGCGGCGGTGGCGCACCAGAGTTCCGCCTCCCGGAGGAGGTGCTCGCTGCGCCGATTGCCCCGTTTAGTGTTGGCCTGGCTGGTATACGTGCCGCGGTGGAGTTCCAGGTACATCTCGCCCACCCAGACCGGGAGGCCCTGGTATTCCTCCTCGGCGCCGGCGAAGAACTCCGCGGCCGAGCCCAGCCGCACCTTCGGCGAACCTTCCAGGTCCGCGTTGCGCTGCGCCGCCGCCAGCATCTCCCGGGTGGGTCCGCCGCCGCCGTCGCCGTAGCCGAACGGGAGCAGGGACATGGTGCCGCGGCCGTGGTCCCGGTAGTTGCGTTCGGCGTGTGCCAGCTCCCGGGCGCTGATTTCGGAGCTGTAGGTGTCCACGGGCGGGAAGTGCGTGAAGAGCCGGGTGCCATCGATCCCTTCCCAGTGGAAGGTGTGGTGCGGCATCCGGTTGACCTGGTTCCAAGAAATCTTCTGGGTCAGGAACCAGCGGCTGCCGGCGGCCTTGACGATCTGCGGCAGCGCGGCGGAGTAGCCGAAGGTGTCCGGCAGCCACGCTTCCTGGCATTCGACGCCGAACTCGGCCAGGAAGAAGCTCTTGCCCTCCAGGAACTGGCGCGCCATGGCTTCGCCTCCCGGCATGTTGCTGTCCGATTCGACCCACATGCCCCCCACCGGGACGAACTGGCCGGTTTTGACCTTTTCCCGGATGCGCCCGAACAGCTCCGGGTAGTACTCCTTGATCCAGGCCAGCTGCTGCGCCGACGAGCAGGAAAAGACGAAGCTAGGGTCCTCGTCCATCAGCGCCACGACGTTGGAGAAGGTCCGCGCACACTTCCGGATGGTTTCCCGGACCGGCCACAGCCAGGCAGAGTCGATGTGAGCGTGGCCGGTGGCGACGAGTTGGTGGGCCGAGGCGTAGGCCGGCCGGGCGAGGACTTCGGCGAGCGCGGCACGGCCGTCGGCAGCGGTGCCGGGGACATCGTCCGGGTCCATGACGTCCAGCATCCGTTCCAGCGCACGGAGGATCTCGTGCCGTCGGGGCAGCTCCATGGGGAGTTCGTGCATCAGCCCGCTAAGCGTGGCAATGTCCTGGTGCAGTTCCCAGACGGCCTGGTTGAGCTCGGCGATGACGATCGGACCCAGCCGGTACTGCGGCTCGGTGCCGGCGGTCGCCTTATCGCCGTAAGGGGTAGCTGCGAAGGTCCAGCCCTGCGAGAGGTCGGGGTTCGCAGCGGCTTCGACGTAGAAGTCCACGGACATGCCGCTGCCCAGCAGCTTGAGGGGGATGTACTGGTTCCGCGGGGAGATCGCCTTGATTACCGATCCGTCGGCCCGCCAGGCCGTACCCTCGCACTGGAACCCGGGCAGGTCACCGCTGAAGCCGAGGTCCACCAGGATTTCGACGGCGGTGTCCGCGCGGCTGCCCCAGGAGTCGGGGACCTCGCCCTGGAGGCGCAGCCACTTGGTGCTCCATGGCTGTCCCCACGCCGCCCCTTGATCCTGCGGGACGAACGTCTGCCGCAGCGCATCCTGTACCGGGACCGGTTCCCCCGCAACGTCCCAGCTGCTCAGCGTGAGCGGGACCCGGCGCGGGTACACGGCGGGGATGATGCGTTCGCGCAGAAAGCGGTCCAGCCGGACTTCCGTGAGACGGCGGTCGTCGTGCAATGTGATCCTCTTCGCGCTGGTGCCGGTGTTGCCAAGTCGTGGTCGACCCCTGTGTCCAGTCGATGGATAAAATCTACGTCGGCCGCCTCGGTTAAGCCAACGTTGTTAAGCGGGGGCGCCGCTGGCCGATGACTGCCGCATGGACACGCGTTCGTGGCCGGCGTAGACGTTCAAGGTGGTGCCACGGCTGAACCCGGCCAGGGTCATCCCGCTGTCCTCGGCGAGTTCGACGGCCAGGCTGGAGGGCGCGCTGACGGCGGCCAGCACCGGGATCCCGGCCAGCGAGGCTTTCTGCACCAGTTCGAAGGATGCCCGGCCGGAAACCTGGAGCACGGTCCCGCTCAAGGGCAGCAGGCCTTCGCGCAGCGCCCAGCCCACCACCTTGTCCACTGCGTTGTGCCGGCCCACATCCTCGCGCAGGCAGAGCAGCTCGGCCGAGCCGTCGTCGGCAATCCGGAAGAGTCCCGCCGCATGCACGCCGCCGGTGACGTCGAAAACGGCCTGGGCCTCCCTCAGCCGGTCCGGCAGCGAGGCGAGGGTCTCCACCGGCACGGTCAGCGGGTCCGCTGCCGGGCTGAAGTGCGAGGACTTGCGCACGGCGTCGATCGAGTCGGTGCCGCAGATCCCGCAGGAGCTGGAGGTGAAGAAGTTTCGCCCCGTGTCCGGCCGGACGACGTCGGGGCGCAGCTGCGCTTCGACGACGTTGAAGGTCTGAACGCCGTCCTCGTCCTCGCCGGCGCAGAAACGCAGCGAGACGAGTTGATCCGGCGTCCAGATGACGCCCTCCGAGACCAGGAACCCGGCAACAAGGTCGAAGTCGTTGCCCGGGGTCCGCATCGTGACGGAAAAGGACAGATTGCCCAGCCGGATCTCAAGCGGCTCCTCGACCGCCAACACGTCTTCCCGGTGCCGGACCGGGAACTCTAGCGCCTGCGGCGAGCCGTCCAGGACAAATTTGTGCACCTTGCGGCGCTGTGTCACGCGGCCCATAGGATACTCCTCATCAGCGTTAAGTGCGGGTTCGGCCGCCAGCTGCGGCGGCTCGCCCCTGAATCCATCATGAACTCTGTCCGGGCGTCAGCCAAGCAGACCGCTCCAGTCAACCGGACCCTCCGGTGCCGGCTTCCTGGCGGTGCGCTTGGTGGCCGGTTTGGCGGCAGCCTTCGCGGGGGCGGGCTCCGGAAGCGCGGCTCCCCACGGGAGGGCAAACGCCGGGACCGGCTCCCCCAGCTGGACGCCGTGCGGCGGGACCACCAGGATGCCGTCGGCCGCCGCCAGTCCCCGCATCATGCCCGGGCCGGTGTGCTGCGCCGGCGATGCCATCCCGTACAGCATACGGAACGGCATCAGCCTGGTCCGGCCGGGGTCGGGCTCGATCATGGTCCCGCACGGCACCTCGGTCACCGGCGGCGGCGTCCCGTGGCCCAGCGCGGCCAGCAGCGGGGCGCCAAGCGTGGACAGCGCCATCATGGCGGCGAGCGGGTTCCCGGGGAGCCCGATGACGAAGCGCCCGTCCGGCAGTTCGGCCAGCACCGCGGGGTGGCCCGGGCGCATGGCGATGCCATCAATCAGCAGCCTGCCGCCCAATTCCGCGACCGTGCGCCTGAGATGGTCAGTGCCGGAGCGGCCGGTGCCGCCTGTGGTGATCACGACGTCGGCCGGGAGTGTCTCGCCGGCCGGCTCCGCGCCGCCCACCGGATCGTGAGCTGCGCCGGTGTCTTCGGTGTCTTCGAGCGCGGCGAGCCATTCGGCGTCGCTGTCCCCGATCTTGACCTCGCCCGCGCAGATTCCGCCGAGCATTTCCACGACGGCGCCGAGCTGCGGCCCGAACGTGTCCCGCACCTCCCCTGGCGCTGGGACGCCGGTGCTGACGACTTCGGCGCCGGTGAGCACCAGCCGCACCATCGCCTTGCCGAGGACCGGCAGGGCGTCGTGACCGGCGAGGGCGGCCAGGGCCAGGTGCGCGGGGTTGAGCACGGCGCCGGCCTTTATCAGCACCTCTCCGGCGGCGGCTTCCTCCGCGGCCTTGCGGATGTGTTCGCCGTTGCGGGGTTCCCCGGGCTTGGCGCCACCGCCCAGTTTCAGGACCGGCAGCCCGTCCTCGTCCGGGGCGATGACGCCGCTCTCGCTGCGGAGCACGGCTTTCGCACCCGGCGGGATCAGTCCTCCGGTGTTGATCGGGCTCGCCTGGTGCGGGGCCAGCCGCTGGCCCGGCTCGGCCAGGATCCACGGGCCGCTGCCGTTGACCGCCCAGCCGTCCATCGCGGAGGAGGCGTAGTGGGGCATGTCATGCAGTGCTGTCAGGTCCTCGGCCAGCGTCCGGCCCAAGGCGTGCCGGAGCGGAATGGGCGAGGACGGGATGGGCACGGCGCAGTCGAAGGCCAGTTGCCGGGCTTCCTGCCAGCTGTGGGCGAGATGCCGGTGCGGCGCCTCCCCGACGGCCGCGGCGCCGTCGTCGGCGTCATCGTCGTCGTGGGCGTTATTGTCGACGGAGGCGTCGGCATCCGGTGGCGCGGCGGACGGTTCGGACACGGAATCGTCGTCCTCGACGCCGCTGCTGCCGTCAGGGGGCTCCGGGGTCATGCCCCAGAAGCCTCGGCGGCGGCGTACTCCTTGGCGAGCTTCCGGGCCACGCCCATGGCGGCCTGCATTGACACGCTGTCCGGCGCCTGGCCGGATCCGGACGCCAGGCCGGCGGCGAAGCCGGCGATGAAGGTGGTCAGCGGCGCGGCCGGCCGGACGACGGAGTGGGCGGCCACACCGGCCAGCCCCAGCACTTCGTTGATGTCGATCTCGACATCTTCGAGCTCAAGGGCCTGGAGCAGCGCACGGCACCAGTCTTCAAGCGTTTCATCCTGGCTCTTCACCGTTTGCCTCCAAAGTTGAGTTGGGCCCCAGCGCCCCGGACGGGCCCGGACCGGGCGTGGACACCCCCATGGCGGAGGCGTCGTCCCAAGTGTCCACATCATCGGTGGAACCCTCCGGAACCGGAACCTGCCGCAGCTCAAGACTAGCAAGGAGGGAGAAGACCGAGCCCCCCTCGAGGGCGTTCCGCCGCGCCGCGTCGGCGACGGCGTGTTCTAGCGCGGCCGTGCCATAAAGTCCCACGAGGGGTTGCAGGCGGCCGTCCGCCGAAACGGCCACGAACCCGTCGACGGGGCTGGCCGCGGCGTCACCCGGGGCATTGGCGAGGACATCAGCCAGTGCGTCGAGCAAGGCGCGGACGGCGTCGGCCACGCGGGGCATGTCGCAGGCCAGCACGAGGGTCAGCGAGGCCGCGCCGGCCGCGGCGGGCTCCCCGCGCCCAACGGCGGCCAGGGCGGAAAGGCCGGCGGCGATCGCGGCGGCGGGTCCGCCAAACGGCGGGTCCTCGCGGCAGCCGAGCACATCTGGTGGGAAGTCGCCGGGGTCGGGGCCGACGACGACGGTCCGGCGGGCGCCCCGGGCAGCCTGCAGTGACCGACTTAGCAGGGTGCCGCCGTCGACCGTCAGCAGGGCCTTGGGTACGCCGCCAAGCCTGGCGGACCGGCCCCCGGCGAGTACAACAGCGTCGAATTCCACCAGCCCAGCCTAGCCGCATCGGCTTCACCGCGGCCGGGTCAGCCCGCGACGCCGGTGCGCCTGCTCAGTGCGCCTGCCCGGTGCGCCTGCCTAGTGCGCCTTTTCGGGGAGCAGGAACGGATCCCAGGCGGGCGTCGGCTTCTCCAGTTCCTTGATCTGCCAGATCGTGCCCTTCGGCGGCCCGGGAACGAAGCCCAGCTTCCAGCCCATTTCGGCGGGCGTGTGGTCTCCCTTGGCGTTGTTGCAGCGCAGGCAGGCCGCCACCAGGTTCTCCCAGGAATCCGCCCCGCCCCGCGACTTGGGGTGGACATGGTCGATGGTGTGGGCAGCCTTGCCGCAGTAGGCGCAACGGTGGTTGTCCCTGCGGAGCACTCCCCTGCGGCTCACGGCCGTCAGGGTGTTGTAGCGCGGCCTGATGTACCGGTTAAGCAGGATCACCGTCGGTCGGCCGAGGATATCCTGCGGACCCACCACGGGGTCATCCCCCTCGGCCACCACGCTGGCCTTCCCGGTCAGTACAAGCACCAGCGCCCGGCGGAAGGTGACTACCGCCAGCGGTTCATATCCAGCATTCAGAACGAGAGTGCGCATCCGCATACCTCTTCACGGCCGCACCCGCCAGGGGCACGAGGGCCGGCTGCCCTGTGCATGGTCGGGCTATGGATCGACACCACAAGAGTAAACACCGAAGGCCCGGATTGCCGAATTTTTCTTTGCCGGGCTTCCCGGCCGCGCGTCGGCGGGCGGGCGCGAGCGAGCCGCAAACTGCAAAGGACCCCTGCCGCGAGGGCAGGGGTCCTTCACAAAGCTTCAGGCGTTAGACGCGCCTAAGTCCTAGCCGCCGACGCGGATGAAGACCGGGCCGGAGCCCACGTTGACGCTGTACAGCGCGGTGGTGCCGCCGTTCCAGCCGCCATGGACGGCCATGCCGTTGCCGACGTAAACGGCGATGTGGGCCATGCCCATGCCGCCGTTCTGGTAGTAGGCGAGGTCGCCCGGCTGGGCCTCGGCGGCGCTCACGGTGCGGCCCAGGGACAGGTAACCCGCCGGCCAGCCGTGGTAGTGGACGCCCACTGCGGCCAACGCGTTGGTGGCCAGCATGGTGCAATCCTGGGAGACACCGATCTGTGCGTAGGCAGCAGCGGCGATCGAAGCGCCCATGCCGCTGACGGCGGCCGGAGCCTTGGTGGCCAGCGATGCGGTGACCGCGGTGCCGGTACCAGTTCCGGTACCGGTGACGGCGGTGTCCGCTTCCTGGACGTTGACGACGGGCTTGGCCGCCTCGACAACGGGAGCCGGCGCGGTGGTGACAGCAGGCTTCTCGTAGGAGATCGCGATGCTGGAGGCCGCGGAGATCGTGGCCGGTGCGTTGGACTGTACTTCCATGGCCGAAGCGGAAGTCGATTCACGCTGAACGTTGGTCTCGGCAGCGTTGGCTGCGATACCGCTGGTCAGGACCAGGCCGGAGGCTGCAGCGATAACCGCGGCCTGGCGACCCATACCACCGGCGTTGTCGCCGACGGCCTTAGCAATGACAGCCAGCGAGTTGGTCTTGGTGACCTCCGCGCGGTGGCGTGCAATGGTTGCACGAGTAGTCATTCAGTTCTCTCTTTCGTGATCCTTGGGTCCGCGCTGCTTGCAGGCGGGACTGAGGACGCTCCGGCATCTTGGGGGTACGCCGGATCGCCCCGAAACGGGTTTCTTAGCGAAGGGTGTACTGCGAAGACGCGCCAAAAGCGGGAACTGCGTTGTGTGATCCAGTCCGGGCGCCGGCAAGGGCGGCACGGAGCATGGAATTCAGCGGGCTCAACTGAGCCTCGCCAGCGCGAGAACGCGCAGCATTGTGGCGTGAAGACACGAAAGTAGCCTCTCCCAATGCCTACGAGGTGAGCTGTCGGATTCGGATGGGAGTCACCCGGCCGCGCTGCTTCCTGGGAAGCTTTGCGACTTAACCCCAAGGTCTTCTTGCGAAGACCAAAATTGGTTCCCCCGCCCCTGCCAGACGATGTCATGCGAACGGACCTTGAGCGGTGGCAGAGTTAGGCAATCCACTCAAGAGCGCCAACTTCGGAGAAGTTGGCGTGCTTCATACGGTACAGCAGTTGGGACTCAATGTCACATTCAGATCACGGCGTGTCACAGAAATGCGAGTGGTCCCTCGGCTTGGCTAAAGCCAGCCGAGCGGGTCAACAACTTCCCCGTTGACCATCACCTCGAAGTGGAGGTGGCAGCCGGTGGAGGCGCCGGTGGTCCCGCTCATCGCCACCACATCGCCACGTGAGACCTGCTGGCCCACGTGGACGTCGGAGGACGACAAGTGGTTGTACGTGGTCTCCAGGCCGTTGCCATGGTCGATCACGACCCGGTTGCCGCCCCCGTAGGGGTGCCAGCCGGAAAAGGTTACGGTGCCGCTCGCGGCGGCATGTACAGGAGTGCCGCACTGGGCCGCGTAGTCCTGGCCCCGGTGGAATTCCCCGACGGCTCCCGTGATGGGACTGACCCGGTAGCCGAACGGCGAGGCCGTGACCATGGAATCCAGCGGCGCCCCGAGGCTGCCCGCGGAGGCTGCCCGGGTGATGCTGCCGACGGACTGCGCGCTCAGCAACTGCTTGAGCTTGCTGTCCGGGTCACCCTTGGTGGTGACGGCCGTGCGGTTGAAGTTGATTTCGGCGGCCGGGGCCTTGACCTCGGGCTGGGCCGCCGCGGAAACCGAACCGGACCTGGCCGCATCGGTGGCCATCACGGGGCCGGTGGCCGGAACTGTAACGGTGAGGACCAAACCCGTGGCGGCCAGGGCAATGCCTGCCTTCTGCCCCACGCCGCTGACAGCGGCGAAGTCTGTTACCTGACGGAACGCGCTGCGCCGGCCGCGGCGCGCTTCGCGGTGCGCGTCACGCGGGCGCTCGTCGAGGACGACGGCGGCCGGGCGTGGCTCCGGAGCGGGACCGGTCGCACGACGGCGGCCCCTGACGGTCTGGGTGGTCAAGAACGGTTCCTCTCTGGATAGCCTGCGAAGTTAGCTGTCGGATTCGGGTCAGAGAGATCAAAGACCCGGTCCGCCGGTGCAAGCATCCAGACGCAGGGGCATCCACGGAGGTCCCAGTTTGAATTGCTTGCCGCTAGCGGACTTCACCCCAAGGCTGTTGAATCAACAGCCGGTTGTGGTTCCCCCGCCTCTGCCAGAAGGTGAATCGCCGGCTGATCCGCTGGCAGAGCTCGGCTCCGGATCAGATAACGCTTTAGTATCGGTGCTAGTCATCAACTATAGGCGATTAAGGCAGGCGGTAATAATTCCGTTATCTCGCCTGTGCACAACTTACCGGCTGTCCGGCGGAAGGATTTTGACGCCAGGTTACCCGAGCGTAACGAACACATGGGCGGCGACCTCGGGAGGCAGCTCGAGGGCGCCTTCAATGTCGGGGACCCGGACCGAGATGTACTCCCCCACCCGCTCCAGCGACACCCTGGCGCCCGGACGGATTCCGCCCTCGTCCAGCTGGACCAGCAGCTCCGGCTCGACCTGGATCGGCTCGGCCAGCCGGCTCACGGTGATCCGCGAGTCGGCGCCGTAGCCGGCCATGGCGTCAAGCAGGTTGACCACGGCGCCGCGGTCCGGCATCGGAAGCCCGCCCAGTTCGGCGAGTCCGGGAATCGGGTTCCCGTAGGGGGACACGGTCGGGTGGTCCAGCATTTCGAAAATGCGGCGCTCGACCCGTTCGCTCATCACGTGCTCCCAGCGGCACGCTTCCTCATGGACGTAGGCCCAGTCGAGCCCGATCACGTCGGCAAGCAGCCGTTCGGCCAGGCGGTGCTTACGCATGACCTCGATGGCGCGCTTCCGGCCCGTTTCGGTCAGTTCAAGGTGCCGGTCGCCGGAGACAACCACGAGGCCGTCGCGCTCCATGCGGCCGACGGTCTGGGAAACGGTGGGGCCGGAGTGACGGAGCCGCTCGGCGATGCGGGCGCGGAGGGCGATGATGTTCTCTTCTTCAAGTTCCAGGATGGTCCGGAGATACATCTCGGTGGTATCGATCAGATCCGTCATTCAGCTCAGCTCCTCGAGCGCCGTCCTTGCGTCATTCCCACCGTACAGCGTGCGGGTTGCGCCCTGGCGAGATCCGCCGTACGTCACCGCACAGCCTAGCCTATTTTGAATTAGTCCGGATAATCTGTGGGCTGCCGCGCGGACCTGTGGACTACGCCCCGCCCGGCGCCGCGCCGCCGTCTCAATGACCGGACTATGACGGGCTTTATTCCCGCCCGCGTGGGGCCGTCGGGCAGAATAAATAGCGGGTCCCGGTCACGCCCGGCAGAGCCCGTCCAAGCCACGCCACGCACCCAGCCGAAAATTGGAGCCCCTGTGAGCGACACCAGCATCACCATCCCCGCCAACCTCCTGCCCAAGGACGGCCGGTTTGGCGCCGGCCCGTCGAAGGTCCGGCCGGAGCAGATGGAGGCCCTGTCTGCGGCGGCGGCGACGCTGCTGGGGACCTCGCACCGCCAGGCCCCGGTCAAGAACCTCGTGGGATCGGTCCGGAGCGGACTGAGCGACTTCTTCCGCGCCCCGGAGGGCTACGAGGTCATCCTCGGCGTCGGCGGGTCCACGGCGTTCTGGGACATTGCCAGCTTCGGCCTCGTGGAAAACAAGGCGCAGCACCTGTCTTTCGGCGAATTCGGCTCGAAGTTTGCCGCGGCCACCAACAAGGCACCGTTCCTGGCCGAGTCCTCGATCATCAAATCCGAGCCCGGCACCCGACCCGAGGCGCGGGCCGAGGCCGGCGTCGATGCCTACGCGTGGCCGCAGAATGAGACCTCCACCGGTGTCGCCGCGCCGGTCAAGCGAGTGGCCGGCGCCGATGCAGGCTCCCTCGTGCTGGTGGATGCCACCTCCGCGGCCGGCGGCCTGGACGTGGACGTCGCCGAGGCCGACGTCTACTACTTTGCCCCGCAGAAGAACTTCGCCTCCGACGGCGGCCTCTGGCTTGGACTGTTCTCCCCGGCGGCTTTGGAGCGCGCGGCCCGGATCAAGGCCGGCGGCCGCTGGATCCCGGACTTCCTGGACCTCCAGACCGCGATCGACAACTCGCGGCTGAACCAGACCTACAACACTCCGGCGCTGGCCACCCTCGTGACCCTGGACGCGCAGGTGCAGTGGCTCAACGCCAACGGCGGCCTCGACTTCGCCGCCGCCCGCACCGCCGACTCGGCCGGACGCATCTACGGCTGGGCCGAGGCCTCCGCCTACGCCACGCCGTTCGTAGCCAGGGCCGAGGACCGGTCCAACGTGATTGCCACCATCGACTTCGACGACTCGATCGACGCCTCCGCCATCGCCAAGGTCCTGCGCGCCAACGGGATCGTGGATACCGAGCCGTACCGCAAGCTGGGACGGAACCAGCTGCGCATCGCCACCTTCGTGGCGATCGAACCCGACGACGTCTCCGCACTGCTCGAGTGCATCGACTTCGTCGTCGGCGAGCTCAAGAAGTAGCCACCGCGCCGTCCCTTCCGGGACGCTTCAGCGGTCGACGGCGTCGTCCGGGTCTTCCTCCCGGGCGGCGCCGCTGGTCGCCGAGCCGCCGGTCATAGAGCCGCCGGTGACAGAGCCGCCGGTCACAGAACTGCCGGGGACGACCCGGAAATACCGCAGGCCCCGCGCACGCCGGTTGAAGGCGATCCGCAGCTGCTTGGCGCGGACAATCCAGAGTATGCCGATCAGTGCCGCGATCAGCCCGGAGGCCGCCGCCACCCCCATGGACCAGCGCGCGCCGGCGACGTTCGCCACCCAGCCGACCAGCGGTGCGCCGATCGGGGTGCCGCCCATGAAGATCGCCATATACAAGGCCATCACGCGGCCGCGCATCACCGGGTCCGTGGTGGTCTGGACGTAACCGTTGGCGCTGGTCATCATGGTGATCGCGAACAGGCCGACCGGCACCAGCGCGACGCCGAACCAGAAGTAGTCCGGCGCCAGCGCGGCGAGGCCGGAGGTCAGGCCGAAGGCGCCGGCCGCGCCGAAGATCACGCGCATCCGCGGCCGGCCCCGCCCGGCCGAGAGCAGCGCTCCGGCGACCGAACCGATCGCCATGATCGAGTTCATCAGGCCGAAGGCGCCGGCATCGAGGCCGAATTCGGTGCCGACCATGGCAGCGATAAAGAGGACGAAGTTCAGCCCCAGGGTTCCCACGATGAACACCGCCACCAGCACGACCACAATGTCCGGCCGGAAACGCACGTAGCGCAGGCCCTCGCGGATCCGGCCCTTCCCGGCCGGCGCGCGGGGCAGCTGGCGCAGCGAGGCGGCGGGGATTTTGGCCAGGCTCAGGAGCAGCGCCAGGAACGTGACGGTGTTGACCAGGAAGACCCAGCCGGGCCCGATGGCCACGGTGAGCAGGCCGGCGACGGCCGGGCCGATCATCCGGGCCACGTTGAACGAGGCGCTGTTGAGGGCCACGGCGTTGGGCAGGTAGTCGTCGCGCACCAGTTCGGAGACAAAGGTCTGGCGCACCGGGGCGTCCAGGGCGGAGACCACGCCCAGCAGCAGGGCGAATATGTAGACGTGCCAGAGCTGCGCGGCCCCGGACAGCACCAGGGCACCGAGCGCTGCGCTCAACACGGCCATGGAGGACTGTGTCAGGACCAGCAGCTGCTTGCGGTTGAAGCGGTCGGCGACCAGCCCGGCGACGGGGGCGAGGAAGAGCTGTGGTCCCAGCTGCAGGGCCATCGTGATGCCCATGGCGCCGGCGTCCTGGGCACTCAGATGGTCAAAGACCAGCCAGTCCTGCGCGGTGCGCTGCATCCAGGTCCCGATATTGGAGATCAGGGCGCCGATGAACCAGATCCGGTAGTTCAGGATGTGCAGCGATTTGAAGGTGGACCTCATGTCCCGACCTTCCGCTGCACGCTCCCGAACGGCCCCAAACCGTTAGTCGACCTCGACGGCGGACTCGTCCTGGACCGCTCCAGCGTCGGCTCCTGCTTCGGCAGGCTCTGCCTGCGCCTCCGCGGCACCGTCGTCGGCGGTCTCATCCGACGCGGCCGCGGCGGCGGGAGCTTCGGCGGCCTCGTCCTGCTGTGCATCTTCCGGGCGCACGCGTTCGGCCCACGGAACCCACTCCGGGGCCAGGATGGAATCCTCGGAGGGCAGCAGGCCCAGCTCATCCACCGTCACGGTCTTGGAGCGCGAATTGCGGGTCAGCACCGCGTACCACTGCCAACCGCCGTAGCCGGGCAGCTTGGACTCGAAGAGGTGCGTGACCAGGCGGTCGCCTTCGCTCTTCGCGCCCAGGTGCCGGCCGATCTGCTCTGCCGGCGCGATGCCTTCCACGGCGGCACGGGCCACATCGACGGACGCGGCCAGGAAGGCGTCGGGCTTGCCGACGCGCCACACGGGCACGCCGTAGCGCGGCTTGGATCCTGCTTTGGCGCCGGCGGCCTTGGCGGCCGCACCGGCCGCCGCGGCGGCGTTCTGTTCAGGTTCCGTTGTCATCGCAGAGCCTTACGCGTCCAGCTCGTCGGCGACCTTACGAAGCGCGACGGCGATCGCCTTGGCCTTGTTGCCTTCCGGGTACTTGCCCGCGGACAGCGTTCCCGAGAGGTTGTCCAGCACGCTGACCAGATCCTGCACCAGCGGTGCGAGGTCCTTGGCGCTGGGTCGCTTGGCCTTGGCGATCGACGGGGTCTTGTCCAGCACCCGCAGGCCCAGGGCCTGGGCTCCCTTGCGGCCGTCGGCGACGCCGAATTCCACCCGGGTTCCGGCTTTGAGCTCGGTTACGCCCTCGGGCAGCGCCGACTTGGGCAGGAAGACCTCCTGGCCGTCTTCGCCTGCGAGGAATCCGAAGCCCTTTTCCTTGTCATACCACTTGACCTTGCCGGTAGGCACGTAATCAACCTTCTTCGTTCTGCGGGGACGCGGCCGGCGGTCACCGCATCCGCATGGATATGCGGGTTCAGGGTGTGACTGCCCGGACCGTGTTGGTCTGTTCCTCCAAGGTTATCCTGCCTTGGCCACTTTGACGGCTTGAGGCGCGGGCGAAGCCGGGCTGTTAGCGTTGCCTCCATGACACCACAGCGCTTCCGGCGGCCCCTCTTGATTCTTGCGGCCACCGTTGCCGCGCTCTCGCTGGCCGCCGTCGGAGCCGTCATGGTCATGGCCTTCAACAACACGGTGGCGCCGGCCTGGGTCACGTCGACCGCGCTCTACGGGCTGCCCGTGGCGTTCCTGCTCATGCTCGCCCTGGTGGTCGACGCCGTCGCTGCCCGGCGCCGGACACCCGGGCACGGCGGAAGGTAGCGTTGGACTGATGTCCCTTATCCGCGCGCTCAGCAAGGAACTGCAGTCCCGCAGCGACGACTCGTTGCGGGCCCTGTTCTCCGCGCGGCCGGACCTGATTTCCCCCCCGGTGCCGGATTTCTCCGCCCTCGCCGCCCGGGCCAGCGGCCGGGTCAGTGTGCAACGGGCGCTGGAACGGCTGAACCGTCCGCAAATGCAGGTGCTCGAAACCCTGCACCTGTGCACCAACACGGACACCGGACACAGCGCGTCCGCCGCGACGCTCAAGCGCCTGATCAACGGCTCTTCCGTCGCCGCGCTGGACCGGCTGCTGCACTCCCTGCAGGAACTGGCGCTTGTGCACCGGGCCGACCCCCCGCACGGCGCGAGCCAGGCCACGGCCCGGCAGCGCCATTACCTCCCGGTCGGCAGCCTCAAGGACGTCATCGGCATCTACCCGGCGGGGCTGGGACGCAGCTACACGGAGCTCGTCCGGCTCCAGCCCGCCTTCGCGCAGCGTGTGGTGCAGCTGGTCGGCGAGCTCCACCACACCGGCGCCGACATCGCCCCCGCCAGCACCCCGATGGAGGCGGCGCTGTCGCTGCAGCACTGGACCGCGTCGCCGGAGGCCCTGCAAGCGATCCTGGCCACCGCACCGGAGCGCACGACCGCGCTCCTCGCCCGCTTCGGAAACTGGGCCATGGGCGCGGTGCCCCAGGCGCAGCGCCGCGCGTCCGTGCTGAACGAGGGCTCCGACGTCGGGCCCGTCGACTGGCTGCTGGCCCGCGGGCTGCTGGTGCCGCTGGACGCCGCCCACGTGGAGCTCCCGCACAGCGTGGGCGTCTCGCTCCGCGGCGGCTTCGTCATTGAGCACTTCGCGCTCAGCCCGCCGGTGCCGAGACTGGGACAGACCAGCGCTTCGCTGCGCCGCAATGCCGCGCTCGGCGCCATCGCCGAAACCCTGCGGCTGACCGGCGAACTGCTGTACGCCGTGCGCGAGCAGCCGCTCGCCACGTTGCGCAGCGGCGGCGTGGGCATCCGGGAAATGAAGCGCCTCGCCGACGCCCTCCGAATCGGGCTGCATGAGGCCGGCGTCCTCGCCGAGCTGTGCGCCCTCTCCGGGCTGCTCCGCCTGGACGTGGACAGCTCCGCCTGGATCCAGGCACCGCAGCTGGAATGGCTGACGCTGCCCCGGCAGGAGCAGTGGCTGTGGCTGGTCAACGCCTGGCTTGCCAGCGAACGGGTCCCGTCGCTGGTCGGGCAGCCGGTCAGCGGCGTCGCCACCGCGCAGGCGCACCGCGGCCCCGCCGGCAGCGCCATCAATGCCCTCTCCGCGGAGGCGCAGCGGCCGGACGCCCCCGTGGTCCGGAAACGGATCCTGGAAATCCTCAACGAACTCACCCAGGAGGCGGCCGCGGCCGACGGGGAGGCGCCGGTGCTGGACGCCGCCGCCGTGTTGGAACGGGCCGACTGGTCGCAGCCGCGGATGGCGCGGCGCTTCAGTTCGCTCATCCAGGGCGTCCTCGCCGAAGCCGAAATGCTGGGCTTGGTCGGCTCGGGCGCCCTCAGCCAGATCGGGGCGGCGATCGCCGTCGAACAGCCCGACGAAGCCCTGGCCATCCTCGGCGAGCACCTGCCGGCGGCGCTGAACCACGTGCTGCTCCAGGCGGACCTGACCGCCGTCGCCCCCGGCTACCTGGACCCGGAACTGAGTGAGAAACTCCTGACCATGGCCGACGCGGAGGGCCAGGGGCCGGCCACCATCTACCGCTTTTCGGTGGCGTCCGTCCGGCGAGCCCTGGACGCCGGGCAGGACGCCGGGGCACTGATGGACTTCCTGCGCGAGCACTCGGCCACCGCCGTGCCCCAGCCGCTGCAGTACCTCATCGAGGACACCGCCGCGCGCCACGCCCGGCTCCGGGTGGGCCCGGCCGCCAGCTTCATCCAGAGCGAGGATGAAACAGCCCTGCTGGAGCTGCTCAACACCCCCGCGGCGTCCGGGCTGGGCCTGGTCCGGATCGCCCCGACCGTGCTGGTCTCGCACGCCGCACCCCGGGAAGCCGCCCAGCTGCTGCGCGGGCTGGGCCTGTCCCCCGCGGTGGAGGAAACCGGTTCGGCCACCGTCCGGCTGCGCCGCAGCACCGCGGCGCCAGGCAGCGTCCGGCCCGTCTACACCGCCCCGCGCACCGCTCCGGCGGACGCCGACGTCGACGCCCAGCTCGCGGTGCTGCGCGACGGCGGTTCGCCTTCCTCCTTCTCCGATGCCGCCGCCCCCGGAAGCCGCGGGGCCGGGGCGGGCGGCGGCGAGGCCGCGACGCAACTGGGCCTGGAGACCCTGCAGAAGGCCATCCGGCTCAAGCAGCGGGTGGTGATGAACATCGTGGACAGCCTGGGGAATGCCACCCGCGAAACCGTTGTTCCGGTAGCAGTGAATGGCGGGCGTGTGCGCGTGTTCGATCCGGCCAAGGAAACCGAACGTGTCCTGTCCATCCACCGGATCATTGATGTTGAAGCCACAGAGGAATTGCTCCAGTGAATGACGGACCGCTGATCGTCCAGAGTGACAAGACCATCCTGCTGGAAGTGGACCACGAACAGGCCACCGAGGCGCGCCATGCAATCGCGGCGTTCGCCGAGCTGGAGCGCGCCCCCGAGCATGTCCACAGCTACCGCCTCACGCCGCTGGGACTTTGGAACGCCCGGGCCGCCGGGCTGGACGCCGAACAGGTCTTGGATACGCTGCTCAAGTACTCCCGGTTCCCGGTGCCGCACTCCCTGCTGATCGACATCGAAGAGACCATGTCCCGTTACGGCCGGCTGCGGCTGGAGAAGGATCCGCAGCACGGCCTCGTGATGCGCACCTCCGACTATCCGGTCCTCGAAGAAGTCAGCCGCGCCAAGAAGATCGCTCCGTTGTTGGGGCCGCGGATCGATGCCGAGACCGTGGTGGTGCACTCCTCCCAGCGCGGCCAGCTCAAGCAGCTGCTGCTGAAGATCGGCTGGCCTGCGGAGGACTTCGCCGGCTACGTGGACGGCACGCCGCACCCCATCATGCTCAACGAAACCGGCTGGAAGCTCCGCCCGTACCAGCAACTGGCCACGGAGAACTTCTGGGCCGGCGGCAGCGGCGTCGTCGTGCTTCCCTGCGGGGCCGGCAAGACCCTGGTGGGTGCCGCCGCGATGGCCACGAGTTCCACCACCACGCTGATCCTGGTGACCAACACGGTGTCCGCGCGGCAGTGGAAGGACGAGCTCCTCAAGCGGACCTCGCTCACCGAGGAGGAGATCGGCGAATACTCCGGTTCCGTCAAGGAAGTCCGCCCCGTCACGATCGCCACGTACCAAGTGCTCACCACCAAGCGCGGCGGGCTGTACCCGCACCTGGAACTGGTCGACGGCAACGACTGGGGCCTCATCATCTACGACGAGGTCCACCTGCTCCCGGCGCCGATCTTCCGGATGACCGCGGACCTGCAGGCGCGCCGCCGCCTCGGGTTGACCGCCACCCTGGTCCGCGAGGACGGCCGCGAGGGAGAGGTGTTCAGCCTGATCGGACCCAAGCGCTACGACGCCCCGTGGAAGGACATCGAGGCGCAGGGCTACATCGCCCCTGCGGACTGCGTTGAAGTCCGGGTCGACCTCCCCCGGGACGAACGGGTGGCCTATGCCATGGCCGAGGACGCCGACAAGTACCGGCTCTGCGCGACGTCCGAGACCAAGACCGGGATCGTGGAGCGGCTTGTGGCGGAACACGCCGGCGAGCAGCTGCTCGTGATCGGGCAGTACATCGACCAGCTGGACGAGATCGGCGAGCGCCTGCAGGCGCCGGTGATCAAGGGCGACACCTCGGTCAAGGAGCGCCAGCGGCTCTTCGACGCGTTCCGCGCCGGGGAGGTCCAGACCCTTGTGGTGTCCAAGGTCGCCAACTTCTCCATCGACTTGCCGGAGGCCTCGGTGGCGATCCAGGTTTCCGGTTCCTTCGGCTCACGCCAGGAGGAGGCGCAGCGGCTGGGACGCCTGCTACGTCCCAAGCAGGACGGCCGGGCCGCGCGGTTCTACTCGCTCGTGGCCAGGGACACCCTGGACCAGGACTTTGCCGCGAAACGCCAGCGCTTCCTGGCCGAGCAGGGCTACGCCTACCGGATCATGGACGCCAAGGACGTCGGCGCAGGCAACTAGCAGACGCCCATTCAACACACATCCGCCTTTCAGAAAACTCACAGAGTCTGGGAGCATCATGGGAACCATGAAAAAGAACGGTCCCGAAGCCAAGCTGCTCGTCGTCGATGATGAACCCAACATCCGCGAGCTGCTTTCTACCTCGCTGCGCTTCGCCGGGTTCGAAGTCGTCTCCGCAGGTACCGGCCGCGATGCCCTCGCCGCCGCGGAGCTCCACTCCCCGGACCTCGCCGTCCTCGACGTGATGCTGCCGGACATGGACGGGTTCACCGTCACCCGCCGGCTGCGCGCCGCGGGCAAGCATTTCCCGGTGCTGTTCCTGACCGCCAAGGACGACACCGAGGACAAGGTCACCGGCCTTACCGTCGGCGGCGACGACTACGTCACCAAACCGTTCAGCCTCGACGAGGTGGTGGCCCGCATCCGCGCCGTGCTGCGCCGCACCCAGCCGCTGCAGGACGACGACGCCGTCATCCGGGTCGACGATCTTGAGCTCGACGACGACGCCCACGAGGTGCGCCGCGGCGGCACGGTGATCGAGTTGTCCCCCACCGAGTTCAAGCTGCTCCGCTACCTCATGCTCAACCCGAACCGGGTGCTCTCCAAGGCCCAGATCCTGGACCACGTCTGGGAGTACGACTTCAACGGCGACGCCTCGATCGTGGAGTCCTACATCTCCTACCTCCGGCGCAAGGTGGACATCGACCCCGCAGCGCCGGCCCTGATCCAGACGAAGCGGGGCGTCGGCTACGTGCTCCGGACGGCTGAGAAGCGCTGACCTTGCTGCACCGATGGAAGGCGGCATCGCTGCGGTCGCAGCTGGTCGCCATCATGATGGCCCTGATGCTCGTGGCCCTCACCGCCACGGGCGCGGGCACGCTTGCCCTGCTGCACAGCTACCTGCAGGGCCAGGTCGATGACAAGCTCAAGGCCGCCGTGGGATCGGCCCGGCAGCAGCAATCCTTCAGCCAGCTGCAGGACCAGAACCCGAACGTCCCCACCGACTATTCGCTGATGCTTTTCAGCCCGGGCCAGTCCGCCTACGTGTTCGGCGGCAGCAAGGGCTCACGGCCGGCCATCAGCAGCATCGCGCCGCAGGAGGCCCACGACCGCGGCGAGGTTCCGTTCCAGGTCCGCGGCACCGACGGGCGGAACTGGCGGGTGGTGGCCGTCAACGTGCTGGACGGCAACCAGCGCGCCGCCGTCGTCGTGATCGGACTGCCGCTGTATCCGGTGGATTCGGTGATGGAGCACGCCGCGCTCGTGGTGGTCGGCGTCGGGCTGCTGACCCTGGTGCTGGCCTTCTTCATTGCCACCTGGACCGTCACCCGGTCCTTCCGGCCGCTGGCGCGGGTGGAAAAGACCGCGGCCGCCATCGCCGCGGGCGACCTCTCGCGGCGCGTGGAAGTCGAGAACCCCGACACCGAGGTCGGCCGGCTCAGCCGGTCCCTCAACGCCATGCTGGCGCATATCGAGTCGGCCTTTGCCGCCAGGATGGCCTCCGAGGAGAGGATGCGCCGCTTCGCCGCCGACGCGTCCCACGAACTGCGCACCCCGCTGGTCACAATCCGCGGCTTCTCGGAGCTGTACCGGCACGGCGCCCTGGCCACGCCCGAGGACGTCGCCACCGCGATGGGCCGGATCGAGAGCGAGGCCAAGCGGATGGGTGCGATGGTGGAAGACCTGCTGCTGCTGGCCCGGATCGACGAACAGCGCCCGCTGCAGCAGAAGCCGGTGGACCTGCTGCTGCTGGCCCATGACGCCGTGGTTGACACCCAGGCCAGCGACCGCAGCCGGGTGATCTCGCTCCGGGGCCTCGACGGCGGCGCGGGGGCGTCGGCCCCGGTGATGGGCGACGAGGCGAAGCTCCGCCAGGTGGTCGGCAACCTCGTGGGCAACGCCCTGCGCTACACCCCGGATGGCACCCCGATCGAGCTCGCCGTGGGGGTGCGGTCCGACGCCGACGGGACGCGCCGCTCCGTGATCGAAGTCCGTGACCACGGGCCGGGTGTCTCGGAGGACGAAGCGGCCCGGATCTTTGAACGCTTTTACCGTGCGGACACTTCCCGGACCAGGGAGACCGGCGGCAGCGGCCTCGGACTGGCAATCGTGGCGGCCATCGTCGGCTCGCACTCGGGCTCGGTCCGTGTCCAGCCGACCGAGGGCGGCGGCGCCACCCTGGTGGTCAGCCTCCCGTTCCTGGCCGAAGCGGAGCCGCCGGAGGCCGAGACAGCAGAAGCGGAGCTGAAAGGCGCTGAGCCGGACGCTGAGTCCGGCGCTGAGTCCGGCGCTGGGTCCGGCGCTGATGCGGGCGTGGAGCCTGGCCTGGGGTCGGGCGGCGCGGCGCGCGGGTAACCCTTTTACGCTGGTCGGGTTTTCCACATAGGGAGCTTCTCCGCTGGGGCAGGCCGCAGCGCCTTCCTAGGCTGACAGTGTCCGGAAAATCCGGACATCCTCATCCCCGGCACCCGTGAAAGGCCCTCCCGTGAGCATCATTTCCGTCGATACCGAACTGCTCCAGCTCAAGTCCGCCAACGTCCAGGCCACGGTGGAAAGAATCAGCGCCGACGTGCAGGCCATGAGGCACGGGCTGGACGAACTGCAGGCGAGCTGGCGCGGGTCGGCCGCCACCAATTTCCAGGCCCTGCTCGCAGAATGGACCCTGACCCAGGGCAAGGTCGAGGCCTCCCTGGCTTCGATCAATCTCGCGCTCAAATCCGCCGCGGCCAGCTACGCCCAGGCCGAGCTGAGCAACGCCCAGCGGTTCAGCTAGCCGCGAGGGCCTGCCCGCGGCCCTGTGTGCCTCCTAGGCCTCGGGAGTGCCCTGGTGGAAGCGGAGCCGCCATTGCGCGCCGTCCAGGACCCACAGGGAGCTGCGCAACGCCGTCCCCGTGCGGGTGTGGCTGCGGTAGGTGAGCAGCACGGCGGCCTCACTGAGGCGGTCCGCGGCCAGAAGCTCCAGCTCGGCGGGCACACCGGGATCATCCTCGAGGGCCATCATCGTCTCGTCGCGGGTCCAGAGCCGTCCGGAACTGCCGATCTCGGTAAAGTCCGGGTGCAGCAGCACTCCTGTGCGCCCCAGATCCGAGCGCGTCTCGGGGAGCAGCAGCTCTCGCTCCAGCGCCTCGACGATTGCCTCCGGGCTCTGCTCCGGGCCGGCCGCCGCAACGCGGGATTCCTCCTCCAGTTCGCTGAAGAGATCCGGCTCAGCGAAAAGGCTGGATTCGCCGAACAGCGTCGGCTCAGCGATCAGTTCCCGCGTTCCGGCGTGAGCGGACGATGCCTGCCGGGACTGCGCCGGGGCTGAGGCCGGGGCCGGCGCGGCCGAAGCCTGCTGCGCGGCGGGGGCGGTCTGCACGCCGGCGGCGGCAACGTCTCCGGCACGGACGAAGCCGGGGCCCTGACGGGCCGCGACGCCCTGCTGGTAGGCGGTGGCGGCGGCCCTGGCGCGGTCATCCGCGGCCTCGTTGAGGTCGTGGCCGGCGTGTCCGCGGACCCATTCGAAGGTGTACTTGCGTCCGGTGAGCGCCTGATCGATCTCCTTGAGCAGCTCAACGTTGAGCACCGGCTTGCCGTCGGACTTCCGCCAGCCTTTACGCTTCCAGCCGGGCATCCACTTGGTCACCGAGTTGATGACGTATTGGCTGTCGCACAGAATGTGCAGGTCCTCGCCCGGAAGGTGCGCCGTGGCCCGGAAGAGGTCCAGGACGGCCATCAGCTCCCCCTGGTTGTTGGTCCCGTGCGGCCACCCGCCGGCACGCCAGCAGTCGTCGTTCACGTACCAGGCCCATCCGGCCGGGCCGGGATTTCCTAAAGCCGAACCGTCGGCCGCTGCTGTAATCGTCACTGCACCATCCTGCCAGACCTCCGCCGCCCGACGCTCCCGCACCACCGGCACTGGCATCGGCGCCGGCACCGGGTAAGAGCACCCCACCAACCGAGAGCACCCGGCCAACCACCGCACCATCTGAGGGGCGGTGCCCCGGGGCGGGAGGGTTTAACGCCGACGGCGGCCCCACCAGTGGTGGGACCGCCGTCGTCGAACGTGCCGTCGCTGACGGAGAACCGTCAGTTCAGGCGTTCAGGGCTTGGTAGCCGGGTGGTTAGAAACCACCCATGCCGCCCATGCCGCCCATGTCGTCGCCGCCGCCCATGGCCGGGGAGTTCTTCTCCGGCTTGTCGGCCACAACGGCCTCGGTGGTGAGGAACAGGCCGGCGATGGAAGCCGCGTTCTGCAGGGCCGAGCGGGTGACCTTGACCGGGTCGTTGATGCCGGCAGCGAGCAGGTCGACGTACTCGCCGGTTGCTGCGTTCAGGCCGTGGCCCGCGGGCAGGCCGCGGACCTTGTCCACCACAACGCCGGGCTCGAGGCCGGCGTTGAAGGCGATCTGCTTCAGCGGGGCGTCGATGGCTACGCGCACGATGTTCGCGCCGGTTGCCTCGTCACCTTCGAGCTGCAGGTTGGCGAACGCCTTGGCGCCGGCCTGGATCAGGGCCACGCCACCGCCGGCGACGATGCCCTCTTCGACAGCAGCCTTGGCGTTGCGGACAGCGTCCTCGATGCGGTGCTTGCGTTCCTTGAGCTCAACCTCGGTTGCGGCACCGGCCTTGATGACTGCAACGCCGCCGGCCAGCTTGGCCAGGCGTTCCTGCAGCTTCTCGCGGTCGTAGTCGGAATCGGAGTTCTCGATCTCGGCGCGGATCTGGGACACACGGCCGGCGATCTGGTCGGCGTCGCCGGCACCTTCGACGATGGTGGTCTCGTCCTTGGTGACAACAACCTTGCGTGCCTTGCCCAGCAGTTCGAGGCCGGCGGTCTCAAGCTTGAGGCCAACTTCCTCGGAGATGACCTGGCCGCCGGTGAGGATGGCGATGTCGGCCAGCTGTGCCTTACGGCGGTCACCGAAGCCCGGAGCCTTGACGGCGACGGACTTGAAGGTGCCGCGGATCTTGTTCACGATCAGGGTGGCCAGGGCCTCGCCCTCGATGTCCTCGGCGATGATCAGCAGCGGCTTGTTGGACTGCATGACCTTTTCGAGGACTGCAACCAGTTCCTTGACGTTGGAGATCTTGGAGTTGACGATCAGGATGTACGGATCCTCGAGGACCGTTTCCTGACGCTCGGCGTCGGTGACGAAGTAGGCCGAGATGTAGCCCTTGTCGAAACGCATGCCCTCGGTGAGCTCCAGCTCGAGGCCGAAGGTGTTCGACTCCTCGACGGTGATGACGCCTTCCTTGCCGACCTTGTCCAGGGCTTCGGCAATCAGGGCGCCAATTTCGTTGTCACCGGCGGAGATGGACGCGGTGGCGGCGATCTCTTCCTTGGTTTCGATTTCCTTGGCAGAAGCCAGGAGCTCGCGGGTGACCGCTTCAACAGCCTTCTCGATGCCGCGCTTGAGGGACAGCGGGTCAGCGCCGGCCGCGACGTTGCGCAGGCCTTCCTTGACGAGGGCCTGGGCCAGCACGGTTGCCGTGGTGGTACCGTCACCGGCGACGTCGTCGGTCTTCTTGGCAACTTCCTTGACCAGCTCGGCGCCGATCTTCTCGTAAGGGTCGTCCAGCTCGATCTCCTTGGCGATGGAGACACCATCGTTGGTGATCGTGGGGGCGCCCCACTTCTTTTCGAGGACGACGTTGCGTCCACGCGGGCCGAGGGTGACCTTGACGGCGTCGGCGAGGATGTTCAGGCCCCGCTCAAGACCGCGGCGTGCCTCTTCATCAAATGCAATGATCTTGGCCATAACGGCAGTAGTCCTTTCGGGACAGTCGTTAAGAATGAACCTTGCGCTGCGGTGCCCGCGACGGACGATTCCAACCCGGCAGCCTCTGTACGCCGCCGGGCCGGGGATCTCACCCCAGCCAGGTATTTCTCTCGCTCCCGGTACGTCCGCCGCCTCCACGCGACCGGCCGAACCGGGGCGTCGAGTTAGCAGTCAATACGCGGGAGTGCTAACTCCATAATTAGCACTCCCCCGGGGAGAGTGCAAGCAGTGGTGAGGTCAGGGTGCGCCCCGCCGGGCGCTCTTCGCTAGGAGCGATCAGGAGCCGGCGCTGCGGGCGGTTTCGCTGCCGGTCATCTCGGCGTTGTTGTCCG
Source organism: Arthrobacter sp. 05L428 (assembly GCF_056397665.1). Taxonomy (NCBI): domain Bacteria; kingdom Bacillati; phylum Actinomycetota; class Actinomycetes; order Micrococcales; family Micrococcaceae; genus Arthrobacter; species Arthrobacter sp. 05L428. The sequence goes on along the minus strand of NZ_JBFTNW010000003.1, from coordinate 81,942 downwards.
GGCCATAGCTGTAGACCATGTAGGCGGCGGCGGTGACGTCGCCGTTGCTGTCGAAGTTGATCGGGCCGGAGGCGCCGTCGTAGTCGGGGCGCTTGCCGGCGCGGAGCGCGGCCACGCATTCCTGGTAGGACTTGCAGGCCGCGGCTTCCCCGGACGGGGCCCCGGTACCGGCAGCCGTTCCGCCGGACACTGCGACCAGCTTCGAGGCGATGGAGGTCCCAGCGTCGTCCTCCGCCGCGGCGGCGGCGAGGGCGGCGAGGTTGACGGCGTCGTACGTCTCGGCGGCAAACGCCATGTCCTTCAGGCCCGGGTCGACGGCCACGAGTTCTGCCTGGAAGTGCGCGGAGGGGAACGTGCCCGGCAGGACCCCGCGGGCCCCGTCCAGCGCCTTGGAGCCAAGGCCGTTGCCGTACTGGTTTACGGCCCCGTCGCTGAGGATGAGCTTCTTTCCGGACAGTCCCGCGTTGTTGAGCTCGGCGATGGCGCCCTGGGCACCGTCCCGGGCCACCAGCACGACGGCGTCCGGCGAGGCAGCCTTGGCCGCCGCGGCCGCCTGTTGCGCCTGACCGGCCTTGAATTCAGCGTCGACGGAGGTGCCCAGGCCCGCGGCCTTCGCGGCCGCCGAGACGGCCACGGAGACGTCCTTGCCGTAGTCGCCTTCCTCGTGCACCACGGCAAGGGTCTTGGCGCCGCCGTCCTGGGCGAGCTTGACCAGGACCGAGGCCTGCGCGATGTCGGCGGCCGCGGTCCGGAAGTAGTAGCCGCCGCTCTTGTATGAGCTGAGTCCCGGCGCGGTGTTGGCCGGCGAAATGAGCGCGACTTTGGCGCGGGAGAGGACGTCGATGGCGCCGGCTGCGCGGCTGGAGTCGGTGGGCCCGATCACGACGTCGGCCTTGGCCGCCACCAGGTCCTTGGCCTGGGCCGCGGTGTCCGTACCGATGGACTCGGGCAGCAGTTCCACGGGTTTGCCCTTGTGGCCGCCCGCCGCGTTGATTTCCTTGACCGCCAGCTTCGCCGCCGCCAGTTGGGGCGGATTGAGGAAGTCCTGCCGGCCGGTGTTGTCCAGGATCAGGCCGATCCGCAGCGTTCCGTCGCCGCTCGCCTCCGCGGCATCCACCCGGGCATTGCCGGTGGGACCGGCGCAGGCGGCCAGCGCCACGGCTGCGGCCACGCCGGCGGCCGCTGCACGGCTGAACCGCCGGAGCTTGCGCCGGCGGCCATCGCTCTTCGGGGCAGCTGCCGCAGCGGAGACTGCCACTAGGCGGGCCGGACGCTTTCGGCCTGCGGGCCCTTTTCGCCCTCGCCAACTTCCAGTTCCACCCGCTGGCCTTCAGCCAAAGCACGGTAGCCCTCGCCCGCGATCGCGGACCAGTGCACGAAGACGTCGGCCCCGGAGCTGTCGACGGTGATGAACCCGTAGCCCTTTTCGGCGTTGAACCACTTGACGGTCCCCAGTGCCATGTTCTCCACACTTTCAGCTAGCTTGCGAACGGCCCACCCCAATGTGCGCCGCGTTATGCGAAATGAAGTCCGCAGACACTCTACCCACAGCCTTCCACCGGTGCCCGGGCAGGGTCCCGGCCCGGCCGGGAATAGTTATTCAGGCGTAACCGAAGCCGGCGGCCACCCTGGGGCTAATTGAAACCGGGGCCGAGGACGATGACCAGCGGCATCTGGAATTCCGCCGAATCCACCAGGGTGCCAATCCCGAGGAGGGAACCCAACTCTGCGGCGTTGGCCTTCTGCGCCGGGCCGTTGTAGAAGACGACCGAGGTCTGCTGGGGGGCGCCGCCCCAGTTGCCGAGCGGGCCCTGGACCCATCCGGCGGCGGAGATCCTGGAGCCGACGCGACCGGCCAAGCCCGGCGTCGTGGTGCCGTTGTAGATCGCCACGGGCTGGGTTTTGTCAAGCTTCTGGTCCCCGGACTGGTCCGCGGCGGCGCTCGGCGTTGCAGAAGCGGAGGGCTTGGAGCCCGCGGGGGCGAGGCTCCCGGTCGGCTGGCTGCTGGGGGACGGCTTCGAGCCGGCGGAAGTTGTGGGTGCCTGCGACGCCGCGGCGTTGTTGCTGGCCTGGTCCGCGGTCATGGCCGAGCCACCGGCGGGACCAAAGCCCAGTTTGGGCAGCAGAAGGAAGGCGACGAGGCCGACTACCAGGGCCGCGGCGCCGGTGGCGAGGACGGGGCCCAGCCGGCGGGCACCGGGAGCGGCGACCGTCCGGTGGACACCCTGGCGCGTGGAGGCCTCCGGGACCCGATCAAATTCATCCCGTGCGTACTTGGTCATGGTAAAACGACGTCCTTGCTGATTTCTGGCTGATGGCCCGACGCCGGAATCCGCGCGAAATTCCGCGCTTCCGGCCGGACTTCACGTGCTCTTAAGCGTCCGAGCCCAAACGGCGTGCAGTGCGGGCACGTTGTCGTGACGTACGTAGTCTACGCAATCTCTTGACCAGCATGGGATCGTGGGCCAGCGCCGCCTCGGTGTCGATCAGGGCGTTGAGGATCTGGTAGTAGTGCGTGGCGGAGAGGTCAAAGAGTTCCCGGATGGCTTGTTCCTTGGCGCCGGCGTACTTCCACCACTGCCGCTCCAAGGCAAGCATCTGCTGCTCCCGGCTGCTCAACGGCGAGTCTTCGGAGACTGCCGCGAGCACGGCGTCGGCGTCATCCGCCGACAGGTACTCGGGTGCTGCTTCGGCCACTGCACACTCCCTGGCTCGTTCCGATAGGTCTCCCCCACATGTTACGGCCGAATAACAGGCTTGTCATTTAGCCGGCCCGGCCGGCTCCCCGGGCTCCTGCGAGAATGAAGCCGTGCCTGATTCATCTAATCCCGACGCGCTCTTCGAACTTGACCCCGCCGCAGAGGCGGTGGACCTCGCGGCGATGGCGCACCTCCCCTTGGACGGGCTGGTGGCGCCGGACTGGGCCGCGGCGCTGGCACCGGTCGAGGGACAGCTGCGGTCGGTCCTCGCGTTCCTCGCCGCCGAGACGGCCGACGGCCATGAGGTGCTGCCGGCGCCGTCGAACATCCTCCGGGCCTTCCGGCAGCCGCTCTCCGGCGTGCGGGTTCTGCTTGTGGGCCAGGACCCCTACCCCACACCGGGTCACGCCGTCGGGCTGTCCTTCGCGGTGGATGGCGGCACCCGGCCGATCCCGCGCAGTCTCGCCAATATCTACAAGGAGCTCGACGCCGACCTCGGGCTGCCGCCCCGCGTCCACGGTGATCTCAGCCGGTGGGCGGAGCAGGGGGTGCTGCTGCTCAACCGAGTCCTCAGCGTCCGGGCCGGAGCAGCCGGTTCGCACCGGAACAAGGGCTGGGAGGCCGTCACGGCGGCCGCCATCAGGGCCGTCGCGCAGCGGCGCCGAGACGACGGCAGCCCCGCGCCGCTCGTGGTGGTCCTCTGGGGCAAGGACGCGGAGGGCGTGCGGCCGCTGCTGGGCTCGGCCGCCGTGATCGCCAGCGCCCACCCCAGCCCGCTCTCGGCCTCGCGCGGGTTCTTCGGCTCCCGCCCCTTCAGCCGCGCCAATGACCTGCTCACCGCCCAGGGTGACGGCACCGTGGACTGGGAACTGCCGCCGCTGCCCTGACCCGGTTCTTGGCTAGGCTTAGGTCCATGACTTCCGTCCCCGCCACCACCACCGCCAACCGGAACTCCCGGCCGCAGACCAACCTCACGGTCCTGCGCCGCGAGCAGCTCTCGCCGCACATGGTCCGGATCGTCGCCGGCGGCCCGGGTTTCGCTGCCTTCGTCAACAACGGTTACGTGGACCGGTACGTCAAGATCGCGTTTCCGCAGCCGGGGGTCGACTATCCGCAGCCGCTGGATCTCTGGGCCATCCGGGAGTCCCAGCCGCGGGAAGAGTGGCCGCACACCCGGACCTACACCGTCCGTTGGGTCGACGAGGCGGCGGGCGAGCTGGCGATCGACTTCGTCATCCACGGCGATGAGGGCCTGGCCGGGCCGTGGGCCGCCTCCGCACAGGCCGGGGACAGCCTTGTCTTCACCGGGCCGGGCGGGGGCTACAACCCTGACCCGGCGGCGGACTGGTACCTCTTCGCGGGCGACGAGTCCGCCCTGCCGGCGATCAGCGCCGCGATCGAGTCACTCCCCCGGGATGCCCGCGGTCTGGCCTTCCTGGAGGTGGACAGCGACGCCGACGTCCTGGCGATCGACGCCCCGGCCGGGGTGGAACTGCGCTGGCTGCTGCGCCGCGGGACTCCGGCCGGAAACGGGACCCTGCTGGTGGACGCCGTACGCGGCGCGCCGTGGCCGGAGGGCCGAGTGCAGGTCTTCGCGCACGGGGAGCGCGGCTACATGAAGGGCCTGCGCCCGGTGTTCTTTGCCGACCGTGGCCTCGAACGTGGCCAGGTCTCGCTCTCCGGGTATTGGGCCAGTGGCCGGGTGGAGGACGACTTCCAGGCCGAAAAGAAGCTGCCGATCGGCAAGATCTAGCCAGCCATCCCCGGCTGACGCGGGCGGGCGCCGCGGAGTCTCCCCGCTTTTGCCGCCACGACGCCGGGACAGGCCGGCGCGGCCGGCTGACACGCCGTCGGAGCCCGGCGAAGGTGGGGAAACCCGGCGCCCCAGCTCGTCGCCAGACGAGCCATCTCCGCCGTCGTTAGCGGCGGCGGGCGCGGCGCCGCTCGTTGCTGGCCAGGCTCCGGGTCAGCGGCCGGGCGAGGGTGTCGCCGAGCACAATGCCGGCCGCGACGCCGAGCACGATTGCCCCGGCGTTGAGCATCCCGCCGGCTCCCATCAGGATCTCGGACTCTTCAATCGTCAATACATACATGGAACGGAATATAGTCAGGCCCGGCAGCAGGATGAGCGCCGCGGGCACCGCCACGACCAGCTGCGGGGCCCCCATCCGGAGTGCGACCACGCGGGCCAGGAGGCCGATGACCACGGCGGCGAGGGCCGGGGCGAACCGGGGACCGATCCCGATGGCTGTTCCCCCGATCAGCACCAGATGACCCACGACGCCGACGGCCGCCGTCGGCAGCAACAGCTTCAGCGAGGTCTGCTCGGTGACGCCGATCGCGACGACCGCGATGGCCACCAGCGGCACCAGCACCCACAGAGGATACTTCGGCGGGAATGTTTCGGTGACGTCAATGGACTGCATCCCGGTCATCGCCCCCACCACAAAGCCGACGGCGATCCCGGAGACCAGCGCGCCGAAGGTCAGCATGGTGGACAGGAACCGGCCGGCCGCGGTCACCGGGAAGCCGTTGATGGCGTCCTGCACCGAGGAGACGAGCCGACCGGTGGGCAGCAGCAGGAGGATTCCGCCGACCACCACGATGGCGGGGGCGATCTGGATTCCCAGCGGGCTGCCGAAGCGCCAGAGCAGCAGGGCGATCAGCGTGACGACGAAGGAACAGGACGCCGTGATGAAGAAGTCCGGGGTGCGCCAGCGGCCCAGTTGCCGCGCCAGCAGGCTGATCAGCAGGTTGGACAGGAAGGCGATGCCGGACGCGGCCACCCCGCCGCCCAGCACGCCGACGAACACCGCGGAGAAGACGCCGAAGGCCACGGTGACCATCCAGCGCGGGAATGGCTTCGAGCTGTGCGTGATCTCTTCGAGCCGGCGCACCGCTTCCTCGCGGCCCACTCCGCCGGCCACGATGTCCGTGACCAACTGGTGGACCTGGGCGAGGCCGGCGTAGTTGTTGGTCCAGGACCGCACCACGCGCAGCAGCGTAATGGGTGTCTGGTCCTTCGGGGCATAGTTGATGGCCACCGACTGGTTGGTGATGTCCACCTCGATGTTCTTCAGCCCCAGCGCGGCGGTAATGGCGATGATGCTGGTTTCCACTTCGAGGGCACCGGCGCCGTAGCGGAACATCGATTCGGCCAGCTTGAGGGCAAAGTCGATGGTCTTGCGGGCGGAGGTGTCCACGCCTCCGACCTGGATCATCGGGTTGGCGTACGGGCTGCCGGCCAGCCGGTCGACGATGCTCAGCGGTGCCGTGGGCGGGTTCTCACCTTGGACCAGCCTGCGGAGCATGCGTTTGGCGGCGGCGTTCTGGCGCACCTGCAGGGGCGACATCGGCTCGGTCCGGGGCAGGCCGTCCGTCTGCGGCCCGCGGCGGCCGTCGGGTGGTTTGGTCATTCCGGCCTCCTCATTTCACCTTGCGGGCGGTCTAGTAGAACTGCTGGCCCGTGCGCCGCGTGTACAGCTGGCGGGCGACGCGCTCCCCGGCGGCCATCCAGGCCTTGTACTTCAGCGGGCTCAGGACCTGGTCGTAGCAGCCGACGAAGTCCGTGACGGTCTTGCTGAAGCTGGTCTTGAACAGGCCGAGGCCGTGGAAGGGATTGGAGGTGTCCTTCAGCTTGTCGCTGGGCGGCGTGCCGCAGAAGTCGTATTCGGTGCAGCCGAGTTCCTTGAGCTGGTTGATGGCCGTCCACTGGACCAGGTGCGAGTCGCCGTACTGGCTGCGCTTCTGCAGGGAACCGCCGTCCTTGTAGGTGCCCTTCCGTCCGTAGTTGATCACGAACGCCCCCACCGAGGGCACGCCGTTTTCATAGACGAAGAGCAGCCGGCCCTGGCCGCGGTCCACGAAGTTGGTCCAGAACTGGCGGTAGTACTCGTACTCGCGGACCCGGACCTGGGACTTGGCCTCCACGGTGTTCGTCATCAGCGCGTACATCGCCCGGAAGTTCTCTTCGGTCGGCTCCACGTTGTGGACCTCGACCTCCTCGCGGATGGCCCGCCGGACGGCGTTGCGGCCGCGGGAGTGCAGGTTCCGCAGCAGCTGGTTTTCCTGCGGCGAGATGTCCAGCAGCGCGGTGGAGTCGTTGGGCTGGAGGTTGTGGGTCTTGACCAGGCCCGCGCCTTCGATGACGCGCCGCGCGTCCTCCGACAGGACGATGTCGGGCTCGATCTTGATGGCGAATACCCCCAGCCGGGCGCGCTTGACGAAGTCGGCGTTGGCGGCCGCGATGCCGGGGATGTCCTCCACCGAGGCCACATCCGGGCCCTTGATGAGGTACCAGAGCTTGCCGAGGAGGGGGAAGGACTTCTCCAGGACCAGGTTGTAGCTGGTGTAGTCGGCCGTCTCATAGACCAGGTGGAGGGGCTTCCAGCCGAAGTGCTGCTTGACCTCGGCGAAGGCCTCGGATTGAAGCAAATTCCCGCCGTTGGGGTTCGCGGTGACGTGGGCGTCCCAGTTGGCAACCTCTTCGGCGGAGGCAAAGCGGGCAGTGAATTCTCGCAAGGGTGCGGTATCCAATCTTTGCGGAACGAGCTTCGGCGGCATGGCTGGCATGCAGCATCAAGTCTATCGGGAGGCCGGCGGCTCTCAGGGCGCTGCGGCCCTGTGCCGCCCGTCGCACCGGGTTTACGCTGAAGGTATGGATGCGCAGCCGGAACCGTCAGCCGTCCGCCGGCAGTTCCGTCCGGGCGGGGCCGGGACGCGCCGGCCCGGCGTCGAGGCGGTGGCCCTGCTGGTACTGCTCGGCGCTTCTGCCCTCGTGGCGGCACTCGGCGGACTGGCCAGCGCCAGCAACGTCGACGGATGGTACGCGGCCGCGGACAAGGCCCCGTGGTCTCCGCCGAACTGGCTCTTCGGGCCCGTCTGGACGATTCTGTACATCGCGATGGCCGTAGCGGCATGGCTGGTCTGGCGCAGCCGGGCGGAAGGCGCCAGGCCCGCCCTCACCGCCTACGCCGTGCAGCTGGTGCTGAACCTGCTGTGGACCCCGGTGTTCTTTGGCCTGTACCCCGCCATGGGTTCCCCCGCGCTTTGGATCGGCTTCGTCATCATCGTGGCGCTGGCGGTCGCGGTGGCCGCCACCGTGCTGCGCTTCGGCCCGATCAGCCGCACCGCCGGGCTGCTGCTGCTCCCCTACCTGTCCTGGATCGTGTTCGCCGCGTCACTGAATCTGTGGGCGGCACTGAACAACTGAGGACAATCAGGAACGACTGGGAAATCAGCACTCCACCACGTTGACGGCGAGGCCGCCCATGGCGGTTTCCTTGTACTTGGAGCTCATGTCCTTGCCGGTCTCGCGCATGGTCACGATGACCTCGTCGAGCGACACGCGGTGTGAGCCGTCGCCCCAGAGGGCCATCTTGGCGGCGTTGATCGCCTTGGCTGCGGCGATGGCGTTGCGCTCGATGCACGGGATCTGCACCAGCCCGCCGATCGGGTCGCAGGTCAGGCCGAGGTTGTGCTCCATCGCGATCTCGGCGGCGTTCTCCACCTGCTGGGGCGTTCCGCCCATCACCTCGGCCAGGCCGGCGGCCGCCATTGACGACGCCGAACCCACCTCGCCCTGGCAGCCCACCTCGGCGCCGGAGATCGAGGCCTGTTCCTTGTAGAGCACCCCGATGGCACCGGCGGTCAGCAGGAACTTAACCACGACGTCGTCGCGGTCGGCCTGGGTGGCTTTATCCATGCCGGGGGCGAAGTGCAGCGCGTAGTAAAGCACGGCCGGAATGATACCCGCGGCGCCGTTGGTGGGCGCGGTGACAACCCGGCCGCCGGAGGCGTTCTCCTCGTTCACCGCGAGCGCGATCAGGTTCACCCACTCCTGCCAGTACTTGGGGTCCCGGTAGTCGGGGTCCTGGCCATGGTTTTCCTTCATCAGCCGTTCGTGCCAGTCGGGGGCCCGACGGCGGACCTTGAGCCCGCCGGGAAGCAGGCCCTCGCGCTTAAGGCTGACCTCGACGCAGCCTTCCATCACGGAGTAGATGTGCAGGAGGCCTTCGCGGATCTCCTCTTCGGTACGGGAGGCGCGCTCATTGACGAACATGATTTCGCCGATCGAGAGCCCCTTGGACTGGCAGCGGCCCAGCAGTTCAGCGGCCGTGCGGAACGGCAGCGGGAGTTCCTTCTTGGACTCGTCGAGTTCCTTCAGCGCCGCGTCCTCCTCACCCTCGCGGACGATGAAGCCGCCGCCGACGGAGAAGAAGGTGGCGATGTGCACGACGGCGCCGTCGGCGTCGGACACCGTGAACGTCATGCCGTTGGTGTGCCGGGGCAGGATGGTGAGCGGGCGCAGCACCATGTCCTTCACGCCGTAGGGCAACGCGACGGATCCGGCCAGGTGCAGGGTGCCCGTCTGGGCAATGGCGGCCAGCCGGTCCTCGACTTCCTCGGGGAGGATCTTCTCCGGGTGGAAGCCCTCGAGTCCGAGCAGGATGGCGGTCATGGTGCCGTGGCCATGGCCGGTGGCGGCGAGGGAGCCGTACAGGTCAACCCGGAGCGACGCCACGCGGTCCAGATCCCCCGAGGCCTTGAGCTCCTCGGCAAACACCGCAGCAGCCCGCATCGGCCCCACGGTATGCGAACTCGAAGGCCCGATCCCAATCGAAAAAAGATCAAAGACGCCAACAGCCATTACTGAATCCTAACTAGGCACTGCGGTCGGGCGGGGAGGGGGACGGACATCCTCTGCATGCTGCTCCTTCGTCGCTTTGACGCATGCTGCCGGATGCTCGGCCCCCTCCCCGGGGGCCGTCACCGTGAGCGGCACTATGTGGTTGAGACGTCAATGCGGGGGCGAGGTGCCCACGAGGGGCCGGCGGAGCCGGGCTTTTCGAAAGCGTGCGTCTAAGCGAGGGACGAGCGAGCACGCGTGAAAAGTCCGGTCCGCCGGGCCCGGAGCCAACCCGAAAGAGATCGGCCCCGGAGCCAGCCGCAGCGGTCAACCTAGATTAGCAACCGAGGGGTAGAGCGGGTGGGCGGCGGCGAGGGCCTCGACGCGGGAGCGCAGACCGGACAGGTCCGCGCCGGCGTCGGCGGTCAGCGCCTCGGCGATGATGTCCGCAACTTCGGTAAAGGCGGCCTCGCCGAAGCCGCGGGTGGCCAGCGCCGGGGTGCCGATCCGCAGCCCCGAGGTAACCATCGGCGGGCGCGGGTCGAACGGAACGGCGTTGCGGTTGACGGTGATGTCGATTTCCGCGAGGCGGTCCTCGGCCTCCTGCCCGTTGAGCTCGCAGTTGCGCAGGTCCACCAGGACCAGGTGCACGTCGGTGCCGCCGGAGATCACGTTGATCCCCTTGGCGGTGACGTCCGGCTGGACCAGGCGCTCGGCGAGGATCCGGGCGCCGGCCAGCACACGTTCCTGGCGTTCCTTGAACTCGGGCGAGGCGGCGATCTTGAACGCCACGGCCTTGCCGGCGATGACGTGCTCCAGCGGGCCGCCCTGCTGGCCCGGGAACACTGCCGAGTTGATCTTCTTGGCGATGTCGGCGTCGTTGGAGAGGATGATGCCGCCACGCGGACCGGCCAGGGTCTTGTGCGTCGTGGAGGTGGTCACGTGCGCGTGCGGCACCGGCGACGGGTGCAGCCCGGCCGCGACGAGCCCGGCGAAGTGGGCCATGTCCACCATCAGGTAGGCCCCCACGGAGTCGGCGATCCGGCGGAATTCCGCGAAGTCGAGCTGGCGGGCGTAGGCGGACCAGCCGGCGACGATCAGGGCCGGCTTGTGCTCCTGGGCCAGGCGCTCCACCTCGGCCATGTCGATCCGGTGGTCATCCTCCCGGACCTGGTACGGGATGACGTTGTACAGCCGGCCGGAGAAGTTGATCTTCATGCCGTGGGTCAGGTGTCCGCCGTGCGCCAGGTTCAGGCCCATGATGGTGTCGCCCGGACGGATCAGGGCGTGCATGACCGAGGCGTTGGCCTGCGCGCCGGAGTGCGGCTGGACGTTGGCGTACTCGGCGCCGAACAGGGCCTTGACCCGGTCGATCGCGAGCTGCTCGACGACGTCGACGTGTTCGCAGCCGCCGTAGTAGCGCTTGCCCGGGTAGCCCTCGGCGTACTTGTTGGTCAGCACCGAGCCCTGCGCCTGCATGACGGCCTTGGCGGTGTGGTTTTCCGAGGCGATCATTTCCAGGCCGTCGCGCTGGCGGCTGAGCTCGGCGTCGATCTTCGCGGCGATCTCCGGATCCAGCGCAGACAGTTCAGCGTCCAGGCTCGGCGAAACGACCTGCTCGAATACCGCGGCGTTTGTACCTGCGGCCGCGGCGGCGCTCACAGTTCGCCGCCGTTCTTGGACGCGTAATCCTGCGCGGAGAGCAGCGGGCCGTCCGATTCGGCGGCGACCTTGAAGAGCCAGCCGGCGCCGTACGGGTCGCTGTTGATCAGGGCCGGGTCGTCGACGACGGCGGGGTTGATTTCGGTGACCTCGCCCGTGACGGGGGCGTACAGGTCCGAGACGGACTTGGTCGACTCGACCTCGCCGCAGGTCTCCCCCGCGGTCACCGCGGAGCCGACCTCGGGCAGGTCAACGTAGACGATGTCGCCCAGGGCGTCCGTGGCGACCGCGGAGATGCCGATGGAGACAATGTTTGATCCGGCGTTGCCGGAGTCCCGCGCAACCCACTCGTGCTCGTCGGAGTACTGCAGTTCAGGGGCAACTTTTGCCATGTGTTTTTCCTTTGCGTTGAAAAGTCGTGGGCCACGTTGAGTGTGGCTGGGTTGGGTGGCGGATGAGCCGATTCCTCCGCGTGCTCGCTCGTTCCTCGCTTAGGCGCACGCTTCCGGATTCCCCTCACCCGCCGCTATTCAGTTCAGTTTTCGGGGCCAACAGTTTCCCGGAAAGAAACAGTGGCCGTCGATATCTAGGCGGTACATTCCCCAGCACCTTTGGCGTTCAAAGGCGTCTCCCAAGGTGACTGGAACGGGAGGTGAGCTGACCGCGAGGGGCCGGCCGGGCTGGGTTTTCGAAAGCGTGCGTCTAAGCGAGTGATCGCCGTCCGGGTTCCCTGACCGAGCTTGCGAGGTTAGGGAGACGGCGGGAAAACGAGCGAGCACGCGTGAAAACCCAGACGGCCGGTCCCGGAGCCAGCCACGGCCCCGGGACGGCACGGCACGGGCTACTTTTGGCGCTTGTAGAACGGCAGTGCGACAACTTCGAACGGCTCGGTTTTGCCGCGCAGGTCGATGTCCAGTGCGGTGCCGGGTTCGGTGAACTCGACGTCGACGTAGGCCATGGCGACCGGGTAGCCCAGAGTGGGGCTGGGCTGGCCGGAGGTGACTTCGCCGACCGTGTTGCCGTCCTTCAGGACCGGGTAGTGGCCGCGGCCGGCCCGGCGTCCGAGGCCCTTGAGCCCGACGAGTTTGCGCCCGGCGGTGGAGCCTGCGCCGGCCTCCTTCTTGGCGGCCAGGGCAGCCTTGCCGACGAAGTCGCCGTCCTTGGACAGCGCGACGACGGGGCCGAGCCCGGCGGCGAACGGGTCGCCCTCGAGGGAGAGTTCGTTGCCGTACAGCGGCATGCCGGCCTCGAGCCGGAGCGAGTCGCGGGAGGCCAGGCCGGCGGGCGTCAGCTCGCCGTCCTCGGCGATGGCGATGAGCGCCTGCCAGAGGGCGGCGGCGTCGTCGTTGGCGACGAAGATTTCGAAGCCGTCCTCACCGGTGTAACCGGTGCGTGCCAGCAGCAGGTCCTGGCTGGCGCCGCTGACCATGAACGGGACGTCGACGGCGGCGTAGTACTTCAGGCCGGTGACGAGCTCGTGCTGGGCGGCGGGGACCAGGCGGAGCAGGATGGCTTCCGCTTTGGGGCCCTGGACCGCGATCAGCGAGGTCTCGGCGGAGGCGTCCCGGACCGTGACGTCGAACTTTCCAGCCCGCTCGGCCAGGGCCGCGGCGACGACTTTGGCGTTGCCGGCGTTGGGGACGACAAGGAATTTCTCGTCACCGCGGCGGTAGGTGATGAGGTCGTCGATGATGCCGCCGTCCTCGTTGCAGATCAGCGAGTACTTGGCCTTGCCGACCGCCATGGCGGAAATCTTGCCCACGAGGGCGTAGTCCAGGAAGGCGGCGGCGTCGGGGCCGGTGACCCAGACCTCGCCCATGTGGGAGAGGTCGAACAGGCCGGCGGACTTGCGGACGGCGTGGTGTTCGGCGAGTTCGGAGCTGTACTTCAGCGGCATCTGCCAGCCGCCGAAGTCCGTGAAGGAGGCGCCGAGTTTTTTGTGCTCTTCGTAAAGTGCCGTGTAGTTCTCAGTCATCGTTGGCTGTCCCTAGTTGTTAGAGGCGGAGTTGGCGGAGTCGTCGGAGTGGGCTGCTGTGTCTTCCTCGAAGGCTTCGAGGGGAGGGCATGAGCAGATCAGGTTGCGGTCGCCCGCGGCCCCATCGATCCGGCCGACCGGCGGGAAGTACTTGTCCTGCTTTAGCGTGTGCACCGGGAAGACGGCCTGTTCGCGCGGGTAGCTTCGCTCCCAGTTGGTGCTGATGACGGCGGCCGCGGTGTGCGGGGCGTTGCGCAGCGGGCTGTGCTCCACGGTGAAGTCTCCGTGGGCCACCTGGTCAATCTCGGCGCGGATGGCGATCATGGCCGTGATGAACCGGTCGATCTCGCCGAGGTCCTCGGACTCGGTGGGCTCCACCATCAAGGTCCCCGCCACCGGGAACGCCAGGGTGGGCGCGTGGAAACCGTAGTCGATGAGGCGCTTGGCGACGTCCTCGGCGGTCACACCGGTCTTGGCCGTGAGTTCGCGCAGGTCCAGGATGCATTCGTGGGCCACCAGGCCGCCCTCGCCGGTGTAGAGCACCGGGAAGTAATCGTTGAGGCGGGCCGCAATGTAGTTGGCCGCGAGCAGGGCCGACTTGGTGGCCTCGGTCAGGCCCTGTCCGCCCATCAGCTTCACGTAGGCCCAGGAAATCGGCAGCACGCCGGCCGAGCCGTAGCGGGAGGCGGAGATCGGCGTGCCCTCGGCGCCGTTGGCCGGATCAGCCGCGTTGCCGGGCATGAACGGGGCCAGGTGGGCCTTCGCCGCGACAGGTCCGACGCCGGGTCCGCCGCCGCCGTGCGGGATGCAGAAGGTCTTGTGCAGGTTCAGGTGCGAGACGTCTCCGCCGAACTGGCCCGGCTGGGCCAGTCCGACGAGTGCGTTGAGGTTGGCGCCGTCAATGTAGACCTGGCCGCCGGCGGCGTGGATGGCATCGCAGACCTCGCGGACGTCGGCGTCGTACACCCCGTGCGTGGACGGGTAGGTGATCATGATCGCCGAGAGGGCGTCCTTGTGCAGCTCGATCTTGGCCTGCAGGTCAGCGTGGTCGATCGTGCCGTCGGAGGCGGTGGCCACGACGACGACCTTCATGCCGGCCAGCACTGCGGAGGCGGCGTTCGTGCCGTGCGCGGAGGCCGGAATGAGGCAGATGTTGCGCTGGTCGTCGCCGCGGGAGAGGTGGTAGCCGCGAATGGCGAGCAGTCCGGCGAGCTCACCCTGGGAGCCGGCGTTCGGCTGGATGGAGACCTGGTCGTAGCCGGTGATCTCGGTCAGCTGGGCTTCGAGGTCCTCGATCAGTTCGCGCCAGCCGGCGGTCTGGGATTCGGGCGCGAAGGGGTGGATGGAGGCGAACTCCGGCCAGGAGATGGCTTCCATTTCGGCCGTAGCGTTCAGCTTCATGGTGCAGGAACCCAGCGGGATCATGGTGCGGTCCAGGGCCAGGTCCCGGTCCGAGAGGCGGCGGATGTAGCGCAGCAGCTGGGTTTCGGAGCGGTGCGTGTTGAAGACCGGGTGCTGGAGGTAGTCGGAGGTGCGCTCGACGGCGGAGTCCAGGGCAAACGCAGTGTCCGTGCCTGCGGCACTATCCGCGACGCTGGCGCCGAAAGCGGCGACGACGTCGGCGACGATCGCCGCCGTCGTGGCCTCATCGGCGGAGATGCCGACCGTGTCGGCGTCGACGGCGCGCAGGTTGATGCCCTTGGCGTCGGCGGCGGCGATGAATTCCGCGGCCTTGCCCGGCACGGAGACGGTCACGGTGTCGAAGAACGAGGTGTGCAGCACGTCCAGTCCCGCAGCTTTCAGCGAGGCGGCAATGGTCCGGGCGTGGCCGTGGGTGGTCTCGGCAATGGCCTTCAGCCCGTCCGGGCCGTGGTAAACGGCGTAGAAGGAGGCCACGATGGCCAGCAGCGCCTGGGCGGTGCAGATGTTGGAGGTGGCCTTCTCACGGCGGATGTGCTGTTCGCGGGTCTGCAGCGCCAGCCGGTAGGCGGGGACGCCGGCGTTGTCCTTGGAGACGCCCACGAGGCGGCCGGGCATGGAGCGCTCCAGGCCCTTCTGGACGGCCATGTACGCGGCGTGCGGGCCGCCGAAGAACAGCGGCACGCCGAAGCGCTGGGCGGAGCCGACCGCGATGTCCGCGCCCTGTTCGCCCGGGGAGGTGATCAGGGTCAGGGACAGCAGGTCCGCGGCCACGGTGACGAGCGCGCCGCGTTCCTTGGCGTCCGCGATGACGTCCGAGTGGTCGAACACGCGTCCGGAGGCACCGGGCTGCTGCAGCACGACGCCGTTGATGACGCCCTCGGGCAGGCCCTTGGACAGGTCCGCGACCTCGACCTCGAAGCCGAGGGCCTCGGCGCGGCCCTTGACGATGGCGATGGTCTGCGGGAGGCAGTCGGCGTCGAGGACGGTCTTGCCGTCGTGGGCCGTCTTGTTCTTGTTGGCCCGTCGCATCATCAGCACGGCCTCGGCGACGGCCGTGGCTTCGTCCAGCAGCGAGGCGTTGGCGATCGGGAGCCCGACGAGGTCCTGGACCATGGTCTGGAAGTTCAACAGCGCCTCGAGCCGGCCCTGGGAGATTTCGGGCTGGTACGGCGTGTACGCGGTGTACCAGGCCGGTGCCTCGAGGATGTTGCGGCGGATCACGGCCGGGGTGACGGTGTCGTAATAGCCCTGGCCAATCATCTGCACTGCGGTCTTGTTCTTCGATGCCAGCTTGCGCAGTTCGGCGAGCACTTCCACTTCGCTCAGCGCCGCGGCGAGCGCCAGGTCGGAGTCCTGCCGGATGTCCTTCGGGACGGCGGTATCCACCAAGGCGTCGACGGTGTCGTAGCCGACAGCCTTCAGCATGGCGTCGACGTCGGACTGGCGCCGGGCGCCGATATGCCGGTCAACGAAGGACGTGGAGGCTGAGGTAACAGTCACAAGGAACTCCATAACTAAGGCGGCGCAGGGTACGCCACATTGATTCGGGTTCCTCCCCGCTCTGTATTGGACCTGAGAGTTTCCGCGCAGCCGCTTTCGCGAGGCTCCGCTTGCACCGTCGGTGAGCACAGCGCGCCGCGTGACGCACTTGCTGCTTTCCAGAGTTGCCTTGCCGCGGCGGTACATGGGCCTGAGAGATTCCTGGGGAGGGTTTGCTCCTACGGCGCCTGCTTGTACCTACTTGCAGAACTCTCCCGCCGCAGATCAAAGGCATATTCAATTGCTCGTGACCGCAGTCACAACTCCCATTGTCCTATGCCGGAGGCACGTCCGCAAACTCCGGTACCCGGGCCGCTTCAGCGTTACGGTAGAGCGGTGGCCAAGAGGCGGCGGCGCATGCGGCCACTGGGCAAATTACTACTCAAGGAGACAATTCATGCTGGAGCGAAGGCCCTTCGGGAACACTGGTTTGGAAGTCTCCATCGTGGGGCTCGGCGCCGGCCAGATCGGTGAAAGTGATGTCACCGAGGCCGAAGCCGCCGAGGTGCTCAACGGGGCATTGGATCTCGGCGTCACGCTGATCGATACCGCCGCCAGTTACGGGCTGAGCGAAGAGCGCATCGGCCGGCACCTCGGCGGACGCCGGGACGAGTTCGTATTGTCCACGAAGGGTGGGCCCAAGATCAACGGCCGACGGGACTGGTCGCCGGGCAGCGTGCTGGAGAGTATCGAACAGTCCCTGCGCTTGACCCGGTCGGAACGGCTCGACGTCTTCTATCTGCACTCATGCCCGCTTGAAATCCTGCGGCGTGGCGATCTGCAGGACACCCTGGACCAGGCAGTCGCCGCCGGCAAGATCGGTGTCGCCGGCTACAGCGGAGACAACGCGCCGCTCGCATTCGCTGTGGACTCCGGCCGGTTCGGTGCCATCGAAACCAGCGTCAACATAGCCGACCAGTGGAATCTCCGAAACGTTCTCCGTCCCCGGCTCGGCCCGGGAGTCATCGCCAAGCGCCCGATCGCGAACGCGCCGTGGCGCTTCGCTGAACGACCCACCGGGAACTACGCGGAGCTCTATTGGGAACGGCTGCGGGCCCTGGAGCTCGACCCAGGAGACCTGGACTGGGCCGAGTTCGCCCTGCGCTTCACGGTGTACGCGCCCGGCGTGGACACCGCAATTGCCGGCACGGCCAAGCTGGCCAACCTGCGCGCTAATATCACCGCCGCCGGACGGGGCCCTCTTCCGGCTTCTACGCTGGAAGGCATCGACCGCGCCTGGCACGCTGTGGGCTCCGGCTGGCCGGCCTCGACCTGACGGCCCGGCAAGCCTAAAGCCGCCCTTAGCTGCGCAGGCGTTCGACGGCGGCCAGCAGGCTCTCGACGTCGCCGGCCACCTCGGCCGGCGCCTCGCCGGGTCCCCGCGCCAGCATGGCGTTGAAGTACAGCCCGTCCCCCATGTACAGCACGGGCTTGGCCATGGCGGGGCCCACATCAGCGGCAAGGAGCGCCAGCCAGCTCGCCTGGACCCCGGCCATCCGCCGCAGGGTCTCGGCGTGGGCCACCTCGGCCAACCGGGTGGCGGCCACGAAGACCCGGTCCAGCGGGGTATCGGCCCATACGGAGGATCTGATGAAGTACGCCGCCGCTCCTTCCGGTGCCGCGGCCATGGCCGCCAGGTCCGCGGCGAGGAGCCGGTCCAGGCGCTCAAGCAGCACCGAGATCATGGCCTCCTTGTTTGGGAAGTGGTACAGCAGTCCGCCTTTGGAGACGCCGGCCCGCCGGGCGACCGCGTCCAGTGTCGCGGCGCGCTCCCCCTCCGCAATGAGGAGGGATTCGAAGGCGTCGAGGACGGCTTCACGGGCTACGGGTTTTCTGGCCATGGCTCCCATCATGCCTGCCGTGACGCGAATTTCTTAACTGTACCGTCTGGACGGTACAGTTAACCGTCATGAGCACCGCATCCCTGTCCGCAGCCACCCGCACCGAACAGGCCCCGCGCGCGCCTTGGCGCGACTGGCTGGCCTTGTCGCTGCTGATGTTCCCGGTCCTGCTCGTAGCCGTGGACAACACCGCGCTGACCTTTGCCCTGCCGGCGATCGCCCGCAGCCTGGACGCCACCGGGGTGCAGCTGCTGTGGATCGTCGATGCGTATCCGCTGGTGCTGGCCGGCCTGCTCGTGGCGATGGGCAGCCTCGGTGACAGGATCGGCCGGCGCCGGCTGCTGTTCATCGGCAGCACCGGCTTCGCCCTGGTATCCGCGGTGACGGCTTTCGCGCCCAGCGCGGAATGGCTGATCGCGGGACGGGCCGGCCTGGGCTTCTTCGGCGCCATGCTGATGCCGTCCACGCTGTCCCTGATCCGCAATATCTTCCCGGAGCCCAACCGGCGGCGGCTCGCGGTGGCGATCTGGGCCGCGGGCTTCTCCGGCGGCGCCGCGCTGGGCCCGATCTTCGGCGGCTGGCTGGTGGAGCACCTCTGGTGGGGTGCGGTCCTGCTGGTCGCCGTGCCGATCATCCTGCCCCTGCTGGTCCTGGGCCCCGCACTGATTCCGGAATCGCGGGACCCCAACCCGGGCAGGGTGGACGCGCCCAGCATCGTCTTGTCCCTGCTGGCCATGGGTCCGGCGGTCTACGGCATCAAGATCCTGGCGACCGACGGCGTGGCGCCGGAGCCGCTCGCGGCCCTCGGGATCGGGCTGCTGATGGGGTACGCCTTCGTCCGGCGGCAGCGCCGGCTGGCGGCCTCGGCATCCTCTGCTCCGCTGCTGGACCTCAGCCTCTTCGCCAACCCGGTCTTCAGCACCGCGATCACCGCCAACGTCCTGGCCCTGTTTTCGTACAACGGTTTCATCTTGTTCCTCGCCCAGCATTTGCAGCTGCTCGAGGGGCAGTCGCCGTCAGAATCCGGCATGGCGATGATCCCGGCGCTCGTCGCCACCGTCGTCGCCGGGCTGCTCGTGGTCCCGCTGGTCCGCAAGGTCCGTCCGGGGTTCGTGGTGGCGGGCGGCCTGCTCCTTAGCGCTGCGGGTTATGGCCTCGTGGCCTTCGGAGACCACGGCGCCGGGCCCGGCGTGCTGCTGGCCGCCCTGCTGGTGCTGTGCCTGGGGGTCGGCGCGGCCGAGACCATCTCCAACGACCTGATCCTTGGGGCGGCGCCGGCGGCGAAATCGGGCGCAGCGTCCGCCATCTCGGAAACCGGCTACGAGGTGGGCTCCCTGCTCGGCACCGCCATCCTCGGTTCCATCCTGACCGCCTCCTACCAGCGCAACCTGCAGCTGCCCGCCGGCGTCGCCGGGATGGCACCGGCGGAAACCGCGGCCCAGGCCGGCGAGACCCTCGCCGGGGCCGCCGAACTGGCGCATACCCTCCCGGCTCCGCTGGCCGAGGCCGTGATGGCTGCCGCCCGGGCCGCATTCGACTCCGGCGTTCACATCACGGCCGCCATCGCGCTGGTGCTGATGGCCGGCGCCGCGGCCCTCGCCGCCGTCGTGCTGCGCAAGGTACCGACGGCGAACTAGGCGTCAGGTGCAGGGCACCTCTGTTCAGATGGCAGCGGCCGGCAAGGCGTTAAATGGCAAGCGTCCGACGCCGGGACGGAACCCGGCGTCGGACGCGTGGAAGTAAGCGCGTAGAAGGAAGCGGCTACTTCTTGGTGTCCGGCGTGGTGACGCTGGCGGTGGCACGCATGGTTTCGGCGTTGACCATCCAGGCGTACTGCTCGAGCTTGGCAATGAACGCGTGCAGCAGGTCGGCGGTCGTGGGGTCTTCCTCGTCCACCTCATCGTGCACCTTGCGCATCGTACCGACGGCAGCCTCAAGGGCGGCGACGATCTTGTCGATCGCGTCCTTGGTGTTGATCAGGCCGGTCGGGAATTCTGCGAGTGCGGTGGTTTTGGAAACGGTGGAGCTGCGGCCGTCCGGCAGGGCGTGGAGGGCGCGCATACGCTCGGCCAGGTCGTCGGCAAAGCCGCGGGCGGCCTCGATGATCTCGTCAAGCTGCAGGTGAAGGTCGCGGAAGTTCGTCCCCACAATGTTCCAGTGCGCCTGCTTGCCCTGCACATGGAGTTCGATCAGGTCCACGAGAACGGCCTGCAGGTTGCTCGTCAGGGTGGGCGTTGCTTTCATGCATCCTCCTTGATAGGAACGGCTTGGCGTTATGCCTCAGACGCTACCCCACCGAGCAGACGGCACGCGATGGTCGCGGCGCAATTTCACGATCAGCTTACTAAGTAAGCTTAGTAAGCCTCCCGGGACCGGCTCAGACGGCCTGGTTCAGCATCGGTCCCTGCGGGAAGATGGCCCGGGTGATCCCCCCGGCGGTGGCTTCGGAAAGCTGGGCGAGGTAGTCGTTCCGGCGGCGCGGCGTGATCCGGGACTGCGGTTCGAAACCCTGGTCCGGGTCGTCCGCGTAGTGGGCGGTGAGGCCATCACGCATGAGGCGGATCGCTTCGGCGCGCTGCTGCGACACGGCGGCGTGCGTGGAGCCCAGTTCGGCTGCCAGGTCCTTGACCGTCCGGTCGCCGAAGTAGATCTCCTCGACGACGTAGCGCATCCGTTCCGGCAGCGACTTCACGGCGGCACGGAGGTACTGTAGCCGTTCGTCCGCGAGCACCGAGCTTTCCGGGGACAGGGTCTCCGCGGCGAGGGTGTCAACGACGGCGTCGTCGAGCGGTGTGAGGGTGCGCGACGCGTCCGCGAGGGCGGCTTCCACGACGCTTTGCTGGACGCCGAGCGCGGAGGCGATCTCGTCAACCGAGGGCGTGCGTCCGAGAGCCGCCGCCAAGGTTTCCTGGACGGACATGGTCTCTTTGATCCGGCGGCGTGCCGAGCGCGTGGCCCAGTCGCTGGCGCGCATCTCATCGGCGAACGCGCCAAGGATGCGGCGGCGCGCGAAGGCGCCGAAGGGCACGCCAAGGTCAGGGTCGAAGGAATCGGCCGAGGTAATCAAGGCCACGGCGCCAGCCGACGCCAGGTCATCGCGCGAGAGGTGGGACGCCTTCGAGCACAAATCTGAGACGAGATAGCCGACCAGCGGAAGGTGCTGGGTGACCATCTCGTTGCGTTCCACGCGATTCAATAGTGTGTCCCCCCATGAGACGGATCAGGAGCTTTAAAACCCTGAGAGCCGCACCCACAAACGGTCCAGCGCTCCCCCCATGGGAGGCGGTGTTCGAAGCTCGGGCGCAGCACCCAGAACGAAACCTATCACCTGATCCGGCATCTGCGTGTACCCTCAGGGAAAAGCTTGGCGGAAAATGCGGAAAGCCGTAATTTGGCCGTGATGGCAGGGGAAATGGGGCCCATGGGTGCAGGGGATCTTTCGGCGGCGCTGTGGCAGGAACGGCGGCAGTTGGAACTGCTCCTGTTCAGGTTGGAAACCCAGCGCCTGCACGTGGCCGCCGGCAACACCCACTGGCTGACCTTCACCGCTTCCGAGGTGGAAGCCGTCCTGGACCGGCTGCGCTTCGAAGCGCTGGCCCGCAATGTCGAGTCCGCGGCGGTGGCGGCCGAATGGGGCCTGCCGGCGCAGGCAACGCTGGTTGAACTGATTGCCGCCGCGCCGCAGGGGTCCTGGCCCACCGTCCTGCAGGAGCACCTGGACGGACTGCGCGGCTTGATGGGCCGGCTTGGCGAGGCCGCCCGCGCCAACGAGGAGCTGCTTCGAAGCCTGCAACGGCCCACGGGCCCGAACGATCCTGCCGGAATCCTCGAACAGCTGACGGTTGCCGGAAACATTGAGCGTGCCCTTGCCATTACGCGCCGCGCGACCCAGCCGCTCATGGCCCAGTACCTAGGCGACGACGCGAACTCGCACTGACGGCCTTTAGTCGCGGGCGGCCGCCGGGGGCAGCAGGCCGCGCAGCGCGTCCTCGGTGCCGGGACCGGATTCGGCGCCTGCTTCAGCTGCCGCCAGGTTCGCCGCAGCAATGGCCTCGATTACTTCCCGCCGCTGGATCGGAACGCCGCGGGGCGCCTCGATGCCGATCCGGACGCCGTCGCCGCGCCCTTCCAGAACAGTGATGACGATGCCGTCGCCGATCATGATCTGTTCGCCCGGCTTGCGTGTTAGTACCAGCATTCTCTCAATCTACCCTTCGCGGCCGGACGCTGCGGCCCACGGCGCCGGCCGGGTCGCCGGCCGGCCATCGATCCAGCCCACTGGCAGGCCGAGGGCGTCCACGCTTTCGGGCGTCCCGGTGTCCGCTGCGCCCACCACGGCCACCGCGGCCACCTCGAGCCGGGCCCGCAGCAGGCTCACCCAGCGGGCGGTGTCCTCGTGCTTGCGCCCGGCGTCGACCACAACCCAGAGCTGGTCCGGGGAAAGCGCCGAGATCGCCTGCAGCCGCGCCAGGGTATTGCGGGCCTTGCCGAGCCCGAAGGCGGCCAGCACCGTCTGCTCGGTCTCCACGGCGTGGGCGCGGGCCGCCGTCGCGCTCTGGCGTCCGTCCAGGTGCAGGTGGCCGTAAGCGCTCAATTCTCCGGCGGTGCGCACGTCCGCGCCGCCAGCGGCGATGGACATGGCCAGGGCGGTGTCCATCGCGTCGTCGCCGAGGCCGACCAGCACCACCAGGTCCCCGGTGCCGCTCAGCGGGACCGGGACCGGCTCGCGCGCCGGCGCGGCATTTCGCACGGACGGCGACGGCGGCACGCGGTCGTGGGCCGGTGCGGTGCGCTCCCCCGCGCCGTTCCCCGGGCGTGCCGCCCGGTCCGGGTCGGGCTGTCCCGCTCCGGCCGACGTCGGCCGCAGCCCGGATCCGAGCTGGTCCAGCAGTTCGGCGAAGTCCGGCGACTCGGTCGAGACCCCTGGGGTGCCGGTCCGGTGCAGGGTCAGTTCGGCGGCGTCGGCTTCGGCCAGCAGGGCGGCGATCGCGTCGCCCTGCAGCTGGTGGGCGGGGGCCGCGGCGATCCGCGTGCCGGGCGGCGTCTCCGTCCGCCGTGGCGCTTCCCGGACGGTGTCCCGCGGGGCGTCTGCCGATGTGGCGGCGACCCGCTCCACGATCTCACCCTCGGACAGGATGTCCGCATCCGGCACGACCTCGCCGGTGACGACGTCGTGCTTGGGCTGGACCTCGACGATGGCCTCGTAGCGGTTCGCCGCGAACAGCCCGGCGATGCCGGGACTGATCACGCGCTCGGCGGAAACGATGCGGGCCGACGGGCCGTACTGGGCCTCGGCCTTGCTGCGGATTTCCTCCAGCGAGGCTCCCTTAAGCCGATAGCGGTTCGGCATGGCGCACGACTCCTACAGTTTCGATCCGGACATTGGCGGAAGTGACTTCGCGGTACGACAGCACCGGGACGGACCCGGGCTGGGCTCCGATAAGCCGGTGGATGGCCGGACGCAGCGCCGGGGCGCAGACCAGGACGGCCTGCCGGTTGGCGGCGGCCGCGGAGTCCACCGCGTTGCGCACCGAGCGGAGCACTGCGTCGAGCCGGTCCTGTCCCATCACGATCTGGCTGCCGCCCTCGGCCGGCCGCATATCCTCCAGCATGGACTGTTCCAGGAGCGGGTCGATCATGATCACGTTGAGCACCGGGCCCTCCATGAACTTGGCGGTCAGCGCCGGACCGAGTGCCTGGCGGGCCGCCTCCACCAGCGACTCCGGGTCGGTGGAAACCTTGGCCCGGAGGGTAAGCGCCTCGTAGATGCGGGCCAGGTCGTTGATGGGGACCTGCTCGTCGAGCAGGCCTTGGAGCACCCGCTGCAGCTCGGCGAGCGAGAGCAGCGCGGGAGTCAGTTCGTCCACGGCGGAGGGGCTCTGCTTGCGGACGCCCTCGGTCAGCACCCGGACATCCTCGCGGGAGAGCAGCCGGGCAGCATTGCCCGTGACGATGGAGGACAGGTGCGTGACCAGCACCGAGACGCGGTCGATCACGGTGGCCCCGGTCATCTCGGCGTTGTGCCGCATCTCGGCAGGAATCCACTTCCCGGCGAGCCCGAAGACCGGCTCAATCATGGCGACGCCCGGGAGCGAGTCCAGTGAGTCGCCGAGGGCCAGCATCTGGCCGCCCGGGGCGGTGCCGCGGCCGGCCTCCACCCCGGCGATCCGAATGGCGTAGGTGGCCGGCGGGAGATCCACACTGTCCCGGGTGCGGACCGGCGGGATGACCAGGCCCAGTTCCATTGCGATCTTGTGCCGCAGCGATCGGACCCGGGCCAACAGGTCGTCGGAGGCGCCGGAGACCATGTCGACAAGGTCGGGGGCCAGCAGGATCTCCACGGGGTGGACGCGCATGTCCTCCAGCAGCTTCTCGTTGGGGTCCAGCTGCGGGGAGTTCAGCGCGGCGGCCTCGGCGTCGCGGGCCCTTTCCGCCTGCTGCTGGCCGGCGGCGGTGCGGCGCGAAGCCAGGATCATGCCGGCGCCGACCAGGATGAACGGAATGGGCGGCATGCCGGGGATGAGGGCCATGGCGAGGGCGGCCACGCCCGCGATCATCAGGGCGTTGGGCGACTGCAGCAGCTGCGTGGAGGCCGTCCGGCCCATGTCCGCCTCCGCGTTGGACCGCGTCACGATCATGCCGGTGGAGACAGCCATCAGCAGCGCCGGGATCTGGGTGACAAGTCCGTCACCCATGGTCAGCAGGCCGTAGGTGTTGAGGGCGTCGCCGATCTCCATGCCGCGCTGCAGCATGCCGATGGCGATGCCGCCAATGAAGTTGATGATGATGATGATGATGCCGGCGATGGCGTCACCCTTGACGAACTTCGAGGCGCCGTCCATCGCGCCGTAGAAGTCGGCCTCTGCCGAGACCTCGGCGCGCCGCTCCCGGGCCTGGGTGTCGGTAATCAGGCCGGCGTTGAGGTCGGCGTCGATCGCCATCTGCTTGCCCGGCATGGCGTCCAGGGTGAACCGCGCCCCGACTTCGGCGACGCGCTCAGCGCCCTTCGTGACCACGACGAACTGGATAACCACCAGAATCAGGAACACGACGGCGCCGATGATCATGGAGCCGCCCACGGTCACCTTGCCGAAGGCCTCAATGACCTGGCCGGCGTAACCGTTGCCGAGGACCAGCCGGGTGGAGGCAACGTTGAGGCCCAGCCGGAACAGCGTGGCCACGAGCAGCAGCGAGGGGAACACGGAGAAGTCCAGCGGCTTCTTCACGAACATGCTGGTCAGCAGCACCAGCAGCGCCAGCAGGATGTTGCACACGATGAGGAAGTCCAGCAGCGGGGCGGGCACGGGAACCACCAGCAGCAGCACGATGCCCACGATGCCGATCGGCACCGCCAGCCGGGCGAGCCTGTTGTTCATGATGCGGTCCTTTCACAGACGCTGGTTCCAAAAATGTTCGCGAAGATGCTCATAGCGCGGCTCCGGCCATCCGGTGCAGCCCGGCTCCGGCGCCGCGGGCCTTGAGCGACATGACGAAGGCCAGCACCCCGGCCACGGCGTGGTAGAAATCCACCGGGATCTCCTGCCCCAGTTCGCAGGCGCCGTGCAGCGCCCGGGCGAGCGGGATGTCCTGGACCATGGGCACGTTCTTCGCCTCGGCCTCCTGCCTGATCCGCGACGCGACGTGGCCGGCACCCTTGGCCACCACCCGCGGGGCCGACTTTCCGGGCTCGTACTTCAGCGCGACGGCGACGTGCGTGGGGTTGACGAGGACGACGTCGGCGTCCCCGATTGCCGCGATCATGCGGTTCCGGCTCATGGACAGCTGCCGGGCCCGGCGCTGGGAGCGGATCAGCGGATCGCCTTCGCTGCTCTTGTTCTCGTCCTGGACTTCCTTCTTGGACATCCGGGTCTTCTTCCGGTTCCGGCGCATCACCACGAAGAAGTCCACGACCGCGAGCGCGATGCCGGCGAAGACGGCGAACTGGACCAGGGAGGAGATGCCGCTCCCGGCCGCCGCCACGACGCCGGACACCGGAAGGCCGCCGGCGGTGAGCAGCACCGGGATGAGCCCCTGAACGACGGAGTAGAGCACGAGGCCGACGACGCTGGCTTTCAGCAGCGCCTTGACCCCGCCCCACAGCGCCTGGGTGCCGAAGATGCGCTTCAGCCCGCTGAGCAGTTTGAAGTTCTCGAAGTCCAGGCGGAACTTCTTCAGGTGGATGCCGCCCTGCAGCGCCGAACCCACCAGGACGACAAGGAGCACGACGATTAGCAACGGTCCGAGGATTCCGGCGAGCGCGCCGAGGCCGTCCTCGAGGGCCTTCACGGCCCTTGCCGGATCCGGCTGCGCCATGACGCCCCGGACGCTGAAGAGCTGGTCCGTGGCCGCGTTGGCCCCGCGCTGCACGGTCGCGGGGATCATGACGGCGGCGGCGCCGACCGCCAGCCAGGCGGTGAGGTCCTGGGAGCGCGAGAGCTGGCCCTTGGAGCGGACCTCCCGCATGCGTTTGTCGGTGGCTTGTTCGGTTTTTTCCTGTGAATCCGCCATCAGCCCACCCCCAGCACAGTCTTGGCGGCCTGCCCGGCGAGGGTGGAGACGATCCTGGGCAGGGCGAGGAAGAGGAATCCTGCCAACGAGAGGGTCAGCATGATCTTGAGCGGGAAGCCCAGCGAGAAGGCATTCAGTGCCGGGGCCACCCGGGTCAGCAGGCCGAGCCCGACGTCGGCGAGGAACAGCACCACCAGCAGCGGGCCGGCGATCTGGACGGCGGCGAGGAACATGCCGGTGACGGCGGAGGTCATGGCCTGGACCGGCTGGGCCAGGTCAAGGCCGCCGGCCAGCGGCAGGGCGGCGAAGCTTCCGGTCAGGCCGCCGATGACGAGCTGGTAGCCGTCCGAGGAGAACAGCAGGGCGAGCGCCGCCATCTGCAGCAGCCGGGTGAATTGGGCGCCGTTGACCATCATCTGCGGGTCGAAGGCCTGGGCCATCTGGAAGCCGCTGAAGAGGTCGATCAGGCTGCCGGCGGACTGGACCGCCGCGAAGACCAGCATGACCAGGAAGCCCAGGACCAGGCCGGTGACGAGTTCCAGGACCACTCCGGTGAGGAAGCCTGCCGTGTCGCGGGCGACGTAGCCGGCGGAGAGCCGCTGCGAGACGGCCAGGCCCAGGCCGACGCCCAGCATGGCTTTGATCCGCCCGGGGAAGGCCTGGTGCGCGAAAGGCGGTGCCACGATCAGGAATGCCGTCATCCGGACGGTGGCCAGCAGGAGAACTTCCAGCCACGTCTGGTCGATCGGGATGCCCACCTCACAAGCCTCCGAGCAGGGAGGGGATCTTGGCGAAGAGGTCGTTGGTGAACGCGACCATCTCCGAGATCATCCAGTGTCCGCAGATCAGCAGCGCCACGGCCACGGCGGCCAGTTTGGGCACGAAGGAGAGGGTGGCTTCCTGGAGCTGGGTGATGGACTGAAGCAGGGAAATCGCCAGGCCCACCACCAGCGCGGTCACCAGCACCGGGGCCGAGAGCTTGGCGGCCACGATCATGGCCTGGAGGCAGATGTCCAGGACGGCGTTGGCGTTCATCCCGAGCCTGCATAACTTTGGATCAGCGAGGTGATGATCAGGCCCCAGCCGTCCACGAGGACAAAGAGCAGGATCTTGAACGGCAGCGAGATCATCACCGGCGGGAGCATCATCATGCCCATCGACATCAGGGCCGCGGAGACGACGAGGTCGATCACGAGGAACGGGATGAAGATGACGAAGCCGATAATGAAGGCGGCCCGGAGTTCGGAAATCATGAATGCCGGGATGAGCGTCTGCAGCGGCACCGCTTCCGGCGTGGCCGGGTTCTCCATGCCGGCGGCGCGGGTCATCAGCGCGATGTCTTCCTCGCGGGTGTGCGCCAGCATGAAGTGCTGCAGCGGGCCCGAGCCGGCGCTGAGCGCGCCGTTGAAATCCAAGGTGCCGTTCAGGTAGGGCTGCACGCCGATGGTGTTCATCTCGTTGATGACCGGCCACATGACGAAGATCGACAGGAACAGGGCCAGGCCCGCCAGTACCTGGTTGGGCGGTATGGACGGGAGCGAGAGCGCGTTGCGGGTCATCGCGAGCACCACGAAGATCTTGGTGAACGAGGTCATCATCAGCAGCAGCGCGGGCGCGACGGACAGCAGGGTGATCCCGATCAGGGTCAGGACCGCTGTGGAGGGCTTTCCGTCCATGCCGTTGATCTCGATGTTGACGCTGCCGGTGTCCGGGCTGGCCGGCGGGGTTGGCGGAACCGGCGGCACGGGGGCAGTCGCATGGCCGGCGGAGGCGTTAAGCCAGAGCAGCAGGACGGCGCAGAGCACGGCGGCGACGCCGATGGCCAGGAACCTTGTGGTTCGGCTGATGCCGGTTCGGCTGCTGCTGGTGGACGGGACGCGGGCGGAGCGGGCGGTGGCAGGGCGGATCAATTGCGGCGTCCGCTCCTGAGAGCGGCAGCGGCCTGCTTCCAGGTGGAACCGGCCAGAATTGACCCGTGCAGCGGCGGGTGGGACGCGGCGGGCGCGGTCCCGCGCCCCGGGACGGTCCGGGGGTGGGGTTCGCGGCGGATGGAGCTGCGGCGGGACAGCGGCCGGTCCGGTGCCCCGGGCTCGCCAGCCGCCAGGCTGCCGCCCTGTTCCGCGGTCCCGGCCCCGTTCAGGGGTGCGGCCGAGGCAGCGGCTCCGGCTCCGGCTCCCGCGCTTGCGAGGATCTGCGCGAAGGCACCGGCGGCGCCGGCGCGGCGGGGCTCCGGATCCAGGGCCTCTGCGGCCTCTGCCGGGATGTCGCCGGTGTGCAGGACGTTGACGGCGTGGTCGGTGACGCCGAGCAGGAAGCGCTGGCCACCGGCGTCGACCACCACTACGGAGGCACGCTGGCCGACGCTTTGGCGGCTGACGACGCTCAGGGCGGCGTCAGCGCGGCGTCGTCCCGTGCCTTTGCCGAGACGGCGCTGCAGCAGCCAGATCAGTCCAAGCACCGCGCCCAGGGCTACGGCTACCCGCAGCCCGAGGATCAGCGAGTCCATTCAGCTAAGCCCCTCGGCCACGTCGAGGATCCGGGTGATCCGCACGGCGTAGTCCTGGTCCAGGACCACAACCTCGCCGTGGGCGATCAGCCGGCCGTTGAGCAGAACGTCGGCGGGGGCGCCCGCGGAGCGGTCCAGTTCGATGATCTTGCCGGGTTCGAGCGAGAGCACGTCGCGGACGGACATGCGGGTGCGGCCGATCTCCACGGTCAGGGCCATCTCGATGTTGTTGATGCGGCCCAGCCGGCCGGCCACCGTGTCGCCGCCGCCGAAGAGGTCGCCGGCACGGTCCTGGCTGGTGCCGTGTTCGCGCAGCCGGACCGCGAACCATGCCGCCGGGCTGGTGCCGTCGGAGAGTTCGAAGACGGCAGTGTCGGGGTCCGAAAGCAGCCCGGACGCGTCGGACTCGCGCAGGTCCGAGAGCACGCCGGCGCCGAAGACCGAGCTTGCGCTTTCCATCGCGGGGCGGAGGACATCGGTGACGGAGACGACGCCGAGTTGGCCGCCGGCCATTCCCCCGGCCGCCTCGTCCAGGAACGTGCGGTCGCTGAGCATCAGGGCGAGGTCTGCGGTCACGGAGCCGACGAAGGTCGCGGTGACGGCCTGGCGGGCGTAGGGGGCTGCGGCGCGGGCCGGGACCAGCGCGACGACCTTCAGGGCTACCGGGCTCGGCAGTTCCTCAACGAGCCGTTCCGCCGACGATTCATGCTTGGTCAGGGTGATGCTCATTGGTTATTCTCCTCGATTGTGACAATGACGGCTGCGGCCCGGGACCCGTTGCGGGCCGGGGCGGCGGTGGCCAGCCTCGTGCCATCCAGGGTGAGGTCGAACGGCCGGTTTTCCAGGTGCGGGAGGGTCAGGACGTCCCCCACCGCGAGGCCCAGCACCTGGCTGGGGGTGACGTACGACGTCGAGAGCCGCACCGAGAGTTCCACCGGGACGCGCTCCAACTGCGAGCTGATGCGGGCGGCGGCGTCCCCGCGGTTGTCCGTCGGGTTGACCTTCTTCAGCCGGCCCAGCAGGATTCCCGCCGGCACCGCCAGGGTGGCCGGGGCACTGATGTTGCCGACGTTGATCGTGAAGGAGGCGACAATCATGAGTTCGCTGGGCGCTGCGGCCTGGGCGAACTGGGAGTTGTACTGGACGGTGTCCACCCGGATGGTTTCGCTCAACAGCGGCCCGAGCGAGTAGCCGAGGTCCTCGAGGGCCTCGTCCATAAGTCCCTTGACCAGGGCCTGTTCAATCTGCGTGAACTTCCGGTCCGGCATCACCGTGTCGTTCGAGGCGCCCAGCATCCGGTTGATCCAGCCCAGGGCCGAAGGAGCGGGGAACTGCACCACCAGCTTGGAATCGTGCGACTCCACGGTGCACAGCACCATGGCGGTCACCGCCGGGAGGGAGGCGGCGTACTCGTCGTAGCTCTGCATGCCGACGTCCTCGAGCCGCACCACGGACTTCACGCGGACCTTGGCGGTCAGCTGGGTGCCCCACTGGCGGGCGAACGTCTCGAAGGCGAGTTCCAGGACGCGGCTGTGCTCTCGCGCCAGCGTCGCGGGACGCCGGAAGTCATAGACGCTGACGGTCCGCTCCCGTACCACTTCCCGCTCATCCAGAACACTCACGGTTGCCACTATCGGCAAGGGATCCGCCGTCGTAAGCAGTCTGCCCCAGGCAATAAACGGGGCGTCAGACAGCACGCGAAAGAGCCGCTATTTCTGGGTCAGCTTCAAGGCCTGGGGAATGAGGGCCCGGACGACGTCGGGCTTGTCGGAGATGACTACGATGTCCACCCGCCGGTTCCGCTCCATCAGCGCCGGCGTGGAATCGTCGTTGACCTGGCGGGCCGAGCCGAAGGCGACGGCCCCGATCCGCTGCGGCGGGATCCCGCCGCGGTCCACCATGTAGCGCAGCACGTTGACCGCGCGCGCCGAGGACAGTTCCCAAGTGGACGGGTACGCGGTAATGCCCTTCGCTGCGTGGCCTTCCACCATGATCTCCAGCGCCGCGGGGCCGAGGATGGGCGAGATGATGTGCAGCACCTGGGACGCGCGGTTGGTGAGCTCGGGCCGGTCGGGGGCGAAGAAGGCCTGGGAGCCGATGAGCTTGACCGTCAGGCCGCGCTGGTCGATTTGGAACTCCACGTTCTGGCTGAGCCCGGCGGCGGCCAGGCCGGCCTTCATCTTTTTCTCGAGGGCGCGCAGCCGGTCCACTTCTTTCTTCGCGGCGGCGAGGGCTGCGTCCTGGGCTTTCTTGTCGTCCGACTGGACGGCGGCAAAGGCCTCGAGGTCTTTGTTGACGAATTCGGCCGGGACCACGGTCCCGGAGGCGGTGTCCACGGTTTCCGAGGCCACCGCGCCGAACCCGGTGGCGAGCGAGTTGCGCAGCTTCTCGAACTTGTTCGCGTCGACCGTGGACATGGCGTAAAGGACGATGAAGAGGCACATGAGCACGGTGACCATGTCCATGTAGGAGGCCATCCAGCGTTCGTCGACGTGGTGCGCTTCGGGTTTCTTGCGGGGCCGGCGGCGTCCGCTCACGCTGCGGTGTCCATCGACTCCGCGGTGCCGTCACCGCTGGGCGCCTTGCGGCCCTTGTCGGCGCTCTTGAGCTGGTGCTCCGGGACCATGGAACGGAGCCGTTCGGCCAGCAGCAGGGGCTGGGCGCCGGACTGCACGGCGAGCATGCCCTCCATCACGAGGGTCATGCGTTCGATGTTCAACTCGGAGAGCCTGGCCAGTCGCGAACTGAACGGCAGCCAGATGAAGTTGGCCGAGAGCAGGCCCCACAGGGTCGCGACGAAGGCGGCGGCGATCATGTGCCCCAGTTCGTCCGGCTTGGAGAGGTTTTCGAGGACGTGGGTGAGGGACACGACAGTTCCGACGATCCCCACGGTAGGGGCGTAGCCGCCGAGGCTGGCGAAGAACTTCGACGACGCGTGGTCGCTGCGGGACTTCGTGTCAATCTCGTCCTCCATCTGCAGCCGGAGGTCCTCGGCGTCGGTGCCGTCTGCGATGTTCTGCAGGGCTCGGGCCAGGAACGGATCCTTGACGCTCGCGGCCTCTTCCTCAAGGGAGAGCAGGCCCTCGGCGCGCGCCTTTTCCGCGAAGCGGACCATCTGGTCGATGCTTTCCTGGGGCTTCGACGTCTTTCCCATGAACATTGCCGGCACGGCCTTGAACGCTTGGATCACGTCCTTGAGCGTGTTGCCGGCCAGCCCGATGGCCAGGGTTGCCCCGAAGACCAGGACCAGGGGCCCGGGCAGCAGCAGGCCGGAGATGCTGCCACCTTCAATGACCACCATGGTGACGACGGAACCAAACGCGAGGAGCAGTCCAATGATTGTTGCGGGATCCATGGCTTACTTCCTTGGTGGTTCAGGTGCGGAGGCGTCGTCGTCCGGTCCGGCAGGCGGGACCAGGCTCAAGGGGTAGCCCGTGACGGCGGGAAAATCCCGCGCCTTGTTCAGGACGTAGGCGCGGTAGTCGGCAATCAGCTCGACCACCTCGGCCAGGCTTTCGAGCACAACATAAGCGGCGCCGTCGAGCGTGACCAGGTGGGTGTCCGGACTCTCGTGGATCCGTTCAATCAGGTCCGGATTGACCGCGAAGCGCGTTCCGTTGAGGCGTGTGACAACGATCATGGGCCGATTCTGCTCTGGGGACTGCCTGGCGTTGCGGCCAAGCGGCGGGTAGGGGTGTTCTCCCCTTACTGTCGGCCGCCCCCGCGCTTTCGTTAGGCGCCGCGGACACACGAAAGGGGTCCCCAAGGGACCCCTTCCATGTAGCCCGCCGTTCCACGGCCGTGCCGTTCGCCCGCATTTCGCTACGGCAGCGGACACCCGCGGCGGAAACGGGCCTGCGCGCCCCGGATCCGGGGCGCATCAGGCCGCCCGCGCCGCGTTTTTCCAAAACCGGTGCGAAAAAACACGGCCGGCACCGCGTTTGCCGTCGCACGGGTGCATGCGAGCGGACAGCTCGGGTCCTCGGAGCTGGATGAGTCCCGTGGCTGTCTTCCGTGCGCCCCTCGCTGGCGACCTTGGACCGCGGTGCGCCAGCGGTTAGCGCTTGAGGTTGCCGAGCTCCTGCAGGACCTCGTCCGAGGTGGTGATGATGCGGGCGTTGGCCTGGAAGCCACGCTGGGCGACGATCAGGTTGGTGAACTCCTGGGACAGGTCCACGTTGGACATCTCCAGCGAGCCGCCGGCCAGGGTGCCGATGCCCGGGTCGCCGGCCGCGCCCAGCTGGACGTTGCCGGAGTTGGCGGTGGCGACGTAGGAGGATCCGCCGGCCTTCTCCAGGCCGGCCGGGTTGGTGAACTTCGCCAGCGCGATCTTGGCCAGGACCTGCTTGGTGCCGTTGCTGAAGGACCCGATCAGGGAGCCGTCATTGCCGAGGGTGAAGGATTCCAGCTTCCCGGCCGGGGTGCCGTTCTGGCCGCTGACGGTGAGCGAGCTCATGCCGGCGAAGGAGGAAACCTGGCTTACGTCGATGGTCTTGCCCGCAACGTTGAGCTTGCCCGGAGAGGTCAGTCGGCCGTCGGTGAAGCTCATCCGGTCCGCGATGGTGGCGCCGCCGTCGGTGGACACACCCCAGCCGCCAGGCTGCTGGACCAAGGTGAGGGTGAGGTTGCTGGCGGCGCCGACGGAGTCGTAGACCTTGACCACGCGGTCGAACGACGCCGAACCGGCGTCCGCGGGCAGGTTGCCGTCCAGCGTCATGGAGGTCGTGGGGGTCGCGATCATGGTGTTGGGGTTAAGCGTGATGTCGCCGATGGCACCCGCCTGGTCCACCTTGCCGTTGTTGGCGGTCCAGCCCTGCAGGATGCCGCCGTCCGGGCTGACGAGCTGGCTGGCGGCGTCGAACGTCATGGATCCCGCACGGGTGAACAGCTGCTGGCCGCCCTTGCTGGTGACGAAGAAGCCGTCGCCGGAGATCATCATGTCCGTGGCGCGGCCGGTGCTCTGCGAGGAGCCCTGGGCGAAGTTGGTGCTGACGCCGGCGACGCGGACGCCGAGGCCGATCTGCGCCGGGTTGCTGCCGCCGGACTCCCCCTGCGGCGCGGACGCGCCCTGGGTCAGCTGCGAGAGGGTGTCCTGGAACTGCGTGGAGGACGCCTTGAAGCCGGCCGTGTTGACGTTGGCGATGTTGTTGCCGGTGACATCCAGCATGGTCTGGTGGGCACGAAGGCCGGAGATTCCGGAGTACAGCGAGCGGAGCATGGGAACTGCCTTTCTACGGGAGGAAACTGGTCAGGAAGCGGCCGGCGCGGTAAGGCCGGTGATGGAGTCGAGGGGGATGGAGAGATCGCCGACCTTGACGGTCGGTACTGCGTCGGCGAAGGAAACCGAGCTGGCGATTCCGGTGCCGGTGGTGCCGTCGGCGAGTTTGTAGTCAACGGAGTGGCCGATCAGCTGTGATGCTGCCGAGCGCATCTGGAGGGAGAATCCCTCCTTGCTGTTGGAAGTCAGTTCGGTCATTTTTTCCATCATGGAAAGCTGGATGGTCTGCGCCATCATCTGGTTCGTATCCATGGGGGCGCTGGGGTTCTGGTTCTTGAGCTGGGCCACGAGGAGGGTCATGAACACGTTGGCGTCCATGGACTGCACGGGGGCCCGGACGGCGGCAGCCTGCGGGGTCGTCCCCGCGGCCGTAACCGGCTGCGGGGCGATGGGCTGGATAGTCATGGGTCGGGTTCCTTCGTGTCAGACGAGAATGTCGAGGGTGGTTTGGGGACCGTTCAGGATCCTGGTGCTGCGCAGCGACGCTTGGTCCGCCAGGGCGTCCCACCGGTGCCCGGGCCGCGGTTCGCCGGGCCCGTTCCGGCCGCCGGGTCCCGAGCCGGCGCTGCCGGCGTCGGAGGCTTCGTGGCCGGCTGCACCCTGTCCCGCGTCCCCTCCTGCGTCCTGGCCCCGGCCCGCCGGTCCGCTGTGGTCCGAGAGGTCGAGGGTCGCACCAAAGCCGGCGTCGGCAAGTTCCTTGCGCAGTTCCGGCAGGATCCCGCGCAGCGCTTCCCGGCCGGTGTCCCCGGGAGCGAACAGTTCGATCCGAACGCCGGCGCCGTCGATGTGGGCGCGCACGGTCAGCGGACCGAGGTCCTCGGGGGTAACTTTCAGGGTCATGATGTGCTGGCCGTGCGGGGCCGCAGCGAGCGTGAACAGCGGCTTTGCCAGCTGCGGGGTGAGGGCGGGCTGCTGGGCCGGAGCCGGAGTCGCGGCCGCCGGTAGTGCCGTGCTGCGGGCCGGGCCCGGCGTGGGCGGGGCCACCGCTGCGGCGCCGGCAGCGGCCACGCTGTCCGTCGCTGCGGGAGCGGCCGGACGGCTCTCGGCGGGAGCGTCGGGGGCCCCGCCGGGGAGCCTCCCTCCGGTCCCGACGACGACGCCGGGCAGGCCCGGTGCCGCCGTGCCGGCAGCGGTGGGCGCAGCTGCGGTCTGCGCCGCCGTCGGCGGAACTCCCGTCGCCGGAGCGGCTGCCGGGGGCAGCGCCGCAGCGGGATCCGCGGGCGCGGCGGGGGCGGTCGTGGCTCCGGCCGCGGCAACAGCCTGGGCGGGAACGACGCCGGCGGCCGTGCCAGCGGCCGGCTTGCCACCCGCCGGGACGCCCGCCGGGCGGAGGGCAGCCTGAGCCGCGGCGGCCGGAAGGACGATGCCCGGAAGCGCCGCACCGGCTTGCGGTGTTGTGGCGAGGCCGGCTGCTGCGGGGCCCGCTGCTGGGTTGCTCGCCGGTTCGTGGCGCAGGGCGACACCGCCGGCAACGGACGCCGCGACCGGTGCGGGCGCGGCCGCAATCTCCCCCGCGGACGGGGCCGTCACAGCGCCGGTCGGGGGCGCCAGCCGCGGGTCCACAAAGAGCTGGCCGGAAGCTGCGGCTGCTGGGCTCACAGACGGCGGGGCGATGCCGCCGGGTTCCGCCGTCGCGGCCGTAGTCTCCCCCGCGGCCGCGGCGGGCTGGATCGCGGCGGCGAACTGGGCCGAAGCGGCCAGGATGCCGGCATCGGCCGCTGACGCAGCGGCGGAGCCCTCAGTGGCAGCAGTTGCGTCCTGGGCGGGGGCGTCCGCCGGGGTCCCGTCTTTCGAGGTCTTGGCCTCGCCGGGCGCCGTGGCGGTGCCGGGCGCCGAAGGGGTGGACGAGGGGGCAGCCGCGACAGACGACGGGGCAGCGGAAGCTGCCTCGTGGCTCACCGCGTCGCTCAGCACGGACCCGAAGCCGCCGGCGTCGGGCGCCCCACTGTCTGTGCGCGCGCGGCTCCCTTGCTGGGCGCCGCGGGCCTGCACCGGAGACCCGGCGAGCGCAGTCGCCAGGTCCATTGAAGCCATGCCCTTCATGAGGCGCCTCCCGCCGGGACGATCCGCCGGATGGAGGTCAGGTTGGACTGTTGCTCCCAGGCGTCGCGGATCTGGATGGTCTTGCCTGGCACGGGCGCGTCGATGGCTTTGCCGTTGCCGAGGTAGATGGAGATGTGGTTCCCGCCGAAACTGATCAGCAGGTCGCCGGGCTTGGCCTCGGCGAGGGACGCCACCGGGGTTCCCTGCTTCATCTGGTCGCTGACGACCCGCGGAAGCTCGACGCCGAGGTCCTTGAAGACCCGCTGCGTGAAGCCGGAGCAGTCCATCCCGGTGGCCGGGTTGGTGCCGCCCCAGACGTAGGGCACCCCGATGTACTTCTTGGCCATGGCCACCACGTCCGTGCCGGTCGCGCTGCCTGCAGCTACCGGCACAGCGGGTGCCGGTGCGGTGAGCCCCTTGAAGGCGCCGATGCCCGCGGTGCCGCCCAGGCCCAGGCCGCCGGCCAGGGATGAGGGATCCGTTCCGGAGGCGCTTGCGCTTCCGCCGAGGGCCGCGGTGAGCGCCTCCGTGAAGGAGCCGGCGTCGCCGGTGCCGGTCCCGGTGGCGAGGGACGTGGCTGCGGCGGACTTCAGCGCCGCGGCGCTTTCGGTCTGGGCGGGACGGGTGAGCTCAGCGATCATCGACTGGATGCCCTGCATGCGGCCCAGCGCCTCGGTCATGCTCATGAGCGCACCTGCTGTTCGTCCCGGTGCCAGATCGTCGAGGAAATCTCGTCCAGGGTGGACTGTTCGGCGCGCAACTCCGCGGTGTTCACTTCGGCGTGGTGGCGGGCCTGCAGCTTTTCCAGGCCGACGGACCGGGTGCGGGCGGCGATGAATTCCTCGCGCGCCGCGGCCTCGTCCGTCTCGGCTGCGCGGGCCAGGTTCTCCAGGTCCGCCAGCATGCTGTGGGACGCCGCGCGGGACGCCGCGACGGCGCGCAGCGACGCGGAGCTGACGATGTCCTCGTCGGTGGCGGACAGCTGCCGGCGGGCCGAGGCTTCCCGGGCCCGGACCGAAGTGGACCGGGAACGGGCGCGGGCCAGCCCGGACGCCGCCTGGTCCTGCTGGATCTGGCGGAGGCGCAACAGCCCCGCGAGCGAGAATTGACGGTTCATGCCGCGGCTCCCAGGATCGAAGTGAGGTGGTCCAGCTGACGCCAGGACTCGGGGTAGGGGGTGGACTCGTCCATCGGCTGCTGCAGGAAGCCGCTGACGGAGTCCTCATGCGCCAGGGCGGCATCCACCAGCGGGTTGGTCCCGGCCTGGTAGGCGCCGACGTCGATCAGGTCCTGGGCTGCCTTGCGGGCCGCGAGGACCCTGCGCAGCGTGGAGGCGGCGTCGAGGTGGTGACGGGCGTTGACCTTGGAGGCAACGCGCGAGACCGAACCCAGCACGTCCACCGAGGGGAAGTGTCCCGTCACGGCGAGCTTCCGGTCCAGCACCACATGGCCGTCGAGGATGGACCGGGCGGCATCGGCGATGGGTTCATTGTGGTCGTCGCCGTCCACCAGCACGGTGTAGATGCCGGTCACTGAGCCGGATTCGGCGGTGCCGGCCCGCTCCAGCAGCCGGGCCAGGACGGAGAACGTCGACGGCGGGTAGCCGCGGGTAGCGGGGGGCTCGCCGGCGGAGAGGCCGATCTCGCGCTGGGCCATGGCCACGCGGGTCAGCGAATCCATCATGAGCACAACGTCCTGGCCCTGGTCCCGGAAGGATTCGGCGATCCGGGTGGCGGTGAACGCGGCGCGCATGCGCATCAGCGCCGGCTCGTCGGAGGTGGCGACGACGACGACCGAGCGGGCCAGCCCGGCGGGGCCAAGGTCGTCCTCCAGGAATTCGCGGACTTCGCGGCCGCGCTCCCCCACGAGGGCGATCACGGATACTTCGGCGTCGGTGCCGCGGGCGATCATGGACAGCAGTGAAGACTTGCCGACGCCGGAGCCGGCGAAGAGGCCCATGCGCTGGCCCTTGCCCAGGGTGGTCATGGTGTCCAGCACCCGGACGCCGGTCTGCAGCGCGGTGTCGATCCGTGCGCGTTTCATGGCGTTCGGCGCCTCGTTGTCGATCGGCACGCGCGGTCCGCTGAGCAGCGGGCCCTTGCCGTCGATCGGGCGGCCGAGGCCGTCGATGACGCGGCCGAAGAGCCCCGCACCGGTGGGGACCAGCACGGTGCCGCCCTTGGCGCGGACCGGGTCTCCGGCGGCGACGCCGGCGAGGCGCCCGAGCGGCATGCAGCGCACGGAGCCGTCCAGGGCCGCCACGACCTCGGCGTCGAGTCCGGGGTTCTCCCCCACGGTGACCAGGTCACCGAGGGCGCAGTCCAGGCCGGACACTTCCAGGCCCAGGCCCATCACGGAGGTGACGGTGCCGACGCGCTGCGGCGCGGCCGCGGCGAGGGCAGCCGCGAAGTCGTCGCCCTTGGGCCGCCACTGGGCGATCATGGCTGCCCGCCGGAGAGCGAATCCGGGGCATCGGCGGGCCACTGCTGGTCCCCCATCAGGGCCGCCTTGGCGCGGGCCAGGGCGCTGCCCAGGCTGGCGTCCAGCCAGCCCTGCTGGTATTCCACCTTCGCGTCGCCGCGCTGCAGGGACGCGTCGGCGAGCAGCGGAAGGCCGGCCGGCAGGTCCTGGCCTTCCTTGGCGAGCACCTCGATGTCGGCCGGGTGCAGCCGGATGGCCAGCACGGTGGCGGCGTCGTTTCCGGACAGGGCGCGGTCCAGGGCGGCGCGGGCCGTCCGGGTGCCCTCGGCAAGTTCGTAGCCGAGGATGGCCTCGGCCAGTTCCAGCGCGGTGCGGGCCAGGACCTCTTCGGCATCGTGCAGGGCCTGGACGTTGCGGTGCGCGAAGTCGGTGCGGGCCACGGCGAGGGCGCGGACGGCACGGTCCAGGTCCTGCTGCCCGGCGGCGAGCGAGGCGGCCTGCTCGGCAGCCATCCGGTCGCGCCAGCGGCGCTGTTCCTTGGCGGCGGCGCGGACGCCCGCGGCGTAGCCCGCGGCGTGGCCCTCGGTGTAGCCGGCCTGCTCGTTGGCCGGTCCGCTGGACCGCAGCGAGGGGAAGACGATGCGGGCCGGGGCGCTTTCGGCGGAGCCGGCGTCCGTAAACGACCCGTCAGTAAACATAGTCTTCTTCGTCCCCGCGCTGGATGGTGATCTGGCCTTCGGCTTCGAGCTCGCGGATGGAGCGGACGACGGCGGCCCGCGCCTCCTCGATCTGCGAGGCGCGCAGCGGTCCCAGTGCCGCCATCTCGGATTCGAGGATTTCGAGGTTGCGGCCGGAGACGTTGGTGGTGATGGTTTCCAGCACCGGTTCGGTGGCGCCCTTCATGGCCACGGCGAGCACGGAGGCGTCCAGGCCGCGGAGCACCAGCTGCACGTCGCGGCGTTCCAGCTTGACGATGTCGTCGAAGGTCACCATCTGGGCGCGGATTTCCACGGCGAGGTCCGGATCCAGCAGGTCGAGCCCGTCCAGGACGGAGCGTTCGGTCCCGGCGTCGGTCCGGTTGATGATTTCCAGCAGCGGCTGGATGCCGCCGACCACTTTGGAGGCCTGCTGCGAGACGGCCGCGCCGCCGCGCAGCTTCAGCGTGTCCGCGACGATGCCGATGGCTTCCGGCGCGCCCGAGCCCATGGTGGCGATGCTGAGCGCGACGTCGGCCCGCAGCGAGCCGGGCAGCCCGGACATCACGGCCGAGGCCTTGCGCGGGCTCAGGTGGGCCAGGACCAGCGCGATGGTCTGCGGAAGTTCGCCGTCGATCAGCGCGAGGATCTGCACCGGTTCGATGTCTTCGAGGAACTCAAACGATTTGCCGGCCATGTTGACGGTCAGCCGGTTGATCAGGCCGGCGGCCTTTTCCGAGCCGAAGGAGGCCTCGAGCAGGCCTTCGGCGAGCTCACGGCCGCCGCGGGCCTGCCGCGGGCTGCTCAGGGCAGCCTCGTGGAAGTCCTTCATGATCTGCTCGGCGACCTCCGGATCCACCTTGCGGAGGCGGACAATCTCGGCGGCGATTTCCTCCGCCTCGGAGTCCGTCAACTGTGCCATCACCCGGGCCGCGTTGGGCGGACTCATCTGCATCAGGACGACGGCGGCGCGCTGGGTGCCGGTGAGGGTCGATTCGGCGAGTTTCATGCGGGCTGCCTGTCATCCATGAGGCTGCGGAGGTAGTCGGCTGCCTTCTCCGGGTTGGCGGCGACCATGTTGTCGATCTCCTGCATGCGGCGTTCGGCTTCCAGCACCTCCATGGGCGGCGCCGGCAGCGGCTGCAGCGGCAGGGCCGTCAGCGGGATGGCCGACGTCGCGGGGGCCGGATCGATGGCCGTCACAGCGGGGATCGCCGGCAGCAGGTCCAGGCGCTCGCCCAGGTCCACCGGCTCACGCTTCTGGCGGCGGCGCAGGATGATGGTGACGACCAGGGCCAGGATCAGCAGTCCGAGCAGGATGCTGCCGGCCGTGACCAGGGTTGCGAAGAACGCCTGCTGCTTCTGGGCCTCGAGGTCGGCCTTGGCCGCGTCGAGGGAGGCGTTGGCCGCATCCGCGGCCGCGGTGCTGAACGGGATCACCTCGACGGTGACGATGTCGCCCCGGGCCTTGTCGACGCCGGCGGCGGAGGTCACCAGCGCGGTGAGTGAGCCGATGTTCAGCCCGCCCGCGGCGGACTGGCTGACAGCCACCGAAATGGTCTGGCGCTTCACGGCGCCCGGCGGGATGACCCGGTCCTCGGTGACCTTGTTGACGGCGTTGTTCTTGGTCGCGGTCGTGGAGTCGAAGCTGCCGTTGCCGCTGGTTCCGCCGGGGACCGCGATGTTGTCCGGTCCGAGGACGCCGGCGGCACCGCCCGCGCCTCCGCTGTACTTTTCCGTCTTGGAGGATTCGCTCAGCGGCAGCGCGCCCGGGGTGTTGGAGAAGGTTTCGCTCTTTTGCTGGGCGGATTCTCCAGTGACATCTGCCGCGACCGCCACGGTGGAGTTGCCGGGACCCACTACGCGGTCCAGGACGGCGCGGACGGCGTCGCCGGTGCGCTGCTGGTAGTCGGCGGCCTGCTTGGAGGAGGATCCCGCGGCCCCGCCGCCCACAGTGGAGAGGACGTTGCCCTGCGAGTCCACCACGGAGACGTTGGCAGGTTTGAGGTTCTCGATCGCGGCGGAGGTCAGGTGCACGATGGCCTGGACCTTGTCGCCGGAGAGGGTCACGCCGGGCGCGGTCTCGACGAAGACCGAGGCCGTGGTGTCCGGGGTCTTCGAGACGAAGACGGTCTTTTCCGGGATGGCGAGCCGGACTGCGGCAGTCTTCACGCCGTCCATGGCGGAGATGGTGCTGGCCAGTTCGCCTTCGAGGGCGCGCTTGTAGGTCACGGACTGCTGGAACTCGGAGGACGTGACGCCCATCTTGTCCAGCAGCGAGTAGCCGGTGGCCGCGGCGGTCGGAAGGCCGGCGGCGGCGGCTTTGAGGCGCTCGTCGTAGACCTTGTCCTGCGGCACAAGGATGGTGGAGCCGCCGTCGCTGAGCTCGTAGGGGACGTTGTCCTTGCGCAGCTGCTCCACGATGCCGTTCGCATCCGTGTCCTTGAGGCCGGAGAACAGCGGCGCCAGAGTGGGCCGGGTGAGCCAGGCGGAGAGCGCCACAACGCCAACAATCAGCAGTGCGGCGCCGATGACGGCAAGCGTGCGCTGGCCGGTGGTGAAGCTCTTAAGGCCGGCGCCGAAACGCTGGAAGAAAACGGTGATCTGCGGAGGCATCAGGCCTGCATCCTCATGATCTCGTTGAACGCGTCAACGCCCTTGTTCCGGACCGTGGCCACGAGTTCAAGGGTGATCTGTGCCCGGCTGGCGGCGATGGTGGCGTTGTGGATGTCGTCGAGGTTGCCGGTCACGGCGGAGACGGCGAGCTCTTTCGACGTCGACTGCAGCTGCTGGAGGTTGTCAACGGCGCCGGTGAGGGAAGAGGCAAAACCGTAACCGTCCGTTGCAGGCACCGAGGCGGCACCGGAGAGGTAGTCCGTGGGCAGTACGCCCTGGACCGGCGCGATGGGGGAAACAGGCATCAGGATCTTCCAATCTCAAGTGCGGCGAGATAGGTCTCGCGGGCGCGGTCCACGACCTGGGCGTTGGCCTGGTAGCCGCGCTGGGCGATGATCAGGGCGCCCATCTGCTCGGCCATGTCGATGTCCGGGTACTTCACGTTGCCGTTGGCGTCGGCGAGCGGGTGGTCCGGCTGGTAGACGATGCGGCCCGCGCCGTCGCCCAGCTGGGTGCTTTTGACGTACACGCCGGTGCCGTCGGCGCCTTCGGCTGCTTCAACGTACTTGGCGCGGAACGCCGGTCCGGACGTGGCGGAGGCGTCGTTCATGTTGGCCAGGTTGTCCGAAACCGCGTCGAGCCACTTGCGGTGCACGGTGAGGGCGGAGCCGGCGATGCCGATTGCGTCGAAGGTCATTAGTTGGTCCTCATAGCGGCGCGGACGGCGCTGAATTCCCCACCGATGGCGCGGGCGGCGAACTGGAAGCGCAGCACCGTGTCGATGTTGGAAAGGGTTTCCGTGTCCAGATTGACGTTGTTGCCGTTGAGCTGGGTGGGCTCGAGCGAGGTCGCCGTCGTGGCCTCGGCGTGGCCGTCCCCGGACTGCACGGACGCGGCAAGGGCAGCTTCAAAGCTGACGCGCTTGGCGTGGTAGTTCGGGGTGTTGACGTTCGCGATGTTGTTCGCGATGGCGCGTTGGCGCAGAGCCAGCCCGTCCATGGCGCTGGCCAGGGCTGCGGAAGTCACGGATTCGAGCACAGAGTCCTGCCTGGGGAATTGTGGGGTGGCCGATCCGTGGCCGGTAAACGAGCGATCCGTGCTCTTACTGTGGTTATCGGCACTGTTCAGCGCCGCGTTAGAGAAAATGTGAAAGGTTTATTCGGGTTCTTTGAATTGACCGGCCGACGGCGGGTTTAGCTGTTCACGTCGAGGTAAATCGCGCCGGCAGGATCGCCGACGCCGGGCACCGAACTCACGGCCTGCAGCTGCTTGGCCACGTCCTGTTTCGCGGCTTCCAGACGCCGGGCCACGCGCTCCTGGGCTGCTGACAACGCCATGGCCCGGCGCCGCGCTTCGGGCGGCAAGGGGCCGCTAAGAGTCGGCGGGGACCAGCGCTCCACCGGCAGAGCGGCCACCGGCTGCTCCGGGGCGGACAAGGGACCGAGCGGATCCTTCAACGTCTTCTCCGCGGCGACGACGGCCATCTCTAGCACGTCCAGCACCAGCATCCACGCGGCGAGGGCCGGGTCGGGTGCGGACTGCGCGGCGCGGGGGTAGTCCTCCCAGTAGGCAGGCTCAGCCAAAACCAAGGCTCCCGCCAGCGGCGCCCGGCTGCGTGCTCCAGGCGCCGGCTGCAGCGAAGGGCGTGGCGGCCGGTGCGGCCGGTGCCGCCGACAGGCCGGCCGGCCGGGCTGCCGGGATGGCCGCGGCGGCCTCATGCCAGGCCTGGCGGAGGGGCTCCAGCAGCTCGATTGCTTCGCGGGTCAAAGCCGCGTCCCGCTGGATATTGGCGTTGACCAGCGCCGTGAAGGCGTAGTTGTAGAGGCCCAGGAGACCGTCCGCGCCGTCCCACGCATCCGTCTTGAGCGAGGAGATCAGCTCGGCGATGATTGCCTGGCCGTGCAGGAGGTTCTCCGAGGCGACCGGCCAGTTGGCGGCCTGCTGGGCGCTCTCGGCGCGGCCGAGGTCCAGCAGGAGCCGGTCGTAGAGCATGGTGAGGAGGCGTGCCGGCGGGGCGGAAAGGACCGAATCCGCGAGGTACTGGTTGCGCTGGGCTGCGCCGCCGAAGCCGCTGCCGCTGCCGCTGCCGTAGCCATTGCCGTAGCCATTGCCGTAGCCGTAGGGGGTGCTGGTCATTACTGGGCGCTCCCGCCGGAGAGGCCCGCGAGCTGGGAGGTGAGCCAGGACTGCTGCGCCTTCATGTTGCTCAGCGCGGTTTCCAAGCCGGAGTAGGTGCGCTGCAGGGTGGCCTTGCGGGAGGCGAGCCGCATATCCCAGTCGCTGATCCGGTCAGCCAGATCCCGGACCTCGGACTGCTGGCCGGTGATCTTGGTGGTCAGCGTGCCCGTGTACTTGTCCGAGGCGTTGGTAGCCGCGGTCGCGATGCGGCCGGCAAGTTCCTGCACCTTGGCGGCGGTGCCGGCCGGGTCGGCGGCCAGGGCGGCGCCGAACTTGGTGGCGTCGAACTCCATCGAACCTGTCTTAGTGATGCTGATGCCGATCTCCGACGGCGACCGCGGCGGGGTGCCGACGGGCAGCGAGGCGGCGGAGAGGATGCTCTGGTTCACGGAACGCACGGTGCTGTCGCCGGCGAAGACTCCGGCGGAGACGCTAGTGCCGCTGGTGTTTGTGGTGGTGCTGACCGCGGTCTTGCTGGCAACCAGTGAGAGAATGCCGTTCACTCCGTCAACCAGGTCGGAGGCCAGCTTCGTGATGCCGGCGTTGTCGCGGGACACCGTGAGGGTCACGGGCGTGGTGGTGACGTCTTTGGCGGTGATGGAGACGCCGGGCAGCAGATTCGTAAAGGTGTTCGTGGAGGACGTCACGGGCTGCGCCGCGGTGGTGCCCGGCCAGAGCGAAATCTCTGCGTCCTGGGCGGTCTTGACGTCCGTGAAGGTGGTTCCCGGGTCCGTGATGGTGAACGCGCCGGCTGCGCCGGACTTCGTCGCGGTGAACTGGAGGCGGAAGTCTCCGCCGCCGACGTCGACCTTGCTGGCGGTGACGCCGGCACCGGCGGCGTTGACAGCGGTCACGACGTCGTCCAGGTTGTTGGAGGCCGGCGTGATGGTGTAGTTCGTGCCCCCGCTGTTGATGGTCAGGGTGCTGTAAGGCCAGCCGGTCACGGCATTCACCTTGGG
Organism: Arthrobacter sp. 05L428; assembly: GCF_056397665.1. Lineage (NCBI taxonomy): Bacteria > Bacillati > Actinomycetota > Actinomycetes > Micrococcales > Micrococcaceae > Arthrobacter > Arthrobacter sp. 05L428. The sequence goes on along the minus strand of NZ_JBFTNW010000003.1, from coordinate 36,972 downwards.
GGTGACGGTGACCTGGGTCTGGGCCAACTTGGTGACCTGGAAGTCGAGGGATCCCGCTTTGGCGGCCGCGGTGGTGGTGGCGACGACTTTGTCGCTGTTCGTGGTCGCGGCGTAGAGGTCCAGGGCGCCGGGCTTGGCGGCGGCTGTGGCCTGGGTTGCCAGCGCGGCAACCTTGCCGTTGAGCCCTTGGAGGGCGGAGACCATGGACTGGATGTCGTAGGACTTGTTCTTGAGCAGCGTCTGCGGGAGGGCCTCCGACTGCATGATGGAGCTGATGAGGGCGGTGGTATCGAGCCCGCTGGCCAGTCCGTCGAGTGAGATTCCCATCGCTGCCTCTCCTTGCTGTCAAGAATGATTAATGCTGCTGTATCTGAAGTATCGGTCTTGCACGTAAGGGCCGGACGATGGTTTTGCCATCGTCCGGCCCCTCCGCAGCTGGATGATCGGGGGTGTCTCTTCGTCCGATCGCCGGTGGCAGCCCTACTGCTAAACTGCCGGATTTGCCTAGCGCAGGAGCGAAAGAACGCCCTGGCTGGACTGGTTGGCCTGGGCCAGCATTGCGGTGCCGGCCTGGGACAGGATGTTTGCCTTGGTGAACTTGACCATTTCCTGAGCCATGTCGACGTCGGCGATGCGGGACTGAGCGGCCTGCAGGTTTTCACCGGCAACGTTCAGCGACTTGATGGTGTGCTCGAGACGGTTCTGAGAGGCACCCAGGTCCGCACGGGAGGTCGAGATGTTCTTGATCGCCTTATCGATGTTTTCGATGGTCGTCTGCGCCGTAGTCGCATCGGTGACCGTGAAACCAGCCGCAGCGGTGCCAACCGTTCCACCGACAAGGGTTACGACGTCGGTGAGAGCCGTCTTGAGATCGGCGTTCTTGACCGTGATCTGCGAGGTGGCATCACCTTCGGCGCCGACCTGAATCTTCAGCGTCGCGGGACCGGCAACCGTACCGGCCTGGAAGAGGTTAATGCCGCCGAAGTTGGTCGACTCGGAGATGCGGGACAGTTCCCCGCCGAGCTGGTCAGCTTCAGTCTTGATAGCGGTACGAGCATCCGCGTTGTTGGTGTCGTTTGCGCCCTGGACAGCGAGGTCGCGCATGCGCTGCAGGATGGAGTGAACCTCGGTCAGGGCGCCTTCAGCGGTCTGGATGACCGAGATGCCGTCCTGGGCGTTGCGGGCGGCCTGGGCCGAACCGGTGACCTGTGCCTTCAGGCCCTCGGAGATGGACAGGCCTGCTGCGTCATCGCCGGCGCGGTTGATGCGCAGGCCGGTGGACAGCTTCTCCAGGGACTTGGAGAGATCGTTCTGGGTGGAGTTGAGGTTGCGGTACGAGTTGTTAGCCGCGAGGTTGTTGTTGATAACGAAGCCCATGGTATTTCCTCCGTGAGTGGGACTGTAAGCGATGGCCCGTCCGTGGGCCTTCAGCAGTAGCTATCGCCACTTGGGTTGCACAGGTAAGGAGAAATCCAAAATTCTTTTCGGAATTTCCCGGCCGTCAGAATCCGCGTGTTATCAGCCTTATTCCTGCTAACGGGTGCGCAAATCCTGCCGATAGTTTGTACGAACCCTGCAGAAGGCTGCACCGTCCGCACGATGCAGCAACGCCTCTGCACTCATGCATTACTCGCCCGCATTATCCATACACCTGAGGGAGCCGTCCGGACCATGGCCATCCACGAACTTTCTGCCCTGCTGTGGCGGGAGCGTGAACTTCTGGACGTTCTGACTTTCAAGCTGGAAGAGGAGCAGCTGCTGCTCACCTCCGGCAAGTCCCGCTGGCTGCCCCACGGCACCCGGGAAGTGGAGCAGGTCCTGGGGCACCTCTCCCAGGCAAGCCTGGCGCGCACCATCGAAGCCGCCGTCGTCGCCGAAATGTGGGGACTGCCCACCGATGCCACGCTCGGCGAGCTTGCTGAGGCGGCCCCGGAGGGCGCCTGGGCCGAGGTGCTCAGTGCGCATCTCGCAGCCCTGACCCGCCAGACTGCCCTGATCAAGGAACTGCGCGATGCGAATGAGCAGTACTTGCGCACCGCGGTCCGCTCCACCCAGGAGTCCCTCGCCGATCTGCGGCCGGCCACTCCCGGCACGTACGACGCCCACGGCAAGACCGGGGAATCCGCCGGCTCCCGCATCTTCGACAAGCAATTCTAAGGAAGCGACCATGAGCACCTTCGGCGCCCTGAATACCGCCTACCGCGGGCTGACTGCTGCCCAGCAGGGCATGAACGTTGCCGGCCAGAACATCGCCAACGCCGCCACCGAGGGATACACCCGCCAGCGCGTCGAGCAGTCCGCTCTGGCCGCGCCGGCCCGCGGACTCTTCAGCGGCGGCACGGTCCAGGTGGGCCAGGGCGTTTCGGTTGACGCCATCGCGCGGCTTGGCAGCAGCGTCCTCGATGCCGGCGTCCGCTCCGCCAGTGCGCAGGCTGGCTACGCCGGGATACGTTCCTCGGCCCTGCAAGGCATCGAGGCCACCCTGCAGGAACCCGGCGACAACGGCATCTCCGCCGCCCTCCAGGGGTTCTGGTCCGCGTGGCAGGGTGCCGCGAACCAGCCTGGCGAGGACGGCCCCAAGGGTCTGCTGCTGAACGCCGCCAACTCCCTCACGACCAAGATTTCCTCCGCCTACCAGGCCCTTCAAGGGCAGTGGAGCAGTGTCCGCGCGCAGGCTGCCGACGCCGTCAGCGTCGTCAATGCCGCCGCCAACCAGGTGGCCGCCTACAACGCCACCATCCGCTCCACCCTGGCGTCTGGCGGATCCGCGAACGAACTCATCGACGCCCGCGCCAAACTCACCGAAACCATTTCCCGGCTTGCCGGCGGCACCGTGCGCGAACAGCCGGATGGCACAGTGGACGTCCATGTCGGCGGCAATGCCCTCGTAATGGGCACCTCCGTGCGGGAACTGGAACTCTCCGGCAGCCAGGCCGGGGATGCCCTCGGATCGACCGTGCAACTGCTCTGGAAGAACCCGGCGGGAGTGGCTTCCGCCGACGGCGGTGAAATCGCCGGAGCCCTCTCGGTGCTGGCCCCGGCTGCCGGCGGCAACGGCGGCGTCATCGCCGAGGCAGCTGAGTCTTACAACAAGCTCGCCAGCTCCCTCGCCCAGACCGTCAACACCGTGCACCGCTCCGGCCAAACCGGAACCGGCGCCACCAACGTCGACTTTTTCACGGTCAGCGCCACCGGGCCTGCTGCTCTCGGGCTCAAAACCCCCGCCAGCACCGACAACATCGCGCTCAAGGCCCCGAACAAGGGCGCGCTGGACACCAGCATCGCGGACCAGATTTCCCAGCTTGGTACCGGACCGGCCTCACCGGACAAGCTGTGGTCCGGCATCGTTACGGGGATCGGCGTCGAGTCCCGCGGCGCACAGCAGCGCGAGTCCCTGACCACCGCGGCCCAGGCGTCCGCGGCGACCAGCCGCGCCTCGCAGGCGTCGGTGAGCCTGGACGAAGAAAACGTCAACCTGCTCTCCAACCAGCACGCCTATCAGGCGGCGGCCCGCGTGATGACCGCCGTCGACGAAGCCCTGGACGTCCTGATCAACCGCACCGGACTGGTAGGAAGGTAATCATGCTGAACCGGGTAACAAACCTGACCATGAATGCGAGCGCCCAGCGGACGCTGCAGTTCCAGCAGGCAAAGCTGGCCGAGCTGCAAGAAAAAGCCACCTCGCTGAACAAAATCTCCCGCCCCTCGGATGACCCTGCCGCTACGGCCCAGGCTTTGGCGACGCGGTCCCTTCAGGCGGCCAATGCCCAGTACGGCCGGAACATTGACGACGGCAACACCTGGCTGACCGCTGCGGATTCTGCGCTGGAGCAGGCCACCAACGTGATGCGCCGGGTCAAGGACCTCACCGTGATGGCCGGCAACGGCTCCCTGAACCAGTCCGGCAAGGACGCGATCGCCGCCGAGCTGGAGTCGCTGAAGACGGACCTGATTTCGATCGCCAACTCCCAGCATCTGGGCCGGAACATCTTCGCCGGCAACTCGGACGCCGCTGGCGCCTTCACCACCGGCACGCCACGCAACCCCAGTATTCCCAGTGACACCGGCACGCCGCCGACTTTTAACGGCACGGGTGCCAGCGCGGTGGAGCGGCGGATCAGCGCCACCCAGACCGTCCGGGTTGACGCCGACGGCGCCACGATCTTCGGCAACGGCACCGGTTCCGTCTTCGACATCGTGGGCAAGCTGGCGGCCGACCTGCGGACCGGCACCGATATCGACCCGCGGGTGGCCGCCGTCGACACCGCCTTCAAGAACATCGTCAACGGCCGTGCTGAAATTGGAACACGGCAGGCACAGCTGGAACGTGCCGGAAACGTCAACACCGAATTGGAGGCTTCCTTGGACGCCCAGCGGACCGGCATCGAAAAAGCTGACCTCGGCAGCGTGATCATGGACCTGAAGCTACAGGAGACCAACTACCAGGTGGCCTTGGCCGCCACGGCGAAGGTCCTGCAGCCCACCTTGATGGACTTCCTGCGATGAACTCCGTCCTCAGCAGCACCCCGGTGACCTTCACTGCCCCGATGCCGGGGTTGGAGAAGGTACACGACTTCGCCCTGCGGAACATCGACAGCGCCCCTGGCCTGTTCGCCCTCGAATCCGGCTCCACGCCGGTGCGGCTGTTCCTTGCGGACGCCGCAGTCTTCGTCCCCGGCTATACGCCGCCGCTTCCGGCCGCCGCGCTGGAAGCCCTGGAGCTTGCCGACGGCGATTCGCCCCGGGTGCTGGTGGTGGTCAACCACTCCCCCGCGTCCACCACGGTGAACCTGATGGCACCGATCGTGTTCAACCCCGCCAGCGGGCGTTGCACCCAGCTCGTGCTGGACGGCAAGGAGTACCCGCTTCGGGCGGAGCTCGGCGCGCTGTAGCCGATACCGCCGTCGGGCGCCACAGGCTCAGCAGAGCCTGGTCACCAGAAGTGCGCCACGTCGATGACCAGGCGGGAGCCCGAGCCAGGCCCGGCCAAGGTGAAGACCCGGAAGGGCAGCCGCGCGCGCACCCCCAGTCCCAGGCTGGTATATCCCTCGAAGCTTCCTGCCCAGGCCACCTGCCGGAAGGTCTGGTACCCGGCAACATTGCTCAGCTCGGCCTTGTTGGCCGGGTTGTAGGTGGCTTTCCCGTCCCCGTCGTAGGCCGGCGCGTTGGCGGTGAGCTGGATGAAGGCCTGGCCGCGCAGCGGGATCGGCAGGCCGGAACCGTCTTGCACCACCTGGGGCACATACCGCACCGAGTAGCCGGCCGCCGGTCCGTTGAGGTCGATGACGAGGCGGTCGAAGCAGTAGTGCTGGCCAGTCCGGACGTTGACCACCTTCGCCTGGCTCATGGCGGCGTCGGCCTTGGCGAGCGATCCCCACACGAGTCCGCAATAGGGTGACGCCGCGGCCGGCCCGGGCGCCAGGAGCCCCAGCCCGGCCGCCGTCAGCAAGGCCACCAGCCAGACGGTGAGCCTGTTCGCATGGGATTTTGTCACGACAGCCGCCCCCTCGAATCATCCGGCATCCACCTCACCCGGATACCTCAAGAGTAGAACCGCCCGTCTGGGTTGACGAGAGGTCGTTAGCCCCAACTAGCCGGCAGCAGGTGTCGTTTTGAGGGTTCAAAACGACACCTGCTGCGAGTCAGTTGGGTTCGGCAGCGGGCGAGTACGGCAAAGCGCCGGGCCCTGGCGGGCGTCCGGCGCTTTGCTTTGGGTAAATCAAAATTCTCGAAACGAGCCCGGGGGTCCGGGCGGGAGGGCTTTAGCCTTCGCAGTCGCGGCAGTACTTCAGGCCGTTCTTTTCCTTGGCCACCTGGGACCGGTGGCGGACCAGGAAGCAGGAGGAACAGGTGAATTCGTCGGACTGCTCGGGAACAACAATGACGGTCAGTTCTTCGCCGGAGAGGTCGGCGCCGGGAAGGTCGATGCCTTCAGCGGTGTCGTTCTCGTCGACGTCGATAACAGCAGTCTGGGCACCGCCGCCACGGGATGCCTGTAGGGCCTCCAGCGATTCAGCGGGAGACTCTTCTTCTGTCTTGCGTGGGGCGTCGTAATCGGTAGCCATAGCGGGGTTCACTTTCGTTGCTGCGCAGCGCCATTTCAGGCACCTCAGTGAAGCAGTTTAGGGCATCATCCTTGGAGATGAAGAATAGTGTGGTGAAAGCGACATTAAGCGTCGCCGGACAGGGTCAATCTGGAGGCAATGATGGCTACGAAACTGAACAAACAAGCGCTCTCCCTCGCCCGCCGACTGGTCAAAGACGGGAAGGTCCAGCGGGACACCCGGGACGACTGGAGCGAGCACGCACCGTCAGCCGAGCAGGAGAACAAGTTTATCGAAAAGAACGGATTCGCGGAGTTCTCCCACTGGCATCTGGGGGTGGACCCCGACGCTTCCGAGGGAACCAAGGGCAGCGTGACCTTTCCCTTCGGCGACTTCAAGAAAGTCCATCGCTGCGCCGTCATTTCGTTGGAGAGCCGGGCCGCGCAACACGGCCACGACGATATCGCCGAAGCAGCCCGGAAGCTCCTCGAAGAGATCGACGCCGATTAGCGCCGGTTTGCGTCCAGGCTCAGGCCACCGGCCAGACGATGAGGGTTTTCCAAACCGCCGGATCCGGTTCCGTGGCGGGGTCGCTGAGGTAGTACTCCCACATGGCGTCGCCCGGAGTGAGGCCCTCCGCCTGCATCCTGGCCATCACGGCATTGTAGGTCTCCGGCAAGGTTTCGTATGGCCCCACGTGCATCGCCTCGAGCGCCCGTCCCGCAGGCAGCGTGCCCGCCGTCACGCCGGATTCTTCCCCTTGGGCTCCCCCGCCCGGATACGGCGCGGCCAGCGGAAAGCCTGCCTCGACGTCGACAACGTCCGTGGGCATGCCGCGATACAGGGCAAACGGCGGCCCGGCCAGCTGGACGTTTTGCTGCTGCACGGCCGTCATTACGGAACGGTAGGCGCGGTCGAAGAATTCGCGCAGCGCATTCATGGGCACGGTCTCGCGCAGCACCGCCGTCGGCTTTTCCTCGAGGTCGGTGGACTTGATGTCCGGCGTCAGTTCCGGATGTGAATCAGTCATAGGCCTACACTTCGCCGCGACCTTGGGACGGTCAAGGGCCGAACGTCCCGCCGGCGGTCGTCGCGTCTGGCAGAAAGTGGATTCGAGGGCAGCCCCGGCAGGTCCTCTTCGGCTACTTCCCCACCAAGGAAGATGCCATTCCGGGCCTCCGGGGAGCCCGCCAGCTCTGAGCCAGCCGATAAGCGGACTTGCCGTCCAGCCGACGGGGTTCAAGCCACACCTCATAGCCCTCTGCGGCTTCGATCAGCACCCGGTCCTGGAATCCGTCGGCGGCGATCCAGAGGGCGGAGGAATCCGCCATGGCGGCGTCGACGAGTCCTTCGCGGACCACCGCGCCTTCCCTGCGGACCTCCACGACGAGGCCGACCAGGTCGTGCCAGACGTGATGGCAGTAATAGGCCACGGACGCTTCCTTCCTGCGGCGTTGGTCAGGACCGCCGCGACTACCGCACGATGATCACGTCGAGGGTGCGCGGACCGTGGACCCCTTCGACGCGTTCAAGTTCGATGTCGCTGGTGGCGCTCGGTCCACTGATCATGGTGAGCGGCCGGGTACCGTCGATCCGCCGCAGCGCCTCGGGGAGGATGCCGGCGATGTCGGCGGCGTTCACGACGCAGATGTGGTGGTCCGGGACGAGACTGATGGCACGGCGGCCCTGGTTGGGGCTCCCGTCCAGGATGATCGTCCCCGTTTCGGCGACGGCGACGGCGCTGGCAGTCACGACGGCGTCGGTGGCGTCCAGCTCGGCAACGGTCAGCGGCTCAGAGACGGAATCCACGCGGCGGCGATCGCCGCCGGGGGCGGAGCCGATGCCGGCGGTCCAGCCGGCGTCGAGCCCCGCCGGCACGACGTAGCTGCGGGCGTCCGCGAGCAGTTCGGCGATCCGCACGGGCACCTCGGCCGCGTCCACCACGCAGACCCGGGCTTTGTAGTCGACCAAACGGTCCACCAGCAGATGGATCAGCGCATCCTGGTCCAGCTCGGATGATGCGCGGTATTCCCGCGGAATCTGCGGTGCTAGGGGTGCGTCCCGCAGCGCGGAACGGATCCGGCCGAGGATATCTTCGCGCGCGCTCATGCTCCGTCTTCCTTGTCCTGGGCGTTGTCCTGGGCGTTGTTGTGGGTATCCGCGGGGGTGCCGCCGGATTCCGGGCCGTGGTGTTCCTTGGCCCACCAGTCGCGGAAGGATCTCTGCGGCGGCGCCGGGATGTCGCGGCTTTGTGTCCAGCCGGCGGCGATGCCGGGCAGCTTGGTGATCTTTTTGTCCGGACCGGCCACCAGGCGGCCCACGGGAAGGCCCTTTTCGAGCAGCCCGAGCCGCTTCCCCGAGGACAGCGCCCAGGATGCGGCCTTCATGCCGACGTCCATCTGGCTGGGCAGCTTCTTCTTTCCGCGCTTGCTGTCCACGTCCACGCTGCGCAGGTGCACCAGGATGTCCGGAATGTTGATCTTCACCGGGCAGGCGTCGTAGCAGGCCCCGCACAGTGAGGAAGCGTAGGGCAGGGAGCTGTTTTCCTCCGACTCGATGCCGGTCAGCAGCGGGGAAAGGATGGCGCCGATCGGGCCGGGGTAGGTGGAGCCGTAGGCGTGGCCGCCGGTCCGCTCGTACACCGGGCAGACGTTCATGCACGCGCTGCAACGGATGCAGTGCAGTGCGGAGCGGCCAAGCTCGTCCGCGAGCGCGGCGCTGCGTCCGTTGTCGACCAGCACCAGGTGCACGTTTTGCGGCCCGTCCCCCTCGGTGACACCGGTCCACAACGAGGTGTAGGGGTTCATCCGTTCCCCGGTGGAGGAGCGCGGGAGCAGCTGCATGAACACCTCGAGGTCCTGCCAGCTCGGCAGCAGTTTTTCCACGCCCATCACGGTGATCAGGGTCTCCGGCAGCGTCAGGCACATCCGGCCGTTGCCCTCGGATTCGACGACGGCCAGGGTGCCGGAATCAGCGAGCGCGAAGTTGGCTCCGGACACGGCCACCTTGGCCGTGAGGAACTTGCGGCGCAGGTGCGCGCGGGCAGCCATGGCTAGCACCGCGGGGTTATCGGTCAGCTCCGGGTCCGCGCCGGGCATTTCGCGCAGGAAGATGTCGCGGATTTCGGTGCGGTTCTTGTGGATGGCGGGGACCAGGATGTGGCTGGGCTTGTCGTGGTCCAGCTGCACGATCAGCTCGGCCAGGTCCGTTTCGAACGCCGTGATCCCCTGCTGTTCGAGGTATTCGTTGAGCCCGATCTCCTGGGTGGCCATGGACTTGACCTTGACCACTTCTGTTTCGCCGGTGTCCCGGATCAGTCCCGCGACGATTTCGTTAGCCTCGTCGGCCTCGCGCGCCCAGTGGATGACTCCGCCCCGGGCGGTGAAGTGCTGCTCGAACTGTTCGAGGAGTTCCGGGAGCCGGGCCATCACGGATTCCTTGATGGCGGATCCGGCGTCGCGCAGCTGTTCCCAGTCGGGCAGTTCGGAGACGACCTGGAGACGCTTGTCGCGAATGGTGTGGGTGGCGTGGCCGAGGTTGGCGCGCAGCTGGGCGTTGCCCAGCTCGCGGTGCGCCGCCGTCGGGAACGATTCGGCGGCATGCAGGTTACCCGTGCCGAAGACGGGAAGGGAGGGCATGCCCAGGAAGGTGCTCATCGTGTTGCCTTTCCGGTGGAAACGCGTACCTCGCCGGTGACGGACGCCGGCGCTTCCGCGGTGCTGGCGAGGATTTCGGCCAGGTGCAGGGTGGTCACGTCGCTGCCCTGCCGGGACAGGCCGCCGCCGATGTGCATCAGGCAGGAGGCGTCCCCGCCCGTGCACAGCTCGGCGCCGGTGGAGCGGACGTTGGCGGTCTTGTCCTCGAGCATGGCCGAGGACACGTCGGCGTTCTTCATCGAGAAGGTGCCGCCGAAGCCGCAGCACTGGTCCGCTTCGGGCAGCTCGGCCAGCTCGATTCCCTGGACGCTGCGCAGCAGCCGGGCCTGGCGGTCGCCGAGGCGGAGCAGGCGCATACCGTGGCAGCTGGGGTGGTAGGTGACCCGGTGCGGGAAGTAGGAGCCCAGCTGGGCGCCGGCGTCGGTCACGCCCAGCACGTCCACCAGCAGCTCGGAGAGCTCGTAGGTCCTGGCGCCGACGGCGGCAGCCCTGGCTTCCAGCGCGCTGTCCCCGCAGGAGCGGGCCACCATCGGGTGCTGGTGCTTGACCGAGGCGACGCACGACCCGGACGGCGCGACGGCGACGTCGTAGTCCCCGGTGTCGAAGGCGCGCACGTGGTTGGCGACGACCGGGACGGCTTCCTGGAGGTAGCCGCTGTTGACGTGCATCTGCCCGCAGCAGGCCTGGTCGGACGGGAACACGACCTCGTGCCCCAGCCGTTCCAGGATGCTCACGGTGGCCTGCGCGGTGCGCGGATACATCGCATCGACGATGCAGGTGGCGAACAAAGCGATTCTCATGACAGCCTTTCGAGCAGCGCCGACGTGTGTGGTCTGACCATAGTAAAGCACGTGATGCCCGCCACTCCCAACCTGAACGGGGAAGTGAACCCCCTCACACGCCGAATGAGATCTGCGCTACACTCTCATGGTCCGACCACAGTGGTCTGACCAAAGAACTCGTCGTCTCTCAACGCAGAGGAACTTCCGTGGACCACTTCACCCCCACCACCGACCCGGTGCTGAACAGCGTGGCCTGGTCGGCCATCGTTGGCTTACTGCCGCTGCTCACCTTCTTCATCCTGCTGGCCGTTGTGAAGACCAAGGCCCACGTGGCCGGTGCCTTCGCCCTGCTGGCCGCCCTCGTGGTCGGCATCGCCGCCTTCCACATGCCGGCCGGCCTGGCGATCCTTTCGGCCACCCAGGGCGGGGTCTTCGGCGCCTTCCCGGTGCTCTGGATCGTCGTTATGGCCGTCTGGCTTTACCAGGTGACCGTCCTCAGCGGCCGGTTCGAGGACCTGCGCCGCGTCTTCGACGTGATCGGCGGCGGCGACGTGCGCCTGCAGGCCGTTCTGGTGGCCTTCTGCTTCGGCGGCCTGCTTGAGGCCCTCGCCGGCTTCGGCGCCCCGGTGGCGATCACCGCCACCATGCTGCTGGCCCTGGGTCTCCCGCCGCTGCGTGCTGCCGCCGCCGTGCTGGTGGCAAACACCGCACCGGTCGCGTTCGGCGCAATGGCCATCCCGATTACGACCGCCGCCGGACTGACCGGCCTGCACGCGACCGACATCGCCTCCATCGTGGGCCGCCAGGCTCCCCTGCTGGCCGCCTTCGTGCCGCTGATCCTGCTCTTCATCATCGACGGCCGCCGCGGCCTGAAGGACTGCTGGCCCGCCGCGCTGGTGGTCGGCGGCTCCTTCGCCGTCGCCCAGTTCCTGTGCTCCAACTTCTTCTCCTACGAACTCACCGACATCCTGGCCTCGCTGGTCGGCCTCGGCGCCGCCGTGGTGTTCTTCCGGATGTGGAAGCCGAAGGGCAGCGCGGCCGCCCGCGAGCGCCTTGGCGTTGCCGCCGACGCTGTTGCCCGCGGCACCGCCGCCCGGAGCAGCGGCTCGCAGGATGCCGGCAAGGCCGGCGTCGTGACCGCCGAAAAGGCCACGGACGGCGGCCTTACCCCGACGCGCACGTGGCTGGCCCTCTTTCCGTACTTCCTCGTGATCGTCGTGTTCGGCATCGCCAAGCTCTGGAAGCTCGGGGTCGACCTGCCCGCGTTCCTCGCCGCCACGGACATCAAGATTCCCTGGCCGATCCTGCACGACGCCCTGGTCAACGCCGAGGGCAAGCCGGTCTCCTCCACCGTGTACACCTTCCAGTGGCTGTCCAGCCCGGGCACGCTGCTGCTGATCACCGGGCTGCTGGTGGCGCTGGTTTACTCCAAGTACGACGACGGCGGCCGCTTCCGCCTTTCGGTCGGCGACGCGGTCCGGGAGATCGGACGGACCATCTTCAAGATGCGCTGGGCAGGGCTGACCATCATCACGGTGCTCGCCCTGGCGTACGTCATGAACAACTCCGGCCAGACGGTCTCGATCGGAACCTGGCTGGCCGGCACCGGCAGCTTCTTCGCCTTCCTCTCGCCCGTGCTCGGCTGGCTGGGCACCGCCGTGACCGGCTCGGACACCTCCGCCAACGCGCTGTTCGCCAAGCTGCAGCAGACGGCGGGCCTGAAGGCCGGCATCGATCCGAACCTGCTGGTGGCCGCCAACACCTCCGGCGGCGTCGTGGGCAAGCTGATCAGTCCGCAAAACCTCGCCATCGCGGCGACAGCCGTCAACCTTGACGGCCAGGAGTCGGTGATCCTGCGTAAGGTGGTCGGGTGGAGCGTGGCTCTCCTGCTGGTCCTGTGCACCCTTGCCTTCCTGCAGTCCACCCCCGTCCTGGGCTGGATGCTGCCTTAGCCGCCAGCCCCCCACGCACTCAAGAGTGCGGGCCGCGCCACGGCCCGCACTCCCGCCCGGAAGGAAAAGCCCGTGACAGCCGCCGAAGCAGGAGCAGCCCCCCGCCGTCGTACCTATGACGCGCTCCTGCAGGACATCGAGGCCGATCTGCGCTCCGGCAAGATCAAGCTCGGCGACCGCCTTCCGGGCGAGCGGACCCTGGCGGAAAGCTACGGGATCTCCCGGGCCTCGGTCCGCGAAGCCATCCGGATCCTGGACGCCATGGGCGTGCTGCGCAGCTCCGTAGGCTCCGGGCCAACCTCCGGGGCCATCGTTATCTCCGATCCGTCCGCGGGCCTGTCCTCCGCCCTGCGCCTGCATGTGGCCAGCAACCGGCTGCCCGTCGAGGACATTGTGCAGACCCGCATCCTGCTCGAGACCTGGTCGGCCCAGGCCGGGGCTGCCCGCGGCGGCACGGAGGAAGAGCTGGAGCAGGCTGCCGCGCTGCTGGACGCCATGGACAATCCAGGGATTGACCGGGCGACCTTCCACGAACTCGATGCGCGGTTCCATGTCGCGCTGAGCTCGCTCGCCGGGAACGCCGTCGTCGCCACGATGATGGACTCCCTCAGCGGCTCCATCGTCGGCTACGTCAAGGGCGCCATGGACGCGATGGAGTCCTGGCCGGATGTCCTCTGCGAGCTACGGAGCCAGCACCACGGCATCTTCGATGCCGTCCGGGCGCGCGACGGCGAGCTTGCGGGCCGCCTGCTGCGCGAACACATCGAGTGGTTCTACCTTCGGGCGCAGGAAGCCACCCCACCGCAATCCCCTCCCACCCCGTAACACCTTGGAGCACCGCATGACCGCCACGGCCGCCGCCGCGCCCCTGATCGACCAGCTGAACCTCGACACGGTCAGCACAAGGGACCTGGACCGCCGGGCCATGGCGCACGACGCGTCCCACTACCTGCTGATCCCCCAGGGCGTCGCCACCCCGCGCAACGCCGACGACGTCGGGCATCTGCTGCGCCGCAGCCGCGAGCTCAACCTGCCCGCCACGTTCCGTTCCGGCGGCACGAGCCTCTCCGGCCAGGCGCTCAGCGACAGCCTGCTGATCAACACCCGCCAGCATTTCCGCGGCATTGAGGTCCTCGACGGCGGCGCCCGCGTCCGCGTCCAGCCCGGCGCCACCATCCGCAGCGTCAACGCCCGCCTGGCCGCGTTCGGCCGCAAACTCGGCCCCGACCCGGCGAGCGAAATCGCCTGCACCGTGGGCGGCGTGATCGCCAACAATTCTTCCGGGATGGCCTGTGGCACGGAGTTCAACACCTACCGCACCCTGGAATCCATGGTCTTGGTGCTGCCCTCGGGCACAGTCATCGATACCGCCGACGCCGACGCGGACGCGCGCCTGCGCGAACTGGAGCCGGAACTCCACGAGGGCCTGCTGCGGCTGCGCCGCCGGGTGGCCGGAAACGCGGAGTCGGTGCGCACCATCACCTCGCTGTTCTCGATGAAGAACACGATGGGCTACGGGGTAAACTCGTTCCTGGACTACGAACGCGCCGTCGACATCCTGATGCACCTGATGATCGGCAGCGAAGGCACCCTCGGCTTCGTGGCGGAAGCGGTCTTCCGCACCGTCGAGGTCAAGCCCGCCGTCGCCACCGGGCTGCTGGTCTTCAACACGCTCGCCGCAGCCACGGCCGCCCTGCCCGAGCTGGTGGCATCCGGCCTGGCGACCATCGAACTGATGGACGCCGCCGCGTTGAAGGTCGCGCAGCTCGCTGCCGACGCGCCCGCGGCCATCCGTTCGCTCCCGGTCGAGGGACACACCGCGCTGCTGGTGGAACACCAGGGCGCCGACGCCGCGGAACTGACCGGCAAGCGTCACAACTCGCAGCCGCTCTTCGCGTCCCTGGACCTGGCCTCGCCGTTCGCGCTGACCACGGACCCGAAAGACCGCGCGGCACTCTGGCACGTGCGCAAGGGCCTCTACACGACGGTGGCCGGCGCCCGCCCCTCCGGAACCAACGCGCTGCTGGAAGACATCGTAGTTCCGGTTGCAGCCCTGGCGGATACCTGCGGCGAACTGACCCGGCTCTTCGCCGAACACCGCTACGAGGACTCGGTGATCTTTGGCCACGCGAAGGACGGCAACGTCCACTTCATGCTCAACGAGCGCTTCGACGACCCCGCCCAGCTGCTGCGCTACCAGGCGTTTACCGACGACATGGTGGACCTGGTCCTCGGCGCTGGCGGCTCGCTCAAGGCCGAGCACGGCACCGGGCGCATCATGGCCCCGTTCGTCCGCCGCCAGTACGGCGACGAGCTCTATGAAGTCATGCAGGAGATCAAACGGCTGATCGACCCCGCCAATCTCCTCAACCCCGGCGTGCTGCTCGCGGAGGAGCCGCTTTCCTACGTTCAGAACCTCAAGGTGGCGCCGACGGTGGAGGAAGAGGTGGACCGCTGCGTCGAGTGCGGCTACTGCGAACCGGTCTGCCCGAGCAAGGACATCACCCTCACGCCCCGCCAGCGCATCGTGCTGCGGCGCGAGATGGCAGCCGCGGAACTGCGCGGCGACGACGCCTTGGCCGCCCGGCTGCGCAAGGACTACGAGTACGACGGCGTGCAGACCTGCGCGGCCGACGGCATGTGCGTCACCGCCTGCCCGGTGCTGATCAATACCGGGGACCTGGTCCGGCGGCTGCGGAAGGAAAACGCGAACGCCGTCGCGGAAGCCGGCTGGAGCGCCGCGGCGGACCACTGGGGCGCGGTCACGTCCGGCGGCGGCGTGGCCCTGACCGTGGCGAAGGCGATGCCCGCGCCGCTGGCCAAGGCAGCGACCGCCGTCGGCCGTGCGTTGCTGGGCGCGGAGACCGTTCCCGCCTACGACGCAGTGCTGCCCGGCGGCGGCTCCAGGCGCCGGCCGCGGCGCGACCCGGACAGCGTCGCCGTGTTTTTCCCCGCCTGCATCGGCACCATGTTCGGCCCCGCGGACACGCCCGGTGGCGCTGAGGGCGGTGCGGGCGGCCCCGCCAAGGGCTCGGCCCAGGCGTTCCTGGAGCTCTGCGAGCGCGCCGGCGTGGGGCTGACCGTTCCGGACGACATCGGCAGCCTGTGCTGCGGCACCCCGTGGAAATCCAAGGGCTTCGCGCAGGGCTACGCGGCGATGTCCGCGAAGGTCCTGGACGGCCTTTACGAGGCCAGCGGCCAGGGCCGGCTGCCGGTGGTGTGCGACGCCGCCTCCTGCACCGAGGGCCTGGAGACCATGAAGCGGCTCGCGGCCGAGGGCGGGGAACGGTACGCCGGGCTGCGGTTCGTGGACTCGGTGGAGTTCGTGCACCAGCACGTGCTCGGGCAACTGACCGTCACCGCGCCGGTGGGATCCATGGCCCTGCATCCGACCTGTTCTTCCACCCAGCTGGGGACCAACGGTGCGCTGATGGACATCGCCCGGGCCGTGACCGGGGACGTGTTTGTGCCGCTGAACTGGGGCTGCTGCGCCTTCGCCGGCGACCGCGGCCTGCTGCACCCGGAACTGACCGACTCCGCCACGGACAAGCAGGCCCGGGAAATCAACGAACGCGAGTTCGACGCCTACGCCTCAACGAACCGCACCTGCGAACTGGGCATGTCCAAGGCCACCGGCCACTCCTACCGGCACCTGCTGGAAATCCTGGAAGAGGCCACCCGTCCGGAGGGGTGAGGGGCGGGTGAGGAGCGGGTGAGTGGCCGGTTCGACGGTTCCGTGCCAATTCGACGTTTCAAGGCGTCGAATCCGCAGGGAACCGTCGAAGTGGCGGAATGGGGCCGTAGACTCGGCGCATGTCTGGTTTTGGGGGAACGAAGGCAGTCCGCTCCATTGCGGCATTCACCATCAGCCTGCTGCTGGCCGCGGGCCTGGGCGGCTGCACTTACGAGGATCCGGGCGATCCGCAACGCACGGCTAGCCAAAGCCACGGGGCGGCGCCCAGCACTGCGACGAAGGATCCCGATGTCCTGGCGGTGGAGGCGCGCAACTACGCGGAACTGGAGCGGCGCTTGGCGAAGGCTTTCGGGCCTGTGATCCTGGCCGACTCGGGCCCCGCCGACGGTCCGGGAGTGGGATTCAGCAAGGCTGCGGCCGTCCCGTCGGCCGGTCAGCATACTGTCACCATGGCCTGCGTCGGCATTCCGCATGCCCAGATCTACCTCTCCCAGGACACGGACAGCGGAACCGAGCATACGGTATTCGAGGTTGACTGCTCACGGACCCAGACGCAGGTAGTTCAGCTGGCGGAAGGGCCCGTCGGCGCCCAGCTCACCCGCGTCCACCCGGACGGCGCCTGGACCGGGGCGGTCGCCGGGATCAGGATCACAGCTCCATGAGACTCGAGGGCTGGAATATCACGGTCTTCCTGCTACTCCTAGTGGCTGCAGCCGCTGTGGTGCAGGGCGTGACGTTGCTTGTCGCGTGGGCAGTGCGGCTGCTCCGGCGGCGAAGCAGCGGCGGCGGCTCCGGGGCACCTCCTCCCTGAGGCTTGCCTCCTCGGTCAGCAGCCCTGGCAGCTCAACTCGGCCTTCCCCAGGGACCCGTTTCGACGGTTCCCTGCGCACTCGACGTTGAGAAGCATCGAGTGCGCAGGGAACCGTCGAAACGGCGGCGCAGGCAGGCTCCAAGCGCACAAAAAACCCCTCCATCCCGGGCAAAATCGCCGGGACGGAGGGGTTCGTGGGGCCCCCTGTCGGATTCGAACCGACGACCCCCGCTTTACAAGAGCGGTGCTCTGGCCAACTGAGCTAAGGAGGCAATCCGCCGTCGTCGCCTGACCGAAAATCCGGCCCGACGCTGACTGCTAGATAAGGGTAGCCCACGGACCCCCGCCGGAGAAAAATGCCGGAAACGAGACAGCCCGGCCCCGGACGGATCCGGGGCCGGGCTGCTGTTTCGTGCGGCGGTTACTTCTTGGCGTCCACCGCGGCCTGCAGGAACTGCTCGAACGGGGTCTGCGCGCTGGCGCCCTTGCCCCACTGCTTGCCCTCGACGAAGACCGTCGGCGTACCCGTGACACCGATGGCCGCCGCCTCCTGGGTGGTGTACTTCACGTACGGGCGGTACGTCTTGTCATCCACGCACTTGTCGATGCTCTTGGCCCCGACGTCGGTCGCCATCGTCTTGAGCTCCGCGTCGGAGAGGCCCGCAGTGCCCTCGGCCGGCTGCTTGGCGAACAGGGCGTCAACGAAGTCCGAGTACTTTTCCGGGGATTCGTTCACGACGCAGGCCGCGGCATTGGCGGCCCGCGAGGAGTAATTGGTGCTGGAGCGGCTGTCCAGGAAGCCCAGCGGACGGTACTCGACCGTAATCTTGCCCTCGTTGCGCAGCTTGGTGAGGGTGGGGTTGTACTGCGCCTCGAAGTTCTTGCAGACCGGGCAGATGAAGTCGATGTAGAGGACCACCTTGACCGGCTTGCCGGCCTCGGCCTCGGCGCCGGGTGCCTTGATGTCGGCGGGAGGCGTCGCGGCGGGCGAGGGCAGGTCCGCGACATTGACGGTGGCCGGTTCGGTCTTCGCCACTGCGGTGTTGGCCAGCAGGGTGACGCCGCCGTGGACGTTGCCGTTGGCCGGCGTCGGGCCGGAGTCGGCTACCGGGGCGTTGTTCTTGATGTTCGAGGTGACCACCAGGGCCACAATCACGATGATGGCGACGACGGCGGCCACGATGCCCCAGCCGATGAGCAGCTTGTTGCGCTTTTCCTTCTTCAGCTGCGCCTCGCGGATCTCACGGGCTTTCTCGCGGGCCGCGGCGGTGCGCTCCGCTTTGGACTGACGGGGTTCGTTTGCGGCGCTCATTGGTTCCTCGTGTCGATCGGCCTGGGATGGTCCACTGGGTGGCAACTTCATCATTTTAGGGGAGAAACCTGAGGAGCTTGCGCTTTCAAGTTTCCTTCCGTGTGCCCAACGGACGAATAGCACAGAAGATTCCGCCCGGCTAGGGTGGATGAGAGCCACAAGCGACCCCAGGGGGCACCAATGCAAGCAACCGAGAGCGTTGAGCAGCGCGCCGAGCAGGAGACTGCACAGACAGCCGACGGGGGGCAACACACCGAGCCCGCCACCGAAATGCACGCCAACGCGTCGGAGCCAGGCGCCACCTTCGATTTCATGGTGGTGTCCAACCGCATGCCGGTCGACCGGTGCTCCCCGGATGAGCCCGGCTGCGAGGACGGCTGGCGCCGTTCCCCCGGCGGCCTGGTGACCGCGCTGGCGCCGATGATGACCAAGACCGACGGCGCCTGGGTGGGCTGGCACGGCGCCCCCGACGAGCACCTCGAGCCGTTCAGCCACGGCGGCATCGACCTCATCCCGGTCCAGCTCAGCACGCGGGATATCGAGCTCTTCTATGAGGGCTTCTCCAACGCCACGCTCTGGCCGCTCTACCACGACGTGATCGCCCCTCCCGAGTTCCACCGCGCCTGGTGGGACTCGTACCGCAAGGTCAACAAACGGTTCGCCGACGCCGTCGTCCGCCATGCCGCCAAGGGCGCCACTGTCTGGGTGCAGGACTACCAGCTGCAGCTGGTCCCCAAGATGCTCCGCGAGGCGCGCCCGGACCTCAAGATCGGCTTCTTCAACCACATCCCGTTCCCGCCACCGGAGATTTTCGCGCAGCTGCCGTGGCGCCGCGCAATCATCGACGGGCTCCTGGGCGCGGACCTGGTGGGCTTCCAGCGCAGCAGCGACGCCGGGAACTTCATGCGCTCCGCCCGCCGCTTCCTCGGGGCCAGCGTCAAACAGCAGCAGGTCCACGTCAAGGGCGCCGACGGC
The DNA here is from genome assembly GCF_056397665.1 of Arthrobacter sp. 05L428. Lineage (NCBI taxonomy): Bacteria > Bacillati > Actinomycetota > Actinomycetes > Micrococcales > Micrococcaceae > Arthrobacter > Arthrobacter sp. 05L428. The sequence goes on along the minus strand of NZ_JBFTNW010000003.1, from coordinate 17,746 downwards.
GAAACCACGCACATTGCCCGCGCGCAGGCCTTCCCGATCTCCATCGACGTGAAGCAGATCAGTGAACTGGCGCGGAAGCCGGAGATCATCGAGCGCGCCAAGCAGATCCGCCGCGACCTCGGCAACCCCAAGACCATCCTGCTGGGCGTCGACCGGCTGGACTACACCAAGGGCATCCGGCACCGGCTCAAGGCCTACGAGGAACTCCTGCAGGACGGAAAGGTCACGGTGGAGGACGCCTCCCTGATCCAGGTTGCCAGCCCCAGCCGCGAACGCGTCGAACAGTACCGACTGCTGCGCGAAGAAGTGGAAGGCACCGTCGGCCACATCAACGGCACCTACGACACGATGCAGAACACCGCCGTCCGGTACCTGCACCACAGCTACCCGATCGAGGAAATGGTGGCCCTGTACCTGGCCGCCGACGTCATGCTCGTCACCGCCCTGCGCGACGGCATGAACCTGGTCGCCAAGGAATACGTCACGGCCCGGACCAACAACGACGGCGCCCTGGTGCTCAGCGAATTCGCCGGCGCCGCGGACCAGCTCAAACAGGCGCTCCTGATGAACCCGCACGACATCGACGGCCTCAAGGACACCATCATGAAGGCGGTCAACATGCAGCCCGCCGAGGCCGCTCGCCGGATGCGCGCGATGCGCAAGCAGATCCTCACCCACGACGTCGACCTCTGGTCCGCGGACTTCCTCAGCGCGCTCAAGGAAAAGGTGGTCCGCGATGACTCCTGAGCCCAACCCAGCCCGGACCAGCCTCTCCCTCTCCCCCGAACTGCTGGCGGCCGTGCACCGCGTCGCCGGCACGGAACAGCTGTTGGTGGCCATGGACTTCGACGGCACCATGGCCCCGCTGGTGGACCATGCGGGGGACGCCCGGGCACTGCCCCGCTCGGCCGCCGCCTTCGCCGCCCTCGCGGAGTTGCCGCGGACGACGACGGCGCTCATCTCCGGCCGGGCCCTGGACAGCCTGCGGGCGGTCGCCTCGCCGCCGGAGAACACCCTGCTGATCGGCAGCCACGGCGCGGAAGTCTGGATGGGCCCCGGTTCCACCGAACTCCAGCTCGACGACGCGCAGCGGGAACTGCTCGCGGACGTGCGGCGGATCCTGGCCGAGATCGTGGACGTCGCGCCCGGCACCCTGCTCGAAGACAAGCCCGCCGGCGTCGTGCTGCATACCCGCCTGGCCGCCGACGACGTCGCCGAGGATGCCGTGGCGGCCGCCAAGGCCGCTCTGCAGGACCGCGCGGGCGTCTTCCTCAAGACCGGAAACCGTGTGCTGGAAACCGCCGTCGTGCACGCCTCCAAAGGCGAGGGGATCTCATTCCTCCGCCAGGCCACCGGGGCCACCGCAGTCGTCTTCGCCGGCGACGACACCACGGACGAGGACGCCCTGGGCAGCCTCATCCGCGGGGACCTGGGCGTCAAGGTCGGATTGGACTTCACCCAGGCTGAGTTCCGGGTGGAGGCGCCTGTGCATGTCTCCGAGTTTCTGGAAGCGCTGCTGCGGGAACGGCGAAAGGCCGTCGGCGCCTAGGCAGTCGCCGCTCCGCTCCTGGACGCCTTCACCACGGCGCTCCCGGCACATCCTGTTGATGACCGCCTGCCCTCGCTAGACTTAAATTGCGCCGCACAAGACGCAGATTTCGTTTCGGGAAGGAACGATCATGACCAAGAACAGCGGCAAGGAAAACACCTCGGATGCAGCCGGTTCCGGCACGAACCCCGAGGAAAAAGACCTCCGGGGCCGGTACGTCGAAGGCGACTTCGGCAAGTCCGGCGCACAGTCCGGCCGGCACGCGGACGACGAGGAAGGCCAGTACATTGAAGGCAACTACGGCGCGGCGGGATCCGAAGGTGGACTGCCCGAACCGCTAGGCGACAAGGCCCGGGAATCGGGACGCTACGTCAGGGCGGACTACGGCGGGGCCGGATCTGCGCCGGCGCGCACCGCGGACTCGGAAGTCGGACGGTATTCCGAGGGCAACTACGGGACCGATGGCACGGTGGACCCCACGCGCAAAGCCCGCCCGCGAAAAGAGTCGGAACCGAACCAAACTGACTCCCATTAGCTGACGATCAAGGCCTCAACGCCCATTAGCTGGATGCGGACTCCGGTTCGTAACCAATCAGCCAGTGAAGTCCGTGGCGGTCGACGACCTGGCCGTCTGAGGCGCCCCACGGCTTCGGGCCCAGGGGGTCCACCACCCGGCCGCCGGCCGAGAGCTTGTCGAACCACTCGTGCAGGACGGCCGGCGCGGCGGTCCCCAGGAGTGAGAGCATCAGGCCTTCGCACCGGACACCCTGCTGGCCCGCCGCCACATCCGATCCCGCCAGGGCTACAGGGCCGTTAAGCTGCCCGTGCGCGATGGCATCCGGCGGGCCGTCGGTGCGGTTGAACTCCTGATACGTAAACAGGGACAAGCCCCCGCCGAAAACGTCCGCGTAGAAGCCAAGCGCCTCCCGCGCCGTGCCGGGGAAGCTGACATAGATCTGCAAGGCCGTCATGGGCACAGCATACAGACCGCCCGGAGAGCCTGAGTGCGCAACCTCACCTGTGACATCCGTAACTTTTTAGCCCAAAAGCCAAAAATCTGACATACTCTGTATGTGATGTGGCGCACAACTACCGTGCGGCGTCATTGGATGCTCCTCGGCCTTGGCCGGGGAGCATGCGCATCCACCTCCGGATGCCACAACTGAATATGAAGAACCATTCACTACGGATCGTCCGGCACGTACCTGCCGGTGAAGGGATTGATAACTGTGGCTACAGTTACTTTTGATAACGCTACGCGTCTGTACCCGGGCACAGAGAAGCCCGCTGTTGACAAGCTCAACATTGAAATCGCCGATGGCGAGTTCCTGGTCCTCGTTGGACCCTCCGGCTGCGGAAAGTCCACCTCGCTGCGCATGCTCGCAGGCCTTGAGGACGTGAACTCCGGCCGGATCCTGATCGGTGACCGCGACGTCACGGACGTCCCGCCGAAGGACCGCGACATCGCCATGGTCTTCCAGAACTACGCCCTGTACCCGCACATGACGGTCGCGGACAACATGGGCTTCGCGCTGAAGATTGCCGGTGTCAGCAAGGAAGAACGCGCCGAGCGTGTCCGCGAAGCCGCCAAGCTCCTGGACCTCGAGCCGTACCTGGACCGCAAGCCGAAGGCCCTCTCCGGCGGCCAGCGCCAGCGTGTCGCCATGGGCCGCGCAATCGTGCGTAACCCGCAGGTGTTCCTGATGGACGAGCCGCTGTCCAACCTGGATGCCAAGCTCCGCGTGCAGACCCGCACGCAGATCGCGTCGCTGACCCGCCGCCTCGGCGTCACCACCGTCTACGTCACCCACGACCAGGTCGAGGCCATGACCATGGGCGACCGCGTCGCTGTGCTCAAGGACGGCCTGCTGATGCAGGTGGACACCCCGCGCAACCTCTACGACAAGCCGAAGAACGTCTTTGTCGCCGGCTTCATCGGCTCCCCCGCCATGAACCTGCTCGAACTCCCCGTTGTCGACGGCGGCGTGCAGTTCGGGGGCACCGTTTACCCGGTCCCGCGCGATGTCCTTGAGGACGCTTCCGGCTCCACCGTCACGCTGGGCACCCGTCCGGAAGACCTCGAGACCGCGCCGCAGGGCGAGGGCCTCCAGGTCGAGGTCGACGTCGTCGAAGAACTCGGCGCCGACGCCTACGTCTACGGCCACACCACGCTGGACGGCAAGGACCACGACATCGTGGCCCGCGTCGACGGCCGCCGTCCCCCGATGAAGGGCGAGACCGTCTGGGTCCGCCCGCAGTCGGGCCACGTGCACCTGTTCGACACCAAGACCGGCCTGCGCCTGGGCGACTAGTCCCCACCGGCCCCCTAACCTCGCTTCGCTTCGGTTAGGGATCCCTGCCGGCGTGGGCCCACCCACCGGCCCCCTAACCTCGCTTCGCTTCGGTTAGGGATCCCTGCCGGCGTGGGCCCACGTCAGCATCCGACGGCGGTCCTCCTCCGGGAGGGCCGCCGTCGGCCGTTAACCGGCAGATTTTAGGCGAGGCCCGCCCTCGTACGGGAGAATTGCGTTATGACCGAGGAAAACCGCATGACCGAGGACAACGGTGCCCAGTGGCACGACGAACCCACTGACTACGGCCAGATCGGCAAGCTGCCCCGGTACGAGGCCGCCAGCGCCAACGACAAGGCCGTCTCCAGTTCGCTGAGCATCACCGCCGCGGCCACGGAGCCCGAACTGCTGGACCTGCCCTGGCACATCGCCCTGGAGGACTGGCCGGCGGAATATCTTGCCGCCCTCCCCCGCGGCATCTCCCGGCACATCGTGCGGTTTGCCCACCTGGGCGGCTCGGTGATCGCCATCAAGGAAACCTCGGAGCACATCGCCCGGCACGAGTACCACATGCTCCGCAAGCTCGCCCGGCTGGATGTCCCCTGCGTGGAGCCGGTCGCTGTCATCACCGGCCGCACCACCCCGGAGGGCCGGCCGCTGAATCCCGTGCTGGTCACCCGGCACCTGAAGTTCTCCATGCCGTACCGCGCGCTGTTCTCGCAGATGCTGCGCAAAGACACCCTGACCCGCCTGATCGACGCCCAGGCCCTGCTGCTGGTCCGGCTGCACCTGATCGGCTTTTACTGGGGCGACGTCTCGCTCTCCAACACGCTCTTCCGCCGCGACGCCGGCGCCTTCGCGGCCTACCTCGTGGACGCCGAAACCGGCGAGCTGTACCCGGACCTGTCCACCGGACAGCGCGAGTACGACCTGGAAATCGCCCGGGTCAACATCGCCGGAGAACTGATGGACCTGCTCGACGGCGGCCTGATCGAGGAAAAGGTCGATCCGGTCGCCACCAGCGAGCTCATCATGGAGAGCTACCGGCGGCTCTGGACCGAGCTGACGGAAAAGGAATCCTTCGAAATCGGTGAGCGCTGGCGGGTGGCCGCACGCATCCGCCGGCTCAACGAACTGGGCTTCGACGTCGAGGAATACGCCATCAAGACCACGCAGAACGGCTCCACGATCCAGCTTCAGCCCAAGGTGGTGGACGCGGGGCACCATCAGCGCCGGCTGCTGCGCCTGACCGGCCTCGATGCGCAGGAAAACCAGGCCCGGCGGCTGCTGAACGACATGGACTCCTTCCGGGCGGATAACAACCCCGGCATGGACGAGGAATACAGCGCGCACCTGTGGGTAAGCCAGATCTTCGAGCCGATCGTCCGCTCGATCCCGCGCGACCTCTCCGGGAAGCTCGAACCGGCGGAGGCCGTGCACGAGATCCTGGAGCACCGCTGGTACATGTCCGAGAAGGAGAACCGGCACATTCCGCTGGCCGAGGCTGTGCAGTCCTACATCGATTCCGAGCTCCGGCACCGCCGGGACGAGGCCGCGATCATGCTGAACCCGGACACCGAACTGCTCAAGATCCTGGAAGTCGAAACCGAGGAGTCCCGGTACGGCGACGACGAGGCGATCGACGAATACCCGGACTCCGACGACTGAACACCCGCTTCCCGGCCCAACTAGCTCGCATTAGTTGTCGCTTTGAGAGTTCAAAACGACAACTATTGCGAGCTAGTTGGGTGGAACCGGTTCCGGCACAGCCGGTCTAAATCGCCTTGCCGGGGTTAAGGATCCCGGCCGGGTCGAAGAGCTCCTTGATCCGGCGCTGCAGTTCGCGCACCGGTTCCGTCTGCTCCAGGCCCAGCCAGCGCAGCTTGTACTGGCCGATGCCGTGCTCCCCCGTGATGGTGCCGCCCATCGCGAGGGCCACGGTGACCGAGTTGTCCAGGGCCGCTCCCAGCCGTTCCATGGCCGCGGCGTCCACCGCATCGCCGGCCCGGTCCACCCAGAAGGTGGGGTGCAGGTTGCCGTCACCGGCGTGGGCCACCACCTTGAGCTTGACCTGGTGCCGCACGGCCATCGCCTCCAGCTCCGCAACGTAGTCCACCAGCCGGGACCGCGGCACGGCGACGTCCTCGCCCACCCGGTATTCGTCGTCGACCTCGACGCCGCGGCTGTTGCGGCGGAGTTCCACCAGCTGTTCGGCCTCGGCACTGGCTTCCATGGTCACCACCGCTCCGCCGGCGGCCAGCAGCGGCCGGATCGCGGCGGCCTCCGCGGCGGCGCCGAAACCGTCGGTCTGGATCAGCAGCAGCGAGGCGCCCCGCGAGGCCAGGTCCGAGCCGTGGGCGTCGTCGAGCTGGGCGAGCGAGCCGCCGTCGAGCAGTTCCATGATGGCCGGCTGCACGCGCGCCTTGCCCACCGCGAGGACGCCCGCCGCGGCGCTGCGGAAGTCGGGATAGAACGCGGCGATGGTGTGGACTTCCCGGGGCAGGTACTTCAGCCGCACCGTGATCCCGACGACGATCCCGAGGGTGCCCTCGGAGCCCACGAACAAGCCCGTGAGGTCGTAGCCGGCCACACCTTTGAAGGTCTGGTGCCCGGTATGGATCAGCGTGCCGTCCGCCAGCACGACGTCGAGCGCCAGCACGGAGTCCCGCGTTACCCCGTACTTCGCGCAGCGCAGGCCGCCGGCGTTCGTGGCGACGTTCCCACCGATGGTGGAGATCCGGTAGCTGGCCGGGTCCGGCGCGTACATCAGGCCGTGCATCGCAGCGGCGTCGTTCAGTGCGGCGTTGATGACGCCGGGTTCGACGACGGCGGTCTCGTCGTCCGGGTTGAGGTCCAGGATGCGGTTCATCCGTTCCAGGCTGAGGACCACGCAGCCTTCGCTGGCGTGGGCGCCCCCGGAGACCCCGGTGCCCGCGCCGCGGGGCACCAGTGGAATCCGGTGGGCGGCACAGGCACGGACGGCGGCCTGGACGTCCGCCACCGATTCGGCCAGGACCACGGCCTGCGGGAGCTGGTAGTCCAGTACAGGCGCCTGGTCCACGGCGTACGCCGCCAGGGCCGCCTCATCCACGGTGACCTTCGCCCCGCCCAGGGCGGACGTCAACTCCTCAACAATGCCGCGCATGCGCTCTCCAGTTCTCCGTCGAATCCGGCCGTCAGTCTCGGCCTTCAGTCTAGGGTGCCGGCAGCACCACGCCCGGCAGCACCCAGAGGGCGGCCGCTGGGCCGCCACTGCGGAAGAGCGCGCCTGCGGCCCCCGGCTCCGCCACGATGTCGCCGGCAGCAAAGACATGCGGTTGCGCCAGCGCGGCGAGCTGCCCGGCGGAGAGCAGGCCAGTGGCGAGTTCGACGTCTGCGGCGGTCCTGGCCACGACCACCAGCACCGTGCTGTCCGCGGTTTCCCGCACAAAGGCCAGCGCGTCCCCCTGCGCGTGCAGCCAGCGGAGTCCGCCGCCGGTGAGGGCGGGCTGTTCCCGGCGCAGCGCGGTAAGCGCGGCATACGTGCCACGGAGGTCGGCCAGGATCCGCGCGGGGTCGGTCCAGGGCATGGGCGTGCGGGAAAACTCCCCGTTGTCGCCCTTGAGCCCGAACTCGTCCCCGGCAAACACCACCGGCACGCCGGGCAGGGTGAACATCAGCACAGCGCCCAGCTGCTGGCCGCCGTCGATCATGACCGTGGCGGCCCGGGCGGTGTCGTGGCTGTTCAGGGCATTCATGTTCTGCTGCCGGACGTCCCAGCTGAAGGCGGCGGCCAGGTCCTGGTGCGTGGCGAGGAAATCTTCAGCCCCGATCCGGTTGGGCCCGGGCAGCGGTGTGCCGAAGAAGTTGACGTGCCCGGCGTCGCCGGAGAGCCAGGCCCACAGCGGGCGGGTGAAATTGGAGTACGTCATGGCGCCGTGCCAATGTTCGCCGCTGAAATCCGGAGCGGCGTCGTTGGTCGCCTCCGCCAGCAGCGCCGCGTCCGGGTTGATTCCGCGGACCCGCTCCGCGATCAGCCGGGCCACTTCCTGATTGAGGTCGGTCTCCCCGAGCCGTCCGGTCATGTTGCCGACGTCGATCCGCCAGCCGTCCAGGCTGAACGGCGGGCGGAGCCAGCGGGCCACCGGGGATTCGTCGTCCAAGACGAACTTGTCCCGCAGGCCGGCCGAGGACCAGTTCAGCCTGGGCAGCGACGGCACGCCGTACCAAGCCTCGTAGGAGCTGTGGTCCTCGTTGAAGTAGTAGTAGCCGGCTTCCTCGGAGTCCGGTGCCGCCAGGGCGCGCTGGAACCATTCGTGCGCGTCGCCGGAGTGGTTGGCGGTGAGGTCCCCCAACACTTTCAGGCCGCGGGCGTGGGCCGCTTCCACGAGTTCGACCAGGGCCGCGTCGCCGCCCAGCAGCGGGTCCACCATGGAAAAGGTCGAGGCGTCATAGCGGTGGTTGGACCGCGCGGGAAAGAACGGCGTCAGGTAAATGATGTCCGCCCCGAGCCCCTGGATGTGGTCCAGGTGTTCCGTGACACCGTGCAGGTCGCCGCCGTAGAACTGGAAGGGTGTCTCGGCGGACGAGCCTTGCACTTCGGTGCCGTCCCAGTCGCTGGGCACGGCCCAGTCCGGGACCGGGTGCGCCGCTGCCCGGGCCGAGCGCGCGAAACGGTCCGGGAAGACCTGGTACATGGTGCCTTGGCGCAGCCACGGCGGGCCGGCCGGGAACGTAGTCAGCCGGAAGTCCGCGTAGTCGGAGACGTCCCTGCTGAACAGGCCCTGCGCGTTGAGGGTCCAGTACCGCGCGTCGGCCTCGATCAGGAACCGGTAGCGGGCCACCGGGTTGGTGACCGCCATGTCAGCTTCCCACCACACCCAGCCGTCGGCCTCGCCGATGTTCACGCAGCCCGTGTACCGGGGTTCGCCGTCGTGCACGGAGCGGAGCCAGACCCGGCTGGCCCGGCCCCACGCGTCCGGGATGCGGATCCGGAGCCGGGCCGCGGCTCCGGCCTCCACCGTTTGCGGTGCGTGCAGGCCGGACCCGTCGTGGTGCGGCAGCAGCCCGGCCATGCCAGCGCCGGACATGCCTAGCCCTTCACCGAGCCCTGCGTGAGCCCGCTGACGATGTAGCGCTGCAGGAACAGGAACAGGGCCATCACCGGGATGGCGCTGATGACCGCGCCGGCGGCAAAGACACCCCAGTTCTCGGAGCGCTGCTGCGCCACGAAGGAGTAGAGCCCGACGGCGAGGGTCTGGCTGTCCGGGTCCGTGAGCACCACGGACGCGATCACGAATTCGCCGGAGATGCCGATGAAGGACAGCAGCCCCACGACGGCCAGGATCGGCGTGACCAGGCGCATGATAATGCCGAAGAAGATCTGGCTGTGGCTCGCACCGTCAATCTTGGCGGCCTCGTCCAGGGACTGCGGCACGGTGTTGAAGAAGCCGTACATCAGGTAGGTGTTCACGCCCAGGGCGCCGCCCAGGTAGACCATGATCAGGCCCAGCTGGCTGCCCAGGCCCAGGGCGGGGATGACCTCGGAGATGCCGCTGAGCAGCAGGAAGATGGCGACGACGGCCAGCAGCTGCGGGAACATCTGCAGCAGGAGCAGGCTCAGCAGGCCCACCCGGCGGCCCGTGAAGCGCATCCGGGAGAAGGCATACGCTGCCATCGCCCCGAGGAACACCGTGGCCGCGGAGGTCACGCCGCCCACCACCATGGTGTTCAGGAACCACTGCGCAAAGGGCCGCGAGGGCATGTCGAACAGGGCGGTGAAGTTCCCGAAGTCGATCTTGCTGAACAGCGCGTTGGAACCCACCAGGGTGCCGGTGGAGTTCAGTGCCGCCGAGAGCACGTAGAGCAGCGGGAAGACGGCGAAGATCGTCACGATGACGCCCACCAGGTGGCGCCAGCCCTTGTCCTTGAACCAGACGCCGAAGGGGCGCCGGCGCTGCAGCGACTTGAGGTATTCGACGTCGGTGGTGCCGGTGGTGATGCCCTGCTCGGCCTGGTGCGCCGGAGCCGCGGTGCGCGGTGCTGACCCGTTCATGAGTTCACGTCCTCGAGTGCCTTGGTCTGCTTGAAACTGATGGCCGAAACGGTGGCCACGATGATGAAGATGATGATGGCGAGGGCGCTGGCCAGGCCGTAGTCACGGCCGGTGCCCTGCCCGAAGGCAACCTTGTAGACGAGGGTGATCAGGATGTCGGTGGCTCCGATGTCCCGGTCGGTGTCGGCGAACCGGGGTCCGCCGCCGGTGAGCATGAAGATCACGTTGAAGTTGTTGAAATTGAAGGCGAAGGAGGAGATCAGCAGCGGGGCGATCGAGACCAGCAGCAGCGGCAGCTTGATGGAGCGGAACACGCGCCACGGGCCGGCGCCGTCCATCCGGGCGGCCTCGTCCAGTTCGTTAGGCAGCGACTGCAGGGCGCCGGTGCAGACCAGGAACATGTAGGGGAAGCCGAGCCAGAGGTTGACCACCAGGACGCTGATCTTGGCCAGGACCGGATCCGTAAGCCAGCCGATCGAGGCCCCGCCAAGCAGGGTCTGGTTGAGCCAGCCGAACTCCGGGTTGAGGATGCCGGACCAGACCAGGCCGGTGAGGAACGCGGGGAAAGCGTACGGCAGGATCATCAGGATCCGGTACACCTTCTTGCCCTTGAGGTCTTCGCGGTTGAAGGTGATGGCCAGGAACAGGCCCATGGCGAAGGTCAGCGCGACGGAGGCCACGGCGAAGGTGAAGGTCCAAAGGATGACGCCCAGCAGGGGTCCGCGCAGGCTCGGATCGGTGAAGGCTCGGGCGAAGTTCTCCATCCCGACGTCGATCTTCCAGCCGGTGGACAGTGTCTCACCGTTGTCCGCGGCGAAGGCGCCCTTGCCGTTGTCGCGGTAGACCGCACCCGTGGTGGTGTCGGTGAAGGTGTCAGCGGCCGCGTCGTACTTCAGCGCCGGCTTGAACTGGTAGGCGTTGCTGCCGTCCGCGGTGCGCAGCGTGCCGTCGGCCGGGTTCGCGGAGACCGGCACGGTGATGTCCAGGATGCTTTGCTGGTTGGCCACGATTTCCTGGAAGTTCAGGGTTTGGTAGCCGTCCAGCGTCTTGGCCTTGCCGGTGGAGTCCTTGACGGCCCCGGAGACCTCCTTGAGCGGCGTCTCGGTGCTGCCGAGCGAGACCTTGCCCTGCGGGTCCGTGAAGAGCAGGTAGAAGGAGTTGTCCTTGGCCAGCACGGCTGTCTTGTAGGCCGGGGAGTCGGGTACCCGCTTCTGTGCGGTGAGCTGGATGGCGGCGATCGCGTCATCCTTGGTGCTGTTGTGGCCGTCGCCGTAGTTGGTGAAGGCGATGTAGCCGCTGAACATGACCACGAAGACCTGGAAAACCAGCAGGAAGAGCACGCCCGGGGCCAGGTACTTGGCGGGCAGGCCGCCCTTGCGCAGGTAGATCCAGTTGATCACCACTACGACGGCGGCGGAGACTCCCAGGGCCAGCCAGGACTGGCTCAGGAAGAGCATGATCAGGACGTAGACAGCGAGGGCATCGACAAGGCCCAGCAGCACGATCTTGGCGATGGTGCCCTTCACCCCCTCGGGGCCGGTCCGGCGTTGGCGGAGGGTTCTGGCCTGCCGGCCGGAGGTTGTGGTGGCGGGGTCCGGGGCGGACGACGCTGCGGGCTCGGTGTCCTCGCGGAGTTCGGTTTCTGACATGGCTGTCTACAGTCCTTGGGAGAAGCTGGGGTGATGCAGGAACGGGCCGGGCAGCCTGGTGGCCGCCCGGCCCGGTGCTGCCGGTTCCCGGCGCGTGGAAGCGTCAGGAACCGGCGCGGGGACTAACCCTTGATTTTGCTCTTGATGCTGGCTGCCATCTTGGCCCAGTCAGCAGCCGGGTCGCCCTGGCCCTTGATCAGGGCGAGCTCGGTGGCTCCCCAGTCAGCCCAGACAGCACTCATTTCCGGGATAGCCGGCATCGGGACGCCGGTGGCGCCGATCTTGCCGAAGGCGGCAACAACCGGGTCGCTGGCTGCCTTGTCGAAGGAGGCCTTCAGTGCCGGCGGGCGGCCGCCGGCCTTGTACATGGAGTCCTGGGCTGCCTCGGAGGTCAGGTAGTTGGTGACGAACTCATTGGTGGCCAGGGCGTTGGCGCTCTTGGCGCTGATGAAGAAGCCGTTGACGCCGATGAACGGCTGGGCCGGCTGGTCGCCGGCGGTCGGCAGCTCGTCAACGGCGAACTTGATGCCCTTCTTCTGTACGTCCGGGAGGTTCCACGGGCCGGTCAGGTAGTACGGGGACTCGCCGGCGAGGAACTTCTCCTTGGCGATGTCACCGGTGATGTTGGAGTTGATGATCTTTTCGCCCTTGTCGCCCCAGGCGGTGAGCTTCTTGGCGAACTCGACGCCGGCAGCGTCTCCGATCAGGAGCTGCTTCGGGTCGTAGCCGCCGTCGGCAGCCTTGCCGAAGACCTGCGAGCCCATGGAGGCCTGCAGCGGGTACAGGTGGTACGGGTCGCCCTGCTTCGGGTCCATGCCGACGAGGAACGGGAACTTGGCCTTGCCGTCTGCGACTGCCTTCTTGCCGTTGGCAATGACCTCGTCCATGGTCTTGGCCGCGTCGGGCACGATGGCCGTGTTGCGCAGCAGTGCGATGTTTTCGATCGCGTAGGGAACACCGTAGACCGAGCCGTTGAAGGACATGGCCTTGATCGAGGACTCCTGGAAGGCGTCCTTCTTGTCGCCAAGCTCGACGGGTGCGATCACGCCGTTCTGGACGAACTTGCCTACCCAGTCGTGCGGGCCGACGATGAGGTCCGGGCCCTTGCCCGTCGGGACCTGGGTGATGAAGTCGTCGCGCACAGCTGCGAAGTCCTTGACGACGAGCTTCACGTCGATTCCGGTGTCAGCCTTGAACTTCGCGGTGATGTCCTTCAGAGCGGGTGAACGCTCGGCGTCGACCCACATGGTGATCGTGCCGGCGCCGCCGGACTTGAGGTCCGGCTTCGCGGAGGCGGAGGCCGTGGCCGTGGCCGGACCGGAGGCTGCTGCGCCGCCGCAGGCGCTGAGCGCCAGCGCTGCAACAACGGAGATCGCACCGGCCGTGAATACCCGGCGGCTGGTTCCGGTTGTGAGGGTGTTCTGCACCTTCATTGGTGTCCCTTTCATAAAATCCTGCATCCACGCGTAGGGCTCTTCGGAAGTCTCCTGGGCCCGGTGGCATCGTCGGTGATGTGGCTCACAGCTGCAAGCGCTTCCAAGCTACACGGTGATGGACGCTTTGGAAAGTCATTCTAGCGTGGCGTGTCGCGGGGCGGCGACCACGCTGGGAGACTGCCAGACACCTCTAGAAGGCCTAGTGGCGCGGAACATGCGGGCCCATGCCGCGGATCCACCCCAGGCTCCCCGAGCAGACTCAAAAGATTTATCGACTGGAAGCGTTTTCAATTTCGACGTCGGGGACTTACGATTACCGGCATGTCCGTTGATTCAGTACTCACAGCCCCCGCCGCACTGGCCGGCCCGCTGACCCTGGTGCACGCTGCAGATGACACCCCCGGCTGGTGGCGCTCCGCCGTGATCTACCAGGTGTACCCGCGCTCGTTCCGGGACCTGAACGGCGACGGCGTCGGCGATCTGGCCGGCATCACCGCCGAACTCCCGCAGCTCGCCGAGCTGGAGATCGACGCGGTCTGGCTCTCGCCGTTCTACCGCTCCCCGCAGCGCGACGCCGGCTACGACGTCAGCGACTATTGCGACGTCGATCCCCTGTTCGGCACCCTGGCGGATTTCGACGCCATGATGGCCGAGGCCACGCGCCTCGGGCTGCGGCTGATCGTGGATCTCGTGCCCAACCACTGCTCGGACCAGCACTCCGCCTTCCAGGCGGCGCTGGCAGCCCCCGCAGGCAGCCCGGAGCGGGACATGTTCATCTTCCGGGACGGCCGCGGTGATTCCGGCGAGCAGCCCCCGAACAACTGGCAGTCGCACTTCGGCGGACCGGCGTGGACCCGGATCATCGAACCGGACGGCACCCCCGGCCAGTGGTACCTGCACCTTTTCGACACCTCCCAGCCCGACTTCAATTGGGACAACGACGCCGTCCACGCCGAATTCGAACGCGTCCTGCGCTTCTGGCTGGACCGCGGCGTCTCCGGCTTCCGGGTCGACGTCGCCCACGCCCTCGTCAAGGCGCCGGGCCTGCCCGAATGGGGCGGCCGCGCCGACGGCAACAGCTCGCACGGCTTCCCCGGGCACGAAGCCCCGATGTTCGGCCAGCCGGCGCTGCATGACATCTACCGGACCTGGCGCCGGATCCTGGCCGAATACGGCCCCGACCGCATCCTCTGCGCGGAAGCCAACGTGGACCCGCTCCCCCGGCTCGCCGACTGGGTCCGCCCGGACGAAATGCACCAGGCCTTCAACTTCCCTTACCTGCACGCCGGCCTGGACGTGCACCGGATGCGCCACGTCATCACGGAGTCACTGACCGCCCTGGACGCCGTCGGTGCGCCGAGCACCTGGGTGCTGTCCAACCACGACGTCGTCCGGCACGCCACCCGCTTCGGCTACAACGGACCAGCGCCCCGCGACGGGGACGGCATCGGCCCCGCCGACGTGCAGCCGGACGAGGAACTCGGACGCTCCCGGGCCGCGGCGGCCTCCATGTTCATGCTGGGCCTGCCCGGCGGCGCGTACCTCTACCAGGGCGAGGAACTCGGCCTCCCCGACGGCATCGACATTCCGGACAGCCAGCGCCAGGACCCCACCTTCGGTCGGACCGGCGGCGAGCGTCTGGGCCGGGACGGCTGCCGGGTGCCGCTGCCATGGCGTTCCGGCGAGCCCCACGCGGGCTTCGGCGCCGGAGCGGATCCGTGGCTGCCGCAGCCGGCGAGCTTCGCCGAGCTGGCCCGGGACGCGCAGGCCGCGTCGCCGTCGTCGCACCTGTCCCTGTACCGGCGGATGCTGGCGCTCCGGCGCGAGCTCAGCCTCGGCCAGGGCTCCCTCAACTGGATTGAAAACTGGTGCACGGACACCTCGCTGGCCTACCTCAACGGCACCACCGCGGTGCTGCTGAACGTCGGGCAGGAGCCGCTCGAACTGCCCGCCGGACAGGTGCTGCTGCGCAGCTCCGTGTCGGGGGAACAGGGTGAAGACGCCCATCGGTTAAGCTCAGGTGAAACTGTTTGGCTGGAAATCTACATCGAGGACACGGAGAGCTAAAAATGCCCGGCATCAAGGACGTCGCGGAACGGGCCGGCCTCTCCATCGCCACCGTTTCGCGCGCCTTGAGCGGCAAGGGCAATGTTTCGGCCCAGAGCCGTGAGCGCGCCCAGGCCGCCGCAACCGAGCTCGGTTTTGTCCTGTCATACCACGCCTCCAGCCTGGCGTCCGGGCGGAACCACAACGTCGGCGTCGTGGTTCCGTCCGTGCACCGCTGGTTCTTCTCCTCGGTGGTGGAGGGCGTATCCGCGACCCTGCTCGACGCCGGCTACGACCTCACGCTGTACAACGTCAGCGAGGGCGAGGAGCGCCGGCACAGCGTGCTCAACGACTTCCTGCTGCGCAAGCGCGTGGACGCGGTCATTGCGGTCTCCCTGGAGCTCAGCGAGGCCGAGATCCAGCAGCTGCTCGCCATCCACCGCCCCATCGTGGGGATTGGCGGGCCCCTGCCGGGCGCCTCGACGATCCGGATCAACGACTCGGGCATCGCCCAGGCGGCCGCCCGGCACCTGATCCAGCTTGGCCACAGCAGGATTGCGCATATGACCGGTGACGCGGCGTATGAGAAGGACTTCCGGCTGCCGGGCACGCGCCAGGGCGGCTTTACCAAGGCCATGCGCGACGCCGGGCTGACGATCCGTCCGGAATGGCTGGTCTCCGCCGACTTCACCATCCAGGGTGCTTACGCCAGCGCCCGTCAGCTGCTCGGCAGTTCCCCGGAACGCCCCACAGCGGTCTTCGCGGCCTCGGATGAGATGGCGATCGGCACCATCCTCGCCGCCCGCGACTTCGGACTGCGCGTTCCCCAGGATCTGTCCGTCATCGGCATCGACGGCCACGAACTCGGCGAACTATTCGGCCTCACCACCATCGACCAGGATCCTCGCGGTCAAGGGGCGATGGCGGTCCGCCGTCTGCTCGCAGGGCTCGACGGCGGCGCGGACACGGCGGCGGCGGACACCGAGTATCCGACGAAATTTGTGATCCGTTCCAGCACGGCCGTCCCGCCGGCCGACGCCGCACCCTTGCGCTAGCTGTACTCTGCCGGCGCTTCTGTAGCTTCTGGTGCTTCTAGTGCGCAGGGCGCGTCCAAGGGAAGTTCCATGATGATCTCCGAGCGGTCCGGATCAAGCGGGTAGGGTTCCCGCCGTCCGGTGTCCTTGAACCCGTGCCGGGAGTAGAACGCCTGGGCACGGCCGTTTGCCTCGTGCACGCCAAGTTCCAGCACCACGGCGCCGAGCTCATCCCGGGCACCGGCGATGGCCCGCCGCAGCATCTCGTCGGCCAGGCCGGAGCCCCGCAACTCCGGGCCCACGTAGACGCTGAGCAGCACTGCCTGGCGCGGACGGTCAGGATCCTGCGGGACCTTCGGCACAACGCGCATCAGTGCCCGCAGCCTGGCAGCGGCAAGGTCTTCACCGGCAGGCACTTTGACCTCGGCAGGCACCCCGCCGGCAGGGAGCGGCGAGGCGGAATGCGGGCTATCAGCCGGCTCCGCGGCATCTCCGGCCACGAGGGATACGCAACCCGAAGCCGCCATCAGCGCGGCGCGCTCCTGCCATTGCCGGTCCGTTTGCTCCCGGGCCGAGTCGAGGCTCTCCACGTAAGCCGTGGGCGCATCCTCCAGCATTTCCAGCCGTAGGGCGCGGTACTGTTTCCACTCCCCCGCTTCGAACCGACGGATCACGGGCCGGGTCACCGGCAGCTCACCGTCAGTCATCGGCGCCGCCCATAAACCGGACGAACCGCTGCAGCACGCCGGGCCAGCCCGCCTGGTAGTCCGCTCGCGTAGCGGCGGGGTCCTGCGCGCCTTCCCAGCCGCTGTGCACCAACCGGAGCTCGGTGCCGCCCTCAACGGCCCGGAAGGCCACCCGCAGCTCCGTGGACCACAGGGCCTGCGTCCCGGGATGCCAGGTGGCGTGGAAGGACAAGGGTGGCTGCCAGTCGTCGATGGACCCCCAGATGGCGGTCCTGCCGTCGTCTGCGGTCTCAAGAATGAGGCTTTCCTCGAACTCAACATAGGAGCCCGGGCCGTAGACGCTGTGGCCCTCGAGCGGCCACCAGAGGTGCGTGTGCTCGGTGAAACCCATGAAAGCCCGAGCCACGGGGCCGGGGACAACGACGGTGCATACCACCGGCTCCAGCCCTTCGGCCGGCTCGGGTTCCGGGGCTGCCGCGGCGTGGCTGAAGAGGTTATCCATAGGCATCAACTTTACAAGGGTCGGTGGTGTGCACGCCGGGAGTGCGGGAGGGGCGCTATACGTTTTTGGGGTTAAAGGGGGAGAGCCTCCAACCTGGTGGTTGGAGGCTCTCGACCTAATGTATGTCCGGCGGTGACCTACTCTCCCACACCCTCCCGGGTGCAGTACCATCGGCGCTGTGGGTCTTAGCTTCCGGGTTCGGGATGGGACCGGGCGTTTCCCCCACGCTATGACCGCCGTAACCCTGTGTCCGCGCCCCYGGGGCCCTGGTGAGGGTTGTCCTGGGGTGGGAAATCTGGTGGTTACAACTTGTCCGCTACCGCCCGTGGCGGGGCGGTGGTGGTGTTGTTATTCAGTTTTGGTTCCTTCWAGCAACGTGCCCGTGGCGGGTTTGTTGTTTGGGAACCACATAGTGGACGCAAGCAGTCTTGTTTCTTTGTACTCCTCTGCTGGTGTGAACGTCTTTTGAATCCGTTCACGCAAAGGAGTGTGTGGTGTAAGTTATCGGCCTATTAGTAC
>NZ_JBFTNW010000002.1:0-479676 GCF_056397665.1 Arthrobacter sp. 05L428 | reverse complement strand
CCAGGATCAAACTCTCCGTTGAAGTAAAACAGACACACCATGCAACCCCGGGAAAACGGGATAAACACAATGCACAAAATTTGAAACCAGCTAAAAACACCGRACCCAACCACGGGGTGGCAGGCCCGGCACAATCAACCAATTCAATAMAAAATTGGTATCAACAAACTTGGCACACTATTGAGTTCTCAAACAACAGACACACCCGGCACCACCCAAACCCAACGGTCCAGGATCGCTCCGGAGCAACTTTTCAAACTTACCCGCGTGCTTCACCCTAGTCAAATCAGCGGTCCGACTCAGTCTTGCCATAGGCTTCTCGGTCTTCTTAGCGGATCAACTCCGGGGAGCAGCGCGGAAATAAACTCTACCACCACTTGAGCCGGGTGACAAAGCGGCCCCGGCGGTCTCTCCTGCGGCCCGGATCGGCGGCCGGTGCAGGACACGGAAAAGCCCGGAATCCCAAGGATTCCGGGCCCTCCGATCGAGATGGCCGTTACAGCCATGCCGTCACGTGGCTAGCTGATCGGCTTGAAGTAGGCGGCGCCCAGCGGAGGCAACGTCACGGTGAGCGTGGCGGGCTGGCCGTCGGTGCCGCCGTCGGCCGCTGTCAGGGTGCCCTCGTTCAGGACACCCGAGCCGCCGTAGGCAGCGGCGTCGGTGTTTAGGACTTCCTGCCACTGCCCCACGGCCGGGACGCCCAAGCGGAAGTCCTGGTGCGGGGAGCCGGAGAAGTTGAAGGCGCACACCAGCTCGTTGCCGGCGGCGTCCCGGCGGATAAAGGTCAGCACGTTCCGGTCCGCGTCCCCGCCGTTGATCCACTGGAAGCCGTCGGGGTCATTGTCGCGTTCGTACAAGGCCGGAGTGGAGCTGTACAACTCGTTCAGGTCCTTGGTCAGGAGCTGCACGCCGCGGTGCGCGGGGATGTCGGCCAGCCACCAGTCCAGGCCGTACTGTTCTGACCATTCCGCTTCCTGGCCGAACTCGGTGCCCATGAAAATTAGCTGCTTGCCCGGGTGGGCCCACTGGTAGCCCAGGAAGGCCCGCAGGTTCGCGAGCTGCTGCCAACGGTCGCCGGGCATCTTGCGCAGCATGGAGCCCTTGCCGTGCACAACCTCGTCGTGGCTGATCGGCAGCAGGAAATTTTCCGTGTAGGCGTAAACCAGGGAGAACGTGATGGTGCCGTGGTGCCACTTCCGGTTGAACGGGTCCTCGGCCATGTACTTGAGCGAGTCGTGCATCCAGCCCATGTTCCACTTGATGCCGAAGCCCAGGCCACCCTGGCTGGTGGGGGCGGTGACCCCCGGGAATGCCGTGGATTCCTCGGCGATCATGACCGCACCGGGGTGCGTCTTGTAGACCGTTGCGTTGACCTCCTGCAGGAAGGAGATCGCCTCGAGGTTCTCGCGGCCGCCAAAGCGGTTCGGCTGCCACTGGCCCTCCTCACGGGAGTAATCCAGGTAGAGCATCGAGGCCACGGCGTCGACGCGGAGGCCGTCGATGTGGAACTCGTCCAGCCAGTAGAGGGCGTTGGCGACCAGGAAGTTGCGGACTTCGCTGCGGCCGAAGTCGAAGATCAGCGTGCCCCAGTCCGGGTGTTCGCCCAGGTTCGGATCGGAGTGCTCGTACAGCGGCCCACCATCGAATTGGGCCAGCGCCCAGGCATCCTTGGGGAAGTGCGCCGGCACCCAGTCCAACAGCACGCCGATCCCGGCCTGGTGCAGTTCGTCCACGAGGTGCCGGAACTCGTCCGGGTGCCCGAAGCGCGAGGTGGGTGCGAAGTAGGACGTGACCTGGTAGCCCCACGATCCGCCGAAGGGGTGTTCCGCGACGGGCATGAACTCCACGTGGGTGAAGCCGAGCCACTTCACGTACTCCACGAGTTCCTTGGCCAGCTGACGGTAGTCGAGCCCGACCCGCCAGGACCCAAGGTGGACCTCATAGACGCTCATCGCGGCATTGTGTGGATCCCGGGCCGCGCGGGCCTTCATCCATTCCTCGTCCTTGAAGGCGTAAGAGGGCTCGACGACGCGGGACGCCGTCAGCGGAGGAACCTCCGTGCCGAAGGCAAGCGGATCGGCCTTCTCCACCCAGTGCCCGTGCTTGGTCTTGATCTCGAATTTGTAGCACGCCCCTGCTATAACGCCGGGGATGAACAGTTCCCACACCCCGGAGGAGCCGAGGGAGCGCATGGAGAATTCCCGGCCGTCCCAGCCGTTGAAGTCGCCCTTGACCCGCACGGCCTGGGCGTTCGGGGCCCACACCGCGAAGGACACGCCGTCAACGTCGCCCAGGACGGACTTGTAGTGCTGGACGTGTGCGCCCAGCACATCCCAGAGGCGCTCGTGCCGGCCTTCGCCGATCAGGTGCAGGTCGATCTCCCCCACCGTCGGCAGGTAGCGGTAAGGCTCGTCGGCCTGCTGCGGTGCCTGGCCTTCATAAGTGACCTCAAGCCGGTAGTCCGGAACGTGCCCTTCGTCCAGCGGGTCCAGCACGGCCACCCACACGCCGCCGGATTCGTGCGACATCGGGAAACTGCCGGCCGCAGTGACCACGGAGACGGCTTCCGCGAGGTGCTTCACGGTGCGGATGGTGACGTGGCCGTAGTCGTCGAGGTGCGCGCCAAGGACCGAATGCGGCGCGTGGTGCTCGCCGGCGGCGACGCGCGCAAGGGTCTCCGCGTCCACGGGAAACGGGACTCCGGGTCGATCGGTACGTGCTGAACCTGTCATTTTGTTACCTTCCGCTGCGGCTTCGGCGGGAACGCCGGGGCCTGTACTGCCGAGGAGACGACGGGATGCATTCACCGGGATGGCGAGCCAGTCCGGCCTGTTCCGTAGTTCGTAAACAACTTCGTAGAGAGCCTTGTCCAGCCACAACGCCACGAACAGGGGCGAGTCGCGGTCGATCGTGCCGGGGGTGACTTCCGCATAACCGGCCAGGAAGGCCTCGGCGCAGTCGTCCACCCAGGCCGCGGGGACGACGGCGTCGTCGTACTCGCGGACAGCGGCGCCGGCGGCGTAGTCGAAGGACCGCAGCATGCCGACCACGTCGCGGAGCGGCACGTCCGGGAAGTTGCGTTCGGAGATCGGGCGCAGCGGCTCCCCTTCGAAGTCCAGGATCGCCCAGCGGGCCGGTTTCCCGGGTCCGCCGGGGACCTGCAGGATCTGGCCGAGATGCAGGTCGCCGTGGATCCGCTGCAGCCGGCCGGCACTGCTGCCTTCGAGCCGCGTAAGGAGCGCCTCAAGTTCATCGTCGAAGGGCCCGACGGCGGCGCCGGCTTCCGCCCACGACTGCCGGACCCGCTGGGCGACGCCGGGCGCGATGTCCCCGCCCGGCACGGACTCCGCTGCGGTGCCGAGCGCCTCGGCGAGCCGACGGTGCACGGTGGCCGTGGCGACGCCCAGGGCGCGGGCTTCGGCGGTGAAGTCGGTGCCGGTGCTGGCCGCGTCCACGGCCAGGCGCCAGGCGTCCAGGCCGCCGGCCAGGAATTCGTGCGCGACGGCGAGCTCGCCGCGGGCGGTCGAGGCACCCCCGGGGACGGTCCATTCGCCGGTGACCCAGCCGAGGGTGGCCGGGACCTCAACGGTGCGGCCGGCGGTCAGGGCCGCACCGATCTCGACTTCGGGATTCTGCCCCTCGGACAGCACCCGGAAGAATTTGAGGATCGCCGCGGAGGCGCCGTCGTCCACTATGACCGAACTGTTGGACTGCTCGCCGGAGAGCACCCGGACCTTGCCAGTGGCGAACGGCAGCCGGTAATCGGATTCCACCAGGTGCCCGGCGGCCGTGCCGTCGCTTGTGGCGGCGCGTTCGCGCATGAGTTCAAGCCAGGCCGCGATAAACGCCGGGTCGTGCACGCCGTCGTAGATCCAGCCGTGTGCCGCGTCCGTGCCGTCCGCGGGAATCTCCCCGAGCAGGGCGGCTCCCGCACCCGCCAGCGGCAGGGCGCGGGAGCTGAGCGGCACCTGCACGACGTCGGTGCGGTTGCCGTCCGCCGTCGGGTACGTCACCGCGAGCAGCAGAACTTCAAGCTCCGCGCCGATCTCCGGCGTCGCGGCCGCCGGGCCGGCGCCGAGGCGCACACGGCCCGCCGGCTCGAAGCTGAAGTGCGCGCTCTTGACGGGGAACCAGCGCTGGCGCGGCAGCCAGCTGCGGAGCAGGGCGTCCAGCGCGGGGGAAAGGGTGGGTCGGGTCATTTCAGCCTTCGATGGACAGGATAGGCATCGCCTGGGTGTGGGGCGAGGCCGGGTTGGATGCGGCCGAACGGATCCGCAGCCAGAAGAAGTCGTGGCTGCCCAGGGTGAGGGTCAGCGTGCCGTCGTCGGAAATGGCGGGGAACGCCTGACCGCCGAAAACGTCGCGGAGCCCGCGGCCGGCATACTGCGGCACCCTCAGCGTGGTGGCCACCGGATGCTGGGACAGGTTGAACGCACACAGGATGGTCTCTGCCTCCTCGCCGGCGGCGTTGCCCGCCGGTAGGTCGCGCAGGTAGGAAAGGACGACGTCGTGATCCGCCTCGACGTGCTGGAACGAGCCGAGCCCGAAGGCGGGGTGGTTCCTGCGGACGCTGAGGATCTGACGGGTCCAGCGCAGCAGCGAGCCGGAGTGGGCGGCCTCGGCTTCAACGTTGGCCATGCTGTAGTTGTAGACCAGCGACTGGATCACCGGGAGGTAGAGCTTGCCCGGGTCGGCGTTGGAGAACCCGGCGTTGCGGTCCGGGTTCCATTGCATCGGGGTGCGGACCGCGTCGCGGTCCTCGAGCCAGATGTTGTCGCCCATGCCGATTTCGTCTCCGTAGTACAGGAACGGGCTTCCCGGCAGCGAGAGCAGCAACGCGTTGATCAGTTCGATCTCGGAGCGGGAGTTGTCCAGCAGCGGTGCCAGCCGGCGGCGGATGCCGATGTTGGCGCGCATGCGGGGGTCCGGCGCGTACCAGCCGAGCATCGCGGCGCGCTCGTCGGCCGTGACCATTTCCAGAGTGAGCTCGTCATGGTTGCGAAGGAAGGTGCCCCATTGGGCGCCCTCGGGAATGTCCGGGGTGTCCTTCATCGTCTCGATGATGGGCGCGGCCTTCTGGTCCCGCAACGCGTAGTACAGCCGCGGCATGATCGGGAAGTGGAAGGCCATGTGGCATTCCGGTTCCTCTTCGGTGCCGAAGTACTCCACCACTTCGGCCGGCGGCTGGTTGGCTTCGGCGATGATCACACGGCCGGGGTAGCTTTCGTCGACCATCCGGCGCAGCTGGCGCAGGAACTCGTGGGTGGCCGGCAGGTTCTCGCAGTTGGTGCCCTCCTCCTCGAAGAGGTAGGGAATGGCGTCGGCGCGGAAGCCGTCAATGCCTTGGTCCAGCCAGAACCGCACGACGTCGAACAGGGCATCGATCACCTTGGGGTTCTCGAAGTTCAGGTCCGGCTGGTGGGAGAAGAATCGGTGCCAGAAGAACTGGCGGCGGATCGGATCGAAGGTCCAGTTGGATTCCTCGGTATCCACGAAGATGATGCGGGCGTCCTGGTACTTCTCGTCCGTGTCGCTCCACACGTAGAAATCTCCGAACGGGCCGTCCGGGTCCTTGCGCGACTCCTGGAACCAGGGGTGCTGGTCCGAGGTGTGGTTCAGCGGCAGGTCGATGATGACCCGGACGCCGCGGGCGTGGGCCTCCGCGACGAGCCGCTTGAAGTCGCTGATGGTGCCGAATTCGTCCAGCACCGAGTTGTAGTCCGAGATGTCGTAGCCGCCGTCGCGCAGCGGAGACTGGAAGAAGGGCGGCAGCCAGAGGCAGTCGACGCCGAGCCACTGCAGGTAGTCCAGCTTCTCGATCAGGCCGTGGAAGTCGCCGGAGCCGTCGCCGTTGCCGTCGGCGAAACCACGCACCAGGACCTCGTAAAAGACCGCCTTCCGGTACCAGTGCGGGTCGTGCTGGAGTCCGGGAGCGTTCAGTTCGAAAGTCCCCTTCGGGGTGAAGTGCTGGTTGGGGTTGCTCGGGCTGAAACTCACGGGCGCTGCCTCCGGATGCTCAGGATGTGGGCTGGTTCGACATGTGCGTCAAGGCGTACGTAGTTGTACTCCCCCCATTCCCAGCTTTCGCCGGTCAGCAGGTCATCGACGACGAAGCGGCCGTTGTGCGTCAGGTCCTCAGGGTCCAGCTCCAGCGCCGCCAGGTCCAGCGTCACCGTGCTCTCCCGGATGCCATGCGGATCCACGTTGACCACGACGATCAAGGTGTCCTTGCTGCCGTCCGGGAGGGTCTTGTGCTTTGAGTAGACCACCGTGGCGTTGTCCGTGCTCTGGTGCACCGTGAGGTTCTGCAGGTCGCCGAGGGCCGGGTGGGTGTGCCGGATCTCGTTGAGCCGGGTGAGGTACGGGGCCAGGGTGCGGCCGGACTCCGCCGCGGCGTCCCAGTCGCGGGCCTTGTACTCGAACTTCTCGTTGTCGATGTACTCCTCCGCGCCCGGCCGGGCGACGTGCTCGTACAGTTCGTAGCCGGCATAGACGCCCCAGATGGGGCTGGCGGTGGCGGCAAGCGTGGCACGGATCTTGAACGCCGCCGGTCCGCCGAACTGCAGGTACTCGGTGAGGATGTCCGGGGTGTTGACGAAGAAGTTCGGACGGAAGTAGGCCGGGGATTCGTGGCTGACCTCCTGGAAGTACTCCTCCAGCTCCTCCTTGGTGTTGCGCCAGGTGAAGTAGGTGTACGACTGCTGGAACCCGGCCCGTCCCAGCGCGTGCATCATCGCCGGCCGGGTGAAGGCCTCGGCCAGGAAGACGACCTCGGGGTCCTTCTTGTTGACCTTGGCGATCAGCCATTCCCAGAACCACACCGGCTTGGTGTGCGGGTTGTCCACGCGGAAGATCTTGACGCCGTGGCTGATCCAGAGCTGGACGATCCGCAGGATCTCGTTGGACAGGCCCGCCGGGTCGTTGTCAAAGTTCAGCGGGAAGATGTCCTGGTACTTCTTCGGCGGGTTTTCGGCGTAGGCGATGCTGCCGTCCACGCGGGTGGTGAACCATTCCGGATGGCTCTGCACCCAGGGGTGGTCCGGGGCGGCTTGCAGCGCGAGGTCCAACGCCACCTCCAGTCCCAGTTCGCCGGCGCGCGCCACGAAGGCGTCGAAGTCCTCAAAGGTGCCCAGGTCCGGGTGGATGGCGTCGTGGCCGCCTTCCTTGGCACCGATCGCCCACGGGGAGCCGGGGTCGTGCGGGCCGGCCAGCAGGGTGTTGTTCGGGCCCTTACGGTGCTGGGTACCGATCGGGTGGATCGGCGGCATGTAGATGATGTCGAAACCCATCGCGGCGACGGCATCGAGCCGCTTCGCGGCGGTGCGGAACGTCCCGGAGGTCCACTCGCCGGTTTCGTGGTTGCGGACGGCGCCCTCCGAGCGGGGGAAGAATTCGTACCAGGCGCCTCGGCCGGCGAGCTCGCGCTCCACCAGCAGCGGATACGGCTCGGAGACGGTCACCAGTTCCCGGATCGGCTGGCGCGCAACCACATCGGCGACGTCGGCGCTGAAGCCGGCGGCGAGGCGCTCCTCCGGGGTCTTCGAACCATCGGACAGGCCGACGACGGCGATCCGCAGGGTCCGCCGATCGGCGGAGGGACGGGTGGCGTCCTCGGAGGCCTCGGTCAGCAGGGCGGCGCCCTCGGCCAGCATCAGCTCGACGTCGATGCCCGCTTCGATCTTGACTTCGGCGTTGTGGTGCCAGGTGCCGTAGCGGTCGTGCCAGGCCTCGATAACGAACGCCCACTTGCCGGTGCCGGACGGGGTGAGCAGGCCTTCCCAACGGTCGGTGCCCTTGCCCCGGTCCCCGCGCGGCGGGGCCAGACGGACGCGCTGCCGCTCCTTACCCCGCGGGTCCAGGAGCACGGCGCTGACGCCGAGCATGTCGTGGCCCTCGCGGAAGGCAGTGGCGCCGACCACGATGCTCTCTCCGACGACTGCCTTGGCTGGGAACTTTCCGTCTTCGACCGCGGGCTGCACGGCGGTGATTGGAAACCTGCCGAATTTAAGGCCTTCCGTGATCAGGGCCTTCGGCTTTTGCTTGGACACGGCACTGGTTCGCGAGTTAGTCGTCACAGCCTCGACGTTATCTACAAATCGCACAGAATGCTAAGGCTGCTCAGTTTTTTGGGTGAATCCCGAGGTCAATCCGACATTTACCGGAAAGAAACCCAAAGCTGTTCCGGGGCTCTGCGTTGTCCGTTAGTGTTTCGCTGGTGAAGGCTATCCGCAGATTTACCGTCCGAACTGTTCTTCCCGAATCGATCCGGCCCCTGGCGCGGCTCGCCACCAACCTGCGCTGGTCGTGGCACCTGCCGACCCGGGAGCTCTTCGAGCAGCTAAACCCGGCCATCTGGGCCGAGAGCGCCCACGATCCGGTGACCTTCCTGGGCCTCGTCAGCAGGGAAGAGCTGCAGCGCCTCGCCGCGGACCAGGACGTGGTGCGCCGTGTCCACGCGGCCGCCGAGGATCTGGACCGCTACCTGGAGCAGCCCCGCTGGTACCAGAGCCTGGGCGAGGACGCGCCCCGTTGCATCGCGTACTTCTCGCCCGAGTTCGGCATCACCGAGGTGCTGCCGCAGTATTCCGGCGGACTCGGCATTCTGGCCGGCGACCACCTGAAGGCGGCCTCGGACCTTGGCGTTCCCCTGATCGGTGTCGGCCTGCTCTACCAGGCCGGCTACTTCAAGCAGTCCCTGTCCCGCGACGCCTGGCAGCAGGAGACCTACCCCGTCCTCGACCCGGACGGACTGCCGCTGACCCTGCTCCGTGAGCCGGCCCCGGACGGTAACGGCCGGCCCATCCAGATCTCCCTGCCGCTCCCCCACGGCCGGCGCCTGCTGGCGCACGTGTGGCGCGCCGACGTCGGACGCGTCCCGCTGTTGCTGCTGGATTCCAACGTGGCGGGCAACGACGACGCGGCGCGCGGCGTCACCGACCGCCTTTACGGCGGCGGCGGCGACCACCGGCTGCAACAGGAACTCCTGCTGGGGATGGGCGGGGTCAAGGCGCTGCGGGCCTACCAGCGTCTGACCGGCGCCCCCGCGCCGGAGGTGTTCCACACGAACGAAGGCCACGCCGGCTTCCTGGGAGTCGAACGCATCCAGGAACTGATGTCCGGGGAGCACCCGCTCAGCTGGGAAGAAGCCCTGACCGCGGGCCGCGCCTCCACCGTGTTCACCACGCACACCCCGGTCCCGGCCGGCATCGACCGCTTCGAGACCTCGCAGATCGAGCACTTTTTCACCGCGGGCCTGGCCCCCGATGTGCCGATCGCAAAGATTCTGGACCTGGGCCGCGAGGACTTTGCCGACGGCAACCCGTTCGTCTTCAACATGGCCGTGATGGGGCTACGGCTGGCCCAGCGCGCCAACGGCGTCGCGAAGCTGCACGGCGTCGTCTCCCGCGGCATGTTCTCCGCGCTCTGGCCCGGGTTCGACCATGCCGAGGTGCCCATCACGTCGGTCACCAACGGCGTGCACGTGCCCACCTGGGTGGATCCCCGCGTATCCCAGCTGGCCCGTGAACAGTTCGGCGCCGACGCCGAGACGGAGGGCCGCTGGGACCTGGCCTACAACGTTAGCGACGAAGCCCTCTGGGCGCTGCGGCGCGAAATGCGGGTCTCGCTGGTCGAAGACGTCCGCCGCCGGCTCCGGGCCGCCTGGAAGAAGCGCGGCGCCGCCGACGCCGAGCTGTCCTGGACGGATTCGGTGCTGGACCCGGACATCCTCACTATCGGCTTCGCCCGCCGCGTGCCGACCTACAAACGCCTCACCCTGATGCTGCGCGATCCGGACCGACTCAAGGCCCTGCTGCTGCATAAGACCCACCCGATCCAGCTGGTTATTGCGGGCAAGTCGCACCCGGCGGACGATGCCGGCAAGAAGATGATCCAGGATCTGGTTCGTTTCACCGACGACCCCGCGGTCCGGCACCGGATCGCGTTCCTAACCAACTACGACATCGCCATGGCCAGGACCCTCTTCCCCGGCTGCGATGTGTGGCTGAACAACCCGCTGCGCCCACTCGAGGCATGCGGCACCTCGGGGATGAAGGCCGCCCTGAACGGCTCGCTCAACCTCTCCGTGCTGGATGGCTGGTGGGATGAAATGTACGACGGCGAGAACGGCTGGGCAATCCCGACGGCGAACAACGACGCGTCCCCGGAGGAACGCGACGACATTGAAGCCTCGGCCCTGTACGAGCTCCTCGAAAGCCAGGTGGCGCCGAAGTTCTACGGGCTCACCGTCTCCGACGAGGCGGGCGCCGCCGGCCCCTCCCAGTCCGTGGCGCAGAAGGTGCCCACGCACTGGGTCTCGATGATCAAGCACACCATGTCCCACCTCGGTCCGGCCGTGTCCGCGGACCGGATGCTGCAGGACTACGTCAACGTCCTCTACCGGCCGGCCGCGGTGGCCGGGCGGAAGGCGTCGGCGGACAACTTTGCCGCAGCGAAGGAGCTCGCCGCCTGGTCCTCGCAGCTCCGCGCCGCCTGGCCCCAGATCCAGGTTGAGCATGTGGACTCGGTGGGCGTCTCCGAGGACCCGCAGATCGGCGACGACCTGCAGGTGAACGCCTACGTGGCACTCCACAACCTGCGGCCGGAGGATGTGGCGGTGGAGGTGGCCTTCGGCCGGGCCGAGGACAGCGATGAGCTGACCGATGTCACCGTGGCGGAGCTGCAGTCCGTGGAAGACCTGGGCAAAGGCCGGTACCTGTTCAGCGGGACCCTGGTGATCGACCGGTCCGGATCCTTCGGTTACACCGTCCGGGTGCTGCCCAAGCACGAGGGGCTGGCGTCCAAGGCCGAGCTGGGCCTGATCGTGAACGCATAGCCGGTTAGCGGATTTGCTCGGTTGTTCTCGCGCTTTCGGATCAGCTCGCCTTCTAGGGCGCTGAGGGGTCTTGCGGGGGTTAGAGGCAGACGGCGATGACGGTCAGGTCCTTGCCCGCGTAGCGTTCGGCGTCTTGCAGGATTTCGCAGATGACGCCGAAGGTGCGGTCGCCGCGGAAGGCGGCCGGGACCTGCCAGATCAGGGTGACCGGCCGCTGCCCGTCGTCGCTGACAGCGTCGGCGAAGTCGTGCAGCGAGTCGTTGAGGGCGTCAAGGTTCACGCCGTAGTGCTCGGGGAAGTCCAGCGCCTCACCGAAGGTCCGCAGCACCGCCTTCTTGGAGTCCGCGGCGGGGATCACGAGCGCCCGGCGGCCGGCGTCGTGGACTTGCGCCTGCAATTCCTCGAGGGTCCAAGTGTCGGCGGAGAAAATCTTCATGGTTTCCCTACTTGCCTTCGGCAATAAATTTGAACGTTTCGTAATGGTCGGCGGTGTAGTATTTTTCGCCGGCCGCACCCGCCACGATCCGGCGCGCGCCCCGGTCCGACTCCCCGGGAGTCCGCACGGTGAATTCCCGGTAATACCCGGAGGCTTTCCGCGGGAGAATCCTTTCGAAGTTCCCGAACGGGACATTGTCGCGCGAATACGGGTAGGGACCGCCCCTGGCGATCAGGGCAAGGGTCTGCCGCGCCTCGGCCGGAAGGTCCGACGCCTTGATCTCCGGCAGCCGGGAGGGATTGGCGACGCCGGCCGCCGGGGCCCTGCCCGGCGTCGGGGTTTGGGAGACGGTCGCCTTGGGGGCGGGGCCGCTCCGGCCGGCGTCCGGCGGGACGGTGCCGGTCTGAGGAAGGCCGGCCAGCACGAAGGCCAGCACCACAAGTCCCAGCAGAACGGCGAGCAGGGCGGTGAGCCGCCGGACGTTCATTCGTGATTCCCCCATGCCTGGCGTGTGGACACCCTAGACGCGGTAGATATTGATGGTGTTGGCCTGGACCACGTCCCGCTCGCCGGAGGAGATCCGAACGCCCTGGCGGCGGTCGTGGAGTTCCGAGGTGGTCAGCCGGAGTTCATAGAGCCGGTGGCCGCCGCCGTCGTCCGCGGGGATGACGGGAAGGGTGACCTTGACGTCCTGGGCGCTGCCGTTGACCACCACGAGGCCGTCCACGCGGCCGTCATCGGACCCCAGCAGGAGCTGGACGACCCGGTGGCCGGGATCCTGCCAGCGGTCGCCGGACATCGGTTCGCCGTGGACATCGAACCAGTGGAAATAGGACTGCTGGTCCCGTGCCGGGTAGTCGTGCGGCTGGCCGGCGAGGAACTCCTTGCGCAGCCGGATCACGCGTTTGGTGCTGCGCAGCATCGCGTGCGATTCCGGGGTGCTGGTCCAGTCGATCCAGGTGATGGGGTTGTCCTGGCAGTAGGCGTTGTTGTTTCCCTGCTGGCTGCGGCCGATCTCGTCGCCGGCGGTGATCATGGGCACGCCCTGGGAAATCATCAGCGAGGCCATCAGGTTACGGCTGGTCTGGGCACGCCGCGCGAGGACTTCCTCGTCCTCGGTGCGCCCCTCGAAGCCGTGGTTGTAGCTGCGGTTGTCGCCGTGGCCGTCGCGGTTCTGCTCGCCGTTCGCCTCGTTGTGCTTGCGGTCGTAGGAGACCAGATCGGCCAGGGTGAAGCCGTCATGCGCGGTGATGAGGTTGACCGAGGCCAGCCGGCTGCGGCCCGAGGCCGCGAACAGGCCCGCGGAACCGGACAGCGCATCGGCGAGCCGCGCCACCGAGCCGCCCTGCCCGCCGGCGTCGATCGCGGCGCGGTCCGCCAGCCAGAAGGTGCGGACGGCGTCGCGGAAATGGTCGTTCCAGTCCACCCAGCCCGCGGGGAACCGGCCTGTCTGCCAGCCGCCGTAACCGACGTCCCAGGGTTCGGCGATGAGCTTCGTTTCAGACAGCACCGGATCCGCGGCGATCGCGACCAGGAACGGGTGGCGCGGATCGAACTCGTTGTTGGCGTTGCGGCACAGCGTGACGGCGAGGTCGAACCGGAAGCCGTCGATGTGGAACTCGTTCACCCAGTACCGCAGGGAATCCAGAACCAGCTGCACCACCCGGGGCTCGCCAAAGTTCAGGGTGTTGCCGCAGCCGGTGGTGTCCACGTATTTGCCGTGGCCGTCGTGACGGTAGTACTCCAGCTCGCCCAGACCGCGGAAACTCAACGTCGGCCCGTCCGGGCCGCCTTCCGCAGTGTGGTTGTAGACGACGTCGAGGATCACCTCGAGGCCGGCGGCGTGCAGCAGTTTGACCATGCCCTTGAACTCGTCCTGCACCGCGTGGGGCCCGGCGTCCTGGGCCGCCTGGGTGGCGTAGCCGGGATGCGGCGCGAAGAACGCGGCCGTGTTGTAGCCCCAGTAGTTGGGCAGTCCAAGGTTCTGCAGGTGCGGCTCGTCGATGTGGAAGTGGACGGGCAGGAGCTGCACGGCCGTGACGCCCAGCGAGATCAGGTGCTCGACCATGGCCGGGTGCGCCATTCCCGCGTACGTGCCCTGGAGGTTCTCCGGGATGTCCGGGTGCAGCATGGTCTGGCCGCGGACGTGGGCCTCGTAGATGATCGTGTTGCGCCAGGGGGTGCGCGGCCCGTGGTCCATGCCCCAGTCGAAGTCGCCGGCCATCCGGACGCTGGTGATGAAGTCTTCGCGTTCGTCTACGCCGCGGCCGTACGGGTCCAGCAGCAGCGGCTGCGCGCCGTCGGCGTCGAAGTCCAACGTCGGCACGGAGAGCGGCAGGGCCTCCGGCTCCGGCGAGGCGCGCAGGCCGTAGCGCGAACCGGCCGGCAGTCCCTCGACGATGCCGTGGTGGACGCCGTCCGTGATGTTGGGCAGGGTCTTCAGCTGCCAGCTGCCCCCCGGGGCCTGGTAGGCGATGTCCAGGTTAGCCACCCCCGGCGCGTAGACGGCCACATTGGCGAAGGCACCCCGAGGGTCGTCCGTCGCCGCGGAACCCGTGCGCGGGACGCTGACACCGAGCGGAAACGGCCACGAGGCGTCTACGGTGGTAGCTGGATCTACATAGGACTTGACCATCGCTTAAAGCTTAGCTGGGGATAACAAATGACCCTGGTTTTCGCCGCGGGACGTCAAAGACCGTTCACAAAGCGACCCGCATACTGGGAGTAGGCGCCGAACTGGAGGTAATTGTGCGAATAGCACTGGCTCAAATCATCACCGGCCGCGAAACGGAACGGAACCTGGACCTCGTGCGGGACTACGCCCGCCGGGCCAAGGACGGCGGGGCGGAACTGGTGGTCTTTCCCGAAGCGACGATGCGCGCCTTCGGCAACTCCCTGCTGGACATCGCCGAACCCCTGGACGGGCCGTGGGCCGCAGAGGTCCGCGGCATCGCGGCCGAGCTCGGCATCGTAATCGTGGCCGGCATGTTCACCCCCGGATCGTCTACCGCCGGCACCCGCAAGGTCCGCAACACACTCCTGGTCACCGGCCCGGGCGTAGACGCCAGCTACGACAAGATCCACCTTTACGACGCCTTCGGCTTCGCCGAGTCGGACACTGTGGACGGCGGCACCCAACCCGTCACCTTCGACGCCGGCGGCATCACCTTTGGCCTGGCCACCTGCTACGACGTGCGGTTCCCGGACCTGTTCACGGAGAACGCGGAGCGCGGGGCGCAGGTCAACATTGTTTGCGCCTCCTGGGGTGCCGGGCCGGGCAAGGTCGAGCAGTGGAAGCTGTTGTCCCGGGCCCGGGCCGCGGACTCAACGACGTTCGTCCTGGCGTGCGGCCAGGGCGACCCGGCCAGCGTTGGCACCGAGCCCGCCGGGTCCGCCCCCACCGGCGTCGGGCACTCCGCCGTCGTCTCGCCCTTCGGGGAGGTCCTCCAGGAGCTCGACGGCGCCCCCGGCATGCTCTTCGCCGACCTGGACCCCGCCGTCGTCGAGGACGCCCGCGCCAAGCTCCCGGTCCTCGCCAACCGCCACAAGTTCTAGCAACGCGGGGTCACTTCTGGCCCATCCGGGGCACCCCGATGGGCCAGAAGTGACCCCGCGTTTTACTTACTTGGCGGCGCGCTGGCGGGAGATCTCGTAGAGCGAGATGCCGACGGCCATCGAGGCGTTGAGCGATTCCATGGCGGAGTCGATCGGGATGGAGACGATCTGGTCGCAGTTTTCGCGGACCAGGCGGCTCAAGCCCTTGCCTTCGGACCCGACGACGATGCAGACCGGCTCGGTGGCCAGGGCAAGGTCCGGCAGCGAGACGTCGCCGTCGCCGTCCAGGCCCAGCACGTAGATGCCCATGTTCTTGAAGGCCTTGAGCGTGCTGTTCAGGTTGGCGGCGCGGGCCACCGGGACGCGGACGGCGGCGCCGGCGCTGGTCTTCCAGGCCGAGGCGGTGACGCCGACGGAGCGGCGTTCCGGCACAATGACGCCGTGGCCGCTGAAGGCCGAGACCGAGCGGATGATCGCGCCCAGGTTGCGGGGGTCGGTGATGCCGTCGAGGGCGACGAAAAGCGGCGCGTTGGCGACGTGGCCCTTCTTCCAGCTCTCAAGGGTCTCTTCGGCCAGCTCGTAGGCGTCCTGGTATTCGTACGGCGGGATCTGCAGCACGAGGCCCTGGTGGATGGCGTCGTCCGTCATCCGGTCCAGTTCGGGCTTGCCGGTCTCCAGCAGCGGAATGCCGCGTTCGGCCGCGAGCTTGAGCGATTCCTTGACGCGGTCATCCATTTCGATCCGGATGGCGACGTGCAGGGCCTTGGCGGGGATGCCGGCGCGGAGGGCTTCGACGACGGAGTTGCGTCCGGTTACGACTTCCTCGGTGGCGCGTCCCTTCGGGCCCGAGCGGGCGCCGGGGTTGCGGGTGCCCGTGCCGCGCTTGGCTGCGGAGCGTTCCGCGAGCTGCTTGCTCTTGTGGGCCTTGTGGTAGGGACGGTCCTCCGCCTTGGGAGTGGGGCCCTTGCCCTCGAGGGCTTTACGGCCGTGACCGCCGGTCCCGACGGTGGGGCCCTTCTTCATTTTGACCGAGCGGCGACCGTTGTTGGCCATGAGTTTCACCCTTTTAACTACGCGATTCGTTGATAAGTCTGAACTCCAGTCTACTGACTCGCGTTAAATCCTCGACCGGGGGCTCCTCCGGCGGCCCGCTTCGACCCGCCGGGCGGGGACGGGTTCAGCCGCGCTTGAGGCTCCAGCTGGCGCCGTCCGCGCCGTCCTCGACGACGACGCCGGCCGCCGCGAGGGTGTCCCGGATGGCGTCCGAGGCGGCCCAGTCCTTGCCGGCGCGGGCCTGGGCGCGGGCCGCGAGCTGGGCCTCGACCAGGACCCCGAGGGCAGTGTTGGCCTGCTCGTCGACTGCCGGGGCTGCCGTGTCGTTGAGACCAAGGACACGCGTCATGTCCGTGACACTGGCCAGTGCCTGCCGGGCGTCGTCCAGCTCGCCGGCGGTGAGCGCAGTGTTGCCAGCCCGGACGGTGTCGTGCAGGACGGCGAGGGCCTGCGGGACGTTGAGGTCATCATCCATCGCCGCGGCAAAGGCGTCCGGGACGACACCGTAGCTGAAGGAGCCGAAACTGGCCGGGGCCCCGCCGTCGGCGCCGCCAAGGGTCCGGACGGCGCGGCTGATGAAGCCGTCGATCCGCTCCATCGCGGCGGCGGCCTCGCTCAATGAGGTGGGCTGGTAGTCCAGCACCGAGCGGTACTGCGCCTGGCCGAGGTAGTACCGGACCACCCGCGGCGACGCGAGTTCCAGCATGTCGGCCGGGCTGACCGTGTTGCCGATGGACTTGGACATCTTTTCGCCGGCGTAGGTGACCATGCCGTTGTGCATCCAGAAGTTCGCGAAGCCGTGGCCCGCGGCCTGGGACTGGGCCATCTCGTTTTCGTGGTGCGGGAAGCGCAGGTCCAGCCCGCCGCCGTGGATGTCGAACTCGGTGCCGAGGTACTTGGTGACCATTGCGGAGCACTCCAGATGCCAGCCCGGCCGTCCGGCGCCCCACGGCGAAGCCCAGGCCGCCGTCGCCGGCTCGCCTTCCTTGTGGCCCTTCCAGAGCGCGAAGTCGCGCGGATCCCGCTTCCCCCGGGGGTCGGCGTCGGGAGCTCCCTGCATGTCATCGAGCTTCTGCCGGGTCAATGACCCGTACTTTGCCCAGGAGCGCACATCGAAATACACGTCGCCGGAATCGTCGAGCGCCGGGTAGGCGTGTCCGCGGTCGATCAGCTGCTGGATCAGGGCGTGCATCTCGGGGATGTGGCCGGTGGCGCGCGGCTCGTAGGTGGGACGGGAGACGCCCAGGGTGTCGTAGGCCTTGAGGAATTCCTGCTCGTACCGGTAGGCCAAGGCCCACCATTCCTCCTCGCGGACAGCGCCCGGCTCGCCCTCGAATTCAGGGGCAAACGATTCGGCCGACTTCGCCAGGATCTTGTCGTCAATGTCGGTAACGTTGCGGACCACCGTGACCCGGAACCCGCGGTACTGCAGCCAGCGGGTGAGCTGGTCAAAGGCGATCGCGGAACGGATGTGCCCAACGTGCGGCATGCCCTGCACCGTGGCACCGCAGTAGTACAGGCTCACATTGCCGGGAACCAGGGGGACGAAGTCGCGGACTTCGGCGGAAGCAGTGTCGTAAAAGCGCAGGGTCACCGCTCCAGATTAGCCGATGCCCGGGAACCGGCCCGGCGGGCTACTTGCAGTGCACGCCGATCTGGTCCATCTGTTGCCGCAGCTGCGTCAGCTGCTCGGAGGTCTGCCTGCCGGTGGGGCTGGCTCCAACCTGCTTCATGATGTCGGCCATCTTCTGGATCGGTTCGGAGACTTCCGGGGCCACCTTGTCCGCGACCTCCTGGTAGTGCTGGCCGATCTGGGTGGCCTTTTCCTTGTCGCTCCCCTTGGGCACGAAGGTGTCGGTGGTGAGGAACTTGCAGCTTTCCTCAACGCTCATCCGGGGCGTGGTGGTAGCGGGCGGCGTCGCGGCGCCGGCGCACCCGGACAGCAGCGTTCCGGCTAGAAGGGCGACGACGGGAAGCAGCTTTTTCACGGGAGGTCTCCTGAGAGGTGCGGAGGGGTTGTCCCTTAAGCGTAGGCCCGATTGCCCCGCCCGGCCCGGCCGTCCTCAGACGGCCGGGTAGACCAGGGCAGTGGCTGTGGCGGCGATCCCTTCGCCGCGGCCGGTGAAGCCAAGGCCGTCGCTGGTAGTGGCCGACACACTCACAGGCGCGCCGGCGGCCTCACTGAGGACTCGCTGGGATTCCTCCCGCCGGGGACCGAACTTGGGCTTGTTCGCCACGAACTGCACGGCAATGTTGCCGATCTCAAAGCCGCCGGCGCGGACGATCCGGGCCGCCTCGGCCAGCAACGTCACGCCGGAGGCGCCAGCGTATTCGGGCCGGTCAGTACCGAAGTGCGTGCCGAGGTCCCCGATCCCGCAGGCGGAGAACAGCGCGTCCGCGGCGGCATGGGCCACGGGGTCTCCGTCGGAATGGCCGGCCAGGCCCCGTTCGCCCTCCCAGAGCAGGCCGCCGAGCCAGAGCGGCTGTGGCGCGTCCTCGGGGGCGTAGGCGTGGACGTCGATGCCGATCCCGGTCCGCGGGATCGGCACTCCGGGCTGCTGCGGCCGGTTCCCGTCCATCCTTAGCCCTCCACCCAGCGCGCGCCCAGGGGACCTTCGAGGAGGCCCTCGGCGAGGATCAGGTCCAGCGGCGTGGTGATCTTCAGCGACTGGCTGGCGCCCCGCACGGCGTACACGGGGACGCCGAGCAGTTCCACCAGCATCGCATCGTCCGTGACGGCAGCGGCTTGGGCCGCGTCGAATCCAGCGGCTGCTTCGTGAGCGCCCAGCAGGGTGGCCAGGTCGAAGCCCTGCGGCGTCTGGACAGCGCGCAGCATTTCCCGGGGGGCGGTGCCGGTGACCACTTCAGGGGCGACGTCGGTTTCGTCGCCGAAGGTTGGGTCCACCGTCTTGATGGTGTCGACGACCGGGATCACGGGGATGACGGCGACGGCGCCGGCGGTGAGGGCGGCGGCCACGCGGTGGAAGACGGCTTCCGGGGTGAGCGCCCGGGCGGCATCGTGGACGAGGACGGACTGCGTGCCCGGCGAGAGCGCGGACAGTGCGGCGCGCACGGACTCGGCGCGGCTGGCCCCGCCGTCGACAATGGTCACGTCGGGGAGCTGCACGGCTGCTCCAGGCGCGGCGGTGCGGCGGTGTTCGGCATGCAGTTCCGCGCTGAAGGTTTCGCACTGGGCCCGCAGTTCAGTGTCCCCCGGCGGGATCGCGACGCAGATCTGCCGGGCGATGCCGGCCGCGGCGACGCCCCGCAGGGCGTGCATGAGGATGCTGTCACCGCCCAGCGGCACCTTGGCCTTCGGCATGCCGTAGCCCAGGCGCTGGCCGGATCCGGCGGCGACGAGGATGACCGCTGTGACGTGAGCTGTCGATGCAGTGTTCATGCGGACAAGACTACGTCCCGGCGCCGCGCCCCAAGCCCAACTAGCTGGCAGTTGTTGTCGTTTTCAGGGCCCAAAAGGACAACAACTGCGAGTCAGTTGGGCCGGTTTGGGCAAAAAGAAGCCCCGGCGGCCGTAACGCCACCGGGGTTCGATTCTTAGTTAGGAAGCCAGGACTTCATCGAGAACGCTTGCGGCCTTCTCTTCATCAGTCTTCTCAGCCAGTGCCAGTTCTGAGATCAGAATCTGGCGGGCCTTGGCCAGCATGCGCTTCTCCCCTGCGGAGAGACCCCGGTCGTGGTCACGGCGCCACAGGTCGCGGACGACCTCTGCCACCTTGATGACGTCACCGGAAGCAAGCTTCTCCAGGTTTGCCTTGTAACGACGCGACCAGTTGGTGGGCTCTTCAGTGAACTCGGCCCGCAGCACGTCGAATACGTGCTCCAAGCCTTCCTTGCCCACTACGTCCCGGACCCCAACAAGGTCAACGTTTTCTGCTGGAACTTCAATGGTCAGATCACCCTGAGCCACCTTGAGCTTGAGATACATCTTCTCTTCGCCCTTGACAGTGCGCATCTTGATTTCTTCAATTTTGGCTGCACCGTGGTGAGGGTAAACTACTGTCTCGCCGACCTCAAAAACCATGTGGACATTCCCCTTTCCCGCAGACCAGTTTATCACGATTAAGGCATACAACTGCCATGGATCGTGCCCCGAAACCGCGCAAATCCGCGGAAAATGGCCCGAATCGGCTCCATAAAACCCTTGACGGATGCGGATAATAGTGCATTGGGCACCCGCTGCCAAGAGCCTCACGGTTCGACGCCGGACGGCCCCTGGGCGGGGCGGCAGCCGGTTCCACAGCCGGACCGGCAGCCGGACCGGCAGCCGGTCCCGCTCCCCTGCGGGCGCCTTTGTGTACTCCCCCGAATCCGCGTTTGCGCTCCATTGCGGATAGGCTATGGCTGAATAATGTTTCAAGACTCTCAAGGAGTGCGTGACGTGCGTTTCACTGCGATGACCCGGGGCCGGCGCGGCAAGCTGGCAATGGCAACGGCTGCACTTGGCATTGGCCTGCTGTCGGTGACCGGCTGCGGCTATATCAATGCCCAGCAGACCACTGAGCAGTACTCGGCGTCGGACGGGACCCGGACCGACCTCGGACCGCTCCAGCTCCGCAACATGATGATCATCTCCGACGGCGAGGACAAGCCGGGCCGCGTCATCGGTGCCGTGTACAACACCTCCGCCAATGATGTGAAGCTGACCATCAACGGTGCCGGCGGATCGCAGACCCAGGTTCCGGTCAAGAAGAACTCCTACGTCCTGCTCAACGATTCCGCCGACCCGGCGATCCTGAGCACCTCCGGAGGCAAGCCCGGCTCCCTGGTCGAGGTCACGATCCGCGAAGACGGCACCAACTTGGACGCCAAGTTCAAGATGCCCGTCCTGGACGCCACGATCACGGACTACAAGAAGTACCTGCCCACCGCCGAGCCCACCAGCTCCAGCACCGCCTCGGGTACGGCCACGCCGTCGCCGTCGTCGGCTCCGTCGGAAACCCCCACGGAGACTCCGTCGGCCACTCCGACTCCGTAGCACTCCAGTACGCAAAAGGAGGGGCACCCGCACCGGGTGCCCCTCCTTTTGCGTTCCTGTGGCTTGCGTTCCGCAGCCCTGAGGGCGCCCGGGCGCCTGGCGCCTAGGGTTCGAACTTGTAGCCCAGCCCGCGGACCGTGATCAGGTACCGCGGGGCCGAGGGGTCCGGTTCGATCTTGCTGCGCAACCGCTTGATGTGCACGTCCAGGGTCTTGGTGTCGCCGACATAGTCAGAGCCCCAGACCCGGTCGATGAGCTGTCCGCGGGTGAGAACCCGGCCGGAGTTGCGCAGCAGCATCTCGAGCAGCTCGAATTCCTTGAGCGGCAGTGACACCTGTTCGCCATTCACGCTGACCACGTGCCGCTCGATGTCCATCCGCACCGGCCCGGCTTGGACGGTGCTGGAGACCAGTTCCTCGGGCTCGCCGTGGCGGCGCAGCACGGCCCGGACCCGGGCCACCAGCTCCCGGGAAGAATAGGGCTTCGTGACGTAGTCGTCGGCACCCAGTTCAAGGCCCACCACTTTGTCGATCTCAGCGTCTTTGGCTGTCAGCATGATCACCGGCACGGAGGATCGTTGGCGCAGCTGGCGGCAAACCTCGGTCCCGGACTGGCCGGGCAGCTGCAGGTCCAAGAGGACCAGGTCGGCGCCGTTGCGGTCGAACTCAGTGATGGCGTCGAGTCCGTTGTCCACGACCTCCACCTCGAATCCTTCCTTGCCCAGCAGGTAGGAGAGGGGGTCGCTGAACGAT
This sequence comes from Arthrobacter sp. 05L428, assembly GCF_056397665.1. NCBI lineage: Bacteria > Bacillati > Actinomycetota > Actinomycetes > Micrococcales > Micrococcaceae > Arthrobacter > Arthrobacter sp. 05L428. The sequence continues at coordinate 458,050 of NZ_JBFTNW010000002.1, read as the reverse complement.
TCCTCGTCCTCGACAATAAGAATCCGGCTCAAGCGCTAGCTCCTTGTTCATGGACGCCGGCGGCGTCGCGTCGGTCGTGTCGTGCATTTGCCGCGGATCGGCGGGGATCCGCGGCGGGGTCGTCCTGTCCCTCCATCTCCGGGAGGCGGATGGTGAAGGTGGAACCCTGCCCGGGCTGGGACCAGAGCGTCACCTCCCCGCCGTGGTTGGCCATCACATGCTTGACGATGCTCAGGCCAAGGCCGGTGCCGCCGGTGTGGCGGGAGCGGGCGGAGTCCACGCGGTAGAAGCGTTCAAAGACGCGTTCCTGGTCCTCGGGGCTGAGTCCCTCGCCCTGGTCGGTCACGGAGACGGCTACCAGGCCGTCCCGGGCGCGCACGCCGACGCCCACCCGGGTGTTCTCCGGCGAGTATCGGATCGCGTTGTCGATCAGGTTGCGCAGCGCGGTCACGAGCAGGTCCTGGTCGCCGTAGACCATCGCGTCGGTCCGGCCGCCGACCACGATCTCGATGTTCTTGCTTTCGGCGGGAAGCTGGGACCGGTCCACGGCCTCGGCGACCACCTTGTTGATGTCCACGGGGTGGGCCTGCTGGGCCACGTTCGCCCCCTGCAGCCGGGAAAGTTCGATGATGTCCTGCACGAGGGCGGCCAGCCGGGTGGATTCCTTGTGCATGCGCTTGGCAAACCGGCGGACGGCTTCCTCGTCATCGGGCGAGGCTTCCAACGCTTCGGCCAGCAGCGAGATGGCGCCGACGGGGGTCTTCAGCTCGTGCGAGACGTTGGCGACGAAGTCGTTGCGGATCTCTTCGGTGCGGGTGATCTCGGTGCGGTCGTCCGCGAGCAGCAGGATATATTCCTCGCCGAGCATGGCTGCGCGGACCTGCACCACTATGGTTCCCTGGCCCAGCGGGCCGCGCGGCAGCTCCAGCTGTTTCTCCAGGATCACACCGTCGCGCCGGACCTTGCCGGTCATTTCGAGCAACTGCTGGTGCACCACGGTATGCCCCCGCACCAGGCCGTAGGCGTAGGCGGCCGGGCTGGCGCGCACAACGCCGTCGATCGCGTCCACCACCACGAAGGCGCGCCCCACGACGGCCAGCACCTCGGCGGCGCCCTCCGGGAGCGAGGGATCGCCGGTCTCGACGTCGCTGATTTTGCGCTGCTGCTCACTGATCCGGAAGGCGAGCACGCCAAATATACCGAGCGACAGGCCGACCAGGCCCGCGATCACACCGATGAGCATTGGATCCACGGCTCCAGCTTATGCGCTGCGGCCCGCCGGAAATCGAAAACTTGTGCGATTGCGGCGCTGGTTCAGCTAACGTTCACCTATTGAGGCGTAACAGTTCACCGGAGGCTGGAAGGGTGGCAGGTTGAACGCCGCTACGGTGAAACGAAACGGCCGGGCGCCGAGGTGCCCGGCAATGTTTCCGAGGAAAGGACGCACCCGTGCGTAAGGTTTTTCAGGAAGAGCTCGCCCAGGTCGGTGAGCAGCTCGTCGAAATTTCGAAGCTCGTCAGCGAGGCCTTTGAGAAGGCCACAACAGCCTTCGAGGGCGCCGACATCGACCTCGCCGAGGACGTCATCGCGGCCGACGCCCGGATCGATTTCCTGCAGAACAGCCTCGACGAGCGTGCCATCGACATCCTCGCCCTGCAAGGCCCGGTGGCCAGCGACCTGCGCATGATCGTGGGTTCGCTCCGGATGAGCGCCTCGCTGGAGCGGATGGGCGACCTCGCCCGGCACATCGCCCAGCTCGCCCGGCTCCGCTACCCGGCGAACGTGGTCCCGCAGCAGCTGCAGGAGACTTTCAAGAGCTTCGCCAAGCACGACCTGGAAATCGCGCAGAAGCTCACCGTGCTGCTGGAGACCCGCGACCTCGAGGTGGCCCGTGACATCCTCAAGGCCAACAGCGCCGTCAACGACCTGCACCTGAGCGTCTTCAAGGCGATCGCGCGCAGCGACTGGGCGGAATCCGCGGCCACCACCGTGGACGTCGCCCTGGCCAGCCGCTACTTCGAGCGCTTCGCGGACCACGGCGTTTCCGTCGCGCAGAAGGTCACCTACCTGGTCACCGGCGCGTGGCACCCGAACAGCATCGAGCACAGCTGACGGCCCAGCCGTCCCCAAAGCAGCAGGTACGACGGCGGCCGGTCACCTTGGAGGTGACCGGCCGCCGTCGTCGTATCCGGGGTGCGAAAGGCGTTACTTCTTGCCCTGGTTTGCCACTGCCTTGATGGATTCGGCGGCGGCCTCGGGGTCGAGGTAGGTGCCGCCCGGATTCAGCGGCTTGAAGTTCTCGTCCAGTTCGTAGACGAGCGGGATGCCGGTGGGGATGTTCAGCCCGGCGATGTCCTCGTCGCTGATGCCGTCAAGGTGCTTGACCAGCGCGCGCAGGGAGTTGCCGTGGGCGGTGACCAGCACGGTCTTGCCGGCCTTGAGGTCTTCCTTGATGTCCGATTCCCAGTAGGGCAGCAGCCGGACCAGGACGTCCTTGAGGCATTCGGTCCGCGGCACCGCGTCGCCGAGATCCTTGTAGCGCGGATCCCCCACCTGGGAGAACTCCGAGTCGTCCGCGAGAGGCGGCGGCGGGGTGTCGTAGGAACGGCGCCAGGTCATGAACTGCTCCTCGCCGTATTCGGCCAGGGTCTGGGCCTTGTCCTTGCCCTGCAGCGCGCCGTAGTGGCGCTCGTTGAGGCGCCAGTCGCGCTTGACGTCGATCCAGCCGCGGTCCGCCTTCTCCAGCGCGAGGTTTGCGGTGTTGATGGCCCGCTTCAGGCGCGAGGTGTAGAGGATGTCCGGGAGGATGTTGTTCTCCACCAGCAGCTCGCCGCCGCGTACCGCCTCGGCACGGCCCTGGTCGTTCAGGTCGACGTCCACCCAGCCGGTGAACAGGTTCTTGGCGTTCCATTCGCTGTGGCCGTGGCGCAGCAGAATCAGCTTGTAAGTCATGCTTTTCATCCTAGCCGAGCGGTCCCGGGCCGTGCCGAGCGTTACACCCACGGCTGCTACCGCGACGCGGGGTCAGCTACGGCCCATCCCCGGGCCCGGCATGGACCGTATCTGACCCCGCGTTGGACGATAGGGTTGGCGTGTGGTGCAGAAAGCTGAGCGGGTGGTGTCACCCGGGACCCGGGGCGGGACGGGTGGCGGCACCCGGTCTGGCCGGCCCGTGGGCAACGTGACCCGCGGAACCACCAACCCGAACCGGATGCGGCGGGTCGACCGCTGGCTCACCGGGCCGCAGGCCTGGCGCTTGCGCGGCGCGAACGATCCGCTCGTCGTCGACCTCGGCTACGGTGCGTCCCCGGCCACCGCCGTCGAACTCTTTGAACGCCTCTCCGCCATCCGCGCCGACGTGCGCGTAGTCGGAATTGAGATTGAGCCGGAGCGGGTCCGGCAGGCCAAGGCGCTGGAGCGTCCCGGGCTCAGCTTCCAGCTGGGCGGCTTCGAACTCCCGGTTCCGGGCCGGCCGGTGCTGGTGCGGGCCTTCAATGTCCTGCGGCAGTACGAGGAGGCGGATGTGCCCGCCATCTGGCGGCTGGTGCAGGACCGGCTGGCCCCCGGCGGCCTGTTCATCGACGGCACCTGTGACGAGATCGGACGCCGGGTTACCTGGGTGGCGCTCGACGACGTGCGGCCGCTGAGCCTGGGGCTGTCCATGCGCTTCGGCGGCTTCGAGCTGCCCTCGGATATCGCCGAACGGCTGCCGAAAGCGCTTATCCACCGGAACGTGCCCGGCGAGAAAATCCATTCCTACCTGCAGGCGCTGGACAAGGCCTGGCTTGAGGCGGCGCCGCTGGCCTCGTTTGGGAACCGGCAGCGCTGGACGGCAATGTGCCGTGCACTGCGCGACGGCGGCTGGCCAGTGCAGGACGGCCCGGCACGGTGGCGCCTGGGTGAGCTGACCGTGGACTGGGAAGCCGTGGCGCCTGACGGACTACAGCAGGCAGGTCACCAGGGGCCGTAGGGCCCCATGTTGCGGCTGCCGCCGCGGCCGGCATCCTTCACCGCGGGACGGACATCGGCGAGGTAGACGGATGCGGCCGTCACGGCCGCGAGGCCGAAGAGCCCCAGCGGGCCGAAGAACCCGCCGCCGCCGCCGACAATGGACAGCAGGCCGATGAAGAGGGCACCCCCGGTCAGGGCGAGCCAGAACGTCTTTGTCCGCTTGGACACCGCCTCGAAGGCGTTGGCCTTGTGCCGCAGGCAATCGAAGAACGCCCACACCTCAAGCCCCAGGGCTACGAGCGCCAGCAGGAAGTAGATCCCTCTATCGGCAATTTCAATCAGCGTTCTTCCGTCCATGCCCCCAGCCTAGCCGTCCAGTGTTGCCAAAGCCTGCTGCAAATCGGCCCACAGGTCCTCGACGTTTTCAATTCCGACACTCAGCCGGACCAGGTTCTCCGGTACGCTCTCCGGTTCCGCCGTGTGCCGGCGGCGGCGCTCGATCAGGGATTCCACCCCGCCCAGCGAGGTGGCCGGCAGCCACAACTGCAGGGCCCGGATCATCCGGTCGGCCGCCTCCGCGCCGCTGAACCCGCCGTCGGGGCCGTCCCCCGGGGCCATTTCGATGCACAGCACGGACCCGAAGCCCTTCATCTGCGCCTTGGCCCGTTCGTGGCCGGGGTCCGAGGGCAGGCCCGGGTACCGGATGCTGCCGACCTGCGGGTGCCGGCTCAGCCGCTCCGCGAGCACCGCCGCGGAGGCCTGCGAGCGCTCAATCCGCAGGGCCAGGGTGCGCAGCCCCCGCAGCGCCAGCCATGCCTCGAACGGCCCGGCGATGCCGCCGTGGATGGTTCGGTGGTGCAGCAGCCTGGCGTGGAGCTCGGCGTCGGAGGTCACGAGGGCGCCCAGCACGACGTCGGAATGGCCGGAGAGGTACTTGGTGACCGAGTGCAGGACGACGTCGGAGCCGAGGCTGAGCGGCTGCTGCACGAGCGGGGTGGAGAAGGTGTTGTCGGTGACGACGAGGGCGCCGGCGGCGTGCGCTGCAGCGGTGAGCGCACGGATGTCCGCGACGCCGAGCATCGGGTTGGTGGGGCTCTCCAGCCACAGCATGCTGGCAGGCGTTCCGCCGGCGGGCGCCAGCTGTTCCAGCACGGCGTCGGTGTCCGCAATGTCCACGGTGCGCAGCTCCAGCGCACCCTTCTGCGCCAGTTCCGTCGCCATCACGAGTGAACCGGCGTAACTGTGGGACGGCATTACCAGCGCCCCCTGCGCCGGAACCAGGGACAGCGCGGAACTTACGGCGGCGAGGCCGGAGGCGTACAGCAGGCCCGGCAGCGTGGCGCCTTCCAGCTGTGCCAGGGCCTGTTCGAAGGGGTCCCAGCTGGGGTTGGAATACCGGCCGTAGCCGCGGTCGCCGGGGCCCAAGGGACCGGTGCCGAAATAGGTCGAGGACAGCACGATCGGCGGGTTGACCGGGGCGTCGCGTTCGCGCGGAGGACGGCCTGCGGCCACCACCACGGTTTCGGCCGAGAGCGAGGCTGCCTGTTCTTCGGAGAGACTCATGGTGACAGGGTACTTCGGAGCCGCGCCGGGCCCGTAAGGCGTTACGCGCTGGCCGCCATGGTGTCGGTGATTGTCGGTAGGCTAGAGCAGTGACTACCCAGACTCCCGGACCCTTCCCCGGACTGTTCATTGCCTTTGAGGGCGGCGACGGTGCCGGCAAGTCCACCCAGGCCGCGGAGCTCGCCGGAGCACTCGAGTCCCGCGGGCTGACGGTGCTGCGGACGCGGGAACCGGGCGGCACGCCGATCGGCGAGAAGCTTCGGTCCCTGGTGCTGGATCATGGCCACGGGCACATCGACGCCCACACCGAGGCCCTGATCTTTGCAGCGTCCCGCGCCGCGCACGCCGCGCAGGTCATCCGTCCGGCGCTGGAGCGGGGCGAGGTGGTCCTCACCGACCGGTACATCGACTCCTCGGTCGCCTACCAGGGCGCGGGCCGGCACCTCGGCACGGATGCGGTGCGTGAGATCAATGACTGGGCCACCTCCGGCCTGCAGCCGGACCTGACGGTGTTGCTTGACGTCGACCCTGCCGACGGGCGCCGGCGCCGGACCGCCGGCGACGCCGCGGAGGACCGGCTCGAATCCGAGGCCGACGACTTCCACGCCAGGATCCGCGCCGCTTTCCTGGCGCTGGCGGCGGCCCGGCCGGAAAAATACCTGGTTCTCGCGGCGCACCTGCCCGTGTCGGAGCTGGCTGCCCGGATCCTCGAACGGGTCGAGACGCTGCTCTCGCTCCGTCAAAGCAGCTCGGCATGAGCGTCTGGGACGACCTCCAGGGCCAGCCGGCCGTCGTCGCCCAACTGCGCCAGGCCGCGGAGGGCGACGGTCTCACGCACGCCTGGCTGTTCACCGGCCCGCCGGGATCCGGCCGGTCCAACGCCGCGAAGGCCTTTGCCGCGGCACTGAACTGCGACCAGGAAGACATCACGAAGCGCGGCTGCGGCGAATGCCCTGCGTGCCAGACCATCGTTGGCGAGACGCACTCCGATGTCACGTTCGTGCGCACCGAGAAGGTCACCATCACGATCGACGAGGCCCGCGAACTGGTCTCGACCGCGGGCAACCGTCCCTCCTCCGCCCGCTGGCGCATCATCGTCGTCGAAGACGCGGACCGGATGGCGGAGCGCACCACCAACGTGCTGCTCAAGGCCATCGAGGAGCCCACCCCGCGCACCATCTGGATGCTGTGCGCGCCGTCTCCCGCGGATGTGCTCGTGACCATCCGTTCCCGTTGCCGCCCGGTGGCGCTGCGGCTCCCGCCGGCGGCCGACGTTGCGGCCCTCCTGGTCAAGCGCGACGGCGTAGAACCGGAGGTTGCCGAACGCGCCGCCCGCGCCGCGCAAAGCCACGTGGGAATCGCCCGCCGGCTGGCGAAGGACCCGGAGGCCCGCGAACGCCGGCTGGAGACCGTACGGTTCCCGCTGCACCTGCGGGGCATCACCGCGGCCGTGATGATGGCGGACAAGCTCGTCAAGATCGCCACGGAGGAAGCCAACAGCTCCAACGACGAGCGCGACGCCGCCGAAAAGGCGGCGCTGCTCGCCACGCTGGGGGCACCCGAAAGCGGGCCGCTCCCGCCGGCCATGCGCGGGCAGGTCAAGCAGCTCGAGGACGACCAGAAGCGGCGTGCCAAGCGCTCCGTCACCGACTCGCTTGACCGTACCCTGACCGACCTGCTGTCCTTTTACCGGGATGTGCTGATCATCCAGATGGGGAACGCCGTGGAACTGGTCAACGTTGAGCTGAGGAGCGAGCTGCAGGAATTCGCCGGGCGCTCAACGGCCGAGGTGACACTTGCCCGGATGGATGCCATCAACAAGGCCCGCAAACGGATCACGACGACCAATGTGGCCCCGCTGCTGGCCGTCGAGTCCATGGCCGCCAGCCTGATCTGACCCGTCAGCAACGCTCCACCCGCTTCGATCCGCCCAGTTCCACATCCCCAAGGAGAACCGCATGACGTCAGCACCACCACCCCCGGCAGGCAGCCGAACCTTGGGGCTCGGGGTGCGGGCTGCCGGCGCCTTGGCGCTGGGCCTGGTGCTGTCCCTGGTGCTGTCTTCCTGCACGCTTTTCGGCTCCGGCGACGGCGGCCCAAAGAGCTCCTCCGCAACGGCCGACCCTTCGATCGCCGCAGCCGCCCCGGCCGAGCTGCGGAGCTACTACTCCCAGCAGCTCAAATGGTCGGCCTGCGAGGGGGACTTCCAGTGCGCCAACGTCAAGGTTCCGCTGGACTACAGCAAGCCCGACGGCGACACGATCGAACTTGCCGTCATCAAACTGGCATCGAAGGGCGGCAACAAGAAGGGCAGCCTGCTGGTTAACCCGGGCGGTCCCGGCGGTTCCGGCTACGACTTCGTCAGGGACGCCGGCTCTACGAACATTTCCGAGAAGGTGCGCTCGAATTACGACGTCGTGGGCTTCGATCCGCGCGGGGTGAAGCGCTCCGCTCCGGTCACCTGCCTCACCGACCGGGAACGCGACGCCAACCGCGCCAAGATCTACAAGCTGGACACCGACGCAGGACTGGCCGAAGCCTTCGCGGACAACAAAGCCATCGCCGCCAAGTGTGCCGAGAAGACCGGGCCGGTCCTGGGCCACGTCGACACCGTCAGCGCCGCCAAGGACCTCGACGTCCTCCGCGGCGTCCTGAACGACACCAAGCTGAACTACCTGGGCTACTCGTACGGCACCTTCCTCGGCTCGACCTACGCCTCGCTTTTCCCGGACAACGTGGGCCGGATGGTCCTGGACGGCGCCCTGGACCCCTCCCTGAGCAATGAGGAGCTGACCGCAGGCCAGGCGAAGGCTTTCGAGAAGGCCATCCACGCCTATGCGACCAGTTGCCTCCAAAACAGCGGCTGCCCGTTGAGCGGAACCCCGGACGAGGCCGTCCGGCAGATCCAGGACCTCATCGCGGCCGTGGAAGCCAACCCGCAGCCGGCCAAGGACGGCCGGCTGGTCAACGCGTCCATGTTCGTCAGCGGCTTCATCCTGCCGTTCTACAACGACGACAACTGGCCCGTGCTGACCCAGGCCCTGGACAGCGCGATGAAAGGCGATCTGTCCCCGATGCTCCGGCTGTCCGACTTCGGCGCGGACCGCGAGCCGAACGGCACCTACTCGGCAAACTCTGCGTTCGCCTTCAATGCCATCAACTGCCTCGACTACTCGATGGAAACCGGCACGGCGGCGATGCGGACCGAGGAGAAGCGGCTCCGCCAACTCTCCCCCACTCTGGGCTACTACTTTGCGTACGGCGGCACGAGCTGCAAGGACTGGCCCTACAAGAGCCTCCGCACCCCGGCTCCGGCCCAGTACAAGGGCACGGCCGACATCCTGGTCGTGGGCACCACCGGCGACCCCGCCACACCGTACGAATGGGCCGTCGCCCTGCGCAAGCAACTGGGCACCGCCGCGCTGCTGACCTGGAAGGGCGAGGGCCACACCGCCTACGGCCGTTCCAACAGCTGCGTTGAGAAGGCCGTGGACGGGTACCTCGTGGACGGCAAGACACCGGCGGACAACACCGTCTGCTGACCGGTCCACGGCACCCTCGCGGCTCATTTTGACCCGGGCGCGGGGACTCCATTACAGTTGTCTCTTGCATGATCCGCCCGGTTCGCCGGGGTTTCACGCGGTTGCTTCCTTAGCTCAGTCGGTAGAGCGTCTCACTCGTAATGAGAAGGTCATCAGTTCGATTCTGATAGGAAGCTCGGAAGTTCGAAGCAAAGAACCCCTGGAAATCATTGATTTCCAGGGGTTCTTTGCTGTCCGCCCACGCGGTCCGGTCCGGCCCGGGATGCGGGTCCGGGTCCGGGTCCGGGGGGACTTCGACACGGGCACGCCGGGCACGTAGCGGCCGGCGTGCCCGCGTTTGGTCCAATAGTGCCCGGGGCTGCGGCCGCGGCATGCACGGCCCGGACCCCGGCTGCTCTTGTCATTCACGTCCCCGTCCGCGACCCTTGGGAAATGGACCGGCCTGAGCGCGAGGTGCCCGCCCCTCCCGGGCCGGACCCCGCCGCGACGCCGACCGGACCCGGGATGGCAGCACCGGGACCGGCACCGGCCGCGTCCCCCACTGCATCACGGGCAGGCGGCCGCCGGCCGTGGGGCACGGTGGTGGGCTTCGGGCTGGTCAGCCTGGCGACCGACGTCGTCTCCGACGGCGCCCGCCCGCTCGCCGGACCGCTGCTGGCGCAGCTCGGCGCCTCCGCGCTCATCGTAGGGCTTGTCACCGGCGGGGCCGAGGCAGCGGCGCAGGGCCTGCGCTTGGTCTTTGGGCCCTGGGCGGACCGCACCCGCCGGTACTGGACCTTCACGCTGGCGGGCTACGCCCTGACGGCGCTCTGCGTGCCGCTGCTGGCCGTCGCCCCGGCCGCGGGTGCCGCCGGGCTGGTCCTGGCGTCGGCGCTGATCATCGGGGACCGGGTGGGCAAGGCCGTGCGGAGCCCGGCAAAGACCGTGCTGCTCGCCTCAGTGGCCAAGCGGGTGGGGCGCGGCCGCGGCTTCGCCGTGCACAAGTCCCTGGATCTCACCGGCGCGCTCCTCGGTCCGCTGATCGTGGCGGCCGTGCTGGCGGCCACCGGCCTCATCTCGGCCGCTTTCGCGGTCCTGGCTGTTCCCGCTGTGGTGGCGCTCGCGCTGTTGCTCTGGTTGCGCCGCCGCGTCGCGGAGCCCGGCGGCACTCCGGCGCCGCCTGGAACGGCGGGCAAACCGCCGTCGTTGTTCACCGGCGTTTTCCTGCTGTTCGCGGTGTGCGCCTTCTTTTGGAGTGCGGGTCTGGTGGCTTTCGGCGTGATTTCCTACCATTTGACCGCTGCTGTGGCGGTTCCGGCGCCCGTGGTGCCGCTGCTCTACGCCGCGGCCATGGGCGCGGCGGCACTCGGCGCGCTGGGGAGCGGCTTCCTCTACGACCGCGCGGGCCCGGCCGTATTGCTGGCGCTGCCGGTGCTGATTGCGGCCGTGCCCGTACTGGCATTCTCCACCGGCGTGGCCCTGGTGGTGGCTGGCGTGGCCAGCTGGGGCGCCGCCACCGGAATCCAGGACTCGACGGTCAAGGCGCTCGTGGCGGACCTCGTGCCGGAGCCGCGGCAGGGATCGGCGTACGGGGTCTTCGCGGCTTTCGAGGGAGCCGGCGCGCTGGCCGGCGGCGCGCTCTATGGCGCCCTCTACGGGGCGTGGCCCGCGCTGATCGCAGCGGTCGCCGCGCTGCAGGCGGCTGCCCTGGTGCTGCTGCTCATGACAGTGCGAAGGGCGCGCCGGGCCTGAGGCCCGGGCGCGCCCCTCGGAATGGTCAGTGCACCGTCAGCGCACCGTCAGCGTGCCCACACGGACGCGGCGCCGGAGTGCCCGGTGATGATGCTCTGGTACAGGAAGAAGGCGCCGGCCAAGGCTCCTGCAACCAGCAAGACGGTCCGCAGGACCCGGTTTTCGCGCAGGCCGCCGAGGAAGGCGAAGCGCCGGCCGATCGGTTCGAAGCTCACGATAATCATCGCCGCGACGATCACGAAGAAGATGATCGACACCACCTTCAGCACGTCACCTTGTTCGGCATGTTCCCGGACCAATTCCGTCGATGGACGGGCCTTCTGCAGCTGCTCCCCCGCCTGCGCGGTGATGAGCGCGACCGGAACCAGCCCCAGCGAGAGAACACCCAGCGGCCAGGCCAGGTACCGCCGCCAGCGGGTTACGGCAGCGTAGGCGATGGCGGCGAGGCCGGCGATCGGGCCAAGCACAACGACGGCGTGGACCAGAAGGATGTGGGCCGGGAGGCCGCCTATTTCAATCACGTGGAATCTCCTACGGTGGACGTGTGCTGCGCGCCCCCGGCGTGGGGGCCGGAGCTTCTATGATTCTTGCATGGCAAAACGTGAGCTCGCGGACATTGCGGCGCAGCTCTACGGGATGCCGTTCGACGGCTTTGTCGCAGGCCGCAATGCCGCGGCCAAGGAACTGCTCTCCGCAACGCCCGCGACGCCGGAGCTACGCTCCCGCGCGGCGGAGGTGCGCTCCCTGCCCAAACCCTCGGTGAGCGCCTGGGCCGTCAACATGCTCGCCTGGCGGCGGCCGGAAACACTCCGTGACCTGGCCGAGCTGGGACTCGCAATGCGCCGGGCCCAGGCCTCCCTCGACGCGGCAACGCTCCGCAGCCTCTCCCGCGAACGGCGGACCATGCTGGCCGGCGCGGTCGACGCAGCCCGCGCCGTGGCGGAGCAACAGGGGCGGAAAATCAGCGGCACCGTCGCGGCGGAAGTGGAACAGACCCTGCGTGCGGCCACGGCTGACGAGGGCGCCGCTGCCGCCGTCCGGAGCGGGCGGCTGCTCCGGACGCTCTCCGCCGACGGCGTCGACGTCGTTGACCTCGACGGCGCCGTCGCCGTCCCGGATGCGACCGGGGCAAGGCCGTCGGCCGCTCCCCCGGAGAACGCTGCGCCCCCGGCTCCGGGCACGCCTCCGGCAACCGGCCAGCCGCGCCTGCGGGCCGTCCGGCAGGAACGGCCGGCGCCCAGCCCCTCGGCCAGGGAGCGCGCCCAGGCCGCCCTCCGGCAAGCCACCGACGCCGCCCTTTCCAGCGCCGCCGAGGCAGAACGCGCATCCGGGGAACTAGAGGACGCGACGGACGCTGCGGCTGCACTGACGGAGGAGGCTGCCGGGCTCAGGGAACAGCTGGCGCGTGCCGAGGCCGGGCTGCGGCAGGCCCGAAAGCGGCTCGAACTGGCCTCGGCTGCCGCGCAGCAGGCAGCCCGGACGGCGGAGAAAGACCGCCGCCGGGAGGACCTGGCCCGGGAACGGGTGCTGCGGCTGGGCAACACGCCGGGCGGATGACCACTTACTGTCAGAGGGCGGTTGCAGACTTAATTCATGGAACAGGATCAGGATTTCGAACATCAGGAGTTCACGGCAGCCCGGCAGGCAGCAGCCCCGTCCGCAGCAGAGCATTGGGAAGTCACCTACCTGGACACCGAGTGCGGCCGGATCCGCACCGAAGCGTTCGACGACGCCGCTGGGGCTGAGCGCTTTGCCAGCCGGCGCATCCAGGACGAACACGGCTGGGCGGTCATCGACGCCGTGCTGCCGCGTCAGGGCCGGGCCGCAGCGTAGACGGGAGGGCAACCTCGGACCTCGTGCGAAGGTCCTGGCTCGTCAGGGAGCCCGGAAGTCCGTCCGGATGGCCTGTTGGCGGACGTCCCGAAGGAGTAACTTTCGGAGTGGAGGCTTCCTCTTCTGGTGTCAGCTACGTTGGGAGCTTCGCCTTGGACCCGAAAAGAGGCCAGCATGCAAGCACGGATGCGTGGTGCGGCGATCATGGCGGCGGCAGCCCTAGTCCTGGCGGCGGCCGGATGCGGGGCCAGCGGACTTTCGCAGGCTGATCAGCAGTCCGCTGACGCGATGGTCCTGACCCTGGCCACCGCTGGCGGTCCCGACGGTCATTCCGCAGCGCAAGTCCGGGAATTCGCCAGCCAGGTGAAGGAACTCTCCGGCGGGTCGATCCGGATCGAACTCGTGCTCAGGGCGGCCGCCGACGAAGCAGGCGCATGGGACCAGGCCGTGGCCCAATCCACCGAAGGCGGCGACTTCGACATGGCGCTGGTCCCCACCCGGACCTGGGAGTCGGAGGGTGTCCTGTCCTTCACGGCACTCTCGGCGCCTTTCCTCCGGGCCTCGGACCAGGTGGTGGCGAAGATTGTCGCGCCGGAGATCGCCGGCAGCATGATGGCAGGGCTGAGGCCGATCGGACTCACCGGGCTCGCCCTGCTGCCCGACCGACCGCGGATGCTCTTTTCCTTCGACGGACCCGTAACGGCACCGGCGGACCTGGCCGGAAAAGTTGTCCGCGCCCCCGGTTCCAGCACGGGATACGCGACCCTGAAGGCCTTGGGAGCCAGGCCGCAGTCACTGGCGGGGGAACTTTTCACCGACGCGCTGAACAAGGGCACGGTTAAGGCCGCCGAGTCATCCTTCACCCGGGCCGGAACCTTTCCCCGGCCCAGCACAACCACGGGGAATCTGCCGCTGTACGTAAAGGTCAACTCGCTGGCCATTAACACCAAGACCTATTCGCACCTGGCCGCAGACGACCGGCGGATCCTGATGGAGGCGGCCGCGAAGACCCGGGAAGCAGTAACGAGCTCCATGGTCCACACCGCCGACGAGGCGGCAGCCTACTGCCGAAGCGGCGGCACGATCGTCGCAGCCACGGACGAGCAGATCGCAGCATTCGAAGCTGCGGCGGCCCCGGTCTACGCCCAGCTTGAAAAGGATTCCGCCACGCGGGCACTTATCGCAAAGATCCGCGCCTTCGCCGACGCTCCGGACGGGGCCTTCGACGTCGCCCCCTGCAGTCCCGGCGCCTGACTGCGCGAAAACCACCTGTAGCCGATGCAAAGAAGACCGACGAAAAGAGCGGTCCAGGGCCAATAGCCCTGGACCGCTCACTTCTTACCTCTTGGGAGGAACCCCTAATTCACCGGGATGGCTAGGCGAAGTCTGAGACCGCCGGGTCTGCACCGATGCGGCCGGCGCCCTCTGCGGAGCGGTCCAGACCGTTGATGGCCTGCACGTCCGTCTCGTCAAGGGTGACGTCCAGGGCCGCGTAGTTCTCGCGGATCCGCGATTCGGTGACGGACTTGGGGATCACGACGTTGCCGATCGCGAGGTGCCAGGCGATGACCACCTGCGCCGGCGTGGCGTTGTGCTTGGCCGCGATCTGGGCGATGACCGGGCTTTCCAGCAGCTCGCCGCCCTGGCCCAGCGGCGACCATGCCTCGGTGAGAATGCCCTTGGATGCGTTGAATTCACGCAGCTCCGCCTGGTTGAAGAACGGGTGCAGCTCGATCTGGTGGATCGCCGGAACCACGCCGGTTTCGTCGATCAGGCGCTGCAGCCCCTCCTTGGTGAAGTTGGAGACTCCGATGGTCTTCACGCGGCCCTGCTTCTGCAGCTCGATGAGCGCCTTCCAGGTGTCAACGTACTTGTCCTGCTTGGGCTGCATCCAGTGGATAAGGTAGAGGTCCAGGGTCTCGAGGCCAAGGCGTTCCATGGATTCCTCGAACGCCTTCAGGGTGGACTCGTAGCCCTGGTCCGCGTTCCACAGCTTGGTGGTGATGAAGATTTCCTCCGGCTTCAGGCCCGAACGCTGGATCGCGCGGCCTACCCCGGCTTCATTTCCGTAGATCTTGGCGGTGTCGATGTGCCGGTAGCCGGCCTCGAACGCCTGGACGACGACCTTCTCGGCGATGTCGTCCTCAACTTGCCACACGCCGTAGCCGAGCTGCGGGATGGTGTTGCCGTCATTGAATGTCAGTTCGGGTGAAGAAGTCATTCGTCCATCCTGCCAAGCGGCTGCCCCTCAGGCCAGTGTTTTGACGCCGCTAAGCTAGGCGCTTAACCCGGAATATCCTTAGCACCCGGTGTTTCGACCCGGTCACCCGCCGCGATGTGGGCGCAACATCAGCCTTGCGTTGCTGCGTCCGCGAGCCGCCGTTCGGCGTCGTCGATGTGTTCCACGACGGACTCCGCGCGGCGGCGCACGGACGCCGCACCGACCGGGACCGGCCCGACGGCGAGGCGCAGCATCGCCGCTGCTTCCGCGGTCATGGCCAGCGAGTTGCCGGCCGTGGACAGGGAACGGTGCACGCCGGCCAGGGCTCCAGGGATGTCGAGGCCGTCGCTGGGCGAGCGGCGTTGAGCCTCAACGCAGATCTGCCGGACCCGCCCGGCCAGGGCGGACAGTTCGTTGGCGATCTCGACCAGCTCCGCGTAGAGGGCCTCATCCTCGACGCCTTCGAGGACCTGGTGGTACCGGTCCAGTCCCCGGACAAACCGGTCGTGGGCGCGCCGCCACAGGCCCTTGCCGAGTTCGGCGTCGTCCTTGCGTCCCTGCCGTGCCGCGCTAAAGAAACCCAACGGTGGCCTAGAGGTACTGGCCGGGACCGTGGTCCGGGTCGGCGGGTCGGACCGGCTGCGTGGGATCCGCGCCGGGCTGGGGCTCGGCGGCGCGTTGCGGTTCGCCGTTTTCCCCGATGATGACGCCGGGCGCGATCATGGTGCCGGGCGGCAGCTGGCGGAGTTGCAGCTGCGCGGCCGCGTGCTCCCGGGCGGCATGCTGGGCCGCGATCGCGGTCTGGATGCCGTGGAAGAGTCCTTCCAGCCAACCGACCAGCTGGGCCTGGGCGATGCGCAATTCCGCGTCGGAAGGGGTGCCGTCCTCGGGGAACGGCAGATGGATCCGCTCGAGTTCCTGCACCAGCTCGGGCGCGAGCCCGTCTTCCAGTTCCTTGATCGAGCGTTCGTGGATTTCTGCCAGCCGGATCCGCGCCGCGTCGTCCAGCGGGGCGGACTTCACCTCGTCGAGCAGCTGCTTCAACATGGTGCCGATCCGCATGACCTTGGCGGGTTCGTCCACCAGGTCCTGCAGGTGGCTGGCCCGGTTGCGCACGCCCGGCCCGCGGGAATCCGAGGGGCCCTGGGCCGGGCCCGTGGCCGCCGCTTCGGTGTCGGGTGCGTCCTGCGGCGGGGCGGACGTGGTGATGCCCTCCACCGGAGTGTCGTCGCCGGACTGAGTGTCGATCGGATCGCTCATGGCTTCATACTCTCACGCGCGGCAGCGAAGGGCAGGGGTGGATGACGCCCCGTGCCGTCCCCTGCGAAGCGCCTACGCAGTGCGCGGTTATGCGCCTGCGCAGTGCGCGGTTAGGCGCCTGCGCAGTCCCCGGCGTCGTATCCCGTAAACGGCGGAAGGCGCCGTCGGGAACGGGTGTTCCCGACGGCGCCTTCCGGATTGCGACAGCGGTGTCAGCAGCAACGGCCTTGCGGGTTGCTGTCCTGGCGGTCCGTGTGGTCGCGCCAGAAGTCCCGTTCACACATCGGCGGACCGTCGTGGCCGGAGGCCTCATGGTGCTCCAGGTACTTCTTGTAGGCATCGGCACCGAGGACACCGCTGAAGTACTCAGCAAAGCCCCGGAATCCCGCTACGAGTGCATTCATGGCAGCAACCGTCAGTGCCGTGCGGCGTGTTCGAGCCGCTGGTCTGCGGGCAGCTTCTTCCACTCCGCGTCCAGCTCCCGCTCGGCCGCGGTCGGGAACAGCCCGGCCGGCGCGAACACGCGGGACGGCTGGGCCGGGTCCTCGTATTCGACGTTGGCGATGCCGGCGGAGGCATTGCGGAAGGCCTTTGCCGTCGCGATCAGGGCCGTGATGATGACGATGATGCTCAGCACCACGAAGATGATCGAAAGCCAGCCCTGGATCATCGTGTTGCGGACGACGGCTTCCATGGCGGCCTGCGTCTTGGCCGTGCCGAAGGAGGTCTTTCCGTCGGCCAGTGCCTTGGCGAACGCCGCGTTGTTGGCGAAGTACCCGACGGCGGGGACCGGCGAGAAAATCTTGTAGAAGCTCGCGGTGATGGTGACGACGGACGCGAAGGCCAGCGGCAGCGCCACGATCCAGAGGTACTTGAAGGTGCCGCGCTTGGCAACGATGGCGAGCACCACCGACAGGGCAATGGCCGCCAGCAGCTGGTTGGCGATGCCGAACAGCGGGAACAGCGTGTTGATGCCGCCCAGCGGGTCGGTGACGCCCATCAGCAGCACCAGGCCCCACGCGGCGACCATCACCGCAGTGGCGAGCCAGGCCCCCGGCCGCCAGGAGTGGTCCTTGAACTTCGGCACGAAGTTGCCGATCGAGTCCTGCAGCATGAACCGCGCGACGCGGGTGCCGGCGTCGACCGCCGTGAGGATGAAGAGCGCCTCGAACATGATGGCGAAGTGGTACCAGAAGGCCATCATCGCGGTGCCGCCGATGAACTGCTGCATGATGTGCGCCAGGCCCACGGCGAGCGTGGGAGCGCCGCCGGAGCGGGAGATGATGCTTTGCTCGCCGACGTCCTTGGCAGTCTGGGCGAGTACATCCGGGGTCATGTTGACTCCGGCCAGGCCCAGGCTGTTGACCCACTGCGCGGCCGATTCGACGGTGCCGCCGGTCAGGGCGACCGGGGCGTTCATGGCGAAGTAGATACCGCGGTCGATCGAGATCGCCGCCACGAGCGCCATGATGGCGACGAAGGATTCCATCAGCATGCCGCCGTAGCCGATCAGGCGGGTCTGGCGTTCCTTTTCGATGAGCTTCGGCGTCGTGCCGGAGGAAATCAGGGCGTGGAAGCCGGAGAGGGCGCCGCAGGCGATGGTCACGAACAGGAACGGGAACACGGCCCCGGAGAAGACCGGGCCGTTGTCGCGCGAGGCGAACTCACTGAACGCCGGGACCGTGATTTCGGGCCGCACCACGATGATGGCCAGGGCCAGCATCACGATCACGCCGATCTTCATGAATGTGGAGAGGTAGTCGCGCGGTGCCAGCAGCAGCCACACGGGCAGGATCGCGGCGATGAAGCCGTAGATGATCAGGCCCCAGGCGATGGTGACCTTGTCCAGGTGGAAGAACGCGGCACCCCACTCGGTGCCGGCCACGGCGCCGCCGCCGATGATGGCGGCCATCAGCAGCACGAAGCCGATGAGCGAGACTTCCATGACCTTGCCGGGGCGGAGGTAGCGCAGGTAGACGCCCATGAAGAGGGCGATCGGGATCGTCATGCCGACGGAGAACACACCCCAGGGGCTTTCGCCGAGGGCGTTGACGACGACGAGGGCCAGGATGGCCACGATGATCACCATGATCAGCAGGGTGGCGACGAGGGCGGCGGTGCCGCCGATTACGCCGAGTTCCTCGCGCGCCATCTGGCCGAGCGACCGTCCGCCGCGGCGCATGGAGAAGAAGAGCACCAGGTAGTCCTGGACGGCGCCGGCGAGGACGACGCCGATGATGATCCAGATGGTGCCGGGCAGGTAGCCCATCTGGGCCGCGATGACCGGGCCGACGAGCGGGCCGGCGCCTGCGATGGCGGCGAAGTGGTGGCCGAACAGCACGTTGCGGTCCGTCCGGACGTAGTCCTTGCCGTCCGCCTTGTATTCGGCAGGGGTGGCGCGGCGGTCGTTCGGCTTGGTGATGTACCGCTCGATGACCTTGGAATAGAAGCGGTAGCCGATCAGATATGTGCAGACCGAGGCGAACACGAACCAGATCGCGTTGACCGTCTCACCGCGGACGATCGCGAGCATGAACCAGGCGACGCCGCCCAGCAGTGCGATCGCCGCCCAGAGCGCGATTTTCGCCGGTGTCCATTTGCGCTCTTCCGCTTCGCGGACGGATTCGTCGACGGCCGTAGCCGGAAGGCCCGGAACCGGCGTGATGCCGTCGTCGACTCGTGCGGTGTTTGGCCCGCCATCTGGCATTGTGCCCATGTCTCCTCCTTGAGAAACCCCATCTGACAGATCAGCAGTCAGATCTGCCCCATGGCACCCTATCAACGCGGCATCCGAATGGACATGGACCCGGGGCCGGGACGCCCGGCGGCTCGCCAAGCGGTGCATAGTCCGCGGTGAACGGCGTCACAACGGGGGTGCTTGTCAGGCCGGCCCGGCCAGCTGCATGAGGCGGGCTTCGCAGAGGTCCAGCCAGCGGACCTCTGCCTCGGTCTGGAAGATCAGCGAGTCGAGGACCAGCAGCCTGGCCGTGTCCGCGGGGCGAGGATGCACCACGGCCTCGCGCCGGGACTTGGTGTACTCCTGCAGCGCCCGGATGGAGACGGCGCGCTGTGCCTGGATGAGTCCGCCGACGTCGACGGCGGGCAGCGTCAGCGCGAGGGCGAGCTTGATGGCCAGTTCGTTGCGCGGCGGATTGGAACGGCCCACGGGAGCGTGGAACCAGTCCCGGACCTCGGCGAGGCCAGCCGGGGTAATGCTGTAGACGATGTGGCCTTCACCGTCTGCGCCGTCTTTTTGGACGAGTCCATCACGTTCGAGGCGGTCGAGGGTGGTGTAAACCTGCCCGATGTTGAGGGGCCAGGAGGAGCCGGTGCGATCCTCGAACTCGGTCCTGAGCTGATACCCGTAGCGCGGCCGGTCCTGCAGCAGCGCGAGAAGGCTGTGGCGGATAGACATGGTGCCCCCGACGGTAGCAGGACGACAGCATACACGCGCCCCAAGACGCGTGTATACCGCGTATGGAATTACATTATCGTCGTTTACCCGGGACAGCCACTTCGCATATGCCAATCCGCGTATGCTGTCCGTCACAGGGGGCTAGGTGACGAGCAGGACCTTGCCCACGTGCTCACCGGAGTCGAAGTACCGGTGGGCTGCCTGGACTTGGTCGAGGGGAAAGGTCTTCGCCACGAGCGGCCGGATCCGGCCGTCGGCGAGCAGCGGCCACACGGCGTCGCGGACCGCGTTCATGATGACCGTCTTTTCCTCCACCGGGCGGGGACGGAGCGAGGTGGCGATGATGGCCGCCCGTTTCCGCAGCAGCTGTCCGAGGTCCAGTTCGCCCTTCGTGCCGCCCTGCAGCCCGATGACGACGAGCCGGCCATATTCCGCCAGGGCGTCCACGTTCTGTCCGAGGTACTTGGCGCCCACGACGTCGAGAATGACGTCGGCGCCCTTCCCGCCGTTCTGGGCACGGAGGCTCTCGGGGAAGTGCTCCTCGGCGTAATTGATGGCAATGTCGGCACCGAGGAAGGCTTTCGCCGTGCCGACTTTCTCCGCGGTGCCCGCGGTGGTCGCCACGCGAGCGCCGAGGGCCTTCGCCAGCTGGATGGCCATGGTGCCGATGCCGCCGGTGGCCCCGTGGATGAGCACCGTTTCCCCGGCCTGCAGCTGGGCCGTCATGACAAGGTTGGAATAGACCGTGGCCGCGACTTCCGGCAGCGACGCGGCTGTGACCAGGTCCACGCCGTCGGGAATCCTCAGGACCTGCCCGGCCGGAACGGCCACCTGCTCGGCGTAGCCCCCGCCGGCCAGCAGCGCGACGACTTTGTCCCCGACGGAGAAGGGCTTGGTGACACCGGGGCCGAAGCCCGCGATTCGCCCGGAGACTTCGAGTCCGGGAATTTCCGAGGCGCCCGGGGGCGGCGGATAGAACCCCATGCGCTGCTGGACGTCCGCCCGGTTGAGCCCGGCAGCAACCACATCGATCAGCACCTCGCCCTGGCCGGGAACGGGTGCCGGGACCTCGCGGACCTCCAGGACCTCCGGACCGCCGGGCTCTGAGATGTAGACAGCCTTCATGGAGAACTCCCGATTCCTTACTGATTTCGTGCGGGCGGGGCGTCCGCGCACGCGGCGCGGGCAACTCCCGTTTCCAGAGTAGGTGGCCAAACCGGCGTCGTCTGCGAGCGCCGCCACTTTTGTGGCTGCCTACCGGCTATGAAACACTACTCTTCAGGGAAGGTTGTCCGAGCGGCCGATGGAGCTGGTCTTGAAAACCAGTGTGCGGTAACCCCGTACCAAGAGTTCGAATCTCTTACCTTCCGCGGGAGCGCAGATTTTGCGCGGTTCAGAGGCCGGTGGCGGCGATCGAAAGATTGCCACCACCGGCCTTACCTGTTCCGCCGACGGGCAATGGCGGCGGCAAATGTTGCAGTGGTCGCCAGCACCCTGGAAAGACCGCAGCGCGTGCAGGTGACAGCCAGGGCGAGGGTTTCGTCCCCGGCATCCAGAACGGCAGCGGAACCGGCGAGGAGGTGCCGGTCGCTGCGGCAGTCAGCGCACCAGGGACGGCGGCCACGGGGCTGGTTGGCGCTGACCGGCCGGTAGGTGCCCGAAGTGGCGGCCATCCGACTCACACCAGGCCGGGAAAGCTGGAGAGAATGTAATCCGCGGCGGCCGGGCCCTTCATGCGCAGCGGCGTATGCCCGGGACGGATCTTTTTCTCCTTCATGGCCGCCCAGAAGGCATCTTCGGGCCGGGGCGCACTCCGGGACAGGAAACACCAGCTGGTGTAGACCCCGTAAAGGCAATCCCGTCCGAGGACGGAACCGGATGCGGCGTCGGAGGTGGTGGCTTCTTGAAGGAACTGGTCATATTGCGAATCTGCCATGGTGGCTCGTTTCCGCCGGGTGCACAGGGCGCCGCCGAGGGCTACAGCAGCTGGTACTTGAACGCCATGCACGGGGCGCCAAGCGGGTCCGGATGCCGCAGTACGGCAACATCCAGGATGTATCTACAATGTAGACAATAGGCGTAGACTTCACTGTAAGCAAGCTTGTTGATCAATTTCCAGGGACGGCCCCGTTGTGGGACCGGCCCCTCCCGACAGGATCGGATTCCATGTCCCCCGCAGAAAAGCCGGCGCCCGCCCCGGCTCCCAAGAGCCGCCTCAGCCGGGAGCTTGTGCTGTCCGCGGCCCTGACGCTGGTTGACTCCGAAGGACTGGACGCGCTCACCATGCGCCGGCTCGGGCAGGAACTCGGCCGGGACCCCATGAGCCTGTACCGCTACGCCGAAAACCGCGCCGCCCTGCTTGACGGCGTCTCCGAACTCGTCCTCAACGAACTCGAAATCGTCCCCGACGACCCGGACTGGCAGGCCCAGCTCCGGCGCATCGCGCACTGTCTGCGCGAGCTCGCGCTCCGGCACCCGAACGTTGTGCCGTTGCTCGTAACACGCCCCCTGTCCACGCCCCTGGGACTCCGGCCGCTGGGGACCCTGCGTCCGCTGGAACAGATTCTCGCGCTGCTGATCGACGCCGGCTTCGCGCCGGCCGACGCCCTGCACGTCTATCGCGCCTACTACGGCTACCTGTACGGCCACATCCTCAATGAACTGCAGGAATTCATCGTGGATCCCGAGGAAAATGAGGCTCTTCTCCGCCTGGGCCTGCACCGGCTGCCGCCGAAGGAATTTCCCCGACTCCGGGCCCTGGCGCCGGTCCTCGCCGATTACGACGGAATGGCCGAGCTGGACGAAGGCATCACCATCCTGCTGACGGGCCTTGCAGCCCGCCTGTCGCCCACGGCCTAACCGCTTTCGAAAGGTGCCACGCAATGTTCCTCCTTTTCGGCCTTAAGACTGTCCTCAACGACCTGCCCGGACGGTTGGCCACCTGCCAGCACTGCGGCCAGTTCGTTCACCACCACCTGCAACAACGCGCCACCAAGTTCACGCTGTTTTTCATCCCCATCTTCACCACCTCCAAGACCTACCGGATCACGTGCTCGAACTGCGGCCAGATTTCGGCAATCAAGTCGCGACAGGCAAAATCTCTGGCCTGGTGAAAGACCGGGGCCGAGTAGATAGCCGGCCGGGTGAAGCATCCCGCACGGGTCCTGACCAGCGCTAAGATGGCGGCATGACACCGCAGGAGCTGGCCAACCTGGGCCACCTGCGCCGGGCCCGGGACCTCATTGACCGCGACTACGCCCGGCCGCTCGACGTGCCCACCATGGCCGCCGGCGCCCTCATGTCCCCCGCGCACTTTTCCCGCCAGTTCAAGGCGGCCTACGGCGAGACGCCCTATAACTACCTCATGACCCGGCGGATCGAACGCGCCATGGCGCTGCTGCGAGCCGGTGCCAGCGTGACCGACGCCTGCATGGAAGTCGGCTGCACCTCGCTGGGCTCCTTCAGTTCCCGGTTCACAGAGATCGTCGGGATGGCCCCCAGCGCGTACCGCGACCGGGAACACCGTGCGGTGAAGGCCATGCCGTCCTGCGTCGCCCGGCAGCACACGCGGCCGTCGCGGAAGCCGAGCAGGATTGAAGAAGCGCCCCCGCTCCCGCCGTCGTAGCGTGTGAGTCATGAACATTTCACTGCAGTACGCACAAATCACCGTCAACGACGTCGACGAGTCGCTCGCCTTCTACCGCGACGTGCTGGGCCTGGAGGTGCGCAACGACGTCGGCTCGGACGGCCACCGCTGGGTCACCCTCGGCAGCGCCGCACAGCCTGATCTGGAGATCGTGCTCTCTCCCCCGCACGCCGGCCGTTCCAAGGACGACGGCGACGCGCTCCAGCAACTGCTCACCAAGGGCGTCCTGCCCGTGATCGTGTTCCGCACGGACGATCTCGATGCCACCTTCGAGGCTGTCCGCGGCGCCGGCGCGGAAGTCCTCCAGGAACCCATCGTGCAACCGTGGGGACCGCGGGACTGCGCCTTCCGCGACCCGTCCGGCAACATGGTCCGCTTCAACCAGGCCTGAACCGGCGCTCCGGGCGGAGCCTTTCCGCCGCCCCTAACGCCTGAGCCAGGGCGCCAACTAAATCCTTTGGAAAAATTGCCACAAGAAATACCGGCCAGCCGCTTCCCAAGCGCCTACTGGCCGGTATTCTTTTGAGTGCCCGGGCCAGGGGGACGGCCGGGCAGTCAAAAAAGCTCTACCAACACCGTCGCTGGGGCACCTTGTTGGGGTTCCGTGCCGGCTGTGAGGCGTTCCGCTGGGGGCCGTCTCGCCGAATGCACACTCAATCCACCCTGTGTTCATTCACCCCTGTTTTGCTGTGCCGGGATCTGCTTGACCAGGAGCAGACCGGCCGGTCCGCGGGCCACCTACCCGGACATCGCACCCAGCCCTTACCCGGGCACCCTAATGAGAGTTAGAGCGGATGAAAATCACACCTTGGAAAACAGCGCTGGGCACAGCACTGTCCGCGGGGCTCATCGCAGCGCCGCTGACCGCTTTGCCCGCCGCCGCACTGGAGGTCTCACCGGCAGCCGCCGGAACTTCGCCGGTCATCGTCAACGAGGCCTACCTCAGCGGCGGCAGCGCCGGAGCGGCCTACAAGAACAAGTTCGTGGAGCTGTACAACACCTCGGACGCCCCGGTCGCGCTGGACGGCTGGTCCATCCAGTACCGCTCCGCCACGGGCACCACCGCCCCGAGCACCACGGTGCCCCTGTCCGGCACCGTCGCCGCCAAGGGGTACTACCTGCTAAAGGGTGGCAGCAACGGCACCGCCGGACTTGATCTGCCCGCCGCGGACGTCACCGCCACCGGCTTCAACCCGGCCGGCGCCGGCGGAACGATCGTCCTGGCCAAGCAGGCCACCGCCCTGACTACGCTGGCCACCGGCTCCGTCGTCGAACCCACGAACGTCGCCGACCTGCTCGGCTACGGCAGCTCCAACACCTTCGAAACCCAGGCGGCAACGGCGCCGTCGGGCAACACCGATGTCAAGAGCATGAACCGCAGCGGCGGTGCGGACAGCAACAACAACGCCGCTGACTTCACGCTTAACGGCGCCATCACGCCTAAGGCGGCCAACGGTGAAACCGCCCCGGTTGATCCGGGACCGGTCACTCCCCCGACGGCCAAGAGCATCGCGGAGATCCAGGGCACCGGCGCGGCCAGCCCGCTCGCCGGCACCTCCGTCACCACCCGCGGAAAGGTCACGGCGACCTTCCCGACAGGCGGCTTCGCAGGCTTCTACATCCAGACGCCCGGAACCGGCGGCGATCTGACCCCGGCCAACCACACGGCGTCGGACGCCATCTTCGTCTACGCGCCGTCCGCCGTCGCCGGAGTGCAGATCGGCGATTACGTCGAGGTCACCGGCGACGTTGCCGAGTACTACGGCATGACCCAGCTCAACGTCGCCGGCGCCGCCGGAGTCACTAAGCTGACGGACGCCGCCCCCGAGGTCAAGGCCACCGGCTTCGCCCTTCCGGCCGACGAGGCGTTCCGCGAATCCCTCGAGGCCATGCTGCTGACGCCGCAGGGGCCGGTCACTGTTGCGGACAACTACTCGCTGAACCAGTACGGCGAAATCGGCCTGGCCGGCGGCACCACCCCGCTGGAGCAGCCCACCGCCGTCGCCCCCTACGGCTCCGCCGAATACACCGCCACCGTCGCGGCCAACGCCGCCCGCGGCATCAAGCTCGACGACGGCGCCAGCACCAACTTCCTCAAGGACGCCACCAACAAGGCACTGACGCTGCCGTACCTGACCACCGCGGATCACGTCCGGGTGGGCGCGCCGGTGACGTTCAAGACCAACGTGGTGCTCAGCTACGCCAACAGCGCCTGGAAGTTCCAGCCGCTGACCCAGCTGACCGCCGCCAACGCGGACACGGTCCAGCCGGCCGGCTTCGGCGCCACCCGCGCCGAGGCCCCGACGGCGGTGGGCGGCAACCTCAAGCTTGCCTCGTTCAACGTGCTCAACTACTTCCCCACCACCGGCGACCAGGTCGCCGGCTGCAAGTTCTACACGGACCGGGCGGGCAACCCCATCACCGTCAGCGGCGGCTGCAACGTCCGCGGCGCCTCGAACGCCGAAAACCTCAAGCGCCAGCAGGACAAGATTGTTGCCGCCATCTCCAAGTCCGGCGCCGACGTCGTCACCCTGATGGAGGTCGAGAACTCGGCCCAGTTCGGCAAGAACCGGGACGACGCCCTGGCGAAGCTGGTCGACGCCCTGAACGTCGCAACCCCCGGCATCTGGGACTACGTCCGCACCCCCGCCAACGCACCCCCGCTGGCCGATGAGGACATGATCCGCACCGCCTTCATTTACAAGAAGGCCGCGGCGGAGCCGCTGGGCGAATCCATCATCCACAACGACACAGCTGCCTTCGCCAGTGCCCGCAAGCCGCTGGCCCAGGTCTTCAAGCCGGTCGGCGCGGCCGATGACAAGAAGTTCATCGCGATCGCCAACCACTTCAAGTCCAAGGGCTCGGCTGCAACGCCGGACGACACCGACAAGGGCCAGGGCGCCTCGAACCTCGCCCGCACCGCCCAGGCGCAGTCCCTGCTGGCCTTCTCCGACGAGCTGCAGAAGTCCAAGGGCACCAACAAGGTCTTCCTAATCGGCGACTTCAACTCCTACGCCAAGGAGGACCCGATCAACGTCCTCACGGCGGCCGGGTACGTCAACCAGGACGAAAGGGCCAAGAACGCCGACGGCAGCGCCAAGCACTCCTACCTCTTCGGCGGCCTGGTGGGCTCACTGGACCACATCCTCGCCTCGCCGGCGGCCAACGCCGTCGTCACCGGCGCGGACATCTGGAACATCAACTCGGTGGAGTCGGTGGCGCTGGAATACAGCCGCTACAACAACAACGTCACCGACTACTACGCTCCGAACCAGTTCCGCGCCAGCGACCACGATCCGGTCGTCGTCGGACTGGACCTGCCCACCACCCCGGCCAGCGTTGACCTGAACTTCCTGGGCATCAACGATTTCCACGGCCGCATCGATTCCAACACGGTGCTGTTCGCCGGAACGATCGAGAAGCTCCGGGCCGCCGCGGCCCCCGGCGCCACCGCGTTCCTCTCCGCCGGCGACAACATCGGCGCCTCGCTGTTTGCCTCGGCCGTCGCCAAGGACCAGCCGACCATCGATGTCCTTAACGCCCTGGACCTCCGCACCTCGGCCGTGGGCAACCACGAGTTCGACGGCGGCTGGGCCGACCTGCGCGACCGGGTCATCGCCGGCGGCGGCAACGCAAAGTTCCCGTACCTCGGCGCCAACGTCTACCAGAAGGGCACCACCGAGCCGGCGCTGCCCGAATACACCGTTCTGGACATGAACGGGATCAAGGTCGCCGTGATCGGCACGGTCACGCAGGAAGTGCCGTCCCTGGTCACCCCTGCCGGGATCGCGGACCTTGAGTTCGGCGATCCCGTCGATGCCATCAACCGGGTCGCCGCCAAGATCAAGGCGGGCAAGCTCGCCGACGTGATCATCGTGGAGAACCACGACGGCGCCGGTTCCGGCACTCCCGAGGGCGCCACCCTGGAGCAGGAGGTCGCCGCGGGCGGCCCCTTCGCCAAGATGGTCAAGGAAGTCACCCCGGATGTCGCCGCGATCTTCAACGGCCACACCCACAAGCAGTACGCCTGGGACGCACCCGTGCTGGATTCTGCCGGGCAGCCCACGGGCAAGACCCGTCCGATCGTCCAGACCGGCAACTACGGCGAGTTCATCGGACAGATCCAGCTCACCATCGACACCAAGACCATGTCCGTCACCGGCTACAAGGCGGCCAACGTCAAGCGCACCACGGACCCGGCGGCCGACCTGGTCGCCGCGTACCCGCGGGTGGCTGCGGTCAAGACCATCGTGGACAAGGCCGTCGCCGACGCCGCCGTGATCGGCAACCAGCCGGTCGGCAAGGTCACCGCGGACATCACGACGGCGTTCGGCGGAACCCCCGCCGTGCGTGACGACCGCGCGAGCGAATCCACGCTGGGCAACCTCGTGGCGGACTCGCTCGTGGACGCGCTCAAGGCGCCGGAGCTCGGCGCCGCAGAAATCGGCGTCGTCAACCCGGGCGGCCTGCGCAACGAGCTCTACTACGCACCGGACGGCACCATCACCTACGCCGAGGCCAACGCGGTCCTGCCGTTCGTGAACAACCTTTGGACCACCACGCTCACGGGCGCGCAGTTCAAGACGTTGCTGGAGCAGCAGTGGCAGACCAACCCGGACGGCACGGTCCCCAGCCGCGCCTACCAGCAGCTGGGCCTGTCCAAGAACGTCAACTACACCTACGACGCAGCCCGCGCCGCGGGTGACCGGATCACCGCGATCCGGGTCAACGGTGCGCTGATCGATCCGGCGAAGTCCTACCGGATCGGCACGTTCAGCTTCCTGGCCACCGGCGGCGACAACTTCCGCATCTTCAAGTCCGGCACCGGCACCAAGGACTCAGGGCTGGTAGACCGCGACGCGTGGATCAAGTACCTGCAGACGCACACGCCCGTCTCGCCGGACTTCGCGCGCCGTTCCGTGGCCGTGGTGAACACCACCGCGGCCGAGGTCAAGAGCGGGGAGCCGATCACCCTGGCGGTCTCCAAGCTGGACCTCACCTCGCTCGGCAGCCCGGCCAACACCTCGCTGCGGGCCGAGTTCGCCGACGCCGCGGGCACCGTGACCGCGCTCGGGACGGTGCCGGTTTCCGCCGGCGCGGCCACCGTGAGCGTGCTGGTGCCGGCCGGCGCTGTTGCGGGCACGGGCACCCTGGTGCTCACCGCCGTCGAGTCCGGCACTGTGGTGAAGGCGGACGTGCTGGTCGCGGCCAGCGTGCCGGTCCCGCCGCAGTGCACCGCGCCGGTCAAGCCGAAGCGGCCCGCGGACCTCGTGGGTCAGGCCAACTACGGCACGGCAATGGCCGCGTACCGGAAATGCCTGAAGGGCTAGTTCCGTAGCCCAGCCTCAGTGAGCATGCCCCTCCCCCGGCCGGAGCGGTGGACATATTGTGCAAGTGTCCACTGCCCGGCCCGGGGAGGGGACATGCTCATTTTTCGTTGGCCCTGGGGTCGGCCACTCCACTAACCCGGGCGGGGCTGCTGTGGCGGATGAGGCACCATCCCTCGGACTGGATCCGGACCCGGACGAACGCTCCGAAACCCGCGGCATCCACCCCGGCGCCGAGAACCAGGGCGCTACCGGGCGAGGATGTCCCGGGCAATCTCGTCAGCGTCGCGCAGCGTGCGCTGTCCGCTGCGGTAGACCGGCCCCTGCTGCTGCCGCGCCTCCGCGGCGATGGCGGTGCCCCATTGCGCGGCGGAGAGCTGCAGGCCCAGCACGTAGATCCCCTCCGTGACCGATCCGTTCGCACCGACGGGCCGGTAGGGATGCGGGAGCACCTCCAGCCCGGAACTCTGCACGGGCGTGCCTTCCACGCTCATCGTGAGGCGCGGGCGCACCAGGCCGTCCGCGAGCAACTGCTCCAGCAGCGGCGACGCGTTGATCGCCACCCGGTTGGCAGGGGCCAGCGCCTCAATCAGCACCGCGGCCTGTACTGCCTCACCGCCGCCGCCGTCCCGCCCGGCCACCCATGGGGAGGCGGCCGTGAACGCCCTGGCCTTGCGGTCGACGCCGAACTTGGGGTCCGGTCCCACGAAGCTGACCACGCCGGCGCGGGCCAGGGCCGCAAGCTGCTCGGCACGGAGGGCCGGCGGGCCGCTCGCGAGCCCTTCCACGAAGGACTCAAACCAGCCGCGCAGGCCGGCGACCCAGGACTGTTCGGTGATGCCGCCGTCGGCCACGGCCGTCTTCAGCACTGCCCGGCCGTGATGCAGGGCGCCGATCGCCATCTTCACCGGATCGTCCTCACCGAGCGCGGAGCGCCTCGCGTCGTCGAGCAGATAGTCGACGACGGCGGCATCCAGTTCCGCCCGGGACGCGAAGCTGCGGCCCGCCAGCGGCGCGGCAAGTCCCAGCAGGTCCAGCCGGTAGGCAGGGCGGACGTGGGCGTCGATCACCGCGCCGGCGGCCTCTTCCCACTTCACGGTGGAGTGGGCGTGCGGCTGGAGCGCCTCCTCCAGTCCGGCCAGGAAGCCGGCCGGGTCCGCGCCCACGGCGTCCGGGTGCGTGCGCGCCAGGGTGGAGTAGTAGGCCCACACGACATCCCGGTGCAGCAGGGGCCACAGGTCGTGGTCGAAAGCGGGCAGGATCCCGGCGGCGGCGAACTTGGCGAGCGCATCCTCGGTGCAGTACCTCAGCGACACCGCTGCCGGGTAGTAGCCGGCCAGGGTCGCCTTCGCCCGGTACGGGGTTCCGCGGCGCGAGGCGGCGATGATGGACGGCTCCCGGCCGGACGGCAGGTACGTCAGCCCCGCCCCGTCCGGTGCGGGCAGGAATTTGCCGCCGCGGCCCTCGGTCAGCTGGCCCATCACGTCGAAGAAGTTCAGGCCCATGCCCCGCACCAGCACCGGCTGGACGGCGGGAATTCCGGACCAGTCAACGTCGGCCGGGGCGGCCGGCGGCAGGTACTTCAGCCCGAGTTCGTCCGCCGCCGCCTGGAGCTCACGCTGCTCCGGGTTGAGACGGGAGTCCAGGTGGCCGAGCGCCAGCACCACGGACCCGACGGTGAGTTCGGTACCGTCGGCGAGGGCGACGTCGAACCCCGCGTTCCCGGGGCCCGCGGCCGGCCGGACCGAGGTCGCGGTGGTCTGATGGAAATCCACGGTGACCCCGGCGGGCAGCTTCTCCAGCAGCTCCTCGAGCGTGGACCTCAGGTAGCGGCCGTACAGCGCACGGCTGGGGAAGTCGGCGGAACCCAGGCCGGACAACTCGGTGCGTTCATCGGCCGACAGTGCCGGGTCCGGATCCTTCCGCTGCAGTTCCCGCCACTGGTCAAAGGTGCGCCCGGCCAGCGGCGCCGCGAGCTGCGGATCCTCGGGGACCACCGTGGGATAGAAGGACTGGGTGTTCATCAGGTAGAGACGGGACTGTCCGGGCTGCCAGACGTGGCCGGGGCCCGCGGGATAAGGGTCGATCACGTCGATGTGCAGGCAGGCTTCAGGGGTGGTCGGGGCCCAGTTGGCGAGCAACCGCTCCAGCGCGCTTGTACCCCGGGGACCGGCGCCAATCAGTGCCGTCCGGATGCTCTGCGATTTACCCACGGCATCCAGCGTATCCGCATCCGCGCTGCCGCCTTGACTTGCCTGCCCGGCACCGGTGTTGCTTGGATGGGCCCATGACCACCACTTCAGCTGAGTACCCCACCGCGCCCGGCGAGCCCTCCGGCGCGCTTTCCGGGACCGCCCCCGAACCCGTCGATGAGAACATCTGGCTGGAGGAAATCTACGGCGAGGAACAACTGGCCTGGGTCCGGGAACAAAATGCCCGCACCGAGGAACTGCTGGAGGATGCCGAGTACGGCGAACTCGAAGACCGGATCCTGGAGGTGCTGGACTCCACCGATCGGATCGCCATGGTGGGCAAGCACGGCCAGTGGTACTACAACTTCTGGAAGGACCGCGAGAATCCCAAGGGCCTGTGGCGGCGCACGGACTGGGAGAGCTACCGGGCGGGTTCCCCCGCGTGGGAAACCCTGCTCGATGTCGACGCCCTGGCCGCAGCCGAAGGCGAGGAATGGGTCTTCCACGGCGCCAGCTTCCTCCGCCCCGCGGCCGGGCAGCCGCACCGGCTGGCCCTGCTGGCGCTCTCCCCCGACGGCGGCGACGCGAACCGCTACCGGGAGTTCGACGTCGAGACCCGCAGCTTTGTCGACCCGGCCGAGGGCGGCTTTGACCTCCCGACCGCGAAAGGCAACGTTTCATGGCTGGACGCGGACACCCTGCTGGTCGCCAGCACGGCCGCGGGACTGCCGAAAACCACCTCTTCCTACGCCCGGACCGGCGTGGTCCTGCGCCGCGGCGAGTCACTGGCCTCGGCCGAGCGGCTGTTCGAAATCCCGGAAGACCACATGATGGCGCTCCTGGCGCACGACTCCACCCCCGGCTTCGAGCGGACTTTCGCGGTGGACTGGATCAGCTTCTTCGAAAAGCGCACCTCGGTACTGTGCGACGGCGTCTGGGTCGAGCTGGACGTGCCCGAGGATGTGAACCTTAGCTCGCACCGGGAATGGCTGCTTTTCCGTCCGCAGGGCGAGTGGACCCTGGACGGAACGAGCTACCCGGCCGGGTCCCTGCTGGCGGCGCGCTTCGATGACTTCCTGGCCGGCAGCCGGGAACTGTCCGTGCTGTTCACCCCGGATGCGCACACCTCCCTGCAGTCCTGGAGCTGGACCCGGGACTTCCTGCTGTTGAACCTGCTCCGCGACGTCTCCTCCGAGATCCGGGTGCTCGATCCGCAACGGCCCGGGGCGGACGTCGCCTGGGCCTCCAGCGTGCTCGATGCCTGCCCGCCGCTGCATGACGTCAACGCCTACGCCGTGGACGATGAAGACGGCAGCGACGACGACGGCGACCGGAGTGGCGGGGCCGGGAACGACTTTTGGCTGGTCGCCACCGGGTTTACGACGCCGAGCACGCTGACCCGCGGCACGCTCACGCGCGCCGGGGCGGACGGCGTCGTCAGCACGCACGAGGTGGTCCGGACCGCGCCGTCGTTCTTCGACGAGGACGCCTACGAGGTCCAGCAGCACTTCGCCGTGTCCAAGGACGGCACGCGTGTGCCCTACTTCCAGATCGCCGCGAAGGGCCTGGTGCTGGACGGGCAGAACCCTACGCAGCTCTCCGGCTACGGCGGATTCGAGATTTCCCGCACCCCTGCCTACAGCGGCGCCGTCGGTCGGGCCTGGCTGGAGCGGCGCACGGAGGAATCAGCGGGCGCCGTGGGCGACGTGCCGCACAGCCGGGGCGGCGTTTACGTGGTGGCGAACATCCGCGGCGGCGGCGAGTACGGGCCGTCGTGGCACCGCGCCGCGCTGCAGGACAAGCGGCACCGCGCCTACGAGGACTTCGCCGCCGTGGCGCAGGACCTGATCGCGCGTGGCGTGACGTCCCGCCAGCGGCTGGGCTGCGTGGGCGGCTCCAATGGCGGCCTGCTGGTGGGGAACATGCTCACCCAGTACCCGGACCTGTTCGGCGCCGTCTCCTGCGGGGTGCCGCTGCTGGACATGCGCCGGTACAGCAAGCTCTCCGCGGGGTACTCCTGGATTGCCGAATACGGCGACCCCGATGTGCCCGAGCAGTGGGAGTTCATCCGGACCTTCTCGCCCTACCACCTGCTCCGCGACGGGGTGGAGTACCCGGAGACCTTCATCTGGACCGCCACCTCGGATGACCGTGTGGGTCCCGTGCAGGCCCGCAAGATGGCCGCCCGGATGCAGGCCATGGGCATCCCCAATGTCTGGTTCCACGAAGCGCTCGAGGGCGGCCACGCCGGCGCCTCGGACAACCGCCAGGCCGCAGCCCTGCAGAGCCGCAGCCAGCATTTCCTCTGGCGCGCCCTGGCGGGCCGGGCGGCCTAGGTGTAATTCCCACGGACGGGCAACGCGGGGTCACTTACGACCCATCCCGGGCGCTTGGACCGGCCGTAAGTGACCCCGCGTCGACCGTTTTGCACTGCATGGCCCCTTCTGCGTATCCTTGGTTGGCTAGTAATAGCAATTGGAGACGTGCCAGAGCGGCCGAATGGGCTTCACTGCTAATGAAGTGTGGGGCACAACTCCACCGGGGGTTCAAATCCCCCCGTCTCCGCGTTTGGCCCCGGTCCTGGACCGGGGCCTTTTGCGTTCCCGGGGCCCTTGGTCCCGCTCTGCGCCTCCACCCGGGCGAGCTTCGTCCGTGACGGGCCGGCCGGATGGCAGGATGGGCGCATGTCGACCAACCACGCGTTTGACGCGATCATCGTAGGCGGCGGCCACAACGGCCTGGCCGCGGCGGCGTACCTGGCCAAGGCCGGCCGGAAGGTCCTGCTGCTCGAAAGGCTCGACCAGCCCGGCGGCGCCGCGGTGTCCGCGCAGGCGTTCGACGGCGTCGGGGCACGGCTCTCGCGTTATTCCTACCTCGTGAGCCTGCTGCCGCAGCAGATCATCGACGACCTTGGTCTGAGGATCACGCTGGCGCGGCGGCGGTACTCCTCGTACACCCCGGACCCGGCCAATCCCGGACGGGCGCTCCTGATCGACAATGAGGACGCCGAGTCCACGGCCGCCTCGTTCGGTGCGATCGGGGCGTCCGACGACGAGTTCCGCGCCTTCAACGAGTTTTACGCCAGCTGCGGGAGGCTCACCCGGGCGCTCTGGCCCACCATGACGGCCCCGCTGCCCACCCGGTCGGCGGCGAAGTCACTCGCCCGCCTGGCCGGCGCCGCGGAGGCGTGGGAGGCCATGGTTGAGCAGCCGGTCGGGCACGCCATCGCCGAGGCACTCCGGCACGACCTGGTCCGCGGCGTGGTCCTGACCGACGCCCTGATCGGCACCTTTGCCCGCGCCGACGACGCCGACCTCCAGCAGAACATCTGTTTCCTGTACCACCTGATCGGCGGCGGGACCGGTGACTGGGATGTGCCCGTGGGCGGGATGGGCGCGGTGTCCGGGGAGCTGGAACGTGCGGCCAGGGACGCGGGCGCGACCATCCTCACCTCTGCGGAGGCCACCTCCGTCCGCCCGGGCGGCGTCGTCAGCTACCGGCACGACGGCGCACACCACACCGTCTCCGCCCCGTGGGTCCTGTCCAATGTGGCCCCCGTGGTCCTGGACCGCTTGCGCAACGCTGCGTCGGGCGGTCCGATTGCGGCCGCGCAGGGCGGGACTGCACCCGCCAAGCACGCCACGCAGAACCCGAACCATCTCCGCGAGGGCGCCCAGGTCAAGGTGAACCTGCTGCTCAAGCGGCTGCCCCGGCCGCTGGACGACGCCGTCAGTCCGGAAGCGGCTTTCGGCGGCACGTTCCACATCAACGAGACGTGGTCCCAGCTGGATGCGGCGTACGTCTCCGCCGCGGGAGGGGCTGTTCCGGATCCCCTGCCGTGCGAGATCTACTGCCATTCGTTGACCGATCCAAGCATCCTGTCCGCGGAGCTTCAGGCGGCCGGCGCGCATACCCTCACAGTGTTCGGCCTGCACGTCCCGGACCGGCTGGTGACCGCGCAGAACAACGACGCCCGGCGGGCGGAGTTGCAGGCCGCGGTGCTGCGTTCGCTTAACAGGGTCCTCGCCGAGCCGGTCGAGGAGCTGCTGCTGACAGGTCCGGACGGCCGGCCGTGCATCGAAACCAAGACCACCCTGGATATCGAACGCGCCGTCGGCATGCCGCGCGGCAACATCTTCCACGGCGGCCTCGACTGGCCATTCGTGGACGACGACGCACCCCTGGACACCCCGGCGCAGCGCTGGGGCGTCGCTACGGACGACCCGCAGCTCCTGCTTTGCGGTTCCGGGGCCCGCCGCGGCGGGGCCGTCAGCGCCATCGGCGGCCACAACGCCGCCATGGCCGTGCTGGAGTCCGGGCGGCCGCGCAGCAGCTGAGCGCGTGCAACGAAGCGCGCGCTGCTAAAAGCGCTGCCCGGGATGGCCTCGGCTCAGCCCGCCTGGCCGAGCACGAGCGGCAGCACTGCCCCGGCGCCTGCGAGCCGCAGGGCACGTCCGGCCACGGTGACGGTCCAGCGGCTGTCCACCAGATCGTCCACCAGCATGACGCTCTGGCCCTGGATGCCGTCCAGCGCCGCGGCCAGCTCGGGCCCCACCACGACCCGGTCCCAGACCCCGGCGAGACGGTAGGCGCTGTTTCCGCCGCGGCCGCCCGTGGGGCCGCCGTGGGCAAGCTGCAGCTGGCCCAGGTACGGGATGCGGCCGATCTCGGAGATACCGCGGGCCAGCGACTCCACCAATTCGGGCTTGCCCCGGGACGGGACGCTGACGATCGCGGCCGGACGGCCAGCGCCGCTCCAGCCGGGGTTGCGCGCGTCGCCGCCGCCCCATTCGCGGAGGACCTGCACGCAGGCCCGCAGCATGCCGGGGTCCACGGCCCGGTCGGGGGCACCCGCGGCGAAGGTCTCGCGCAGCGCGCCGCCCCAGCCCAGATCTGTCAGCCGCGCCAGCACCCGTCCATTGGCCAGGCTTTCCTCCGGCTTGATCTTGCCCTTTACGTTCACGCCGAGGCGGTCCATACCGCTGGGCCACTGCAGCCGCGGTTCCAGCACCATGCCGGCCCGGTTCAGTGTCGCGCCCGCCGTTTCGGTGGCGTCGGCGGCAATGTCGGCGGGGAACCACCGGCCGGCGCAGTTGTCGCAGCGGCCGCAGGCGGTGGCGGTCTCGTCGTCGAGCACCGAGGTGATGTACTCCATCCGGCAGCCGGCGGTGTCCTGGTAGATCACCATGGAGTCCTGCTCGTCAACGCGTGCCTCCGCAATCCGGCGGTACCGCTCGGCATCGTAGGTCCACGGCTGGCCGGTGGAACGCCATCCGCCGCCCACGCGCTCGACGGCCCCGTCCACGGCCAGCACCTTCAGCAAAAGCTCCAGCGGCGTCCGGCGCAGGTCCACCCGGGCCTCAAGCGCCACGGTGGACACCGCGGTGCCGGCCTCGGCCAGCGCGGTCAGGACCGCGGAGGCCTTTTCTTCCGAGGGCATCGACGCGGTGGCGAAATACTGCCAGATGTCCCGGTCCTCGGAGCCGGGCAGGAGCAGCACGTCGGCGTTTGCCGCGCCGCGGCCGGCACGGCCGACCTGCTGGTAGTAGGCCACCGGGGACGACGGCGCCCCGAGGTGCACCACGAAGCCAAGGTCCGGCTTATCGAAGCCCATGCCGAGGGCGGAGGTGGCCACCAGCGCCTTCACCTGGTTGTCCTTGAGCAGCTGCTCGGCGCGTTCCCGGTCCGCGGGGTCGGTCCGGCCGGTGTAGGCGAGCACTTCGTGGCCGGCCTCGGCCAGGAGCCGGGCGGTGTCCTCCGCCGCCGACACGGTAAGGGTGTAGATGATGCCGCTGCCGGGAAGGTCCTTCAGGTGGGTAAGCAGCCAGCCCAGCCGCTCCCGGGAGTCGGGCAGCCGCAGCACGCCCAGCCGCAGGGACTCACGGCCCAGGGCGCCGCGGATGGTCAGCACGCCCTCACCGAGCTGTTCCTCGATGTCGTGCACCACCCGCGAGTTGGCGGTGGCGGTGGTGGCCAGGACCGGGACGCTGTCCGGCAACTGGGTGATCAGGTCGGCGATCCGCCGGTAGTCCGGCCGGAAGTCGTGGCCCCAGTCCGAGATGCAGTGCGCCTCATCGATCACCAGCAGCCCGGTCCGGCGGACCAGCTCAGGCAGCTGGTTCTCCCGGAACGACGGGTTGGTGAGCCGCTCCGGGGACACGAGGAGCACGTCCACCTCGTCGGCCGCGAGCTGTTCGCGGACGGTGTCCCAGTCGAGCTGGTTTGCCGAGTTGATGGCCACGGCCCGGACCCCGGCCCGCGCGGCGGCGGCGACCTGGTCCCGCATCAACGCCAGCAGCGGGGACACGATCAGCGTCGGGCCCGCTCCGCGGCGGCGCAGCAGCAAGGACGCGACGAAGTACACGGCCGACTTGCCCCAGCCGGTGCGCTGCACGACAAGGGCGCGCCGGCCGCCGTCTACGAGAGCCTCGATAGCCTCGAACTGGCCGTCGTGGAACTCAGCATCCGGGTGCCCCACAAGTTCGCGCAGCACCGCCTGGGCCTGCTCACGCGTCCCGGTACCCCCGGCGGAGGGTGATTCGGGTGCGGAAAGGACTGCAGCGTTCTGGTTATTGGCCATTGCTTCAGTATCCCAGTCCCCTCCGACAGCCACGAAGCGGGCGGAGTCGTATGTGGACAATCCGTATCCACATACGCGGCCGGCGCGGACGGTCCCCGGCGGCTTCCACGTAAGATGGGAGCCGTGACTAGCGACCAGACAAAGACTTTTGACCTCTCGGCTTCCTTCAAGGCCTACGACGTGCGCGGAATTGTGGGCGAATCCATCACCGCGGAAATCGTCGAAGCCGTCGGGGCTGCCTTTGTGGACGTCCTGGACCTGGCCGGACAGACAGTACTGGTCGGCGGCGACATGCGCCCCTCCTCCCCCGAGTTCAGCCGGGCCTTCGCCAACGGCGCGGCAACCCGCGGCGCCAACGTCCAGCTGCTCGACCTGATCTCCACGGACGAGCTGTACTACGCTTGCGGCGCCCTGAACGCTGCCGGCGCCACGTTCACCGCAAGCCACAACCCGGCCGAGTACAACGGCATCAAGATGGCCAAGGCCGGCGCCGTGCCGATCTCCTCCGAAACCGGTCTGAAGGAGATCCAGGCCCTGGCCGAGGAATACCTCAACGCCGGCACCATCCCCGCGAACGGCCCCCGCGGCCTGATCAGCGTGCGGGACGTCCTCAAGGACTACTCCGAGTACCTGCGCAGCCTCGTTGACCTCAGCGGATCCCGTCCGCTCAAGGTCGTGGTGGACGCCGGCAACGGCATGGCCGGCATGACGACCCCCGCCGTGCTGGGTGACACGCTGCTGCCCAAGCTGCCGCTCGAGATCATCCCGCTCTACTTCGAGCTCGACGGATCTTTCCCGAACCACCCGGCCAACCCGCTGGAGCCGGAAAACCTGCGCGACCTGCAGGCCGCCGTCGTCGAGCACGGCGCGGACATCGGCCTGGCGTTCGACGGCGACGCCGACCGCTGCTTCGTGATCGACGAAAAGGGCGAGCCGGTCTCGCCGTCGGCCGTCACCGGCATGGTGGCGCGCCGCGAGATCGCCCGCGCCAAGGCCAACGGCGAGGAAACGCCGACGATTATCCACAACCTGCTGACCTCGCGGGCGGTGCCCGAACTGGTGGTCAACGACGGCGGCCGCGCGTTCCGCACCCGGGTGGGACACTCCTTCATCAAAGCTGTGATGGCGGCCGAAGGTGCGATCTTCGGGGGCGAGCACTCCGCCCACTTCTACTTCCGCGATTTCTGGAATGCGGACACCGGCATGCTGGCCGCCATGCACGTCCTGGCTGCCCTCGGCGAGCAGGACGGCCCGCTGTCGGAGCTCGGCCGCGAATACGAGCCCTACCAGTCCTCCGGCGAGATCAACTCGGAAATCGAGGACAAGGCCGCCGCCGTGGAGCGTGTCCGCGTGGACTTCTACGACGAAGACGTTGAGGTGGACTACCTAGACGGCAGCACCTTCATCGCCGCCGACGGAAGCTACTGGTTCAACCTGCGCCCGTCCAATACCGAGCCGTTCCTCCGCCTGAACGTCGAGGCCACGGACCAGGAAACCATGGAACGCGTCCGCGACCGGGTCCTGGCCCTGGTCCGGGGCTGATCGCCATGACCGATTCACCGGAGGCCCAGGGGGCCGTCCTGCAGCCGGCGGATCCGGCTGAGGACTCCTGGCGCGGCTCGGTGCCGGATGCCAGCGCCACCGACCTGGAGAACCTGCTCGGCACCGGAGTGGGTGCGGCCCAGGAGCAGCTCGAGCGCAACGGCGGCTTCCTGCCATTCGCCCTGGTGGTGGAGAACGACGGCGAAGTCCGCCTGGTGGCTGTCACCCCGGCGGACGCATCCGGGGACAGCGACGCCGATTTCGACGCCGACGCCATGATCAACGACCTCACCGAGCTGCTGCGGCAGCACCGGGACGAGTTCCGCGCCGCCGCGATCGTCTGTGACATCACCCTGCTGGAAGAGGACTCGGACGCGATCCACGTGGCCGCCGAGCACCAGGACGGCTCCGTCTTCGCAGCGGTACTGCCCTACGGCGCGAACCCGGCGACGCACGAGCTGGAGTTTGGCGAGCTTTCCGCCGACACCAACGAACCCGCCGTCTGGGTGGACTAGACCAAGCCGGTGCCATGAAGATCAACGCCTTCGCGGACGTGAGCCTGCGCGCGATGATGGTGCTCGCGGCCGCAGCCGACGGCGAACTGCTCACCACCCAGAGCATCGCGGACGCCGTCGGCACGCCCTACAACCACGTCAGCAAGGCAATGGCAAAGCTGCGCGAACTCGGCCTGATCGACGTCGAACGCGGCCGCAATGGCGGGTCCCGGCTCAGCGGCGCCGGCCGGGCCGCCACCGTCGGGCAGCTGCTGCGCGCACTGGACACCCGGACCGACCCGGCGGACTGCGTGGCTGCCGCGGGCGCCTGCCCGCTCATCAACGAGTGCCGGCTGCGCAGCGCCCTGGGCCGCGCGCGTGAGGCGTTCTACCGTGAGCTTGATGACATTGTCGTCGCTTCGCTGCCGACCTCCCGGCAAATGAATCCGGTCTTCCAGGCCATCGGCCTGCGCCCGGGCCTGTAGCCAGCCTCTAACCAGGCGCGGCCCCGGCATCCGAGGCCGCGATCCCCCTCCGGAGTCCGCCCCGCCCGGGCGTCACCCGATTTGCAACCTTTTTCTACGCCGTGTAGAACTGAGGCATAAATACTCGTATTTCAAATGCGGGTATTTCAGAAACGGTCCGGTTGAAGACCCCGGGCCACTATCTCAGGAGTCAGCATGCTCTCGGACAAGTCCTTCCCCGTCATCGAGGCCACCCTGCCGCTGGTCGGTTCCCGGATCGGCGATATCACCCCCAAGTTCTACGCCCGGCTCTTCGGCGCCCACCCCGAGCTGCTGGACGGGCTGTTCAGCCGCTCCAACCAGCGCTCCGGCAACCAGCAGCAGGCCCTGGCCGGGAGCATCGCCGCTTTCGCCAGCCACCTTGTCAGCAACCCGGGCACCCTGCCGGAGACCGTGCTGTCGCGCATCGCGCACCGCCACGCCTCGCTCGGCATCACCGAGCCGCAGTACCAGGTGGTCTACGAGCACCTCTTCGCCGCCATCGCCGAAGACCTGGCCGAGGTCATCACCCCGGAAATCGCCGAGGCCTGGACCGAGGTCTACTGGCTTATGGCCGACGCGCTGATCAAGCTCGAGAAGGGCCTCTACGCCGGCCAGGCCAACGGCAAGATGTGGTCCCCGTGGAAGGTCGCCGCGAAGACCCCCGCCGGCACCGGCTCGATGACGTTCACCCTGGAACCGGCCGACGACACCCCCATCACCCCGGCCCTCCCCGGCCAGTACGTCAGCGTCAAGGTCACCCTGCCGGAGGGCTTGCGCCAGGTCCGCCAGTACTCACTCTCCGGCGACGCCGGCACCAGCCGTAGCTTCACCACCAAGCTCGACGACGGCGGCGAGGTCTCCCCCGTGCTGCACAACCACGTCGAGGTCGGGGACATCCTCGAGATCTCCAACCCCTACGGCGAAATCACGCTCAAGGAGAGCGAGGGCCCCGTGGTCCTGGCGTCGGCCGGCATCGGCTGCACGCCGTCGGCTTCGATCCTGCGCGCCCTTGCCGAGGCCGGTTCGGACCGACAGGTGCTGGTCCTGCACGCGGAAAGCACCCTGGACAGCTGGGCGCTGCGCTCCCAGATGACGGACGACGTCGAGCGCTTGGAAGCAGCCGAGCTGCAGCTCTGGCTCGAGCGGCCGGAGGCGGGGGCGAAGGAAGGCTTCATGTCGCTGCGCGACGTGGACCTGCCGGCCAACGCCTCGCTGTACCTGTGCGGTCCGCTGCCGTTCATGAAGAACATCCG
This sequence comes from Arthrobacter sp. 05L428, assembly GCF_056397665.1. Classification (NCBI taxonomy): domain Bacteria; kingdom Bacillati; phylum Actinomycetota; class Actinomycetes; order Micrococcales; family Micrococcaceae; genus Arthrobacter; species Arthrobacter sp. 05L428. The sequence goes on along the minus strand of NZ_JBFTNW010000002.1, from coordinate 416,994 downwards.
CAACGAGGCCATCAATGCGGGCATCCCCGCCACCAAGATCCACTACGAGGTCTTCGGGCCGGACATCTGGCTCGCCAACTGAGTCCCGAGCAATCGATGAAAGAACGACGGCGGCCCCGCACCCTTGCGCAAGGTGCGGGGCCGCCGTCGTGGATAACCGGGCCAGGAGCCCTGGCCCGGGCCTCACCTCACCTCACGACGGCACACCGGTGATCGCGTGGCCGAACCGCAGGAGATTGCCGGGGTCGTAGCTGGACTTCACGGCCCTCATCCGTTCATAGACGGCGGGCGACCATGCCCTGGAACGGTCAGCCTCATCGCCGGGTTCGCCGTGGAAGTTGACCAGGGTAAAACCCGTCGAGTGCGGAGCCATCGCGGCCAGGACCGTGCGGATGGCTGCCGAGACGGCCTCGGCGACCGGGGGCATCTTGAACCCGAGCAGGAAGAGCAGGAATGCCGCGTCCCGCCCCGACACGGCGTTCGGCAGCGCCCCGGCACGGGCCAAGGCGCCACCCAGCGGCCGGATTTCGACCAGGAGGAGCGGACAGTCCGAGCCTTCGCCGGTGTGTTTCAGCAGCTCCGCCAGGGTACTGTCGCCGAGATCTTTCAGCAGCGCTCCGCCGGCTGTGAAAGGGAGCGGATCCGCCGGATCCATGTGGATCTGGTCAACGTCCAGGTAGCTCATGGGGCCGGCCGTATCCATCAACGGGCTCGAAACGGCGCGCATCGGGGCCAGCAGCGCATCGCCGGCCTCCCGGTTCCCCAGAAAGGCGAAGCGGAGGTGCACCACAAACTGGCCCCGCAGCGGCGCGGGGACGAACTCCATGTCGGGAAGCCGCAGCAGCGAAATCGAGGGCGAGGCGTCCTCCGGCAGCGTAGGCAACCACTCCCGGAACGCCGCCAGGATGAGGGCGGCATCGGCACCCGGATAGATGATGCCGCCGCCGTAGAACTCGCCCAGCGGAAAAAGGCTGAACTCGAGTTCGGTCACGATCCCGAAGTTGCCCTTGCCGCCGAGCATCATCGCGAACAGCTCGGCTTCGGCCTCGGCGTCAATCCGGCGCAATGCACCGTCCGCGGTGACCACTTCCATGCTCCGGACATGGTCAGCGGCAAAGCCGTGGGCGCGGCCCAGCACTGGAAGCCCGCCGCCGACGGTGTATCCCACGACGCCGACGTCGGTACTCGAGCCGTGCAGTCCCACCAGCCCGAGCGGAACGCTTGCTTCCAGGACGCTGCGCCACTTCACTCCTGCCCCCACCCTCGCGGTGCGCTCCACCGGGTCGATGTGCAGCTCCTGCAACCGCCTGGTGTTAATCAGCAGGCCGCCCTCGACCACTGAGTCGGCGCCGTGCCCGGTGGACTGCACCGCCACCGGCACCCGGCGTTCCGCCGCCCATTTGACCCCGGCCGCGACGTCCTGGGCGGTGCTGGCGCCCAGGACGACGTCGGGCCGGTGGACGGTAGCGGCGTTGAACGCGAACGTCTCGGCCGCGAATTCTGGGCTGTCCGGCAAAGCGACCGTTCCGCTGACAGCTTCGGACAGGGCCTGGATATCCTCGGTGACAAGCATGAGTGCTCCTGGGGTTTCGCCTGCCGGGGCAGGCGGAGGGCACGCCGCCGCGCGCCCGGGATGTTCCCCGCATCCCTGGCAGTCAGCGTCAGGCCCGGCTGATGAATGCGACGAGCCTACGGCCGCTCCCGACTACAGGCTAGGGGCCTTGGTCCCGGCAGCCACCGGCCCCGCCATGACTCATCGGCTGCTCCGCAACGGCCGTTCTGAGGCCTCAAAAGGGCATCCGCGGTGGGGCCACGCCGGGAGGGTTCCCCAGCCGAACTTGTGAGGCTAGGGAACCGGTGGGGACAATCGATGAGGGAACGACGGCGGCCCCGCACCTTATCCAAGGTGCGGGGCCGCCGTCGTTGGATCAACCGCCTGCTAGTGCGCGGACATCCGTTCCTTGAGCGAGTCGAGCTCGGCGCGCAGCGCGTCCGGCAGCGAGTCGCCAAACTTTGCGTACCACTCCTCGATGGAGGCCAGCTCGGCGTCCCATTCCTCGCGGTCCACGCGGACGGCGTCCTCGACGTGGGCGTGGGTCAGGTCCAGGCCGGTGAGGTCCAGCGAATGGCCGGTCGGAACGAAGCCGATGGGAGTCTCCACCGCGTCGGCCTTGCCCTCGATGCGCTCAATGGCCCACTTGAGGACACGGGCATTGTCGCCGAAGCCGGGCCACGCGAAACCGCCGTCAGCCGTGCGGCGGAACCAGTTCACCAGGAAAATGTGCGGCAGCCGCTCCGGGTTGGCCTTGCCGGAGACGCTGATCCAGTGCTTCAGGTAGTCGCCGGCGTCGTAGCCGATGAACGGCAGCATGGCCATCGGGTCACGGCGAAGCACACCGACCTGTCCGGCCGCGGCGGCCGTGGTCTCCGAGGAGAGCGTCGAGCCCATGAAGATCCCGTTGGTCCAGCTGCGGGCCTGGGTCACCAGCGGCACCGTGGTCTTGCGCCGGCCGCCGAAGAGGATCGCGGAGAGCTCCACACCCTCCGGGCTGTAGTACTCCTCGGCCAGCATGTCGACCTGCGAAATCGGGGTGCAGAAGCGGGAGTTCGGGTGCGCGGCAGGCTGGTCCGACGCCGGGGTCCAGTCGTTGCCCTGCCAGTCGGTCAGGTGCGCGGGGACCTCGTCGGTCATGCCTTCCCACCACACGCCGCCGTCGTCCGTGAGGGCAACGTTCGTGAAGATGCTGTGGCCCTTGGCGATGGCACGCATGGCGTTGGGGTTGGTGCCCCAGCCGGTGCCCGGGGCGACGCCGAACAGGCCGGCCTCGGGGTTGGTGGCGCGCAGGTCGCCTTCCTTGCCGATCCGCATCCAGGTGATGTCATCGCCGAGGGTTTCGACATCCCAGCCCTCGATCGTGGGGTCAAGCAGGGCGAGGTTGGTCTTGCCGCAGGCGGAGGGGAACGCCGCGGAGATGTAGTAGTTCTTCTTCTCCGGCGAAGTCAGCTTGAGGATGAGCATGTGCTCGGCCAGCCAGCCCTCGTCGCGGGCCATGACCGAGGCGATGCGCAGGGCGTAGCACTTCTTGCCGAGCAGGGCGTTGCCGCCGTAACCGGAGCCGAAGGACCAGATGGAACGCTCCTCCGGGAAGTGCACGATCCACTTGTCCGGGTTGCACGGCCAGGCGACGTCAGCCTGCCCCGGGGCCAGCGGGGCGCCCAGGGAGTGCAGGGCCGGGACGAAGAAGGCGTTGGTGGCGGTGATCTTGTTCAGCACGTCGGTGCCGATCGTGGCCATGATGCGCATGGAGGCGACAACGTAGGCGCTGTCCGTGATCTCCACGCCGAACTTCGGGTCCTCGGCGTCGAGGTGGCCCATGACGAAGGGGATGACGTACATGGTGCGGCCGCGCATGGAGCCGCTGAACAGGCCGCGCAGCTTCTCCTTCATCTCCGCGGGAGCCATCCAGTTGTTGGTGAAGCCCGCATCGCGTTCGTTCTCGGAGCAGATGAAGGTCTGCTCCTCGACGCGGGCGACGTCGGCGGGGTCTGAGAATGCCGCGAAGGAATACGGGAACAGCTTCTCGTTCAGCCGGGTCAGGGTTCCGGCCGCCACGAGCTCGTCCGTGAGCCGGGTGTTCTCTTCTTCGGAGCCCTCAACCCAGTGGATCCGGTCCGGCTGGGTCAGTTCAGCAACCTCTTCAACCCATGCCAGCAGTCCAGCATGTGTGGTGGGTGCTTTCTCAAGCAGCGGCAGTCGCGCCAGATCGCCCATTACGGTTCCCTTCCTCGGGTTCAGTGGTGTGTCCTAAATGCTAGGTCTCGCGGGTGATTCAGTTTCAGGCCCAAATACGGGTTGACGATGGAGCCGAGATCCAAAATCCCCGGAAAATCAAGGTTTAATATCTCCGAGCGCTGGTCTTTTTGTGATCAAGGTCACGTAGACCGGTCTAGTCGGGCAGATTACATGGCTCTCGATTTGGAACTCTGGGCCCCTCTCGCGTAAAGTAATTCGAGGTTCGGGGAGCGAGAAGTTCCCGAAGAGCCGAGAATGCGCCCATAGCTCAGCTGGATAGAGCGTCTGTCTACGGAACAGAAGGTCAGGGGTTCGAATCCCTTTGGGCGCACAGATAGAAAAGATCCGCACCGGTCCGCCGGTGCGGATCTTTTGCTTTCCCGGCTTGTTTCAGAAATCCGCGGCGGTTCCGGACAGAGGCAGGTCCGATCCGGGCCGCACCGGTCTCAAACGGTAGCGGAAACCGGGCCACGGCCGGCGACTTACTCCCCCACGGCAGCCGCGATACGCCGGCGTATCCCGTCAAAGTGGCTGCCCAGCCGTTCCGCGGCGAGGACGGCGTCGCCCGCCGCCACAGCCGCGTAGATGCCCCGGTGCAGCGCAGCCCCCGCGGCAGTGCCAACGTCGGCGGTGTCGGCTCCGGCAGGTTCGACGTCGGCGGCAGCCGGCCGGGCGTCGCCGCCCAGTTCAAGCTGGATCCGGCGGTAGACCGCCTGGAATGCGTCCACCAAGCCCAGTAGCAGCTCATTGCCCAGCGGCTCGAACAGTTTGCGATGGAAATCGGCGTCGGCTTCGACAAAGTGTTCCCCGGACCCGGCCAGCTCTTCCATCCGCAGCACCGCCGCCTCGAGTCCCGCCAGGTGGTCCGCCGTCATGCGCGCCATGGACACGCCGATCAGCCCCGACTCCAGCAGCCGCCGCGCCTCGATCAGCTCGAGCGCCTCCCGCCCCCGGTGCCGCAGCGACATCCGCGCCCGGAAGCTGAGCCCGCCAACCAGAGCCTCGAAGTTGCTCGCGGCCACGAACATGCCGAAGCCGTGCCGGATCTCGATCACGCCCAGGGCCTGGAGCACCTTCAGCGTCTCCCGCAGCGTGTTCCGGCCGATCCCCAGCAGCGCCGCGAGTTCGTTTTCGGTGGGCAGCGGGTCGCCGGGCTCCAGCTCCCGCTCAAGGATCAGCTCGATGATGTCGGCCTGCAGGGCGCGCAGCCGGGCCTGCGCGCCCAACCGGCGCGGCGGCCCGGCGTCGCCCGCGTCCGAATTGGCTGCGCACACGGCTGGACTCCTCCCCAAAGGTGATCCTCAGGGTAGCGGACGTCCCACCTCCTGCCCAGTGTCCCGTCAAAGCCCCTCCCGGCGGGGTTAGGCTGTTGCCATGACGGCACACTTTGAGCGTGAATTCGATGTCATCGTGATCGGGGCAGGCGCGGTGGGCGAGAACGTGGCCGAGCGCGTGGTCCGGGGCGGATTAACGGCCGTCCTGGTGGAGGCGGAGCTGGTGGGCGGCGAGTGTTCGTACTGGGCCTGCATGCCATCGAAGGCGTTGCTCCGGCCCGGCACCGCACTCCATGGCGCCCAGACCGTGCCGGGCGCCGGGGAGGCGGTCACCAGGGTGCTCGACGCCGCGGCCGTGCTGAAGCGGCGGGACTACTTCACCTCCAATTGGCAGGACGACAGCCAGGTCAAATGGGTCGAGGACACCGGGATCGAGTTGCTCCGCGGCCACGGCTGGATCACCGGGGCCCGCCGGGCGGAGGTGGCCGGCGTGGACGGCAACAGCTACAAGCTCGTGGCGCGCCACGCCATCGTGCTGGCCACCGGGTCGCGCCCCACCATCCCGCCCATCGAAGGCCTCGAGGAAGTCGACTTCTGGACCACCCGGGAGGCCACCTCCGCGCACGAGATCCCGGCGCGGCTCGGTGTGCTCGGCGGCGGCGTGGCCGGCACGGAGCTCGCCCAGGCCTTCGCCCGGCTCGGGTCGACCGTGACGGTCGTGGCCCGCGGCGGGCTGCTGGGAGCTTTTCCGGCCCCGGCGGCCGAGCTGGTCCAGGCGGGGCTGCGCGCCGACGGCGTCGAACTCCACCTCCGCACCGGCACCCAAGGCGTCCATGAGAACGACGACGGCTCCCTGACCCTGACGCTCGACGGCGGCGGCAGCGTCACGGTGGACAAGCTCCTGGTCGCCACCGGCAGGCACCCCGCCGTGGAGGGCATCGGGTTGGAGAGCGTGGGCCTGTCCGCCGACGACGGGAAGGCCCCGCGGCTCGAGACGGACGCGAGCGGGCTCGTCCGGGGAGCCGACGGCAACGACAGTAGCCCGTGGCTCTACGCCGTCGGCGACGCCGCAGGCAAGGTCCTGCTCACCCACCAGGGCAAATACGAGGCGCGGGCCACCGGCGACGCGATTGCCGCCCGCGCCAAGGGCACGCTCACCGGCGAGCCGGCCCCGTGGAGCCGCTACGCCCACACCGCGGACGAGCACGCCGTCCCCAATGTGGTCTTCACCGACCCCGAGCTGGCAAATGTCGGGCGCAGCCTGGAACAGGCCGAGAGGGACGGCTACCGGGCCACCTCCGTGCAGCTCCCCATCCAGGTGGCCGGCTCCTCGCTGCATTCCGAGCATTACAAGGGCTGGGCCCAGCTGGTGGTCGATGAGGACCGCAAAGTGCTGCTGGGCGCCACCTTCGCCGGGCCGGATGTTGCCGAGCTGTTGCACGCGGCGACCATCGCCGTCGTCGGCGAAGTCCCGCTGGACCGGCTCTGGCACGCCGTCCCGTCCTATCCCACGATCAGCGAGGTGTGGCTGCGGCTTCTCGAGGAGTACGGCCTCTAAGCGCGAACAGACACTTGGGGCCCCGGAACCGTCGGTTTCGGGGCCCCGGTGTCTGTTTGCCCACATCTATTTGAACTGACCGGTCAGTTTAGTTAGCCTTGGAGTAGATCATTTCTGCGAAAGGCTTTCCTTGCTCTGCGTTCAACAGCTTCACGTGAAGGGCCGGCGGGACTACCTGCTCCCGCCCACCTCGCTGCAGGCGGCCCGGGGTGAACTCCTGCTCGTCACCGGCCAACGCCAGGACCAGCGCACCGCCCTGGCCCTGACCCTGAGCGGCCGGATGAAGCCCTCGGCCGGAAGCCTCGAGTGGGACGGCGGCGGCCGGATCAAGCAGCTGCGGCAGGCGAGCGCCGTCGTCGACGCCCCCGGGGTGAACGAGCCGGAGCAGCACCTGAGCGTGCGCGACCTGGTCACCGAGGACCTCGCCCTGATCCCCCGCCGCTACCGCGGCGCGCTGCTCAGCACGCCGTGGCTTAAGGTCAACCGCTTCGAGGACATCGCCGGGCGCTGGGCCGAGGAGCTGCCCGCCGACCGCCGTCTCGAGCTGCTGACGGCGCTGGCCCTGGCCAATCCGCACACCGACCTGCTGGTGGTCGATTCCCCGGACCGCCACAGCGGCGATCCGGCCGACTGGCTGCCGCGGCTTCAGGAGTTGGCGTACGACGGCGGCCGTCCGCTCGCCGTCGTCGCCACCATCGGCAGCCTCCCGCCGGACTGGACCGGTCCAGTCGCGGAGATCGGCAACGCCGTCCCCGCGCCGGAAACGGCGGATGTCCACCACGACCGCGAAACCGAGGATGCCCGATGACCGTGCTGCGGCTGGCCCGTTCCGAACTCAAACGCATGACCGGCGGCCTGCTGCCGAAGCTGACCATCCTGGCGCTAACCCTGGTGCCGCTGCTCTACGGGGCGGTGTACCTCTACGCCAACTGGGATCCCTACGGCAAGCTGAACCAGATCGACGCCGCCCTGGTGGTGGAGGACACCGGCGCCAGCTCCGCCGACGGCACCCGGCTGGAGGCCGGCCGGAAGGTCGCCGACAGCCTCGTCCAGGGCCACGTCTTCAACTGGCAGACCGTCTCCAGCGCGGAGGCAGCGGACCAGGGCGTGAGCAGCGGCCAGTACGCGTTCGCGCTCAAGATCCCCCGGGACTTCTCCGCGAACCTGGTCTCGCCGGGAAGCTTCGACGCCGCCAACCAGGCCATGCTGAACGTCACCACCAACGACGCCAACAACTACCTGCTCGGCACGATCGTGGACAAGCTCACCACCGCCGTCCACTCGACCGTGGCGAAAGAAGTGGGCCAGGAGACCGCCAACCAGCTCCTCACCGGCTTCGGCACCATCCACTCCCAGATGCTCAAAGCCGCCGACGGCGCGCGGGACCTCGCCGGCGGGGTGTCCTCGCTGCACGACGGCGCGGCCAGCCTGCACCAGGGCACCTCCTCCCTCAGGAACGGGACCGGCGAACTGGTGGCCGGGCAGCGCAAACTCCTCGACGGGGCCAACACCCTGAACGCCGGGGCCGGGCAGCTCGCCGGCGGCCTGCGCGAGCTCAACAGCAAGACATCCACGCTGCCCGCGGATACGCAGCGGCTGGCCGACGGCGCCGCCCAGGTGGCCGCCGGAAACGCCGCACTGAACACGAAGCTGCAAGGCATGGCGGGCCAGCTCGCGTCCGCGGAACAGGCCGCGGCGCAGGCCCAGCGCGGCCGGGTCGTGGCCTCCAATGGCCGCCTGGTCGCCGCCGGCGTCATTACCCAGGCCCAGGCCGATGCCATCCTGGCCGACTACGACGCCAACACCGCGCCGGCGCCTTCCGGAGCGGCGGGCGCTTTCCAAGGCGCGGCGGCCCAGGTGCAGCAGCTGGCGGACGGTTCCGCCGCAGTCAGCGCGGGTGCCGCGCAGCTGGCGGGCGCGGCCCCGGCCCTGAGCGACGCCGTCGGGAAGGCCTCCGCCGGGGCGGATCAGCTCGCCGGCGGCACCGCGGAACTCGCCGCCGGTCAGCAAAACGCCCTGGCCGGCGCGGAAAAACTCGCCCAGGGCGCCCAGCAGCTCGACGACGGCGCAGCGCGGCTCGAGAGCGGTTCGGCGAAAGCGTCCGACGGCGCCGGGACCCTCGCAACCGAATTGGCCAAGGGCGCGGGCAAGGTACCCAACCCGAACGATGCAAAGAAGGACAGCCTCGCCAAGGTCATGGCGGACCCCGTGGCCGTCAGCAACGTCTCGCAGGCCAAGGCGGGTTCCTATGGGGCCGGACTGGCTCCGTTCTTCCTGACCCTGGCCCTGTGGATCGGTGTCTTCATGTTGATCCAGGCCATGCGGCCGGTCACCCAGCGCGCCCTGGCGTCCAACGCCCCGACGTGGAAGATCGCCGTCGGGGGCTGGCTGCCGTTCCTGGCGGTTGCCGCGGTCCAGGCCAGCCTGCTGACCCTCGTGGTGGATGTGGGGCTGGGCCTCGACCCCGCCCATCCCGTGCTGATGTGGGTCCTGATGCTGGCAGCTGCCATGGCCTTCAGTGCGATCATCCAGGGTGTGGTGGCGCTGCTCGGCTCGCCCGGCAAGCTGGTGGTGCTGATCCTGCTGGTCCTGCAGCTGGTCTCCTCCGGCGGCACCTTCCCCTGGCAGACCACACCGGAGCCACTGCACGTGGTGCACCAGCTGCTGCCAATGGGCTATGTGGTCAATGGCATGCGGCACCTGATCTACGGAGCCGATCTGGCCAGCATCCTGCCCACCATGCTGGGCCTGGTTGGCTACACTTTGCTGGGACTGGCCATGTCCGCCGTCGCCGTCCGGAAACACAAGTTCTGGACCCTCAAGACCCTGAAGCCGGAGATCGCCGTATGAGCACCAAGCCCCGCGTGGACGTGGCGACCGACGCCGACGCAGGGAAGAAGCTGCGGCCCGGACGCACCAACGCCACCAAGCAGAAGCTGTTCGAGGCGTCGATGGAGCTGATCGGCGAGCGCGGCGCCGCCAGCGTGACGGTCGACGAAATCGCCGCGGCCGCGGGCGTCTCCAAGGGCACGGTGTACTACAACTTCGGCAGCAAGTCGGATCTGATCGCCCAACTGCTCCGGCACGGTGTGGACATCCTGATGGCACGGCTGCTGAGCGTCAAGGACGAGTCGGCGGATCCGCTGGAGGCGATGGACGAGATGATCGGCCAGGCGATGGACTTCATGGCCGAATACCCCTCCTTCGCCCGGCTGTGGGTCAGCGAGAACTGGCGGACGCCCAGCGAGTGGCAGGACACCTTCACCGAGCTCCGCGGCCGGCTGCTCGGGGTGATTGGCGCCGCGATCGAGGCCGTGGCCGCCAAGTACCCGGTGGATCCCGCGCTCTCCCGCGGCAGCCTGGAGACGGCCATCTTCGGGGCATGCTTTGTCGTGGGGCTGGACCGGCAGACCTACAACCCCGAACGCACCCGGGCGCAAAGTGTCGCCGCAATCATGGCGATCATGCGTGGCTACGTTGTGAAGTAGTCACACTCGGGGATGATTAGTCACATGCACCACATGGGTAACAGCGGCAAGACTGCCATCGGAGCATCCCTTGCCGCTCTGGCCTTGCTGGCCCTCACCGGCGTCACCCTGCACGAAACGGTGGGGCTCTGGTTCCTCGCCGCCTCCGCCGTCGCCTATGTGGCGTCCGTGGCCGAGGTGCTGGTCCGACGGCGGTACAAGACACTGCTGGCAAGCGGCGTCGGCAGCATCCTCTTCATCGCGTTTGGCATCGCCTTCCTGCGCCAGTGGGGGCTGGCCTTCAACCCGGATCCGAACGCCTTGTCCACCAACGTTGATACCGAGCATCCGGACCTGTACTTCTACCTCTCGGCAGCCGCCGGAGCGCTCACGCTCGTCCTGTTGCTCGCCGGCACCGTCCTGCCCGGCCGCCGACCCGCACCCCGCGCCCCTTACGCGTCCCGGCGCCCGGCTTCGGCGTCCAGTGGGGCGGCGCCCCGCAGACCCGCTGCCCGCCCTGCCGCCCGGGCGTCGATGCCACGGTCCGCGACGCCGCGCGCTTCCGCGGCACGGCCCGCAACTCCGCGCTCCGCCACTCCGCGGGCTTCGGCGCCACGTTCCGCCGTGCCGGCCGGCAAGCGGCCGGTGTCACCGGCAGCGTCGCCGGGGTCCAAGCCGGCTGCCAAGGCGCCGGCGAAACCGGCGGTCAAGGCCCCGGTCCGCCCCGCCGCCAAATCCCCCACCCGGCGCTGACCACCCCGCAGCACGGCGATCGCCACGCCGGCCAGGAGCAGCAGTCCGCCGGCAACTTCCGCCGCCGAGGGCACCTCGGCCAGCACCAGCCAGGCCGTTGTCATGCCGACCACCGGGACCAGCAGGGTGAAGGGAACGACGGCGGAGGACGGGTAGAGCCCCAGCAGGCGGTTCCAGATGCCATACCCGACGAGGGAGCCGAACACGGCAGTGTAGAGCGCGCTGAGCATCGTCACCGGCTGCAGCTGCACCAGGGCATCCGACACCGCCGCCGGCCCGTCCACCAGCAGTGAGAGTCCGGCCAGCGGCAACGGGACCACCGCGCCGGACCACACCACCAGCCCGAGCCCGGAGGCGGCCTTTGCCTTCCGCGCCACGATATTGCCCCCGGCCCAGGACAGCGCCGCGGCCAGCACGATCAGCAGGGGAAGCAGCGGGGCCACGAGGCTGCGGCCTACGGCCACCACGGCGAGCCCGGCAATCCCCAGCACGACGCCGGCGAGTTGCCTCCGGGTTGGCCGTTCGGCCAGGATTCCCGCCGCCAGCAGGACCGTCAGCAGGACCTGGGCCTGAAGCACGAGCGAGGCCAGGCCCGCGGGCATGCCGAGGGCCATGGCCAGGTAGAGCAGGCCGAACTGGCCTGCGCTCATCAGCAGCCCGACGCCGATGATGGCGTTCCAGCTGACGTCCGGCTTGCGGATGAAGAAGATGCAGGGAAACACCACGAGGGCGAAGCGCATGGCCACGAACAGCAGCGGCGGCATCTGCGCGCCGTCGGGGTGCAGGCCAAGGTCAATGGCGACGAAGTTGACGCCCCACAAGACGGCGACGAGCAGGGCAAGCCCGGAATGTCGAGGGGTCATCGCACCCGCGGCCGTCGCCGTTGCCGCGCCTCAGAGATTGCGCGGCCGTTCACCGTGCGGGTCCTCGGTGTCGCGGCGCTCCGCCACCGTTTCCTCGCGGAACCCTGCGGCGTCGCCGGTTCCTGCCGTGCGATCGCGGTCGCCCCGGTCCCGGCGCAGTTCCTCGTGCGGGTGAAGTTCCTCGTGCGGTTGGGCATCGTGGGTGCGTGTCTCCTGGGACTGGGCATCGCCGCGTTCGGTCGTTACTACATCCGGGTCGACGTCGTCGGCCCGGCGGAGCTGCTCCTCGGCACCGGCACGGACGGTGTCTGCCTCCTGCTGTGTGCCGCGGGCCTGCATGCGGAGGCGCTCGGCTTCGACTTCGGCGGCCTTTGCGTCGGCTTCCGCCCGCGCCGCCTTGGCCTCATGGTCCCTCGCAGCCAGCTGGTCGGCCTCCGCTTTTTCGCGCATCTCGGCGGCCCGGTTCCGGTCAGCCTCCGTCTTGCGCTTGCGGCTGAGATATATTGCCACGGCGATGATCGCGAGCACCACTACGATGCCGACGATGATCCCTACGAGCTGTCCTGAATCCACGTTGATCCACCTTTTCCCTCGGTCGCTAAGAAAACACCGGCAGTAAAAGCAATAACAGCATCAGTAAACAACACAATGAGAGTGCTGACCATCGGCTGGCCGGTGCACTGGCCTGCTACTTCGCGCGGGGCACCTTGAAGTGGGTCAGCCGTGCGTCCTGGCCGTCCAGCTCTGCCCAGGACTTCTCAGTCTCGAAGACCGTCAGGCCGCTGGTGGGATAGCGCGTGGCCGCGTCCATGTAGGCGTCCTGGTTGGAGTCCCGGGAGGCCAGATGCATGGCCAGGTCCTGCACACCGGGCATGTGCGAGATCACCATGAGCGTCGTGACGGTGTCCGGGACATGGTTAATAACCGCCAACATGCGCAGGGCCGAGGCGCCGTAAAGGCCGTCCTCAAGTTTCGGCGTCGGGGCCTTGTCCCCCAGTTCGCTGCACACCCAGGTGCAGGTCTGCCGCGTCCGCAGGGCGCTGGAGCAGAGGATGAAGTCGGGGACCACACCGTGTTTAAGGAGCCACTTCCCGGCCAGCGGCGCTTCCCGGTGCCCGCGCTCTTCGAGCGGCCGCTCGTGGTCGGCGACGCCGCCCGGCCAGTCCGCCTTGGCGTGCCGCATGAGCACCAGACGTTTAATGTGATGCGCGCTCATGGCTCAATCCTAGTGCGGCCGGCTTGGCCACGAGCGCGCTCCACAGCGGGCGACCTGTCAGTCGTCCAGGACGAAGGTCACTTCCAGCACCACATGCCAGGCCACGACGGCGCCGTCGCTGATTTCAACTTTCTGCTCCTTGACCCATGCCCCGGTGACATTCCTCAAGGTCTTGTTGGCCCGGTCGACGCCTTCCTTGATGGCGGCGTCAAACGAGGTTTTGGAGTTGGAGCTCAGGGTAGTAATGCGTGCAACGGACATGTTTCCTCCCAATAGTCGGATCGACGGGACCGAGACTACGCCGAAGCCCCCAAACGCAACAGAGTCCAAACCCCGCGGAGGCACATACTCCGTCGATCCGTGCTCCGGAATGTCAGTTCGTGTTGCGAGGGCGCTGCAGCGCAGCGGCGCACCCCGACAGCGCGGACGGCGGCGTTTTGCGTAGTGCCGCATCGCCGACCGAGGAACGAGGGAGGTGTCTAAGGCACGACAAAATGCCGTCGGGCGCGCGTGACTATCGTGCCGCGAAAGCGGAAGCGCCCGCCCCAAAGGAGGGGCGGGCGCTTTGCGTGAAGCTAAGGCTAGATGGAGTATTCCGGAGCGGCCCAGACTACGACTTCGGGGTGCTCGTAGAACCGGTAGCCCTGGCCGCGCACCGTCCGCACGGTGTTGGCCAGGCGGCCAAGCTTGGAGCGCAGCCGGCGGATGTGCACGTCGATGGTCCGCTCGTTGGGGACCTCTTCGGCATTGCGCCACAGGCCCTCAAGGAGTTCGTCGCGGCCCACGGTGCGGGTGCCGTTCTCCACGAGGTAGTTGAGCAGCTCGAATTCCTTGAACGTGAGGTTCAGCGATTCGCCGTCGAGCGCCACTTCGCGGCGGGCGAGGTCGATCAGCACGCCGGACGGGCGCGGGTCCTGGGGCTGCTGCAGCCGGGCGTTCTCGGCGCGCTGGCGGGCACCGGCGGTGGGATCGCCGAAGGTGGACCGGACGACGTCGAGCGCGGAACCCGGCGCGGACGCCGGGGCGACGGCGACGGCGGCATAGCTTTCGGCGCCGGCCACAAGCGATTGGGCGTAGGCGCGGATCTCCTGGGCCAGCTTGGCAATCGAGGTGCCGGCAGCGGCTGCAGTCTCCTCGTCAATACCCATGTAGAGCACGAAGCCGCGGGCCACGTTGTCGTTGGGCACGGGGCGGACCGGGCTGCCGTTGCCGGAGGCGATCACCGGGGTCGGTGCGGTGGCCGGGGCCGGCTCGGCGGCGGGGACGGCGCGGAGCTGGCCGTAGGAGCTGGGGTTGTAGCCCTGCGCGGCATAGCCGGGGGCGGGGAAGCTGTTGCCGGATCCGGCGGGGAAGCTCGGACGGCCGCCGAAGCCCTGGCGGAGGCCGTTCTGGCCGGCCTTGTTGGCGTTACGGACGGAGATGTGGACGTATCCGGATGCAACTGACATGGAATGCTTACCTCAATGTGAATGGCCGTCATCGCGGCTCGAATGCTAATTTCCCCGCAATGAGAACTGGGGAGGGGCGCCCGACGCTGGGCTGGGGGCGAATGCCTAGAAACGTTCTGGGGTGTAGAAGTTAGGCGTGCATTCGACAACAGGGCATCTCAGTACCAGCTGGTGCGCTGATCCAGGAAGCTGCGGCTGCAGGTGCTGTTGAGTTCTTGTTCACAATTGAAGTGTGCAACGTAACAATAAGAACTAGCAAGTAACAATGGACTCCAAAGTCCGCATCGTGAGACGAAAATGGCGATTGTAGTGTAAATCACAATTTTGATAAGCAGGCGAATCAATATGTGTTTTGCCGAACGAGCGGCTTTTTGGCGCTCCTTGCCGAAGATTCTTCGCCAGTGTGGCCCTCAGGCCGGAAAACGTTCACTGTAGGCATCAATGGCGGAATCCATCCGGAAGAGTTCCGCCACCGCCAGTAGTCCACGGAGTGGGCACGCTGCCGGGCCGCGTGGCCCGGCAGTGTGCCCGGTGCGGAAGTTTGCGGAAGTCAGTTGGTCTGGCCGGTGGCGGTGGCCGCCACAATCTGGACCGACGAGGCCGTGTAACCGGATCCGTCCTTCGCGGCGACGACCCGCACGGTCCCGCCGGCGACAATGTCCGCAACGCTCATCTGGGAGCCTGTGCCGCCGGCCTGCTGGCGCCGCTGTTCCATGTTGCTCACCACCAGGTTGCTGCCGAGGGCATAGCTGCGGGTGAACCCGTCACTGCTCTCGACCGTGACGGAGGAAGCGCTGACCTGGCTCACTGTTCCCAGCTGCTCGGCCATGGCGGTGTACTCGCTACCGTTCAGCACGACGTATTCGGCGTGCACAGCTGCGGACAGCCCGCCGGCCAGGCCGCCCATGCCCGCTGCGAAGTCGTCGTGACCGCCCTGCCCGGACATTCCGCCTCCCGCGACCCCTCCTTGCGGGGCGTCCGGCATCCCCGGGACGGAGCCTTGGCTGGCGCTGCCGGGCCCGCCGGCTGCCCCGACCCCGGTCCCGCTAGCCGCCGCCGAACTTGAGCTGAGGGCATACACGCCGACGCCGGCGCCGGCTGCCAGCACAACAGCAGCGCCCGCGACGGCGAGTCCCCGCTTGAGGGTCCACGGCTTCCCCGCCGAGGTCTGCCGGGCTGCGGCCGACGGCGCACCCCAGCCCGGGGCGGCCGGCGCACCCCAGCCCGGGGCGGCCGGCGCACCCCAGCCGGGGGCCCCACCGTCAGCGGGCTGTCCGGCTTCCGCCGGCGAGGCCGCCGGCTGCCCGGCGGCAGGCTGCGCGGCGGCATAGGGCGTGGTGACGGGCGCGGGCGCCGCCGGGGTGGGGGCGTCGGAGACGGGTTCGGGGATCGGGCGGGAACCGGATTCGGGCTGCTGACCGCTCATGGTGTTTCTCCTGTCGGGGTGCGGATTTGTGTCCACCCCAGCGTGGTAAGCGGTCCTGTGCCCCGGCTGTGCGGGCCAACAGCCGCGCCTGTGACCTTTCAGCGGGACCGGGCGTCCGGTCGGCAGCCGTACCGAACCAGGCCTCCCGCTCCCGGGGCGGCTTCCAGCTCGGTAGTCTGAGATTCACAGGTGCCGCACAGGGTCCCCAAAGCCGCGCCTCAACGGCAGATCGGAGAGTCGTCCCATGGCCACTTCGCACTCCATGACCAATAACCTGCCCCAGCTCACGCATCCGGACGGCTCGCCCATCCGCGCGCTGGTGGTGGACGATGAGCCCAGCCTGTCGGAGCTCATGAGCATGGGGCTCCGGATGGCTGGCTGGTCCGTGGCTGTGGCGGCGGATGGCCCCGGAGCGGTCAAGCTTGCCAAGGATTTCCGCCCCGACGTGCTCGTGCTGGACGTGATGCTCCCCGGGTTCGACGGCGTCGAACTGCTCAGCCGGATCCGCGCGTTCGCGCCGGAAGTTCCCGCGCTGTTCCTCACGGCCAAAGACGCCGTCCAGGACCGCATTACCGGGCTGGCGGCCGGCGGCGATGACTACGTCACGAAGCCCTTCAGTATGGAAGAGGTGCTGCTCCGGCTCCACCGACTGGTCCAGCGCTCCGGGGTGGCCGCCATGGACACCGCCGAACTCGTGGTGGGTGACCTGGTGCTCAACGTCGACACCCGGGACGTTACCCGGGCCGGTGAGGATATCCATCTGACCGCCACCCAGTTCGAGCTGCTGCGCTACCTCATGGAAAACCCCAAACGGGTCATCAGCAAGGCCCAGATCCTGGACCGGGTCTGGGACTACGATTTCGGCGGCCAGGCGAACATCGTGGAACTCTACATTTCCTACCTCCGCAAGAAGATCGACGCCAACCGCGCACCGATGATCCACACGGTGCGCGGCGCCGGCTACGTGCTGAAACCGGCGGACTGATCCGTGCCCGCTCTTTCCGGCGTGACACCCGTACCCGGGCGCGACTGGCGCAACCCGGCCACGTGGCATTTGCGTACCCGGCTGGTCCTCGTCGCCATGGCGCTGCTCGTGGCCATCTGCGGCGCCGTGGGAGTCTTCAGCTACGCCTCCATGGACGCTTTCCTCACCCGGCAGCTCGACACCCAGCTGGAGCAGGCATCCCACCGGTCGAGCGAGTTCGGCAGGCCCTCCCCGGACGATGCGGGAAGGCGCCCTGACCCGCTCGAAGCCCGGGGTCAGGGCATCGGGACGCTCAACGCCCGGCTGCTGGCCGGCACGGTGGCCAGCGCAGGCTTCCTGGCCGGGGACGCCACCAGAAAGAGCCTGTCCTCCGATGACAACGCCGTCCTCCTGGCCCTGACCCCGAACGGCGTGCCCGTGGACCGGACGCTCTCGGCCGGCGACTACCGACTGACGGCTGTGCGCGCACCCTATGGCGACGTGATCGTCACCGGCCTCCCACTGGACGAAAAGCAGAACACGCTGGCCTCGCTCGTCTGGACCCTGGGGGTGGTATCGGCGGGCGGCCTCGTGCTGATCGGCCTCGCCGGCACCGCTCTCATCCGGCGGACCATGAAGCCGCTGGAACAGCTCTCCGAGGTGGCCACCAAGGTCTCGCGTTTGCCGCTGGACGCCGGCGAGGTGGCCCTGGGCGTGCGGGTCCCGGCGTCGGCTGCCCATCCGGGAACCGAGGTGGGCAGCGTGGGCTACGCGCTGAACCAGATGCTGGACAACGTCTCCAACGCCCTCGAGGCACGGCAGGAGAGCGAGATGAAGGTGCGGCAGTTTGTCGCCGATGCCTCGCACGAGCTCCGCACCCCGCTCACCGCGATCCGCGGCTACACGGAGCTGATGCGGATGACCGAGCATTTCACGCCCGACGGCGAGAAGTCACTAGCCCGCGTCCAAAGCCAGTCCGAGCGGATGACCACCCTGGTGGAGGACCTGCTGCTGCTGGCACGGCTGGACGAGGGGCAGCCGCTCAAGGTCACCGACGTCGACCTCACCCAGCTGGCCGTCGAAACGGTGAGCGACGAGAAAGTCATGGCACCCGACCGCCTCTGGCAGCTGGAGCTCCCGGACGAACCCGTGGTGGTGCGCGGGGACGCGACCCAGCTTCACCAGGTCCTCGCCAACCTCCTGTCCAATGCCCGCAAACACACGGCCCCCGGGACGAAGGTGGTCACGGGCGTCACGCGTTCGGCTGACGGCAGCGCCGTGGTCACCGTGACGGACAACGGCAGCGGCATCGCTCCCGAATTCCTCGGCCGGGTCTTCGCCCGGTTCGCCCGGGCCGACGCCGCGCGCACCAACCCGGCCGCCGGTCCCGCGGCCCGTCCGGTGCGAAGCTGTGAGGGCACGTCGGCGGTCGCGACAGCGGCCGCGGCTTCCGAGGGCACCAGCGGCCTGGGCTTGTCGATTGTGCAGTCGATCGTGGAGGCGCACGGCGGGACCGTCGAGGTCACGTCCCGGCCGGGCCGGACAGAGTTCGCCGTTAGGCTGCCCGCGGCGCCTCCGCTGGCGTAGCGGGCCGCCGCTCAGGTCCGGACGCCGGCACGGCGGCGCCGGTCCACACTTCCACAGCCCCCGCACAGCTTGACCCTAAAGCCCTCATATGGGGCACCGGGAAAGTTGAGCCATGACGTTCACAGACCAGGCCCCAGGAACACCGCCCCACTCCACGGCGACGCCGCCCGGCCCGGCCGCGCCGCCCGGCCCGGGCCCGTTGACCCCGGCATTCACCGGCCCCGGGAGCCTGCGTTCAGCCATCGACACCCGCACCACCACACCGGTCCTGGATGTCACCATTCCAGTGTTCAACGAGGAACGGGACCTCGAAGCGTGCCTGCGCCGGCTGCACGCCTACCTTGTCGGCTGCTTCCCGCATTCCTTTCGGATCACGGTGGCGGACAACGCCAGCACCGACGGAACACTCCAGACGGCGGAACGCGTCGCCCGTGAGCTCCGGGAGATCACCGTCGTCCACATGGCCGAAAAAGGCCGCGGGAATGCGCTGCGCAAGGTGTGGCTTGCCTCGCCGTCGCCGCTCCTGGCGTACATGGACGTGGACCTGTCCACCGACCTGGCGGCGCTCGGCCCCCTGCTGGCCCCGCTCATTTCGGGGCACTCGGACCTCGCGATCGGGACCCGGCTGACCCACAACTCGCGTGTGGTCCGCGGACCCAAACGGGAATTCATCTCGCGCAGCTACAACCTGCTGCTGCAGTCGTGCCTGGGCGCCCACTTCAGCGACGCCCAGTGCGGCTTCAAGGCCATCCGGGCGGACGTGGCCCGGCAGCTGCTCCCGCACACGCTGGACAACGCCTGGTTCTTCGACACCGAGCTGCTGGTACTCGCCGAGAGGTGCGGCCTGCGCGTCCACGAAGTCCCGGTCGATTGGACCGACGACCCGGACTCCAGCGTGGACATCGTCCAGACGGCCATCGCGGACCTGCGCGGCATGGCCCGGCTGAGCCGGGACCTGCTCTCGGGCCGGATCCCGGTTCCCGAACTCCGCTCCGCCCTGGCCCGCGGACCGCTGCCGGCTTCGTCCCGGGCCCAGGAACAAAGCCCCGGCGGAAGCCTCTTCGGCCAGCTCGTGCGCTTCGGCAGCATCGGGGTGGCTTCGACCCTCGCGTACTTGCTGATCTTCGTGCTCTGCCGGGGAATCATGGACCCGCAGCTGGCCAACTTCCTCGCCTTGCTCACTACCGCGGTGGCCAACACCGCGGCGAACCGGCGCTTCACCTTCGGCATCCAAGGCAGCAGCCAGGCGGCCCGCCACCATTTCGAGGGGCTGCTGGTATTCGGGATCGGGCTGGCCCTGACCTCCGGTGCGCTCGCCTTCGTCCACGGCACGGCCGGCGGAACCCCTGACCGCTGGCTGGAACTGGTCACAGTGACCGCCGCCAACCTGGCCGCCACCGCCATCAAATTCCTGCTGTTCCGGCACGTGGTCTTCCGCCGTCGGGGCGCCCCCATTCCTCCGGCCCCCGGCGCCGTTCCCTATGCTCCGGCGTCCGCCGCCAACGACTCAGCCCTCCCCCACACAGAAACGGCCAAGTAAATGACCGCAACCCTCGACCCCGCCACCGGCGGCCCGGCCGGCAGCACGCCCGCATCGGCGCCCGCACCCTCGACGACGGCGACCCGCCCGGCAGCTCCTCGACCGGCCGCCGCGCAGGACCGCCGGGCACGCCTGCTGTTCGGACCACAGCGGCGGTGGGTGCGGCCCTCGGCGGCCCTGCTGCTGGTCTTCACCGCAGTGTTGTACCTGTGGAACCTGGAAGCCACCGGCTACGCCAATTCCTTCTACGCCGCAGCGATCCAGGCCGGCACCAAGGACTGGACCGCGCTGCTGTTCGGCTCCCTCGACGCGGGCAACGCCATCACGGTGGACAAGCCACCGGCCGCGCTCTGGATCCCGGCCCTCGCCGGGCGGATCTTCGGTTTCTCGGCACTGAGCATGCTCATTCCCCAGGCGCTGATGGGGGTGGCCGCCGTTGGACTTCTGTACCTGACCGTCAAGCGCGTGTCCGGTCCCGCGGCGGGCCTACTGGCCGGCGGCGCCCTGGCGCTGACCCCAGTGGCAGCCCTGATGTTCCGCTTCAACAACCCCGACGCCATGCTCACCCTGTGCCTGGTGCTGGCCGCCTACCTCACCACCCGCGCCATCGAAAAGGCCGGCTGGAAATGGCTCGCCGCAGCCGGCGCGGTAATCGGCCTGGCGTTCCTGACCAAGATGCTGCAGGGCTTCCTGATAGTGCCCGGACTGGCCCTGGCCTACCTGTGGGCGGCACCCACCACCCTCGGCCGCCGGCTCCTGCACCTCCTCGCCGCCGCGGCGGGGATCGCCGTCGTGGCCGGCAGCTACCTGGCGCTGTTCCAGCTCACTCCCGCCTCGGCCCGGCCGTACATGGCGGGGTCGGAGACCAACAGCTTCCTGGAACTCACCTTCGGCTACAACGGCCTGGGCCGGATCACCGGGTCCGGCGGCGGGATGCCCGGTGGAAATGCCGGCGGCCCGGGCGGAAACGGCAACGTGGGCTTCGGCGGCGCGGCCGGGATCACCCGGATGTTCGGAACCAGTTTCGGCGGTGAAGTGTCCTGGCTGTTGCCGGCGGCCCTGGTTCTGCTGGTGGCAGGTTTGTGGTTCACCCGGCGCGAGGCCCGGACCTCCGCCACCCGTGCCGCGCTCCTGCTCTGGGGCGGCTGGCTGCTGATCACGGCAGGCATCTTCAGCGTCATGAGCGGCACCGTGCATCCGTATTATGCCGTGGCACTGGCCCCCGCCGTCGCGGCCCTGGTGGGCATCGGCTCGGCGGAACTGTGGCGCGGCCGGACCCACTGGCCCGCTCGGATGGTCCTGGCCGTGACGGTGTTGGCTGCCTCGGTCTGGTCCGCTGTGCTCCTGGGCCGCGACCCGGCATGGCTGCCCGGGCTCCGGGTGATCGCCGTCGTCCTGGGCGTGCTGGCCGCCGCGGCGCTGCTGCTCCGGGTGGACAGCCTGGCAGCGCTCCCGGCCCGGCTCCGCAAAGCCGCTGCGGCCGGCGTCGTGGTCCTTTCGCTGCTGGCCGGCGGGCTCGGGACCACCGCCTGGACGCTGGCGACGGCGGCCCAGGCGCATTCGGGGTCAATCCCCACCTCCGGGCCCACCGCGTCCGCGATGGGCGGCGGCTTCGGGGCGGCGGGCAGGCCGGACGGCGACGGCGGGATCGCCGGTTCCAGCGGGGCGGCCGCCGGCGGGCCCGGCGGACCCGGCGCGGATACGGCGTCGGCTGAGCTGACAGCGTTGCTGAAGTCCTCCGGCGCCAAATGGTCCGGGATTGTCTCCGGCGCCACCCAGACCGCCAGCCTGGAACTCGCCACCGGCACCAATGTGATCGCGCTGGGCGGCTGGAACGGCGGCGACCCGTACCCCACGCTCGAGCAGTTCCAAGCGATGGTGGACCGCGGCGAGATCGGCTACTTCATCTCCGGCGGCATGGGCGGCCTGGGCGGGGGCCGCGGCGGCAACTCCGAGGTCGCCAGCTGGGTCGCTGCCAACTACCAGGCCCAGACCGTGGGGAACGCCACCGTGTACAAGCTGGCGAAGTAGGCTCCTCTCCCCGCTTGCCTCCGTCTCCGCCGCGCCGTTTCGACGGTTCCGTGCCCGCTMGATGCTTACCGGCGTCGAGCGGGCACGGAACCGTCGAAACGGGCACCCACGCGGCGGCCGTGAAGGCAAGACGCCGCTCCGCAGCAGGGGCCAGCCGTTACCTAAATGTGACATCTGATTGAAAGTCCGGTACCGTTTTAGGGTGCGGCCATCGATCTGGCCGCGTGTCCGGGCTGACGCCAAACTCTGCCGCTACCCGGATTCCCATGGACCAGGCAGAGACGGGGAACCCAGAGTTCCCGGGCATTCTGCATCCATGCACCCTTGGGGTTAAGCCGCCACGTCGAGATTCCGTGCGGCCGGATTTCGCATCCGAACCCGACAGCTAACTCCGTAGGCGTTGAGAGGCGAACATGACTGAAATCAAGGCACCCACGCGCCCAGAAGGCGCTAAACGCACGTCCGACGCCGAGCGCGCGCGCCACCGCGCCGAGCCGGCGAAGCACACTTCGAGCCCGTCCCGGCCCCGTGCCCGGACCAATGGCAAGCGCGCCGCCGTCGTAGCCACCGCTTTCGCCGTCCTGCTGGGGGCAGGGGCCGCGGGCCAGGCCTCCGGCACTGCCGCGCATACGGCCGAAGCGTCGAAAGACACTGCCGCGTCCCTGCAGACCCTGGACTTCGAACGCGTCGGCAGCAACACGCCCACCTCGCCCGCCCCGATGAGCGTGGAGGCCCAGGCCTCCAAAATCAAGCCCGCCAAGGCCCCGGCGGCCAAGGCGCCGGCTCCGGCTGCCAAGGCGCCTGCTCCCGCGAAGCCGGTCGCCATTGACGACCCCGCCGGTGCGCAGGCCTACGCCGCCTCTCAGCTGCCCGCCCACGGCTGGGCCCCGAGCGAGATGCAGTGCCTGATGAAGTTGTGGACCAGGGAGTCCGACTGGAAGACCACGGCTACCAACGCCAGCAGCGGCGCTTACGGCGTGGTCCAGTCGCTGCCCGCCGAAAAGATGGCCAGCGCCGGCGCCGATTACCGGACCAACTACCGGACCCAGATCAACTGGGGACTGCAGTACGTGCAGGACCGCTACGGTTCACCGTGCGGCGCCCTGAACTTCCACTACGCGAACAACTGGTACTAAGCGCGGCCGAGGCTGCAAGCCATGAGTGAGGCCCCGGATCTTGGGATCCGGGGCCTCACGTGCGCCTGCCGCGTGCGCCTGCCGCCGCGCCGCCTTCGGAATACGGGCCGCGCTACGGAACCGCGCCGCCGCGCTAGCCGTTCGGACGGTTGGGGATGTACTGCACCCCCCATTTGTTACCGTCGGGATCGGCGAAGTAGACGAAATGCCCCCAGTCCTGGACATCGATGTCGCTGACGTCCACACCGTTGTCCTTGAGTTGCTGGTGCGCCGCCTGGATGTCGCTGACGACCAGCTGCAGGCCGGGGGCGGTGCCGGGCGGGGCGTCGTTGAGGCCCTCGCCGATCGCGATCGAGCACCCGGAACCCGGCGGGGTCAGCTGGACGAAACGGATGCCTGGCGTGGGCCGTTCGTCGTAGTCGGCGTTGAAGCCGACCTTGTTCACATAGAAGTCCTTGGCCCGGTCCACATCCGACACGGGGACAAACACGAGTTCAAGTTTCCAGTCCATGGGCACAGGCTAGTCCCGGACGCCTTACGCCGGAACCCTTGACCGCGGGGACGTTTCAACCGCCCTACCCGCGAGGGGCAGCGGTGCACGCCGGCGGCTAGACCGCGATGCCGTACAGGCGGTCTCCGGCGTCGCCCAGCCCGGGCACAATGTACGACTTTTCATTGAGCTTCTCGTCGATGGAGGCCAGCACGATGGTCACGTTGGCGTCCGAGAGCTCTTCTTCCAGCTTGGCCAGGCCCTCCGGGGCGGCCAGCAGGCAGATGCAGGTGACGTCCGAGGCGCCGCGCTTGAAGAGGAACTTGATCGCCTCGCGCAGGGTGCCGCCGGTGGCGAGCATCGGGTCCAGGACGAAGATCTGCCGGTCTGTCAGGTTCTCCGGGAGGCGCTCGGCGTAGGTGATGATGTCAAGGGTCTCTTCGTCCCGGGCCATGCCCAGGAAGCCTACCTCGGCGGTGGGCACCAGCTTGGTCATGCCCTCCAGCATGCCGAGACCGGCGCGCAGGATCGGAACCACCAGCGGGGTGGGCTTGGTGAAAGCCGTGCCGACGGTGGTGCTGACCGGCGTCTCGATGGTCACCGGCTCGGTGCGGACGTCCCGGGTTGCCTCATAGGCCAGGAGCGTGACGAGCTCCTCGGTGAGCTGGCGGAAGACCGGGGACGGGGTGTTCTTGTCCCGCAGAACGGTGAGTTTATGGGCGACCAGCGGGTGGTCGACAACGAGAGTGCGCATGGGTCAAAACTACCACCCGGACCTTCAGGACCGTCCCGCGGGGTCCGGGGTATCGGCGTCGGCGGTCCGCTCCGCGGTGCTGCCCTTGCGGCCGCGGGCGGGGGCGCCGTCGCGCAGGTGCGCATCGTTGTCGAACGTCGGCGCGGGGCCGGTGTGTTCCCGGTGCCGCAGCACATGGAACAGCCTGTGGGCCAGGATCACGATCCCCACCCAGCCCAGCCCCAGGGCCCAGCCGAAGATCACATCGGTCATCCAGTGATGGCCCAGGAAGACGCGGCTCATGCCCATCGCAAGGATGAAGATTGCACCCGCGGTGATCAAACCGACGCGGGCTATGGTGCGTCTGACTTGCAGGCAGGCGAGGTAGACCACGAGCCCGATTACCACGGTGGTGTTCAGCGTGTGGCCGCTGGGGAACGACGGCGACGTCTCGTAAGGCGGCACCGCGTCCGCGAAGTCGGGGCGGGCCCGGCCGATCAGTTTCTTGCCCACCGTTGTAGCGGTGATCGACACCGCGGCGGCTCCGCCGATCAGGATGAGCGGCCGCCAGGTCCGCGAGACCCAGATCAGCCATGCCGTCAGGATGCTGGCCAGGATCGGCATGCCGATTCCACCGCCAATATTGGTGAACCCGGTGACGAACGCGTCCAGGCCGGGACTGCGCAGCTGTTGCATGAACCCCAGCGTGGGCTTGTCGAGGCTTGCCAGGCCGGCGTCGTCCACGACGTTGTCGTAGACTTCCGCGCTCGTCAGCGCCAGGGCGACGACGACGACGCCGCCGATCAGCATGGTGATCCACAGTGCGGCATAGGGCACCACCCACTTTCCCCAGCGCCGCATCAGCCAGCTCTCAGTCTTGGTGCTCAATGCCCTCTCCCGACTTCCCGGTGCACCCGCTTAAGTGCACAGCTTGCTTAGGGTCGAAACTATCATTGAGCCATGACTACCCCCGAGCCACGCCATGCGGAATGGATGGGCCTGGCCCTTGCCGAGGCGCGCCGGGCGCTGGCCACCGAGGACGTGCCGATCGGCGCCGTCGTGATCGGACCGGACGGCTCGGTGCTCGGCGCCGGGCGCAACGAGCGGGAGGCACTCGGGGACCCGACGGCGCACGCCGAGATGGTGGCGATCCGGGAGGCCGCGGCCCGGCTGCGCGAGCGGCGGGCGCTGGAGGGCGCGGCCGACGACGGCTGGCGGCTGGAAGACTGCACCCTGGTGGTGACGCTAGAGCCGTGCGCCATGTGCGCCGGCGCCGTGGTGCTGGCGCGGATTCCGCGGGTGGTCTTCGGCGCGTGGGACGAGAAGGCCGGGGCCGCCGGCTCCGTGTTCGACATTCTCCGCGAGCGCCGGTTGAACCATTGGGTGGAGGTGTACGCCGGGGTCCGGGAGCAGGAGTGCGGCGGGTTGCTGCGGGATTTCTTCGCCGGCCACCGCGGAGCCTGACGCTGCCGCTCCGGCGGCTGCCCCCCACAGCGAGCCGGCCCCCTCAACGCGGCGGTGAGCTACCGCTCGGCGCTGGCCGTCGTGGACGCCCGCAGCGCGTCGATCCGCTTCTGCCGGGAGGCGGGCGAGTCCAGGCTGAAGGCGCGGAAATCGCCCAGGTCCTCCTTGATCCAGGCCTCCACCTCGGCGATCCGCCGGGTCACGGCCGGCGTGGGCGTGCCGAACACCCAGGCGGCGATCTTCTCCCGGCCCGGGTCGTACTGCCACAATCCGATGATCCTGCCGCGGTCGAAGATGGGGTGGTCCGGCAGGTCGGCCTGCAGCGCGAGCGGACCCAGCGCCTTCTTGTCCTGGTCCTCCGCGGCCAGCAGCTCCCCCGCGTTCCGGCGCAGCAGCACCAGCGAATCAGTTCCGGCGAGCAGCTGGATCTGTTCCTCGGCCGGTTCTTCGAAGGCGGCGAGTCGTTCGACGTCGTCGGGCAGCATCCAGAGCGGGTCTCCGCCGGCGGCGGCGGGGACCTCGACGGCGTCGACGGCGGCGAGCGCCGCCTTGCTCTGCGCGACCGTGAAGCCGGTGAACCACTGCGACTGTTTGAAGGTGGCTCCTCCGGTCCAGCCGAGGTAGCGCCGGATCAGCTCGGCGCGGACTTCATCGTCACTGAGCGTGCTCGGCGGCAGCCCCCAGGGCTCGTAGGCGTAGCGCTGCTGGTCCAGCCGGCCATTGGCGGGGACCCGGCGGATCCGCCCGTCCGCTTGCAGGATGCCCAGCGCCGTGGGCAGCGTGGTGGTGACGCCCTTTTTCTTGCCCTCCTCGCCGAGGTTGCGGACCGAATCGCCGAGTTCATCCTTGAGCTGCCGCGGGTCCAGCGGCACCCCGGCCTCGGCAAGGGCGTGCAGCACTTGCTCCTCAAGCAGGGCAATTTCGCCGCGGTCCACGCCGAGCCGGCCGACGACCTTGAAGCCGGCCTCGGCGGCGTCCCGTCCCAGCCGCAGCGCCCAGGCGAAGTCTTCCGCGCCCAGCACGTAGGTGCAGCCGCGCGCCGTCGGGAGTTCCAGGATCCGGTGCGCCAGGACGTCCCGGTCCACTTGAGAGCGCCGGATGCCGGCCCGGGCGAAGAGCGTGAGGTACGGGTTGGCCCCGCCAACGGACCGTGCCCAGCCGGCCCGGGCGAACACCTGTTCCGCAGTGCACCCCGCCAGCGAGCCGTCCAGGCCCTGCCGGTGCCACGACCAGGCGCGGAGCCGCTCGGGCGTGAGGCTTTCCGCGGGCGGCAGTTGCACGGTCGTGGGCTCGGTAGTCATGGGGTCATTCTCCACCCGCTTGGCCCAACTAGCTCGCAATAGTTGTCGTTATGAGCCCTCAAAACGACAACTAGCGCGGGTTAGTTAGGTGGGCCGGCCGCGGCCAGGACGGCCAGCACGGCCCGCGCCGTGGCGTCCCAGCCGGGAAGGTGCTCCCGTGCGGCCCGGGCGGCGGCCCGCCATTCGGCGCGGAGGGCCGGTTCGGTGAGCCAGCGGCGCAGCAGGGCTGCCAGCGGTGCCGGATCTTCGCCAAGTGCGACGGCGGCGCCGGGCAGGGCCGGCGCTGCCACTGCGGGAGTGCCTGCTGCTCCGGGAGTGCCGGCCGCGAGCGCCTCCACGGCGCCGGTTCCCTCCCGGACGATCACCGGCACGCCGCGGGCCAGGGATTCGGTGACCACCAGCCCATAGGTCTCGGCCCGGGAAATGAGCAGGCTGAGGTCAGCGGCCTCCCATTCGGCGGCCAGGTCGGCTCCGCGCAGCTCGCCGGGTAGCCGGACGCGGTCCGTCAGGCCGAGGCGCTCCGATTCCTGCCGGAGCAGGGCGGCGTAGGCGGGATCCGCGGTGTCCGAACCGGCAAGGGATGCTGTCCAGGCCAGGTCCATGAGCTCCGAGAGGGCGCGCAGCAGCAGCAACTGGTCCTTGTTGGGCAGCAGCGCGGCCAGTGCGAGGAGGTGGGGCGGCTCGGAACCGGCCGCGGACGGTGCCGGCTCGGCGCCGGGGAGCGCGACGCTGATTCGGGCCAAGCCGTCCAGGCCGTGCCGTTCCTGCAGGCCCGCCGCGGCGGAGGTGCTGGTGCAGATAACGCCGGCCGCGGCCTGCAGCGCGCGGTGTTCCAGTTCCGGATGCGTCCCCAGCGGCATGTGCAGCAGGATCCAGGCCGGCGCCCCGGCAGCCGCCGCGGCTTCGAGCTCGTCCGGCGCCCCGCAGGCCACCAGACCGTCCACGAGTGTGACATGGCCGGCGTCGGACTCGGCAAGCAGGCGGCCGAACCGCTGCCGGTCCGCTGGGCTGCCGACCGGCCAGTCGCCGTCGACCTCGCAGGACACCGCCGCCACGCCGAGGTCTGCGAGGGCGCGGAGCAGTGCGGCGTTGTAGGCGTTGCCGCCGGAGTTGTGGCGCACGTTGCCGGGCACCAGGAGGCGGAGGCCGGGGGCATCCACGGGGCTGCTAGCCGGCGTCGAACTCGAGCGAGTGGCTGGCCCAGGCGTCGGGAGTTTCGCGCAGGGTGACCTCGATGCCGGCAAGGGCCTTCCCGTCCTGGCCGCCGCGGATCTGGCCGGCCACGGCGTCGGCGATGTACTGGGCCAGGGCTTCGGTGGTGCTGAGTTTGTCGGTGAAGTCCGGGTGCTCGTCGAGGTTCTTGTAGTTCAGGCCCGCCAGGACGGCGTCCAGCACGTCGCCGGCCTCGCCGATGTCCAGCACGATCGCATCGTCGTTCAGCGTCCGACGGCGGAAAGTCACTTCCGTAACAAAGGTGGCCCCGTGCAGGCCCTGGGCGGGGCCGAAGGCAGGGCGCGGCAGGCTGTGGGCGATCATGAAATTGCGACGTACGGTCAGGCTGAACACGGATTACCTCGTGGTTTCTGTTGCGGGGGCGGGGTATTCGATGACGTGGCAGAGCGCGTCCAGGCTGCCGTCGGAGACGCGCTGGACGACGTCGGGCAGCTCGCTGAAGTCGGACGTGCCGGTGAGGAAGGTGTCGAAGACTGGGTCGGCCAGAAGCGAGACGGCGAGCTGGAGCCGGTCGGCGGTGGTGCGCCGGTGGCGGCGGGCGCGGGCCACCACGCCCACCTGGCTGGCGCGGATGGAGAGCCGCCGGGCGTGGAAGTCCTCCCCCAGCGGCAGGGTGACCAGGCGGTCCGCGTACCAGGACATCTCGATGATCTCGCCCTCGTCGCCCACCAGCTGCAGGGCGCGTTGCAGTCCGGCCTGCGAGGCGGAGCAGTGGATCACGATGTCGCAGTCCGGCAGTGCGTCGTCGGGGTGGCAGAAGTCGACGCCGAGGGTGTCGGCGAAGGCGCGCTTAGCGGGGTCGACGTCGATCAACTGCAGCCGGCCCAGCGGGAAGGACCCGAGGAGCTTGGCGACCATTCCGCCGACCAGTCCGGCGCCGATCACGGCCACGCGGTCGCCGAGACGGGGACCGGCCTCCCAGAGGGCGTTGACCGCGGTTTCCACGGTGCCGGTGAGGACGGCGCGGCGGGCGGGAACGTCGTCCGGGACCTGGGTGAGCGAGTCGACCGGGACGATGTAGCGGTCCTGGTGCGGGTAGAGGCAGAAGACCGTCTTGCCCTGCCACTCGGCCGGGCCCTCCTCGACGACGCCTACGGAAAGGTAGCCGAACTTCACCGGCGACGGGAAGCTGCCTTCCTGATGCGGTGCGGCCATTTCCTCGGCGATGCATTCCGGCACGCGGGCGTTGTGCACCACCATCTCGGTGCCCTTGCTGATGCCGGAGTAGAGCGAGCGCACGAGCGCTTCGCCGGGTCCGGGTGCCGGCAATTGCTCGCGCCGGAGTTCGCCCTGCTCCGGGCCGACGGTCCAATATGCGGTTGCGGTGGTTGTTGCCTGGTTGACCTTGTTCGAGTTGCTCATCTTGCTTACGAATCTAGTGCCGAGGAGGGACAGGGGGAAGCTTCGGGGCCGCGGGCGGGGCGCGGCGGGGCGTTTTGCGAGGCCGTCTGGGCGCCGTTTTGGGGTTGGGCGCCTTGCTCCGGTAGCCTAGTCAGGTTGGTGACGTGTCCGAGCGGCCGAAGGTGCAACACTCGAAATGTTGTTTGGTGTAAAAGCCAACGTGGGTTCAAATCCCACCGTCACCGCCACGTAGCGAGGCCCCTGCTTCCCCTTACTTACAAGGGAAGCAGGGGCCTTTTGCTTTCCCGCAACTGGCTCATTGGCAATGATTAGGCCAAAACTTGATTCCGCAGGCCCGGGCCGCACGCCGACTTTGCGCTTCAGCTCCGCCTCAAAAGCCGATCTCCGGGCCGCCGTCCCTTCGTCGATACCCGGGCCGCAGGTCCTGGGAAAGGACCCTTGACCCTATTGCGGCGTCGGTGACGGGGGGACACTCAAATCCGGGAATGCTCCGATCTCTGCCGCGTGCTCATCGCAGTTCATTCCCAGTTGCGGAAAAGGGGACTGCCCAATGAAGGTTTGGCGACCGATCGTCGTAGCCCTACTGGTCATTGTCGGCTTCAGCGCTCCGGCACCGAGCTGGGCCGCGGCACAACCGGATGTGATCCAGAAAGTCATCAACCCCATGCCGCCGGCACCATTTGCATCCCAGATGTCATCTGCCGAGCGTTCCGAGATCCTGCATCTGTACTATCACGGGCCAAGAGTGCGACTTACCTTCGACGACTGCGCCACCCAGGTTCGTCTCACCGGACTCCTGAACTGGCTGCGTCACTATAACGTCCAAGCCATATTCTTCTTCACCGGCCAATGCATGCTCGCCCACCCGACCTATCGCACGCAGATATCCAGGGCCGGTCAACTGCTGGGCAATCACAGCTTTGACCACCGCGACTACTCACGCATGACCGCCAACCAGATCTATACCGAGGTCCACCGGTACGGCAGCGTCATACCCACCACGTCACCCAAGCTCTGTCGGCCACCTTATGGTGCCGGCGCGTTCAGCCTCAGGGTTTACAACGCCCTGGCCCGCGCAGGATGCCGCCCCGCCTATTGGACCGTTGACACGCGCGATTGGGACGGCTCATCAGCCGGCACCATCATCCGCCGCGTGCAATTCGGCGACCGCACCACCCCGCGGGTTCGCGCGGGCGGCGTCATCCTGATGCACGGAACCGGACCCCATACGCTCCAGGCCCTGACCGGCGTTCGCAACGCCCTCATCTACTGGAGACTCGCCACGTTCCATATCCACTAGAGGGCCGCCCGGCAGGCTCTCAATATTGCCTGCGACTTTCCGGCGAAGCTCGCGGCCGAGCAGCGCCAACACCAGGATCAGCCGCGGCGTACTTGCTCGGTGTGGCAGGTGCGTGGATCTGCCCACGGCTGAAGTAGACGTGAGGCTTGTTAAGTTTCCGGGCAGCAAGACGCCCCGGGCAGGATTGCTCGGGATCCGCCTCTACGTGCGCGACCTACCGCGGATGAAGTGGAAGATCAGGACCACGACGGCGATCACCAGAAGCAGGTGAATGAACCCGCCGCCAATGTTCCCGATCAAGCCCAGAAGCCAGAGAACAGCAATAATGATGGCTATCCAAAGCAACATCAGAATCTCCCTTGAATTGATTGCGGATGAAATGCTGATTCTGCGCTCATCTTCGTACCTCCCGCGGCCCAAGGCAAGGGATAACCTCACCCCCGCAGTAGGGCCTTTCCTCGCACCGCGAATCCGCCGCAAAGTTCGCCGTAGACGCCGGCCTAGACCATCCAGAAGCGATCATTTGGGGTGCCGCTCATGACACGAATCGTGCGGTTCGACCACGTTGGCGTCACCGTTCCGGACCTCGACAAACGTGACTGACGGAGGCACCGGCGTCGAGTTGTCCAGCCTCGTCCGGCCAGACCCGTCCCGGGGGCCGCCCCCTGCCATGGCAAACGACTGGAAGATCCTGCCACGTAGGCTTAGGAGTCACGAACACCTCCCGCCTCCCCCGCGCACATCCGCTGTGCCCCTGCTCCCGAATGAAGGAAGCCCTTGTGAAGAAGTTCCTCCCGCTTTCCGTGATGCTGGGCGCTGCCTGCCTGTCCGTCTCGGGATGTTCGACCGCCGCCCCTGCTCCGAGCCCGACCGCCCCGGCCGCGAGCGCCACCTCATCCGCCGCAGCCGCGGCTCCGACCACGGGCTGGGAGCTGAACCCCAAGGGCGGAGCCGAACGGATCAAAGCGGCAGGCCTGGCGGTCCTCAACGAGGAGGGCGCAGCCGAGCACTTCCACGCCCATCTGGACGTTTTCGTGGACGGCAAGCCTGTTCCTGTCCCGGCGGACATCGGCTTCAGCTTCACCGCGGCCGGCCAACCCAACGGCATCTCGGCGCTGCACACACATGACGAGACCGGCATCATCCACATTGAGGCGCCGGTCGCCGGGGCTACCTACACGCTTGGCCAGCTCTTGACCGAATGGGGTGTCCTGGACGGCACCGGCAAGCCCGGGACCGCGCATTCAGCCATCTCGGATTGGTCCGTCGCTGTGAACGGCGCCAAGCAGGCGGGGCCGGCCCAAGCTGTCGTCCTGAAAGCCCACGATGAAGTCGTCCTGTTCCACGGGACGGCCCCGGAGCCGATGCCCGCAACGTTTAAGTTCCCGACCGGCCTCTAAGCCGGTCCCGCTGGCAGGCATCTGGCTACTGCCAACCCGGGATCGGGCGCCAGCGAATCAGCCCCCGAGGACGGGGTGTAGATGCTCACTCTCAATGGCGACGCGGGCCTGGACGGCCGCCGCCTTGAGGGACTCAGTCACGGACGCGCCCTGCAGGCTCGCGCCCAGGAACCCGGCCATGAACGCATCGCCGGCACCGTTGGTGTCCACCACATCCGCGGGAACAGCAGCGACCTCATGCCGCGTCCCGTCCGCTTCCAGCGCTACCGCACCCGCTGCCCCGCGGGTGCACACAGCCAGACGAGGGCCCCGGGCGAGGCAGGAGCGCATCAGCTCCCAGGGATCGTCGGTCCGGTCGTCGTTCATAAAGACGGTATCGGCCGCCCGCAGGAATGGCTGATGGAACGCGGACGATCCGTCGAAGTCATGAAGGTCCACCCACAGCGGTGTTTGCCGGACCTCGTCGCGCTCGAGCAACAACAAGCCAAGTTCGCTCAGGTCAATCACGGCAACTTCGGCTGCAGCCACTATTGCCGCGGCAGCGTCGAGGTCGTCGTCCGCCGGCGGGGAGGGCACCGAAACGTAGAGCGATACCCGGCCGCCGCCGTCGGTCATGAGGTTGACGTGACGCTCGGTGCGGTCCGACGCAATCGCTTCGATGGTGACGCCGGCCGTGGCGAGGGCGTCGCGCACCCGGCCGCCGGCCTCGTCCGCGCCCAAGGGCGAACACAGGCGCACCTGGACGCCGAGATCCGCCAGGTGCAAGGCTTTGCCCGCCGAGGTGCCTCCCACCGTGTGCCAGGCGCGGCGGGCGAACTGCATGTGCGGAACAGGGTCCGGGAGGTGGTCGAGGAGGATGAGGTGGTTCCACGAGGCGGGGCCACAGACAGCGACCAGCGGAGAAGCGGGCATGTCCTCAGCCTATCCGGCCGGCCTTCACTGTCACCCAGGACCGGGACCGCGTGCGGGATCCCTGCCCAATGGCACTGCCGGCCCGGGTGCGGCGCTGTCAGGATGAGGAATCACAACACCGCCCGGCATCGGGCCTGGCATTCGGAAGGAAGGCATATGGCCGGAAACGAGAGCTACAGGATCGTGGTTGGCGTGGACGGTTCCGAGCAGTCCCGGGCGGCAATGGACTGGGCTGTTGAGGAAGCCAAGGCTCGCGGCGGTGAAGTGCTGGCCCTCACGGCCTGGCACTTCCCTTATGTCACCGACGCCCTCGGCCAGGCCTGGGACTACGAGGTGTTCCAGACCGACGCCCAGTCAATTCTCGATGAGGAACTTGCCCGGGTCCGGGACCGGGGCGTTCAGATCAACGGACGCATTGTGCAGGGCAGCGCCGCCGCGGTGCTCGTGGACGCGTCGCGGGACGCCGACGTCGTTGCCGTTGGCTCACGCGGCCACGGCGGATTCACGGGGTTGTTGCTTGGTTCCGTGTCCACCCAGGCGGTCCATCATGCCCACTGCCCCGTTCTGGTCTTCCGCGAGTCCACAACGGACCAGCCCGACCCAGGGGCGGACAACGCGCACTAGGTCACGCCAGCCGCTGCTCCTAGCCCGCGGGGCTGACAACGTCCTCCAGCACCGACCGGTCGAAGAAGCGGATCTCGCCGGTTTCCGGAAAGAACACGGGAACCACAGAAGTACTCGGGTCCTTCGAGGTCTCGTAGATTTCGGGCGCGCCCCCGTGCCTGCGCGCAATGGTGCCGACCAGGTCCGTACCGCGGACCCTGACGGTCCGGTATTTGTAGCTCATGCGGCCTCCTTTGGGGATGTGGGTCACAGCCTACTCCCCGCAGTCCGGCCGGCACCCCGGCGGCGGGCGCATGCGTCATGGAAGACCGCGCAGCCCCCGCTGGTGCACAATGCGTTCATGACCAATGACGCTCCCCGCCCGGTCTACTTCCTTTCGGACAGTACGGGCATCACCGCGGAAACGCTCGGCAACACCCTGCTGACGCAGTTCCCCGCAAACGAATATGACCGCATCACGGTCCCCTTCATCACCACCGTCGACCAGGCGCGCGCCGTCGTCAGGGTCATCGACAACCTCGCGGCCACGGGCCAGCAGCCGATCGTCTTCTCCACCGCCGTCGGCAGCGACATCCGGCAGACGCTGGGCACCTGCAAGGGGATCATCGTGGATCTGATCGGGACCCACGTCGGGCAGTTGGAGCAGGCCTTGGGGACGCAAGCCAGCGGGGAACCCGGCCGGGCCCACGGCCTGGGCAACGCAGCCCGCTACCAGTCCCGGATGGCCGCCGTCGAATACGCCATGGAGCACGACGACGGGCAGAGCCTGCGCGCGCTTGAGAAGGCGCAGGTCATCCTGGTGGCCCCGTCCCGCTGCGGTAAGACGCCCACCACCATGTACCTGGCGCTGCAGCACGGCATCTTCGCCGCGAACTTCCCGCTGGTGGACGAGGACTTTGAACGCGAGGGACTCCCCAAGCCGCTGCGGCCGTTCGTTTCCAAGTGTTTCGGCCTCACCACCAACCCCCTGCGCCTGAGCCAGGTCCGCACCGAACGCCGCCGCGGCTCGCCCTACGCGTCACTGCGGCAGTGCGGCTTCGAACTGCGCAGCGCCGAACGGCTGTACGTGTCCCACGGGATCCCTTACCTCAATTCGGCCAGCGTGTCCGTGGAGGAAATGGCGGCCACTATCCTCCAGAAGATGAACCTCAAGCACTGAGGCCACGCTTCACAACTGTTGCGTGGACCACATCGTGTGGAATCACCGGCGCCGACCTGTCACTGTGGACAGGACTTGCGCCCATCAAACGGCGGCCGCCCACGCAGGCGGCATTAAGGCATCATCTGCAAAGGAGCAGCAACCATGACGACGGACATCCTGTGGTTCTCAGAACTCGGACTCAAGGACCTGGACAGGGTAGGCGGCAAGAACGCCTCCCTCGGCGAGATGGTGCAGAACCTCACCTCTGCCGGCGTCCAGGTTCCTGACGGCTTCGCCACGACAGCGGACGCCTACCGCAGCTTCCTGGCCGACTCCGGACTGGACCAGAAGATTGCCGATCGGCTGGTGGGCCTGGATACCGACGACGTGACGGCCCTGGCCGCAGCGGGCCAGGAGATCCGCACCCTGATGCGCGAGACGCCCTTCCTGCCGCACTTCGAAGCGCAGATCCGCGATTCCTACCAGAAACTGGTGGAC
Source organism: Arthrobacter sp. 05L428 (assembly GCF_056397665.1). NCBI lineage: Bacteria > Bacillati > Actinomycetota > Actinomycetes > Micrococcales > Micrococcaceae > Arthrobacter > Arthrobacter sp. 05L428. The sequence goes on along the minus strand of NZ_JBFTNW010000002.1, from coordinate 381,480 downwards.
AAGCACGGCGGCTCCGAGGACCTCTCGTGGGCTGTCCGCTCCAGCGCGACGGCCGAGGACCTTCCTGACGCCTCCTTCGCCGGGCAGCAGGAAACCTTCCTGAACGTTCGCGGCATCGAGAACATCCTGGCCGCCATCAAGGACGTTTTCGCCTCCCTCTACAACGACCGGGCCATCGCCTACCGCGTGCACCACAAGTTCGAGCACGCCGAGGTGGCACTCTCCGCAGGCGTCCAGCGCATGGTCCGCTCCGACGTCGGCGCATCCGGCGTCATGTTCACCATGGACACCGAATCCGGCTTCAAGGACGCCGTCTTCGTCACCTCCTCCTACGGCCTCGGCGAGGCCGTAGTCCAGGGCGCCGTCAACCCGGACGAGTTCTACGTCTACAAGCCCGCCCTGGCGGCAGGCCGGCCGGCCATCCTCAAGCGCGGACTCGGCGAAAAAGCGCTCCAGATGACGTACACCAGCAACCGCGAAATCGGCCACACCATCGACTTCGTCCCGGTCGAGGCGTCCCTGCGGAACCGCTTCAGCCTGACCGACGACGACGTCGAGCAGCTCGCCCGGCACGCCGTCGCCATCGAAAACCATTACGGACGCCCGATGGACATCGAATGGGGCAAGGACGGGCTCGACGGCGGCCTGTACATCCTGCAGGCGCGCCCGGAAACCGTGCAGTCCCGCAGGGCCTCCGGCAGCCTGAGCCGCTTCCGCCTGAACGACTCCGGCCGGGTTCTGGTGGAGGGCCGCGCCATCGGCCAGCGGATCGGCGCCGGCAGCGTCCGGATCCTCACCGCGATCGACCAGATGGCCGCGTTCAAGACCGGCGACGTCCTGGTCGCGGACATGACCGACCCGGACTGGGAACCGATCATGAAGCGCGCCTCCGCGATCGTGACCAACCGTGGCGGACGCACCTGCCACGCGGCCATCATCGCCCGGGAGCTGGGGATTCCCGCCGTCGTCGGCACCGGGGACGCCACCGACGTCCTCTCCGACGGCCTCGACGTGACGGTCTCCTGCGCCGACGGCGAGACCGGCCTGATCTACGAAGGGATCCTGGACTTCAGCGTCGAGGAAACCGAAATCACCCAGCTGCCCGAGGCGCCGGTGAAGGTCATGATGAACGTCGGCACCCCCGAACAGGCCTTTACGTTCGCCCAGCTCCCCAACCACGGCGTGGGCTTGGCCCGGCTGGAATTCATCATCAACCGGCAGATCGGCATCCACCCGAAGGCGCTGCTGAACATGGACGATCAGCCCGCGGACGTGCTCGCCGAGATCCGGGAGCGCATTGCCGCCTATGACAGTCCGCGCGATTACTACATCAAGCGCCTGGCCGAGGGCGTGGCAACCATCGCCGCGGCCTTCGCGCCGGAGTCGGTGATTGTGCGGATGTCCGACTTCAAGTCCAACGAGTACGCCAACCTGCTCGGCGGGCCCGCTTACGAGCCGCACGAAGAGAACCCGATGATCGGCTTCCGTGGCGCTTCGCGGTACCTGGAACCATCCTTCCGGGACTGCTTCGACCTGGAGTGCGAGGCCCTGTCCTTCGTGCGGAACGAGATGGGCCTGACCAACGTCAAGCTGATGATCCCGTTCGTGCGCACCTTGGACGAAGCCGGCGGCGTCATCGACCTGCTCGCGGAAAACGGGCTGCGCCGCGGCGAAAACGGCCTCGAGGTCATCATGATGTGCGAACTTCCGTCCAACGCGCTGCTCGCAGACGAGTTCCTGGACTACTTCGACGGCTTCTCCATCGGCTCCAATGACATGACGCAGCTGACGCTGGGCCTGGACCGGGATTCCTCGATCGTCGCCGGCAGCTTCGACGAGCGCAACCCTGCCGTCAAGAAGCTCCTGAGCATGGCCATCAAGGCGTGCAAGGCGCGCGAAAAATACGTGGGCATCTGCGGGCAGGGCCCGAGCGACCACCCGGACTTCGCCGAATGGCTGGTCGAGGAAGGCATCGACTCCGTGTCGCTGAACCCCGACACCGTGGTGGAAACCTGGATCCGCCTCGCCGGGGCCGCAGAAGCGTCGGCAGCCGCCGTCGGCAACTGAGTCCCGCCGCACCCGCCGGAAGTCATGACAACGACACCCCGGTCCCCGGACCGGGGTGTCCGCTTCGTAGCAGACAGTCCTTTTTCGTAGCCCTGTAGAAATCGCCGCTAGAATCAAGGGACAACCCGCTGCCGACAGGACGCCCGCGGGAGCAACCATGACCGCCGCCGGTGAAGGGAGTGTTCCATGCGCACCGCCGCCAGAGCACCCTTCCACGCATTGCGCTCGGCCATCGTCGCCACGACGATCGTGACGCTCGCCGCCGCAGCGCACGTTGTCGCCGGAGGCCAGCTTCCCGCCCCCGCCATCCTGTTCGCTTTCCTGGCCCTCACCGGACTGGTTTCCACCACGGCCACCAGGCTGAAGCTCAACCTGCCCGCGATGACCGGCCTGCTCGGCGCGGGGCAGGTGGTGCTGCATGAGGCTTTCGCCGCGTTCAGCACGCCGGCCGGCTGGACAGGGTCAGGGCCAGCGTCCGGCACCGTAATCGGCGGAATTGCCGCGCCGGCGCACCACGCGGGCCTGGCCACGATTCCGGTCCCGGCGGACCACCTCCGGCTCCACGAGCTGGACTCCGCCTTGGCCCTGTCCATGCTCGCCGGCCACGCCCTGGCAACCGTTGCCTGCGCCCTGATCCTGGCCAAGGGCGAGGATGCGCTCTGGTCCCTCGCGGCGTGGCTCCGCCCGCTCGTCCAGCTCCCGGTGGCGGTCTTGCCGCAGCCGGCCCTCACGCGCGTGCTGCCGCGCCGGTCCGTCGGCGCCGTCCCGCTGCCGTGGCGCAACCTCCGGCGCGATTGCCGCCGCGGGCCGCCCGCCGTCGTCGTCTTTTCCTCCTAACTTTCCTTCCGGCTGCGGCCGTTCCTGCCCCGCAAAGTCTCCGTGCCCCCGGCACGGCGGGCAGCTGCCCCGCGCCTCCCCCGTTTCCGCGCGCCGCATTGAGTGCCGCACTGAGTGCCGCGCGCACGCCTGAAAGGCACCTGTTTTGACCACCACACAGCGACACACCGCCCTCCGCCGCACCCTCTCCGGCACCGCAACCGCCGGAGCCACCGCCGCTCTGATGCTCGCCGGCATCAGCGGCGCCTCGGCCCACGTCGGCGTCTCCCCGGACAAGACCACGGCTAACTCCTATGCCCTGCTGACCTTCGCCATCCCGCACGGCTGCGCGGAATCCGCCACCACCAAGGTGGCCATCACCCTGCCGCCGGAGCTCGACGACGCCCAGCCCACCGTGAACCCCAACTGGACGGCGGCCAAGGTCACCGAAAAGCTGGCGGCGCCGAAGAAGCTGGCCGACGGCTCCTCGATCACCAAGCGCACCAGCCAGATCGTCTACACCGCCAAGGCGCCGCTGAGCCCGGAGCTCCGCGACGCGCTGGTGCTGTCGGTGAAGCTGCCGGATGCTGCCGGAAAGACCCTCTATTTCCCGACCCTGCAGAGCTGCGAAGTCGGCCGGGTGGACTGGTCGCAGGTCCCGGCACCGGGCCAGGACGCCCATGCGCTGAAGTCCCCGGCGCCGTCGCTGACGGTGACGGCGCCGGCAGCCGTCATGGAGCCGGACGGGCATGGCGCACACGGCGCCGAGCTGGCGGGGTCCTCCCCCGCGGCCCGCACGTCCGCGACAAACGACGACGGCGGCCAGGCCAGAAGCTGGGCGGGCCTCGTCGCCGGCGTCGGTGGCCTGGTCCTGGGCGGCATCGCCCTGCTCCGCAGCCGCAAGCCAGCACCCGCGAAGTAACGCACCCCCGGTTGATGCCCGGAAATCACAATCCGGGCATCAATCCGGGCCCTTCGTCGTGGCGTCGTTGACTAAGGCAACCGTGGAACATCAAAGTTGTGCCATGAGGCCTCAGCAGATGAAGAACAAACTGGTAATTACTTCCGTGACGGCGGCCGCCGCGGTTGCGCTGCTGCTCAGCGGCTGCGGCCAAAGCCAGCCCCAAAGCCAGTCCCAGGGCGCCACGACCGCCTCGTCGCCGTCGGCCTCCGCCAGCGAGACGGCTTCCGCCAGCCCTGCCACGACGGCGTCCGGCGGAACTGCTACGGCATCGCCCGCAACTGCCACCACATCCACCGCGACCGGTCCTGCCCTCTGCAAGGCCGCCAACCTCAAGGGGTCCCTCGACGCCCGGGGCGGGGGCGCGGCCGGAAGCGTCTATATGCAGCTGATCCTGAAGAACTCCGGCGCTGAGCCGTGCCTGTTGAAGGGCTTCGCCGGAGTATCGCTCACCGCCGGCGCCAGCGGCGCCCCCATCGGTGCCGCGGCGACACGCGACGACTCGGCGCCCGTTGCCGACGTGCTGCTCGCCCCGGGCAAGTCCGGAAAAGCCACCCTGCGCTACACGCAGGCCGGCAACTACCCCAGCTGCACCCACACCCCGGCTGCCGGCTTCCGGGTGTACCCGCCGGAAGACACGGCGTCGCTGTTCATCGCCGCACCCAAGGACGCCTGCCGCGAGTCGGCGATCAAGCTCCTGACCGTCTCGGCCTTCACCGCGATGTAGCGTCCGCCCCAGGGCACCGCCGGACCCCATCAACGGACCCCACCGCCAAATCGCGCCGCAAAATAGTGTCGGTGCCTTAAGGCATGATGGAGGAATGAAGGGGCAGGAGCTCGCCGGCGGCACACTTGCGGCCGAGGCCATGGACCGGTTCAGCCGGCCGACCCGGGAGTGGTTCCTGGGCGCTTTCTCCGCGCCCACGCCGGCGCAGAACGGCGCCTGGAATGCCATTTCCTCAGGAGCGCACGCCCTGGTGGTGGCGCCGACCGGCTCCGGCAAGACCCTCGCGGCGTTCCTCTGGGCACTGGACCGGTTGCTGGTCTCCGCACCGCCGGCCCCCGAGGAACTTCCCGGACTGCCCGGGCTGGATGCCGCGGCCACCAAGGGGCGGCGGAAGGCTCCGAAGCGGAAAACCCGTGTGCTGTATATCTCCCCGCTCAAGGCGCTGGGCGTCGACGTCGAACGCAACCTGCGCGCGCCGCTGATCGGCATCACCCAGACCGCCAAGCGCCTCGGCCTGCCCGCGCCGCTGATCACGGTTGGGGTCCGCTCCGGGGACACGACGGCGGCGGACCGACGCTCGCTGCTCAGCCACCCGCCGGACATCCTGATCACCACCCCCGAGTCCCTCTTCCTGATGCTCACCTCCAAGGCGCGCGAGACCCTTGACGAGGTGGACACCATCATCGTGGATGAGGTCCACGCCGTGGCCGGCACCAAGCGCGGCGCGCACCTGGCCGTCTCGCTGGAACGCCTCGACGCGCTGCTGCCCAAACCGGCCCAGCGGATCGGGCTCTCCGCGACGGTGGAACCGAAGGAACTCGTGGCGCAGTTCCTGGCGGGCTCCGCACCGGTCGAGATCGTCGCGCCGCCGTCCAAGAAGACCTGGGACCTGACCGTCTCCGTCCCGGTCGAGGACATGTCCGATCTCCAGGGCGCCGCCGGGGCCTTCGACTCGGGGCCGGCGTCCGGGCTGCAGCCGCACGCGTCGATCTGGCCGCACGTCGAGGAGAAGATCGTGGACCTGGTGCTGGCCAACCAGTCCACCATCGTGTTCGCGAACTCCCGCCGGCTCGCGGAACGGCTCACCGCCCGGCTCAACGAGATCTACGCCGAGCGCCAGCTGATGGCCGAAGGCGGCGGCTGGGACGAGGCAGCCGGCGGTGCGGCGGGGCCGGACGGTTCGCTGCCCGCCTCGACCGCGACGCCGGCGCACATGATGGCCCAGGCCGGCAGCACCGCGGGCGCCGACCCGGTCCTGGCCCGGGCACACCACGGGTCCGTGTCGAAGGACCAGCGCGCCATGATTGAAGACGACCTGAAATCCGGCCGGCTGCGCTGCGTCGTGGCCACCTCCTCGCTGGAACTCGGCATCGACATGGGCGCGGTGGACCTCGTGGTGCAGGTCGAGTCGCCGCCCTCGGTGGCCAGCGGGCTGCAGCGGGTGGGCCGGGCCGGCCACCAGGTCGGCGAGATCTCCCAGGGAGTGCTCTTGCCCAAGCACCGGGCGGACCTTGTCCACACGGCCATCACCGTGGAACGCATGCTGGACGGCAAGATCGAACGGCTCTACGTCCCGGCCAACCCGCTGGACATTCTCGCCCAGCAGACCGTTGCCGCGACCGCGCTCGGCGCGATCGACGTCGAGGAGTGGTTCGCCACCGTCCGCCGCTCCGCACCTTTCGCCTCGCTCCCGCGCTCCGCGTTCGAGGCCACGCTGGACCTGCTGGCCGGACGCTATCCGTCCGACGAATTCGCCGAACTGCGGCCCAGGATTGTCTGGGACCGCAACGCCGGCACCATCGAAGGACGCCCCGGCTCGCAGCGGCTGGCCGTGACCTCCGGCGGCACCATCCCGGACCGCGGCATGTTCGGGGTGTACATCATCGGCACGGAGGTGGAGGGCACCGGCTCCCCCGGCGGCACCGGCGACGGCAAGGCCGCGGGCCAGGCATCCACGGCCAAGGGCGGCCGCCGGGTGGGTGAACTCGATGAAGAGATGGTCTACGAATCCCGCGTCGGCGACATCTTTGCCCTCGGCGCCACCAGTTGGAAGATCGAAGACATCACGCACGACCGCGTCCTTGTCTCCCCCGCCTTCGGCCAGCCGGGCAAGTTGCCGTTCTGGCGGGGCGACTCGCTCGGCCGGCCGGTGGACCTGGGCCGGGCCCTCGGCGCGTTCATGCGCGAACTTTCGGCGTCCGACGTCGGCCCGGCCACCGAGCGCTGCAAGGCCACCGGCCTGGACGACTTCGCCGCCAACAACCTGATCCAGTACCTCGCCGAGCAGAAGCTCGCCACCGAGGTGGTCCCCAGCGACACGACCCTCGTGGTCGAGCGCTTCCACGACGAGCTCGGCGACTGGCGGGTGGTGCTGCACAGCCCCTTCGGCATGCCGGTGCACGCGCCGTGGGCCCTCGCCGTGGGCCAGCGGCTGCAACAGCGCTACGGGATGGACGGCTCCGCGATGGCCGCCGACGACGGCATCGTGCTGCGGGTGCCGATGATGGAGGACGAACCGCCTGGCGCCGAACTGTTCCTCTTCGAGCCCGAGGAGCTGGAACAGATTGTCACCGCAGAGGTCGGCGGCAGCGCTCTGTTTGCCTCCCGTTTCCGGGAGTGCGCCGCCCGCGCCCTGTTGCTGCCCCGGCAGACCCCCGGAAAGCGGCAGCCGCTCTGGCAGCAGCGGCAACGCTCGGCCCAGCTGCTGGACGTCGCCCGGAAGTACCCGACCTTCCCGATCGTGCTCGAAACCGTGCGCGAATGCCTGCAGGACGTCTACGACCTTCCGGCCCTGAAGGACATTGCCGCCTCGATCGAGCGGCGCGAACTGCGGATCCTGCAGACCACCACGCAGCAGCCCTCGCCGTTCGCGAAGTCCCTGCTCTTTGGCTACGTGGCGCAGTTCCTCTACGAGGGCGATTCGCCGCTGGCCGAGCGCCGGGCCGCCGCCCTGGCGCTGGATTCCACCCTGCTCAACGAACTGCTGGGCCGGGTGGAGCTGCGCGAACTGCTCGACGCGAAGGTCATCGAGGCCACCGAGCTTGAACTCCAGCGCCTCGCGCCGGACCGCCGAATGCGCGGGCTGGAGGGCGTGGCCGACCTGCTCCGGCTGCTGGGCCCGCTCACCCCCGACGAAGTCGCCGCCCGGCTGGAGGCCGAGATCCAGCCCGCCGCAACCAAGGCCGCGTCCGGAACGGAGCTTGCCGACGCTGCAGCAGGAGAGGGCGCCGTCGACGGCGTGCCCGATGCGGGGCCGGAGCCCGCCAAAATCGCGGCCGGCAGCCCCGAGGCCGCGGCGCACCTGGCCGCGCTACAGCGGGCCAACCGTGCGATCAAGGTCAACATCGGCGGCGCCGAGCGGTTCGCCGCTGTCGAGGACGCCGCCAGACTACGCGATGCCCTCGGTGTTCCATTGCCGATGGGCGTGCCGCTGGCGTTCATCGAACCCGTCGCGGACCCGTTGGGCGACCTCGTTTCGCGGTACGCCCGGACTCACGGGCCCTTTACCGCCGCCGAGGCCGCCGCCCGGCTGGGACTCGGCGTCGCCGTCGTCGGCACGGCGCTCAAGCGGCTGGCCGCGGATGGGCGCGCCGTCGAGGGCGAGTTCCGGCCCCACGTCACGGCACCGGAAAGCGGGTCAGCCGGGGAGCCGGCGGACGCGCCTGCCCCGGCTGCCCCGCCGGCTCCGGCGACCGTTATGCCTTCGGCAAGCGCCAGCGAATGGTGCGACGCCGAGGTGCTCCGCAAGCTCCGCCGCCGCTCCCTGGCCGCGCTGCGCGCCGAGGTCGAGCCCGTGGATATGTCCGCCTACGGGCGGTTCCTCCCGGCCTGGCAAAACGTACGGACACCCGGCACCCGGGGGCAGTCGGCGCTGCGCGGGCTGGACGGCATCATCACCGCCATCGACCAGCTCTCCGGCGTGCCGATTCCGGCTTCCGCCTGGGAACCGCTGGTCCTGGCCAGCCGCGTCTCCAACTACCAGCCGGCCATGCTCGACGAGCTCATGGCCGCCGGCGAGGTCCTCTGGTCCGGAGCCGGCTCACTGCCCGGCAACGACGGCTGGGTAAGCCTGCACCTGGCCGATTCCGCCGAATTGACCCTGAACCCGGCCCTGGACTTCGAACCCGGCGACGCGCAGCAGCGGCTCCTGGACCACCTGCGGAACAACGGCGGCGGTTACTTCTTCCGGCAGCTAACCGACATTGCCGGCGGGATGGATTCGGTACTCAGCGACCAGGACGTCGTGTCCGCACTCTGGGATTTGGCCTGGGCGGGCCGGATCACCGGCGATACGTTCGCTCCGGTCCGGGCGCTGATCGCGGGCGGGCACACCGCGCACCGGCAGGTCGGGCGCGCCCCGCGGGCCCGTGCGCCCAGGCTCAGCCGGCTGGGACGCGCCCACGGGACCGGCCTGCTCGGATCGCCGGGCCTTACCGGCGGCCGTTACGGCTCCGTCAGCGGCGCCGCCCCGACGCCTCCCCTGGCTGCGGGGCGCTGGTCCGCGCTCCCGGCCCCCGAACTCGACGCCACCATCCACGCCCGCGCCACCGCCGAACTCCTGCTCGACCGGTACGGCGTAGTCACCCGCGGATCGGTCATGGCGGAGAACATCCTGGGCGGCTTCGGCCTGATGTACAAGGTGCTGGCCCGGCTCGAGGAAGCCGGGCGCTGCCGCCGCGGCTACTTCATTGAGCACCTCGGCGCAGCCCAGTTCGCCGTGCCGGCCACCGTGGACCGGCTGCGCTCCTACGTCGAGGACGCCCAGCTGAACAAGGCCGAGCCGGTCGCCCTGGCACTCGCCGCCACGGACCCCGCGAACCCTTACGGGGCCGCGCTGCCGTGGCCGGCCGTGAATGAGGAGGCAGGCACCGGCCACCGGCCGGGCCGGAAGGCAGGTGCCCTGGTGGTGCTGGTCGACGGAGCCCTGGTCCTCTACGTCGAACGCGGCGGGAAGACCCTGCTGGCGTTCAGCACCGACGCCGAAGTCCTGGCCGCCGCCGGCGCAGCCCTCGTGGGTGTCGTGACCCGGGGCGCCGTCGACAAGCTCATCATGGAAAAGGTCAACGGCCACGGCATCCTGGACACCCCCGTTGCCGCCGCCCTGGCCCAAGCCGGCGCCTACTCCACCCCGAAGGGACTGAGGATCCGTGCCTGAGGGCGATTCCGTTTTCCGCGCTGCGGCGCAGCTGCACGCCGCGCTGGCCGGCAAGGAGTTGTTGGCGTCCGATTTCCGGGTGCCGCGCTTCGCCACGCTGAAGCTGGGCGGCTGGACCGTCCAGGAGGTCGTCCCCCGCGGCAAGCACCTGCTGATGCGCGTGACGGGACCGGCCCCGAAGGACCGGCTCACTATCCACTCACACTTGAAGATGGAGGGGAACTGGCAGGTCTATCCCCCCGGCGGGCGCTGGCGCAAGCCCGGTTTCACCGCCCGCTGTGTGCTCCGCACGGCGTCGGCGGACGCCGTCGGATTTTCGCTCGGGCTGCTGGAGGTCATCCCGACGGCGGAGGAGGCCAGCGTCGTGGGCCACCTCGGACCGGATCTGCTCGGCCCGGACTGGGACATGGCGGAAGCCGAACGCCGCCTGCTCGCGGCACCCGAGGTGCCGATCGGCGTCGCGCTCCTGGACCAGCGCAACCTGGCCGGCATCGGCAACATCTACCGCTGCGAGGCGTGTTTCCTGTCCGGCGTCCACCCGGCGTCGCCGGTCGCGGCGGTCCCGGACCTGGCGGCGATGATCACCGACGCGAAGGTCCTGCTGACAGCCAACCTCGGCCCGGGCCGCCGCGTCACGGTGCTCAACGCTCGCGGCGTCCCGGTCGGCCGGACGGCAGGGCGGCCGGGCTACTGGGTGTACCGGCGGGAGCACCAGCCCTGCCTCAAATGCGGCACCCCCATCCGGCGCGGCGTCCTGGCCAAGGCCACCGGCACCGAGGAACGGGACATCTACTTCTGCCCCACCTGCCAGCCCCTGCTCGGAGCCTGACGCGGCCGGCCGGGTGCGCGGCCGCCAGGCTCCGTCCGTGGACCTAGGTGGCCGGTGTCGAAGCCCCGGCCACGGCCGCTTCCGCTTCCGGCTGGTCGTCCGCCGCGGGCAGGACCTCTCCGGCGGACTTCAGCTCGGCGGACTTCAGCTCCGGGACGGTGAAGCGCGGCAGCAGGAGCTGGACCAGGGGCCCGATGGCCAGCGCGTAGAGCACTGTCCCCACGCCCACCGAGCCGCCCAGCAGCCAACCGGCGCCCAGCACCACCACCTCGATACCGGTCCGCGCGCCCCGCACCGGCCAGCCGGTGCGCCGTGCAAGTCCGGTCATCAGGCCGTCCCGCGCTCCGGGCCCCAGGCGGGCACCGATGTACAGGGCGGAGGCCACGCCGTTGAGCAGCACGGCCCCGATCAGGAGCGCGACCTGGCCACCCAGGTGCGAGAACTTGGGGATCAGCGCCAGCCCGAGGTCGGCGAAGACCCCCACCAGCACGGCGTTGCTGACGGTGCCGACCCCGGGCCACTGCCGGAGCGGGATCCAGAGCAGCAGGACCAGGAAACTGACGATGATTACCACGGTGCCAAGACTCAGCCCGGTCCTGCCGGCGAGTCCCTGGTGGAAGACGTCCCACGGCGCCGTGCCCAGGCTGGCGCGGATGACCATGGCGAGCGAAACGCCGTACAGGGCTAGGCCGATCAGGAGCTGGAGGAGTCTGCGCGTCATCATGGCCACCATCCTGCCGGAAAACTGGCCTTGTAATCCATAGCCAGTTTGGAATACTGGCTTTATGTCCGGCTCCCTGAATCCGAGTTCCCTCACCCGCCTGCTGGGTAAGTGGAACGTCGGCGCCTCGCCCGCCTACCGCGAGCTGGCCGACGTGGTCCGCCTGCTCATCCTCGACGGCCGGATCCCGCTCGATGTGGCACTGCCCAGCGAGCGGTCGCTGGCAGCCATCCTCGGCATCAGCCGCACCACGGTGACTGCCGCCTACGCCCTGCTGCGCGAGCAGGGCTTCCTCAGCAGCGGCCAGGGCAGCCGGAGCCGGAGCTGCATCCCGAGCCACGGCCCGGCCCATCCCGGCGGGAACGACGGCGGCCTGCGGCTCAGCGGCGCCCCCGGGCTGGCGGTTCCCGACGGGATCCTCGACCTGGCCTACGCCTCGCTGCCAGCCAGCGGCGAAGTGGTGCACCGGGCGTTTGCCGCCGCACTGACGGAGCTGCCGGCGCTGCTGCCCGGCTTCGGGTACGACGCGCTCGGCGTGGGTCCGCTCCGGGAGGCGATTGCGGCCCGCTACACGGCGGCCGGGGTGCCCACCACCGCCGGGCAGATCCTGGTCACCTCCGGCGCGCAGCACGCCCTGAACATCGTGCTCCGGACCCTCGCCGGGCGGTCCGGGAAGGTGCTCGTGGAACATCCGAGCTACCCGAATGCCCTCGACGCGATCCGGGCCGCGGGCTGCCGCCCGGTGACGGTGGCCATGCCCGCGGCCCACGGCGGCGGCGCCCACACGGAGCACGCCCGCGCCGGGGGCCAGGCAGGCTGGGACCTGGAGGCGATGGAATCGGCGCTGCTGCAGCAGCGCCCGTCGATGGCCTACGTGGTGCCGGACTTCCACAACCCCACCGGCCGGCTCATGCCCGACGCCCAGCGGCGCCGCCTGGTAGCGGCCGCCGCGGCGTCAGGCACCGTGCTGGTGGCAGACGAGACGCTGCGGGAGCTGAACCTCGACGGCGCCAGCTCCACTCCGATGGCCGCGTTCGGGCCGGCGGTGGTGTCCCTGGGATCGCTCAGCAAGTCGCACTGGGCGGGGCTGCGCACCGGCTGGATCCGCGCCAGCGAGCCCCTGATCCAGCGCTTCGCCGCGGCGCGGACCACACTGGACCTGGGCGGTCCAGTGGTGGAGCAGCTCGCCGCGGCGCACCTGGTCAATGACCTGGCCGAGCCCCTGCCCGCCCGGCTCGCCGCGCTGCGCGGAAACCGGGATTGCCTGCTGGACCTGATCCGCGGGCATCTTCCGGACTGGGAGCCGGAGCGGCCCGTTGGCGGATTGTCGGTCTGGTGCCGTCTTCCCGCGCCCGTCAGTACCGCCCTGGCGGTGCTCGCCCCGGACTTCGGCATCCGCCTCGCGGCGGGACCCAGGTTCGGCGTCGGCGGCGCCTTCGAGTACTACCTGCGGCTGCCGTTCACCCTGCCGCCGGAGCAGCTCGAGTCAGCGGTGCTGGCCCTGCGCGCGGCCCAGGACCGGCTGGACCGCTCCCCGCAGCTGCGCCGGAACCTCCCCGCCCAGCCCGCCGCGGCCATCGCCTGACCCGGCCCCCGGCCCGTTTCGACGGTTCCCTGCCGATCCGGCGCTTGGAAACATCGAGCGGGCACGGAACCGTCGAAACGGCGAGTGGGGCTTGGTTGCGAAGACCTAGGCATAGACCTTCGCCAGGAATCCGGCCCAGGCGTCCGACGTCGCCCCGGTGTCCCCGCTGCCGCTGAAGTCGTGCACGGTCATGCCCACCGGCGCCCCGAAGTTGTTGCGGCCGAAGAAGCGGTACATCGCGTCGGCGGTCCGCAGGCCGAGGAAGTTTTCGTTGGCAAAGTCCACTTCGCCGGCCAGGTGCCCGACGCCGTCGACGTCCAGCTCCACCCCGTCGCCGGGGGCCGACCCGGCGACGCCGAGGGCCTTCTTGAGCCGGTCGAAGCCGTCCGGGACCTGGGACGCGGCCGGCGCCTGGATGTCCGTGAAGACGACGGGCCGGCCGTTGAAGTGCTGCAGGTACTGGCCCAGGGTGTGGAGGTAGAAGGCCGTGTGCTTGCTGGCGCCGTCGTACTGCTCGTCCCAGTTGTCTGCAAAAATGCCGCTGTGGACGTAGTGGAGCCGCGCCCGGCCGCTGTCTAGCGGTTCCAGCACGTGCTCCAGCTGGTTGAACCAGCCGTCCGGGCCGTCCATCCGGGTGACCAGATGCGAGGGGTACTCGTCCACGGTCCGCACCGCGGGCCACTGGTCCGTGGGAAACATCCAGGCGGGGGTGTCCTTCGTGACGGCCTCCCACACCTGTTCGGGCGTGCCGGGCAGTTCGGTGTCGTAAACGATCTCGAATTCGCGCTTGTCAGTCATTGTCCTGCTCCTTGGCTTGGCCGGTTGTGTCTTTCGGGGTTGCGTGGGTTGTTGTGCGTGCCGTCGCCTTCAGCGAGGGATGGAGTGCGACGACGAGCCGGTGCCTGCGTCCGGCCGGCCGGGCTGCCGGGGACTCTGGCGAGCCGTCCGCCGGGACGCCGCTGCCGCCGTCGTGATACTTGTCCACGAGCCGGGTCACCGCGACGCCGAGCTCTTCGGCGAAGGCCGCCCGGTCGGCCGCGGACCGGAAAGTGACCTCGCCGTCGATCGCGAAGGTGGCGAGTTTTTGCCTGGCCGCGGTGGCCCCGGCGATCAGCTGGCCCATTTCCTGGACCATGCGGGCCGCGAGCGCCAGCAGCCAGAACGCAGAGAAGCGGTCCGAGAACCGGTGCGGGTCCGGGGCCACGGAGGCAAGCGCCGCCGGCGAAATCAGGTACGACGCCGCCGTCGCCCGCAGGATGCGTTCGGTGACGTTGCCGCGCCTGCGCTCCTCGATGAGTTCGACCAGCCCATGCCGCTCGAGGGCTTTCAGGTGGTAATTCACTTTCTGCCGCGGCAGGCCCACCTTCGCGGCCAGCTGTGTTGCCGATCCTGGCTCGGCCAGCTCGCGCAGGATGCGGGTCCGGATCGGATCCAAGGATGCCTCCGCCGCGGCCGGGTCTTCGATCACTTCGATGTCCAACATGCTCCAAGTCTCGTTGCCGACAGTTTTATTTGTCAAGAACTTTTTTGTCGTCGGCCCCGTCTCGACGGTTCCCTGCCGATTCGGTGCTTGGAAACGTCGAGCGGGCACGGAACCGTCGAAAGGGCGGACGGGGCTTAGGTGGTAACGGAGCGGGGCGGCCGGGGCGGGCAAAGTAGAATGGACCGGTGATGCAATCCCCCCTGCCCGTGCGTGACGGCGTGAACGCGACCCGCCTGCGGCTGCCGGACGAGGGGCCGTGGGACACCGCCATGGATTACATGATGCACCGCTGGGGGCACATCGACCCGCAGGGCATCGAGGACCGTTTCGACGCCGGCGAGATCGTGGGCGAGGCCGGCGTACCGCTGGACCGCACCACCCCGCTGCAGCGCCACACCTTCATCTGGTACTACCGTTCGCTGCCGCCCGAGACCCGCATCCCGGTGGAACTGAACATCCTGCACCAGGACGAGCACCTCCTGGTCGTGGACAAGCCGCACTTCCTGCCCACCACCCCGGGCGGCACCTACATCCAGGAGTCGGCCCTGGTGCGCCTGCGGAACCAGCTGCGGCTGCCGGACCTGATCCCGATGCACCGACTGGACCGCATGACGGCCGGCATCCTGCTGCTCTCCACCAACCCCGAGACCCGCGGGAAATACCAGGTGCTCTTCGAGAAGCGCCAGGTTCAGAAGGAATACGAGTGCGTGTCCGCCGCGGAGCCCGCCCCGGGGCACCCCGCCGTCGACTTCCCGGTAGTCGTGCGCAACAGGATGACCAAGTCCCGCAGCTACCTGCTCGCCGAGGTCATCGAGGGCGTGCCCAACGCCGAGACCCGGATCGAGCGGTTGCGCACCTTTGACGCACCCGACGCCGCCGCCCCGCGCCGTGCGCTCTACCGGCTGGAGCCGCACTCGGGGAAGACGCACCAACTCCGCGTGCACATGGCGTCGCTGGGACTCGGGATTGTGAACGACGCGTTCTATCCCGAGCTGCTGGACAAGGCGCCGGACGACTACGCCAAACCGCTTCAGCTCCTGGCCCGCGGCATCCGCTTCGTGGACCCCATCTCGGGCAGCCCGGTGGAGTACCGCAGCCGGCTCGAACTTTCCGAAGCCCGCTAGCGCCAACCACTGATCCCCGCCGGATATGCGGTAACTTGTGCCCATGGACCTGGCCAATGCGGACACCTGGGGAGCCGCGATCTATTTCTGGATCATCCCCGTGGTCCTCGGCGACGCCATCTTCCCGCCGGTCCCCTCCGAGATGGTGGTCATCACCGCCGGAGCCCTGTCTGCCGACGGCCGGGCCAACGTTTTCCTGGTGGCAATTCTCGCCGCCCTGGCCTCCTGGCTGGGGGACATCATGGTCTTCCAGCTCTTCAAGCGCCGCCTCAGCCACGTGCTGGACCGGTGGAGCTGGGGCCGCAGGTTCCACAGCGGCGTGCACCTGGCCATCGCTCGGGCCGGACGATCGTCGACCTACGGGGCCATCATCGGCATCCGCTTCATCCCGGGCGGCCGACTTGCCACCACGGCCGCGGCGGGGATCGCCAACGTGTCCACCCGCGGTTTCAGTTTCTGCGCGGCGCTGGGCGGCAGCCTGTGGGCGGTCTGGTCGGTGGGCCTGGGGTACATCACAGGTTCGGCCACCAAGCTGCCGTTCTGGGCGAGCTCGCTGATCGGAGTGGGCCTTGGGCTGGTGATCGGCGCCGTCGTCGGGGTGGTCGTCACCCGCCGCCGCGGCAACCGCTCCCCCGTGGTGCAACCCGGCTCCCCCGAGGCGGACCCCGACGCGGAGCTGGACTTCTAGACCGGCACTTCCGCTCCCGCCACGGTCCGCGCTGCTGGGTCCGCGCTGCTGGGCCCCGCGCGGCTACACCGGCGCCCAGCGTCCCCTGTTGCGCCGCAGCACGGTCAGGTTCCCGGTCACCGCAACGCGTTCGACGGCGTCGCGCATCATGGCGGCCGACTCCAGCGCCTGGCTGTTCTCCGCGGCGTAGGCCGTGGCGTCCACCAGGAAGCGGAGGTTCAGCTGCGGGACCCCGCCGGCGAGTTCCAGCTGGTTGGCCTCCACGTGGTGCCGCGTTCCCAGCGCCTCCACGGCAGCCGCCATCACGGCTTCCGGCGGGGTGCCCGGCTTGAGTCCGGTGATCTTGAGTCTGGTCTGGAACGACGGCATGGAACAACCCTAGCCGGACGCGCCCCGGAGCCGGGGCGCGGACTACCCGGTGTTGCGCAGGCCCGCCGCGACGCCGTTGACGGTGATCAGCATGGCCCGCTGGAGGCGTTCGTCGATCTCGGCGTTGGGCATGCCCTCCCCTGCCGCGGCCTCGGCGCGGACGCGGCGCAGCAGCTCCACCTGCAGGTAACTGATCGGGTCCAGATACTGGTCCCGGATCTCGAGCGAGCGCTTGAGCGTGGGCTGCGCGTCGAGCAGCAGGTCCTCCCCCGTCAGGTTCTGGATCTCGGCCACGGTCAGCTCGTATTCGGCGCGGATGGCGTGGAACAGGTGGTGCAGCTCGGCCGGCACCAGGGTCGAAACGTAGTAGCCGGCAATGTCCATGTCCGTCTTGGCGAGCGTCATTTCGACGTTGGAGAGCACCGAGCGGAAGAAGTGCCAGCCGTCCATCATCTCCACGAGCTGGGCCGAGTTGCCTGCCTCGCGCGCAGCCTTAAGTCCGGAGCCGACGCCGAACCAGCCCGGCACGATCTGCCGCGACTGGGTCCAGCCGAATACCCACGGAATGGCCCGCAGCCCCTCGAGGCCCGCACCGGAATCGGGGCGCTTGGACGGGCGGGAGCCGATGTTCAGCGAGCCCAGCTGCTCCACCGGGGTGGAGGCCATGAAGTAGGCCGGCAGGTCCGGATCGTCGATCAGGGTCCGGTAGCGGGCGAATGCCGCATCGGAGATGGTCTCCATGACGTGGCCGTAACGCTCGCGCTGGTCCTCCGAGGTGCGCGGGGTGCGGTGCAGCGCCGATCCCTGCAGCACCGCGGCGAGGGAGAGCTCCAGGTTCTCGCGCGCGAGCTCGGGCAGCGAGTACTTGTCCGAGATGACCTCGCCCTGCTCGGTGAACTTGATCTCGCCTTCGAGCACGCCGTTGGGCTGGGCCATGATCGCGTCGTAGGTCGGGCCGCCGCCGCGGCCCACCGAGCCGCCGCGGCCATGGAAGAGCCGCACCCGGACGCCGTGCTTGGCCGCGACGTCGCGCAGCTTGCGCTGTGTCTTGTGGATTTCCCACTGGCTCGTCATCACGCCGGATTCCTTATTGGAGTCCGAGTAGCCGAGCATAATTTCCTGCACGTCGCCGCGCAGCCGGACCAGCTCGCGGTAGGACGCATCCGAGAGCAGCGCGTCCACGATCTCGGCCGAGGCGCGCAGCTCCTCGACGGTTTCCAGCAGCGGGGCGAAGCCGATCTTGGCATAGGGCGCCTCGCCGAAAAGGTTCACCAGCCCGGCCTCGCGGGCCAGCACGGCCGCGGCCAGGACGTCATCCGCGCCGCGGGTCATGGAAATGATGTACGTCTCGATCACGTCCGGGCCGTAGGTGCGCAGGGCGCGGCGGATCTCACGGAAGACGTCGTACGTGCCGTCCGCGACGCCGTCGAGCCTAATCGGGTGGCCGGAGAGCGGGCGGCGGGAGGCAAGCTCGGAGCCGAGCACTTCGAGCCGTTCGGCGCGGCTCAGTTCGGCGTAGCGCACGCCGGGGCCGCCGAGGCGGTCCATCAGCTGCCCGACGGCGTCGTGGTGGTGGTCGGCGTGTTCGCGGATGTCCAGCGTCGCGAGGTGCAGCCCGAAGGAGGCGATCGCGCGCCGGACGCGGGCCAGCGCACCGTCGGCGGCGAGGCCGGCGTGGTGGTTCCGCAGCGAGACCTCGAGCAGGCCCAGTTCGGCCAGGAGCTCGGCGGTGGCGGCGTAGTCGCGGCCGGGCTCGTGGGCCGAGCCGGCGGCGACCCGGCGGCCGGTGTTGAGCAGCTTGGCTTTGATGCAGGTGAGCTTGAGCCGGTACGGTTCCTGCGCGTTGAGCTCCAGGACGCGGCGGTCCAGTCCGGGCAGGTTCCCCAGGTCGACGTCGATCGAGTCCAGCAGCGCCTGGTCCGCCCCCGCCAGCGCGGTCGAGTTGGACAGGATGGAGATGAGCCCGTCGATCAGGCCGATGCTGATCCGGACGGCGTGCTGGTTCTGGATCTGCAGGATTTCGCGGGTGACGCCGGCGGTGACGTTGGGGTTGCCGTCCCGGTCACCGCCGATCCAGGAGCCGAAGCGGATCGGCGCCTTCGTGACGGGCAGGGTGACGCCGTGCTCGCCGAGGAGTTCGGACAGGTCCGAGAGCATCTCCGGCATGGCGTCGCCGAGGATCCCGGTGAGGTAGTAGATCGCGTTCCGGGCCTCATCCACAGGGGTGGGCCGGACCTGGCGGAGCTCGTCGGTCTGCCACATCTGGTCGATCACCTCGGCCAGCTGGCGGTCCTGGCGGCGGCGGGCCGAGGTGCCCTCCCGGGTGGATTCGGCCAGCACGTCGGAAAGCCGGCGGATCTTATCCAGCACCGAACGGCGAGAGGCTTCGGTGGGGTGCGCGGTGAAGATGGGCCGGACGTCGAGTTCATCCACGACATCCTGCAGCACGGCGGATCCGGCCTGTTCGGCGATTTCCTCGACGGCCTTGGCCAGCCAGCCGTCCTTTTCCTGCCGGCTCCGCAACCCGCGGACCCGGTGGACCTGCTCGGCGGCGTTGGCCAGGTGGAAGTAGAACGCGAAGGCCCGGACCAGGTCGGTTGCCTGCTCAAGCGGCAGCGACCCGAGCAGTTCGCGGACCTGGGCGACGACGTCGTACGAGCTCCACGGCCCGGTGGCATCGGCGCCGCCCCGGGCGGCCTCTTTCGATTCCTTGGTCAGCAGCCGCACCTGCTCGACGAGGTCGAGGAGCTCGGGGCCGTGCTGGCGGACCAGGGATTCGCCGAGGAGGGTGGACACCCGGCGGACGTCGGCGCGCAGTTCGGAGGCGAGGTCCGTACCGGAAGTCAATGCAGTGTCAGCCATGGAAACAATCTTTCGAGGGTTCGACTTGGCTCGTACACTGCGCTGGATACTGTGAGCCGGGTTACTTGTACCCATGGGATGTTACCCGGCTCACGCTCACGCGGGGAATCCGTCTCAGATAGTGTCGGGACCCTTGACGACGGCCGCTGCACCCAACTAACTCGCAGTTGTTGCCGTTTTCAGCGCTCAAAACGGCAACAACTGCGAGCCAGTTCGGCTGGACCCGGCGGGGCCCGGCGGTCTTAGCGGGCGATCTTGAAGTTGAAGTCCGCGTTTCCGAAGGCACCCCAGAGCCGCAGCCAGATCGGCAGGAGCATTTCCGTGCCGCGGGCCGTCGTGATGTCGCCCAGGTCGATGATGTCGCGGTGGCCCAGGTCCGCCAGCAGCCCCGCCACCACCGTCTTGGCGTCCGCGTCGTTGCCGGAGACGAACACCGAGTGGTCACCGCCGGCCACGCTGGCCGGGTCAACCATGATCCCGGCGTTCATCGTGTTGAGCGTCTTGACTACCCGCGCGTCCGGGAAGGCGCGCTGGATCTGCTCGCCGAGGCTGTCGGTGTTCACCGGGTTCAGCGACGGCGGGAAGCCCTGGGAGAAGTCGAGCGGGTTGGCGATGTCGACGATGACCTTGCCGGCCAGGTTGGCGGCGCCGGCGGCGGCCAGCGCATCGAGGGAACCGGTGCCGTTGGTGGCGTTGACAACGATCTCGCTGCCGGCGGCGGCCTCGGCGAAGGTGGTCAGGGAAATTTCGCCGTGCTCCGCGTACCACTGGGCAAACGGGATGCCGCCCATCGGTCCCGCCTCGGTCCGGGCCAGCGTGGCCTGCGGATCGCGGGTTCCGATGACGACGTCGTGGCCGAGCTTTGCCAGGGCGCCTGCGACGGCGGGGCCGACCGTGCCGGTGCCGAATACTGCAATTTTCATGGGGACCTCATTCGGTAGGACATTTTCGGATCATTGAGGGTAGACAAGTCCGTCTACCGCTGGGCGAGACGCTACCAGACAGAACTGTCTACGGCAAGCGTCCCGTCGGCGCACTGTGACCTGGGAGCGGCCTCGGCTGGCTCCGCCGGCCGCCCCGTCAGACGGCCCCGGACCGCGCCCGGACAGACTGGTCTGTGTACCATGAAGTTATGACGCCGACAGCAGCCACCGCACCAACCGCCGTCGGGCCGCGCAGTGTCCGGACGCCGGCAGGGCAGGCCAAGGACAAGATCCTGGCGACGGCCTTCCGGCTCTTCTACGCGCAGGGACTCCGGGCGGCCGGCATCGACACGATCATCGCCGAATCCGGCGTCGCGAAGGCCACCTTCTACAAGTACTTCCCGGCCAAGGATGACCTGATCCTGGCCTATCTGGAACAGGTTGACGGGGTCTGGACCGGGCAGCTGCACGCCGCCGCCGAAGCCGCCGGGCCGGACGCCGCGGATCAACTCGTGGGCCTGTTCGACGCGCTCTCCACCGCCTGCCGTCGGGACGGCTACCGCGGCTGCGCCTTCATCAACGCCGCGGCCGAGTCGGCCTCCGGCACCCGGGTGCATGAACGGACGGTCGCCCACAAACAGCACATCCTGGCGTGGATTCGGGACCTGGCGGAGCAGGCCGGCGCCCAGGATCCGGACGGACTGGCCCGCAGCCTGACCCTCGTCCTCGACGGCGGCCTGGCCAGCGGTGTGCTCGACGCCGACCCCGCCGCTGCCGCCGCCGCCCGCACCACCGCGGCCCAACTGGTTACGGCCGCCCTGACCAACCCGCCCACCCCCAACTGACAGACAGTTGTTGCCGTTTTGAGCCCTCAGAACGACAACAACTGCGAGCTAGTTGGGCTGATACCCGCAGAGGTGCCCTTTGACCGCCGCCCCGTCCCCCACTGACGCACAACTCGCCCGCTGGCAGCGCTTCCGCAAGAACCGCAACGAGGCCCTCGCCAGTCACTACGGCTGGCTCACCCTGACCTCCTTCCAGTGGCTGCCGGAGAGCCCGGCCGCCGTCGAACTCGTCCCCGGCCTCTGGTCCACGGACGGCACGACGGCGTTCCTTACCGCAGCCGCGGGCGACGGGCTGACCCTGGTGGAGACCGGCGAGCCCGTGGACGGGACCATCAGCGCGGCGCTTAGCAATGAAGAGTCGCTGCTGTGGGTCCAGTTCTGCGGAACGGACGGCCGGCAGGTCAGGGTGGAGCTCGCCATGCGGGCCAACAGATACGCGCTGCGCACCCGGGATTCGAAGTCGCCGGTGTTCACCGGGTTCGACGGCGTACCCACCTTTGATTACCGGCCGGACCTGGTCATCGAGGCGCGGTTTACGCCCTATCCCGAGCCGGTGGACGTGCCCATCGGGACCGCCAACCCGCTGGTGGACGGCGTGCACCGTTCCGTCGGCGAGCTCGTGTTCCGGCTCCCCGGCCAGGAGCATGAATGCCACCTGCAGGCCGAGGAGGAGAAACTCGGCGCCCTCACCGTCACGTTCCACGATGAGACCAATGGAGACACGACGGACGAATGGCGCAAGGTCTCCACGGCGCGGCCGCGGCCGGACAACACCGTGGTCCTGGACTTCAACCGGGCCATCAACTACCCCAGCGCCTTCACCCCGTACGGCACCTGCCCCATGCCGGTGAAGAACAACAGCCTGGACTACCGGATCGAAGCCGGCGAAAAGCAGCCCTTCGCCTAGCAGCAGGGCCCGGCTGGCTAGACGATCGCGGACACTCCGGTCACGGCGCGGCCCACGATCAGGGTGTTGATCTCGTACGAGCCCTCATAGGTATAGATCGCCTCGGCATCGGCGAAGATCTTCGCCATCCGGTAGTCGGTGACGATCCCGTTGCCGCCCAGCAGGGACCGGCCCATCGCCACGGTTTCCCGCATCCGGGCGCTCACATAGGACTTCGCCAGCGCCACCTGTGGCATGTCGGCCGCGCCCGCATCCTGCAGCTGGGCAATCCGGACCATCATGCCCATGCTGGCCACCGCGTTCCCGAGCATGGTCACCAGCTGCTGCTGGACCAGCTGGAACTTGGCCAGCGGCCGCCCGAACTGGCGGCGTTCGACGGCGTACTGCCGGGCGACGTCGAACGCGGCAAGCTGTTGCCCCACGCCCTGCCAGGCGACCATGATCCGCGAACCCCGCAGCAGCTCGTTGGTGTCCTCGAAACTGTTGATCCCCGCGAACCGGTCGGCCTCGGCCACCTGCACGTCGGTGAACACGATGTCGGCGTTCTGCACGGTCCGCAGCGCGATCTTGTTTTCGATCCGGCTCCGGCGCACGCCGGGCAGCGTGGCGTCGACAATGAAGCCGCGGATGCCGCCGTCGGCCTCGTCGCGGGCCCAGACCAGCATGTAGTCGCAGAACGTCCCGTTGCCGATCCAGCGCTTGGCACCGTTGAGCACCCAGTGGTCGCCGCTGTCCCCGCCGGACACGCGCCGCGCTGTGGTCTCCATCCCGCCGGCCACGTCGGAGCCGTGGTCCGGCTCGGTCAGTGCGAAGGCCCCGGTGGTGCGCAGGTCGGCCGCGTCCTTCAGCAGCCGGGCCTTCTGCTCCTCGGAACCAAAACCGTAGAGCGACTCCACGAACAGGTCATGGTGGACCAGGAAGAAGGTCGCCAGCGAGGTGTCCACCCGGGTCATCTCGGCGATGACCAGGCCGGCGAACAGGTTGCTGTAGCCGCGCTGGGCCGGTGCGCTGAGCTCCAGCGCCGCCAGCTTGGGCAGGATATGCGCCGGGAACTCGGCGTCGTTCCACCACTGGGTGGCGAACGACGCCACCTCGCGGGCCAGGAAGTCCCGGAGTTCGGCCAGTTTCGCCTGTTCGGCAGCGCTCAGCATCGACTCAAAGTCAAAGAAATCGGCAGTCGGCAGCCCGGACACTGCCGGGTCCGCGGCAGCTGAAGTGCCCACGTCGAGGGTCACTTCGGTCCCATCCGGATGGCGCCGTCGAGCCGGATGGTCTCACCGTTAAGCATGGCGTTGTCCACGATATGCGCGGCGAGGTTCGCGTATTCGGCGGGCCGGCCGAGCCGGGACGGGTGCGGCACCTGCGCACCCAGCGAGTCCTGCGCCTCCTGCGGCAGCCCGGCCATCATGGGGGTTTCGAAGATGCCGGGCGCGATCGTGACGACGCGGATCAGCGAGCGCGCCAGTTCGCGGGCGATCGGCAGCGTCATGGCGGCGACGGCGCCCTTGGAAGCCGAGTAGGCCGGCTGGCCGATCTGTCCGTCGAACGCAGCGACAGAGGCGGTGTTGATGATGACGCCGCGCTCCTCGCCGCCCAGCTCGGTTGCAACTGGCTCGGTGGCGGCCATCGCCGCGGCGGCCAGGCGGATGACGTTGAAGGTGCCGATGAGGTTGATCTGGATGACCCGGCTGAAGGTCTCCAGCGGCAGCACACCGTCCCGGCCCAGCACCTTGCCTGGAGTGGCGATGCCGGCGCAGTTCACCACGATCCGCAGCGGCCCAAGGGCGACAGCGGCGTCGACGGCGGCCTGCACCTGCTCCTCGCTGGTGACGTCCGCCGGGACAAAGACGGCACGGTTCGCCGGTACCGGCGCACCGCCGCCCGCAGCGCCGCCGTCGGCAGACGCATTGAGCTCGGCGGCTAAAGCGTCCCCGGCCGAGGCCGGCAGGTCCACCAGCACCACGGACGCGCCGGCATCGAACAGCCGCCGGGCCGTCGCGGCCCCCAGACCGGAAGCGCCGCCCGTGATCAGTGCGACAGTACCCAAGACGTCCATACATCCTCCTTGATGTGGAACCGCAACCCGGCCGTGAGCTGTGCGCAACCCACTGGCACCAGGGAACATTAGTTAGTTCAGGTTAACTGGAATGCAAACATTGCGCACCTCGGCCCTGAGATTCCGCGCCGGAGCCGCCGCCGCCACTAGGCTTGAACCATGACCGCAGCACCTGCCCATTCCCCCGCCCCGAACTGGTCTTTCCGCGCCGATGAGGCCGCGCGTTCGGTGACCCGGCTGTTCGGGCAGCGCCTCTTCTTCCTGCCCGGTACCCACATCGCCGCGATTTCCCGCCCCTCCGGCAGGCTCAAGAACCTGGCCCGGCCGTGGCACTACTGGTGGCAGGCGCACTATGTGGACTGCCTCGTGGACACCGGCCGCCGCGAACTCGGCGTCGAGGGCCACACCCCGGCCAAGTTCGACGGCGACAACCTGCCCAGCGCTGGCAAGCTGGCTTCCCGGCTGGTCACCGGCATCCGGCTGCGCAATTTCCTGACCGTCGTCAACAGCTACTACGACGACATGGCTTGGCTGGCCCTCGCCACCCTGCGGCTGGAGAAGCTCGCCGAAGACACCCGCAAGACCTCCGGCAGGCGCCGCAACGCCAAGGTCCTCAAGAGCCTCACCCTCCAGTTCGACTCGGCCTCGACCGACGACCTGGGCGGGGGCACGTTCTGGAGCAAGAAGCGCGACTTCAAAAACACCCCGGCCACGGCCCCGATCGCCTTGTACTACGCCCGGACCGGTCAGTCGGCCAAGGCACAGGCCCTGCTCGACTGGCTCGACGCCAAGCTCTACGACCCGGAACAGGGCCTGTACCGGGACGGCCTCCGGATCGCCCCCGGCGGGGAGCTGGTGCTGGAAAGCGCCATCTACACCTACAACCAGGGCCCGGTCCTGGGTGCGCTGCTGGAGCTGGGCGGTGAGGCGAACCTGGAACGGGCGGCCGCGCTGGTCGCCGCGGTGGGGCGCAGCCTCACGGTCCAGGCCCCGCTGCTGGGGCGCAAGGCCACGGTGCTCCGGTCCGAGGGAACCGGCGACGGCGGCCTCTTCACCGGTGTCCTCATCCGCTACTTGGCCCTTGCGGCCGTCGACGAACGGCTGTCCGCCGAGACCCGGGCCGAGGCGGCCCTGCTGGTGACGGATACCGCGGAGGCGTTCTGGGAGGGCCGCCGCCTGGTGGCGGCGCAGGAGCCGCTGGCACGCAACGGGGCACGGCTGGTCTTCTCGGCCCGCCCCGAGCTGCCGGCGCGCCGGAGCTACCCGGCGGGGTCCGCCGTCGAACTGTCCACACAGCTGCAGGCCTGGATGGTCATGGAAGCTGCGGCATCGATCGCCGGGAAGCTGCCCGCCGTCGGGAAGCCGTCCGCCGAGGAGTCCGGCGGAGAGTCCGCGGCCGAAAACGCTGGCGCTCCGGCCGTTGCCACCCCAGAGGCCGGCGCCACCCACGCGGGCGACGCCGCGCAGAGCGCCACAGCGGCCCAGGAAGCCTCCACAGGGAATTAGGTCACGCAATAGTTTCGTAATTGGTGTGATCCTCCTCACTTACGGCGCTCTCGGCTTGGTTGCTTAGGTTTGGCTAACCTACAGTTTTTCGTAGTGAGCATGCCCTAACTTCCCGCTCACGGAGGTTAGGCACCTACGACCTTTTCCTTGCAGAAAGTAGCCTCATGAAGATCCGCAATAATGCGCTGGCAGGCATCGCCCTCGCCGCCACCGCCGCCCTCAGCCTCGCAGCCTGTGGCTCCGGCGCATCGACCTCCGGCAGCACCACCGGAGCCGACGGCAAGCCGGCCGGCGAGATTACGGTCTACAACGCCCAGCACGAATCCCTGACCAAGGAATGGGTTGACGCCTTCACCGCGGAAACGGGCATCAAGGTCACCCTGCGCCAGGGCGACGACACCGAAATGTCCAACCAGATCATCCAGGAAGGCGCGGCCTCCCGCGCCGATGTGTTCCTCACCGAGAACTCCCCCGCCATGGCCCAGGTGGAAAACGCCGGGCTGTTCGCGGACGTGGACAAGGCCACCGTCGACCAGGTTCCGGCCGAGTTCCGGCCCTCGACGAACAAGTGGACCGGCATCGCCGCCCGCTCCACCGTGCTGGTCTATGACAAGGCCAAGCTGAGCCAGGACAAGCTGCCCAAGTCCATGCTGGACCTGGCCAAGCCCGAGTGGAAGGGCAAGTGGGCGGCATCGCCGTCCGGCGCCGACTTCCAGGCGATCGTCTCCGCCCTGCTCGAACTCAAGGGCGAGGCCGCCACTGAGGAATGGCTCAAGGGCATGAAGGAGAACTACAAGGCGTACAAGGGCAACAGCACTGCCATGAAGGCCGTCAACGCCGGCGAGGTGGACGCCGCCCTGATCTACCACTACTACTACTACGGCGACCAGGCCAAGACCGGCGAGAACTCCAAGAACGTCACGCCGCACTACTTCAAGAACCAGGACCCCGGCGCGTTCGTGTCCGTCTCCGGCGGCGGCGTGCTCAAGTCCTCGAAGAATGCGGCGGCCGCCCAGGCCTTCCTGAAGTTCATCACCGGCAAGAAGGGCCAGGAAGTGCTGCAAAAGGGCACCTCCTTTGAGTACGCCGTCGGCTCGGACGTCCCGTCCAACGACAAACTGGTTCCGCTCAAGGAACTGCAGGCACCCAAGGTCGATCCGGCCAAGCTGAACTCCGCCAAGGTCACCGACCTGATGACCAAGGCAGGACTGCTCTAAGCAGTGACAAAAACGCTAACGGCTCCCGGAACCACCGGAAGCACGACGACGGCGGGCAGGGGCAAACGCCCCCGCCCGCCTTTCGGCGTTTCCGTGGTAGCCATCCTGGCGGTCCTGATCGCCCTGTTTTCGCTGATCCCGCTCGGCTACGTGGCGGTCATGACAGTCGCCACCGGCTGGGACACCGCCGTCGGCCTGATCTTCCGCGCCCGGGTAGGCGAGCTCCTGCTCAACACCGTGCTGCTCACGCTGATCACCGTGCCGCTCTGCCTGATCCTGGGCGTGGGCGGCGCGTGGCTGGTGGAACGCACCAACCTCAAGGGACACAAGTGGTGGGCCGTGCTGCTCGCGGCGCCGCTCGCGGTTCCGGCCTTCGTCAACAGCTACGCCTGGGTCTCGGCCGTGCCATCGATGGGCGGGCTCTGGTCCGGCGTGCTGATCGCCACCCTGTCCTATTTCCCGCTGGTCTACATCCCCGCCGCCGCGACGCTCAGCCGCCTGGACCCCGCCATCGAGCAGTCCGCCGCCTCCCTGGGCCTTGGGGCGTGGCGCGCCTTCTTCCGTGTGGTGCTGCCGCAGCTGCGGATCGCGATGACCGGCGGCGCGCTGCTGGTCTCACTGCACCTGCTGGCCGAGTACGGCGCCTTCGCGATGATCCGTTTCGACACCTTCACCACCGCGATCATGGTCCAGTACCAGTCCACCTTCAACGGGACGGCCGGGAACATGCTGGCCAGCGTGCTGGTGTTCCTCTGCCTGATCCTGCTCCTCGTGGAGGTCCGCAGCCGCGGCACCGCCCGCTACGCCCGGGTGGGCTCCGGCGCCCAGGCCCGCGCACTGCGCCTGCCGCTGCACGCCTACCAGCTGCCCGCGCAGCTGTCCCTGCTGGCCCTGACCGCGCTGGCTTTCGGGCTTCCGCTGACGTTCGTGCTGCGCTGGATCTTCGCCGGCGGGCCGGACATCTGGGCCGCCGATGAGTTCCTGCCCGCGCTGCTGCAGACGCTCGGCTACGGCCTGGCCGGCGCCCTGGCCACCACCGTGGTCGCGTTCCCGATGGCGTACCTCGCCGTGCGGCATCCCGGCTGGTTCAGCAAGGCCCTGGAGCTCTCCAACTACGTCACCAGCTCCATGCCCGGGATCGTCGTCGGCCTGGCCTTCGTCACCGTGAGCATCCGGCTGGCACCGGACCTTTACCAGACCACGGCACTGCTGATCTCCGCCTACGTCCTGCTGTTCGTGCCCCGGGCGCTGGTGAACATCCGCTCCGGGCTTTCGCAGGCCCCCAAGGAGCTCGACGAAGCGGCCCAGGCCCTCGGCAAGCCTCCGCTGCTGGCCTTCCTCCGGGTTACCCTGCGGCTCACGGCTCCGGCCGCGGCCGGCGGCGCTGCCCTGGTGTTCCTTGGGATCGTGAACGAACTGACGGCCACCCTGCTGCTCTCCCCCAACGGGACGCGCACCCTGGCCAC
Organism: Arthrobacter sp. 05L428; assembly: GCF_056397665.1. Classification (NCBI taxonomy): domain Bacteria; kingdom Bacillati; phylum Actinomycetota; class Actinomycetes; order Micrococcales; family Micrococcaceae; genus Arthrobacter; species Arthrobacter sp. 05L428. Next base: position 353,173 of record NZ_JBFTNW010000002.1, on the reverse strand, counting down.
GGAGTTTTGGAGCAAGAGCAGCGAAATCGACTACGCCGGTGCCGCCCCCTACGCCCTGCTGATGATCCTGATCTCGGCGCCGATGACCTACCTTCTTTTCCAGCAGTCCAAGAAAGCAGCGGGACAGTGACCGAACAAAACCCCTCCCGACTTCCGGAACCCCGGATCGCACCCTCCGTGGCGCCCAGCACCAACAGCCACCTGGAAGTCGAGGCCGTCACCAAGAACTTCGGTTCCCAGGCCGTCCTCAAGGGCGTCAACCTTTCCGTCGCGAAGGGCGGCACGACGGCGATCGTGGGCCCCTCCGGCTCGGGCAAGACCACCTTGCTGCGGTTGATTGCCGGCTTTGAGCACCCCGACACCGGCAGCATCTCACTCGATGGCCGCAAGGTAGCCGGCGACGGCCTCTGGGTGCCCGCGCACAAGCGGCACGTCGGCTACGTGGCCCAGGACGGCGCCCTCTTCCCGCACCTGACCGTGGGCCAGAACATCTCCTTCGGACTGGACGCCGGCAAGCTCCCCGGCGGCCACCGCGGAGTCAAGGCCCGCGTCGCGGAGCTGCTCGAGATGGTCGCCCTGGACCCGGCCATGGCCAAGCGGCGGCCGCACCAGCTCTCCGGCGGTCAGCAGCAGCGCGTCGCGCTGGCCCGCGCCCTGGCCCGCGAGCCCGAACTGATGCTGCTGGACGAACCGTTCTCCGCGCTCGACGCCGGGCTGCGCGTCGCCACCCGCCGCGCCGTCGGCAAGGTGCTCCACGACGCCGGCGTGACCACCATCCTGGTCACCCACGACCAGGCCGAGGCGCTCTCCTTCGCGGACCAGGTCGCCGTGATGCGCGGCGGCAAGCTCGCCCAGATCGGCAACCCGTTTGTGGTCTACACCCGCCCGGCGGACCGGGCCACCGCGGAGTTCCTGGGCGACGCCGTGATCCTCGACGCCTGGATGGAGGGTTCCCTGGCCACCTGCTCGCTGGGCGGCATTCCGGTCCGCCGGCCGCCGGCACAGGGACGGGTGCAGCTCATGCTCCGGCCCGAGCAGATCCGGATCGCGGAGGACGGCCCCATCCGCGGCACCGTGGTGGACACGGACTACTTCGGCCCGGAGACCACGGTACGGCTCAAGCTGGCCGTTCCTCCGGTCCTGGCCGAGGGCGCCGTTGCCGACCACCGCTACCCCGGCGGCGGCGAGATCATCACCATCCGGCACTGGAACGCGTCGATCGCCCGGCCCGGCACCGAACTGTGCCTGAGGGTGGTGGGTGAGGCCGTGGCCTTCCCGATGGAGGACACCACGCAGGACTGAGCCCCGCCGGTCGGGCGACGTGCCCGCAGACGGGCGGACCTGCAGGCGGGCGGCACCGCGGGCGGGCCTAGGTCCGCCCCGGCCTTCCGGCATAGGCTGGGGCGCATGACTGTTCAGCCAGCACTCCACCGTCAGCACTGTTCCGTGGCCGCCCCCACCCAGTTGTGGCTCGACGCCGACGGCCGGCTGGCCGGCGATGTATCCGGCGAGAGCGCCGCAGGTACAGCCACCGCCACAGGCGCCGGCGACTGGTTCACCGGGCTCTTGCATGGCGACACCCGGATGCTGTGTCGGGCCGAGGTGACCGTCAACGGCTTCGCCCCGGAACCGGCCACGGTCGAGGCCTCCCCCGGCGGGGTGCTCCGGGTCCGCGGACTCGTGCGCGGCATCGAGGGCCCCACCGAGGATCCCGCCGTCGAACTTGTGCAGACCTGGACCGTCACGCCCGGCGCTGTCCGCGTCTCGCTGCGGCTGAGCACCTCGCTGGAGGCCCTGGACGCGGAGGTTGAGGTGCGGCTGGCTGCGGACTTTACCGACATGGCCGCCATCCGGCTCGGGCGCTACCGCGAACCCTTGCAGCCCGCGGCGGCGGATGATTCCTCGCTGCGCTGGAGCGAGGGCGGCAAGACCCTGACCGTTTCCGCGCCCGGCAGGGTGGCCCGCGGCGAACGGCTGATCTGGCGCGGGACCGCCGGCCGCGGCAGGCCGCTGGAAGCCGAGTGGCAGGCCGTGCTGGCCGACACCGAGGACATCGTGGTGGCCGCGCCGCCGCCCGCCCGCCGGGTCCGGACCGAGCCGGAGGGGGACCTCGGCCTGCTCCTGGACAATGCCCTCGACGAGCTCGACGGGCTCCGGCTGGCCACCCGGAAAGCCCCTGAGGCGCCGTTCCTCGCCGCCGGGGCGCCCTGGTACTTCACCCTGTTCGGCCGGGACTCGCTCTGGGCGGCCCGGCTGCTGCTGCCGTTCGACGCCGCCCTTGCCGCCGGGACCCTGCGCGCCCTTGCCGCTTACCAGGGCACCAAAACGGACCCTGCAGCGGCCGAGGAGCCGGGCAAGATCCTGCACGAACTGCGGGCCAAGGAACTGGTGCTGGAAAGCCAGGCCCTGCGGCTGCCCCCGGTGTACTTCGGCGCCGTGGACTCCACCCCGTTGTGGCTGTGCCTGCTCGGCGAGCTGGGCCGCGCCGGCACCGACGACGCCGCGGTCCGCGCCCTGCTGCCGAACGCCGCCCGCGCCGCGCAGTGGCTGCTGGCCGCCGGGATGGCCGGTGCAGACTCCGGCAACGGCGGGTTCCTCAGCTACCAGGACACCTCCGGCCACGGGCTGAGCAACCAAGGCTGGAAGGACTCCCGGGACGCCATGCAGTTCCGCGACGGCCGCCAGGCCGACGGCCCGATCGCACTCTCCGAGGTGCAGGGCTACGCCTACCAGGCAGCCGTGGGGACGGCAGAACTGTTCGACTCGTACGGCGAACCCGGGGCCCAGGAGCTGCGCGACTTCGGCGAGGCGCTGAAACACAACTTCCGCGAGCGCTTTTGGGTTCAGGACGACGGCGGCCGGTTCCCCGCCATGGCGCTCGACGGCCACGGCGAACCGCTGGACATCCCGGGCTCCAACATGGGCCACCTGCTGGGCACCGGGATCCTGGACGCCGCGGAGGCGCGGCTCGTGGCGGACCGGCTGCTCAGCCCGGAGCTGTTCTCCGGCTACGGCCTGCACACCCTGTCCCGGCGCGCGGCGGGATTCTGGCCCTTCAGCTACCACTGCGGCTCGGTCTGGAGCCACGACACCGCCATCGCGATCAGGGGCCTGCTCAGCGAGGGATTCACCGCCGAGGCACGGGTGCTGGCCGAGGGCCTGCTGAGCGCCGCGGGGTCGTTCGGGCACCGGCTCCCGGAGCTCTTCGCCGGCGTCACCGCGGCCGAGTCGGGGCGCGCGGTGCCGTATCCGGCCTCCTGCCACCCGCAGGCGTGGTCCTCAGCCTCCGCGGTGGTGCTCGCCCAGGCGCTCGGCGTAGCGTTCTAGGGCCTCTGCTCCGCCCGGGCCGGCAGACCCGGCTCGGCCTGAAGTGCCGGGTAGGCCGGAAGTGCCGGCGCGGCCGGCGCCTGGTCCGGGTCCGCCATCCGGGGGTCCGCCGTCCGGGCGCCGCGCAGGCCATCGACCAGGACCACGACGCCGGTGACGGCCACCGCCAGGCCCAGCGAGGCGACCACGTCCGTCAGCCAGTGGTAGCCGAGGTAGAGCCGGCTGAACGCGACCAGCAACGTGCCGAGGGCGGCCCCCGAGAAGGCCAGCACCGCCGTCGAACGCCGCGCCGTGCGGGCGCCGGCGCTGCCCAGCAGCAGGTACACCAGCACCAGCAGGAAGACGCCGGTACCAAAGGTGTGCCCGGAGGGGAAGGACAGGGCATCGTCGGGGCCCATCAGGAAGTCCGTAGCCGAGGGCCTGCCGCGCGCGACCTCGTGTTTGATCAGGGTGGACACGCCGAAGGCGGCCGCCATGGCTCCGAGGAGCAACGCCGGCCGCCAGATTTCGCGCTTCCAGACCGCCCAGCCGAGCGCGAGCAGGCCCCCGATGACCGTCATCCAGCTTGGCGAGGTGACCGTGCTGACGGCAGCCAGGATTCCTGTGGCGAGGGGCGACCGGTCCTCCACCAGGGCGTCATGGACTCCGCCGTCGAGCAACGCGAGCCCCGAGTCCGTCTGGACTGCGGCCAGCATGAGCCAGAACACGGCCTCGCCGGCCACCAACAGGCCTGCGGCGGCAAAGAACAGCGTGCGCTGCGAACGCTGGGTGGGGGCGGCGGCGCGCGAGGGCCCGCTTTGGGTGGTAGGCATTGGGCTATTTTCCCACCCCAGGCTGTCGGGCTCCCGGACGGTTACCGGGAAGTCGCTGAAGGTCCGGGATCCGGCCGCCGGCTTTGCGGGTACGGCGTTTCAAAGCGTGCGAGCATGTCCACGAAGCCGGCGATCTTCCGCTCCCGGGTGGCGGCCTGCTTGACCGAGTTGGTCCGGTAGATCAGCGCGAACCGGTTCACCGACGTCAGGACCTCAAACATCGCCTGCGCCCGGGGGTCCGCCGCGATCGCCGCGGCCAGGTCCTCCGGCACCTCGGCTGCGGCCTGGCCCGCATAGGCCGCCTCCCAGCGTCCGTCGGCCTTGGCGCTGTCGACGGCAGCGCGCCCGGCGGGGGCCATCCGGCCGGCCGCTTCGAGGCGCCCGACGCGCTCCACGTTCCGCGCCGACCAGACGCTTTTCGGCCCCCGCCGGGTCATCCGCTGGAAGGACGTCTCGGCATCCCGGCGCCTGCCCTGCCCGTCGATCCAGCCAAAGCACAGCGCCTCCTGCAGGGCGGCCTCGTAGTCCAGTTCGGTAACCGAGCCGCCCTTCTTGTGCAGTACCAGCCACACCCCGGGGCTCTCCGCGTGGTGCTGTTCCAGCCACGCGCGCCACTCGGCGGCGTCTTTCACCAGCAGTTCCCTTAGCTCAGCAGCCATGGCACCATTGTGCTCCCGGCCCCGAACCATCAGGGAGATACCAATGCTGCGTGTCCGCCCCATCCATTTCACCTCCCGGCTCGATCAGTGGGAGCGGCTGCTGACCGACCTGGGCATGGTAAAGACCGCCGACGAGCCCACCTGGCGGGAGTTCGACGCCGGCGCGGGACGCCTGGCACTGCACTTCGCCGAGGCGGGGTCCGCGGAGGACGGCACCACCTCCTTCGGCGTCGAGGTCGGCGACCTGGCGGAATTTGCCCGCCGGACCAACGAAGCCGGTGCCGCGACCGGTGCCGCCGGCGGCACCACGGCGGAGCTCATCGACGCCGACCACGGTTCCTCGTGCCGGGTCTCTTCGCCGGATGGGTTCAGCTTCCTGGCAGATCCCGCCGTGCGCGCGTCCGACGGCACCTGGTCCACGTCTGCGGAGGCGGAGCCGGGTCTCGCCGTCGTCGGCGTCTGGTTCGCGCAGGATCCGCGGGCGGCGACCCAGACCCTGCGCGACATCGGCGCCCGCCCCCGCCCGGTGCCGGGCGCACCCGGTGTCGGCTACGCCGACCCCGACATCGTCGAAACGGAGGCGTTCACGGCGAAAAACGGCGGCGTCCTGATGGTCGGCGCCGCTGCCGGAACCGCGGCGGGCGCCGGGAGCGCCGGGCTGGCCTTCGAATACGACGGCGACCTCGACGCTCTGCGCGAGCGGCTCGCCGAGGCGGGGCATGACGTTGCGGCGGTCGAGGAGGCCGCCCTGCCGCTGCTGCACGTGGGCAACCCCGATGCGGACGGCAGTGCCGCCCACCCCCACGCCCTGTGGATCGCCGCGGCCCCCGGGTCCGAATAGACAGGGTGACCACGCCCGGGGAACGCGGATGGGGTAGAACTTAACCATGAACGTTCGCACCCCCGACCCCAATCCCGGCTGGCTTTCCGACGAGGATCTCTTCGAGGCCCGCGGCCGGCTTCCCATGGTCTACGTCGAGGCCGTTCCGGTCCGGCTTGACCCGCTCGGGTTCGTGAACGAGGTCGGCACCCTGCTGCAGGCCGACGAGGACGGCACCATGATCCGGTCCCTGGTTTCCGGCCGGGTGCTGTACCGCGAGACCATCCGGGCGGCCCTGTTGCGCCACATGGAAAAGGACCTTGGCCCGCTCGCCTTCCCGCAACTGCCGATCAGCCCGGTCCCTTTCACGGTGGCCGAATACTTCCCGTCCCCGTCCCACACCGGCTTCACCGACGACCGGCAGCACGCCGTCGCCCTGGCCTACATCATCCCCGTCACCGGCGAATGCTCTCCGCGGCAGGACGCCCTGGAACTGACCTGGATGACCCCGGAGGAAGTGATGAGCTCGGACGTGCAGCTGGAGTTCAGCGGCGGCCGCGGCGCCCTGATCCGCCAGGCACTGGCGTTCGCGGGCGTCGGCCACTAGGGAGTCTGCCCGGAGCAGCTGGACCGCCCCCGGGACGACCGGGCCGCCCCGGCGTCCCCGACTTCGCGCGCCGGTCTTTGTAGACTGTTGAGCGGACCGAAAGAGAAGTTAAGGACTCCAGATGACCCACCCCACAGCCTCACTGAACTACAGCGAACGGCAGGCGGGATCTCTGCAGACCGGGGATCTGCTGCTCCTGCCCGACGCCACGCGCACCGCCGAAATCCAGCGTGTGGACGTCGACAACGACGATTTCGGTTCCCCCGCCATCGTCCGCGCCACCCTCACCGGGGGCGGAGTGCTGCGGATCGCCGCCGGCTCCGTGGTCCGGGTCCGGGACGCCCCGACCGAGGCCGCGGAGCTGTCCCCTGTGGACGACGCCGGCCGCCAGGACGACGATGCTCCGGAGACCGCCTCCGGCGAACCCGCCGCTCCCTCCGCGGACGACGCCGGCCCGGAACTGCAGGTGGTCCCGCCCCGTCCCGCGGAGGACGGCAGCCCGACGTCGCCGTCCGCCGTCGTCGTCCCGCCGCCGCCGGTGGTTCCGCCGGCCGTCAGTGGACCGAGCGAGGCGGACCTGGCCTTGATCCCGATCGCGGAGGGAACTCCGGAGTCCGTAGTGGAGGCCGCGGCCGAGGCGCACCCCGATGCGCTGGGCGTGTTGTTGCTTAGCGACCGGCTCACCAAGGGCATCAACACCAAGTCCGGCAGCTGCCTCAAGGACCTCAGCGATCTGGCGCATGAACTGTTCGTCGTGCTCAAGGACGCCGACAACGCCCTCGCCGTCGCGGACCTGCTCAACGTGTTGCCCTTCGACGGGAACCCGGGCCGCTGGGCGTCGGTGGAAGCGTCTCTGGCGCTGGCCAGCTACATTTGCCGCCAGCGCGGGGAAGACGAACGCGCGGCCGTCTATGAGAAGTTCCTGCGGGCGCCGGACGCCATGGAGACGGACCCGTTTAAGTCGCGGATAAACGCCAAGGTGCGCCAGCGCTCACTCAACGAGCCAAACCTGTACGACAAGGAAATCTTCCGCGCCATCGACAACGCCAACCCGGATGCGGAGCGGGAGTGGCGTTTGCTGCGGCTTGAGGCGCTCCTCTTCCTGCGCGCGCACGGCGGCTCGCAGACCATCGGAGGCCCGGAAATAGAACGCCGGATCAGCAACGAACTCGAGTCCGTCCGCGGCTGAGCGCGCCGGCGGAACGCGGCCCGCCCGGGACGCCGATCGGTGGGCGTTTGGCCCTACCCGGGCAGGGCCGGGCGGGGTAAATTCAGCCCCATGACGAACAATCTCAGCGTGGTGATCAACTCTGACGCGCCGCAGGTCTGGACGATGCTGCGCGAACCCGCGAAGGTGGCCCAGTGGCACGGCTGGGAGGCCGACGACCAGGCCGCCGAGATCAACGCGATCTACTTCAGCCCCAACGTGGTCGAGAGCGCGGACCACTCGTCGCTCGTCGTCGACGGCGGCGACATCTTCACCCTCAAACCGGTCCCCGCCGGCACGGAGGTCAGCGTGACGCGCGCGGCGATCGACCACAATTCGGAGTGGGCGGCCTGGGACGAGGACATCACCCAGGGCTGGCTGACCTTTTTGCACCAGCTCCGTTTCGCCCTCGAGCGCCACCCGCACGGCAACCGGCGGACGTTCTTCTTCTCGGTGCCCGGGACGGGTGGCTCCGCGATCGACAAGCTGGGCCTGGCCGATGTGCCCGCGCCGGGCGAGCCGTACTCGCTGACCCTGGCCACCGGGGAGGAGATTGCCGGGAAGGTCTGGTTCCGGAGCAACCACCAGGTGGGCCTGACCGTGCACGGGTACGCCGAACACGGCGACGGCCTCGTCATCGTGGCGGACCAGCCCGCCATCCCCGAGGTCCGGCCCGACGGCGGCTCCCTGGTGATCGTCTCCACCTACGAGCTCGGCGCCCACCAGATGGAGGCCATCCGCAACTACTGGGACAGCTGGCGCGCTGAGAACTACCCCACATCGGACCCGCTGCACTAAGGGTTCCGCGGTGTTAGCTGGCACACTTGAACGGTGCCAGCGAATCCTGAACCCGCCCCCTCCGCCCCGCTGCCTGCCCGGCAATCCGAGTTTTCCTTCCGGGTGGGCAAGCGCTTGAGCGAAACGTGTGCGCCGTCGGGCGCGCAGGTGGCGGCGAACGGCGGGGAATTCCTGGGCCGCACCGGCACCATCGCCACCCCGCACGGGGAGATCCAGACGCCGGCGTTCATCGCCGTCGGAACCAAGGCCACGGTGAAGTCCGTGCTGCCCGAGGCCGTCGCCGATCTCGGCGCGCAGGCCGTGCTGGCCAACGCCTACCACCTGTACCTGCAGCCCGGCGCGGACGTCCTGGACGAGGCCGGCGGGCTGGGCGCCTTCATGAACTGGCGCGGCCCCACGTTCACGGACTCGGGCGGCTTCCAGGTGATGAGCCTGGGGTCCGGGTTCAAGAAGGTCATCGACATGAAGTCGGTGGACCACTCCGGCCCGGACGACGCCGTCGCGCCCGGCAAGGAACGCCTGGCCCACGTGGACGAGGAGGGCGTCTGGTTCAAGAGCCACCTCAACGGCGACCGGCACCGGTTCAGCCCCGAGATCTCGATGAACGTCCAGCACCAGATCGGCGCGGACATCATGTTCGCCTTCGACGAGCTGACCACGCTGCAGAACTCCCGCGGCTACCAAGAGGAGTCCCTGGAGCGCACCCGCCGCTGGGCCGAACGCTGCATCACCGAGCACTTCCGGCTCACCTCCGAGCGTGCCGGGAAACCCTACCAGGCGCTGTTCGGCGTGATCCAGGGCGCCCAGTACGAGGACCTGCGCCGCAAGGCCTGCCGGGACCTCGGCGCCATGAACTTCGACGGCTTCGGCATCGGCGGGGCGCTGGAGAAGGAAAACCTGGGCACGATCGTGCGCTGGTGCAACGAGGAACTGCCGGAGAACAAGCCGCGGCACCTGCTGGGCATCTCCGAGCCCGACGACATTTTCACCGCGATCGAAAACGGCGCGGACACCTTCGACTGCGTCTCCCCCACCCGGGTGGCCCGCAACTCGGCGTTCTACCACCCCACCGGCCGGTACAACCTCTCCGGCGCCATGTACAAACGCGATTTTGGTCCGCTGCAGGAAGGCTGCGACTGCTACGCCTGCCTGAACTACTCGCGGGCCTATATCCATCACCTGTTCAAGGCCAAGGAGATGGTCTCGGCCACCCTGATCTCGATCCACAACGAGCGCTTCGTGGTGAAAATGGTCGACGACGCCCGCCTCGCCATCGAGGCCGGCACCTTCTTCGAATTCAAGGCCGAGACCCTGGGCCGGTATTACTCCTAGGCTCCCGCTCCGGCCGCGCCCCCGTCCCTCCTTCGGCCGTTTCGACGGTTCCCCGCGCGTTCGACGCGGGTAAACGTCGAACGCGCAGGGAACCGTCTAAATGGCGTCGGATAGGCTGGCCGGATGTTTATCGAGATTCCCGCCGCAGACGGTACAGCCGAGGCCCTGGTGGCCCGCCCCTCCACCGGTGAGGGCCCGTTCCCGGGCGTCATCCTGTACATGGACGCCTTCGGCCTGCGCCCCCGCATCCAGGACATGGCGCAGCGCATCGCCGACTGGGGCTACGTTGTCCTGGCCCCGAACGTCTTCTACCGCGAAGGAACGGTTGCCGAACTGGCCCCGGACCTGGACATGACCACGCCGGAGGGACGCGAGGCGGCAGGCGCAGCCGCCTTCCCGCGGGTCGGCCGCCTCACCACGGACAAAGCCCTGCCGGACATCGACGCGTGGCTGGCGGCCTTGGGCGGTCTGGATGGCGTCGCCCCCGGCCCGGTCGGCGTCACCGGCTACTGCATGGGCGCCCGGCTTGCTGTCCGCACCGCCACCGCACACCCGGACGCTGTGGCTGCCTGCGGCGGCTTCCACGGCGGCGGCCTGGCGACCGACGAGCCCGACAGCCCCCACCTGGGACTCGGCAACGCCCGTGCCCGGTTCGTCTTCGGCCACGCCGATCATGATCGGAGCATGGATACCGACGCCGTTGCCCGTCTCGGTGCGGCCTTGGACGCGGCGGGCCTGAAGGCTGCCAACGAGGTCTACGCGGGGGCACCCCACGGCTATTCGATGGCGGACACCTCTGCGTTCCACCCGGAGGCCACGGAACGGCATTTCCGCGAGCTTCGCGAGCTCCTCGACGGGACGCTCAAGGCCTGACGGACCGCCCGGCCTTCGCCGTTTCGATGGTCCTGGCCGTTTCGACGATCCGGGCCGATTCGATGGTTCCCTGCGTGCTCGATGTAACCAAGCAGCCTTAGCGCAGGGAACCGTCGAAACGGCGTTGTCCACATAACCCCACGGCGCTCTGGAGCGAGCCGGCCGGTTGGCCAAAGCTGGTCCCATGCCCACCAAACTTCCCGACGACGGGACCCTCTGGCGCACGGACCAGCTTTTGGCATCCGGACGAAATTCCCGGGCCATTGCCAGGCACGTCCGGGACGGAACCCTCGTCCGGCTGCGCCGTGGCTGCTACGCCCGCGGCGAGTGGTGGCGGGGCCTTGATGCCCCGGCCCGACGTCGGCAGCTGATTTCGGCGCATGCGCTCGGAACGCTGACGACGTCGGCGGGAGGCTTCGTGTACAGCCACATCTCAGGTGCCAGCCTCCATGAACTCCAGCTGTGGAGGGTCGATGACCGCGTGCACCTGACGCAGAACGGCTGCCCCTCGCGGATTTCGCACGGGCGCGACGTCGTCGCCCACACCAGGCGGGTGACAAGCCGCGAGATGTGCTTCGTGGACGGATTGCCGTGCACGTCCCTGGAACGCACGGTCGTGGATTGCTGCCTGATGTTCACCGTGCCGCAGGCTGTGATCCTGATTGATCATGCGGCCCGCCTGGGGGCGGATCTCGGCATGATCCGCGCCCAGTGTGGTGCCCTAGCCGGGCGTAACGGAGTGTTGGCGCTGCGCCGGGCCCTCGAGTTGGCCGATCCTCGCTCCGAATCAGCCGGAGAGAGCCTGACGAGGGAACTGCTGCACCGGATCGGGATTGCGCCGCCCGAGCTGCAGTACAGCGTTCTGACGCCGCTCGGGGAATACCGGCTGGACCTAGCCTGGCCCGAGCGCAAGGTTGCCCTCGAGTTCGACGGCAAGAGCAAGTACTTCGACTACCGGCCCACCGGAGAGGTCCTATTCGCGGAGCGGCAGCGCGAGAAGGCGCTGACGGAGCAGGGCTGGACGTTCCTCCGAATCGAGTGGAAGCACCTGTTCAACGAGGTGGAGTTCAAATACCGGGTCCTGCGGGCGCTGAACCGCGGCGCCGGGGCTGATTCCGCGCCGTTTAGACGGTCCGCTCCCGGCTAGACGCTTCTCAGCGTCGAGTGGGCTCGCGACCGTCGACACGGGGGATGTTGCGGGCGGAGCTAGACAGTCCCGTAGCTGGGTTCGCGCTTCTTCACCCAGCCAATGGCGAGCGTGGTCAGCGGCACGAAGGCGAACTCCACGAGCGTCTTGTAGAGGAATCCAACGAGGACGTAGTTCACGAACATCGCTGCGTCGGTAATTCCAATCACGGAGGCAGCGATGCTGCAGAAGATCAGCGTGTCCACGAACTCGCCGGCCACGGAGGACCCCATGATGCGGGCCCACAGGGACTTCTCCCCCGTCCGGGCCTTCATCCTTACCAGGATCCAGGAATTGATCGTCTGGCCGGCGAAAAAGGCCAGCAGGGAGGCGAGCACGATCTGCGGGACCGGGCCCAGGGCGCCTTCCAGCGCGGACTGCTTGGCGGCCCCATACTCGTCATCGAAGCCGGGCAGCGCGATGATGACCCAGTAGCAGAGGGACGCGAAAGCTGACAGTGCGAAGCTGGTGATGATCGCCTTGCGCGCCACCTTGAAGCCGTAGACCTCGCTGATGACATCGCCCAGGATGTAGGCCAGCGGGAAGAGGAAGAACCCGCCGTCGGTGATGATCGGGCCGATCGCCACGCCCTTGGAGGCGCCGATGTTGGACAGGATCAGCACCACGGCCATGACGGCCAGCATGATGCCGAAGTATGGGGAACCGATCGAGGCGAACTTCGGCGGGGCGGCAGCCGGAAAGGTCTTGGCGGAAGTCATGGGTGTTCCATTCGTAGTGGTTCGCTCGGCGGCCCGGTTCGCGTGAACGGGCGGGTCGGCCGGCTGTATTAGCACTGGAGGGCCCCGGCTGCACTCGCCCGGACCCGCCTCCATTCTCGCACCTGCCCGCCGCACCCCCGGCGGCCGCCCCCGCAGTCGCAGCGCCGACGTTAACGACGACGGCGGGCCGCCGGGTCCGGACCGAAGTCCAGAAGCCGGCAGCCCGCCGTCGTCCGCGGTGCGCCGTTTCGACGGTCCCTGCGGACAAGACGCTGCGTAGCGTCGAATCGGCAGGGAACCGTCGAAACGGCGCCAGGGTAGCGTTCGGAACCCTAGCGGCGCGAGGCGTCCACGAGATCCTTGCCGTCGTCCTCACGGGCAGCCGCGGGCTCCCAGGCGTGGCCCTGTTCGTGGTCCAGGTGCGTGGACTTCTTGTTCTTCAGCGCGAAGATGTAGACCAGCAGCGAGATGGCGATGGCCACTGTGACGTAGGTGAAGAACAGTTCTTCCTGGCCGGCCTTCTGCAGCGCCGCGCCGATCAGCGGGACGGTGCCGCCGAAGAGCGAGTTGGCGATCGCGTAGCCCAGCCCGACGCCGAGGGCGCGGATGGACGCGGGGAACAGCTCGGCCTTCACCAGGGCGTTGATGGACGTGTACCCGCCCACGATCAGCAGGCCGCCCATCATCAGCAGGAACGCCGTGAGCGGATCCTTGGTGCCGGCCAGGGCGGAAAGCAGCGGCCACGTGAAGAGGACGCCGGTGATGCCGAACCAGAGCAGGAGCGGCTTGCGGCCCACCTTGTCCGAGATGATGCCGTAGACCGGCTGGAGCAGCATGAAGATGAACAGCGCCCAGAAGTTGATCACCGAGGTGTCGGTCTTGGCGATGCCCGAGGTGTCATTCATGAACTTCAGGATGAAGTTCGTGTACGTGTAGAACGCCACCGTGCCGCCGAGCGTGATGCCGATGCAGATCATCAGCGGCTTCCAGTAGCTGGTGAACAGCAGCTTCATGGTGCCCGGCTGCGCCTGACCGGCCACCGCGGGGGCCTTTGCGGCCTCGATCTGTTCGGCCGAGACGGTCTCCTCCATGGAACGCCGGAGCCAGAGCACCACGAGGGCCGCGACGCCGCCGATCGCGAACGGGATCCGCCAGCCCCACTCGCCCAAGTCGCCCTTGGGCATAACGTTCTGCAGGATGACCAGGACCAGCAGGGCCAGCATCTGGCCGCCGATCAGCGTGACGTACTGGAAGCTGGAGAAGAAGCCGCGGCGCTTGGTGGTGGCGGCCTCGGACATGTAGGTGGCGCTGGTGCCGTACTCGCCGCCCACCGAGAAACCCTGGATCACGCGGATGAGGACCAGCAGGATCATTGCCCACAGGCCGATTTGCTGCTGGGTGGGGAGCACCGCAATAGCGAAGGAACCGGCGGACATCATCGTCACGCTCAGCGTCAGCGCGGCCTTGCGGCCCTTGCGGTCCGCGTAGCGGCCGAAGAACCAGGCGCCGATCGGGCGCATCAGGAACGACGTCGAGAAGACCGCCATCGCCTCGAGGCCGGCCTGGAGCTCGTCCTTGGAGTTGAAGAAGTGCGACTGGAAGTAAGCCGCGAAGACTGTGTAGACGTAGAGGTCGTACCACTCGACGAGGTTGCCGGCCGAGCCTTTGAGGATGTTGCCGACGGCTTTTCGGGTCTGGGCCGCTTCGGACAGTTGGGTGCTCATCAATGAACCTTCCTGGATCCGGCGTCGCAAGAGAGCAACACCGTCCGCCACCTTAGTTCCCGTGATCCAGAACACTCGGGTTTTGGTCATATTGGTCATACGCACAATGCGGCCCGTTTTCCCCGAGTGGCAGGATGGGTCCATGACTTCTTACGCCGTGGACAACGTGACCTCCGACGCCAGCGCCTACCCCGCCGTCGCCCTGACCATCGCCGGCTCCGAGGCCACCGGCGGCGCCGGCGCGCAGGCGGACCTGAAGACCTTCCAGGAACTCGGCGTCTTCGGCATCGCGAACCTGACCTGCATCGTGTCCTTCGACCCGAAAGACAACTGGAACCACCGCTTCGTCGCGGTGGACCAGCAGGTCATCGCCGACCAGCTGGAGGCGACGACGGCGGCGTACGGCGCCGCGTCCGGCGCGCCGTCCGTGCTGGACACGGTGAAGATCGGCATGCTGGGCAGCCCGGCGACGATTTCCACGGTGGCGTCGGCGCTGGCCGACTCTGCGTTCCGGAACGTGGTGCTGGACCCGGTGCTGATCTGCAAGGGCCAGGAGCCGGGCCACGCCCTGGACACCGACCAGGCGCTCAAGGCACAGATCCTGCCGCTGGCCACCTTCGTCACACCGAACCACTTTGAGGCCGAGTCGCTCTCCGGGCTGGAGATCACCGACGTCGACTCGCTCAAGGCCGCGGCCGTCCGCATCCACGAACTCAGCGGCGCCGCGGTGCTCGCCAAGGGCGGCGTGCGCCTGGCCGGGCCCGACGCCGTCGACGTCTACTACGACGGCGAGACGCTGGAGGTCCTCTCCGCCCCGAAGGTGGGCGAGGTCGCCGTTTCCGGCGCCGGCTGTTCGCTGGCCGCCGCCGTGACCGCGGAGCTTGCCAAGGGCGCGACGCCGCTGGAGGCCGCCCGCACGGCGAAAGACTTTGTCACTGCGGGGATCCGGAACCGGGTGGCCTCGGGCGCGCCGTTCGACGCACTCTGGCAGGGCGGCCCGCGCTAGCCGACGACGCTCCCTCAGGTCCGGCGGCTACCGAACAGCCGCTCCCTCACTGATTGAGGAGTCGGTCGATATTGACCGGCAGAATCTGAGCGAGCGCCTCATGATTGGCTGGGGTCGGACACCCGGCCCATGAACAGCGGCAGCCCGGTCTCGACGTGGACGATTTCGTAGACGAACGGCCGGTCAAAACGGATCGTGTGCGTGAAAGCGGCGCCGCTCACCGCCTCCGCGTTGACCTGGGACACGGCGGCGGCAATCGTGCCCTTTTCCGCCACGGTGATGTTGGCGGACTGGCCGGCCTGCGTGATCTTGAGGCCACGCTGGATTGAGTTGAAGTCCGTCTCGGTTTGGAGCGTCTCCCGCAGGCCGAGGCTGGCGAAGACCTCGCGCAACTCGAAAATGCTCTTCTGGTTCCACTGCGGGAGGGAAAGCTGGGTGGGCGACGGGGCGGCCGCGTCAAGGGCCCGCGCAGCCTCGGCAAGGTATGGCACCCCGGTGCCGGGAGCTCCGGAATCCGGCAGTACCAGGCGCATCACGAAGCCCTCGGCATAGGGAAGATCGACGGCCTGCCAGCCGTTTCCCTGGGCAAAGGGGAGATCCTGGACGCCGGACATGGTGGGTACCGATACCTGCCGGCCGGCCGCCGTCGTGAAGGGACGGTCTGCGGTGTCCGCCGGGTCGAAGGGCACCTTCCAGGCAGACGCGAAGTACACCGAGTTGAGCACGCTGAAGGTGTTGTATTTGCTGTACTCCGCAGGCGCTTTCTTGATCCGGCCTCCGGTGTTCTTGTTCACCCAGGCGTCGATTGCCGGCTTAGTGGTGTCCTCATCCTGAAAGTCCACCGGGTACACGCCGGTGCCGTAGTACCGGGCCAGGGAACGCAGGTACCCCTCTCCGGTGGGCACACCTTTGTCCACGAACAGGCCGTTGGCGGTGTGCAGGACCGGCCGGCGGGGCGGATTCTTCTCGTCCACCGAGCCGGGGTCGCCGTCGAAGGCTTCCAGGGAAGAGAGCAGCGAATCCAGGGCTTCGTCGCGGTGCTGGGCGGGGAGGCCCAGGACATTGTCCATCTCGGCGGCCGTTGCCCCGGTCGCACCTGTCCGCAGCATGGCCAGGGCAATCAGCAGGCTGCCCGGGGACGAGACCACGTTGCCGTTTCCGGCCTCCCCGCCGTCCGCGAGGAGTGCTGCGCCCAGTTTCCGCGCCGACGCCCGGAGCTGAGCCAACTCGGCCGGGTAGGCGGCGCGGTCCACCGAAACGCGTTCGACGCCGTCGGCCTTCAACAGCGCCGGCGGCGAGGCCGCACAGGCCGAGAGGACCAGCGCCATGACCGCCGCGGAAGCAATAATGCGTGCCGGAATCTTCTTTTTCATCGCGCCCCCAAGGCCTGTACCACCGCGTAAAACGGCGAGGATCCGCCTACGGCCAGTCAACCAGCGGGGGGCCGCCCCGCGCTAGCCCTTGGCCATTTCGACGGTTCCCCGCCCACTCGATGCGTCCCAGCGTCGAACCTGCACGGAACCGTCGAAACGGAGGCGGGCCACGGGTCCGCGAGGGCCCGTCAGCGCCGAGGGATGTTGCGCAGGTTGCTTCGGGCCATGCTCACGGCCTCGCCGGCTCCCCGGTTCAGCACCACCTTGGACATCGCCGTGGCGAAGCCCAGGATCTGCGCGCCCTTGATCTTCGGCGGGATCGAGAGTGCCTTGGGATCGGTGATCAGCTCCACGAGCGAGGGTCCGGGGTGCGCGAACGCCTCCCGGTAGGCGGCCTCGATCCGGGACGGATCCGTGACGCGGACGGCGTGGAACCCCAGGGCGCGGGCGACCTCCGCATAGTTGGCGTCCGGGACGTCGACGCCGAAATCGGGCAGCCCGTCCACCAGCATCTCCAGCTTGACCATGCCCAGGGTGGAATTGTTGAAGACCACCACGTTGACCGGAAGCCGGTGCGCCGCGACGGTGATCAGCTCCCCCAGCAACATCGAGAGCCCGCCGTCGCCGGAGACCGAAACCACCTGGCGTCCCGGGTATGCGAGCTGGGCCCCGATGGCGTGCGGCAGCGCGTTGGCCATGGAGCCGTGCAGGTACGAGCCGATCAGCCGCCGGGTGCCCAGAGGGTTGATGTACCGCGCGGTCCAGACATTGCACATGCCCGTGTCCGCCGTGAAGACCGCGTCCTCGGCCGCCACCTGGTCCAGCAGCGAGGCCGCGTACTCCGGGTGGATCGGCTCGGTCTTCTCGACCCTGCGGGTGTACGCCCCGACGGCCTTGTTCATCAGCCGGTCGTGCTTCTTGAGAATCGCGTCAAGGAAGCGGCGGCTCTTCTTCGGCTTCAGCAACGGCATCAGCGCAGTCAGGGTCGGAAGTACGTCGCCGTGCACGGCGACGTCGACGTCGGTCCGCCGGCCCAGGTTCTGCGCGGCCCGGTCCACCTGCGCCGTCCGGGTCCCGGGCAGGAACTGGTCGTAGGGGAAGTCGGTGCCGAGCAGGATCAGCAGGTCCGCGTCCTCGATCCCCTCGGCCGCGGCGCCGTAGCCGAGCAGCCCGGTCATGCCGATGTCGTAGGGGTTGTCGTACTGCATGAAGTCCTTGCCGCGCAGCGAGTGACCGATCGGCGCGGCGAGGAGTTCGGCGAGCGCGATCACCTCGTCGTGCGCGCCGTCGACGCCGGCCCCGGCGAAGATGGCGACCTTCCCGGCGTCGTTGATGGCATCCGCCAGTTCCCGCACGCTGGCGGGGTCCGGCACCATGGCGGCCGGCCGGAAGGCTGCTGGCGCCGGGGTTTCGGCGGTCGCCTCCAGCCCGGCAATGTCGCCAGGCAGGGTCACGACGGCGACGCCGCGGAGCGCGACGGCGTGCTGGATGGCGCTGTGCATCACCCGCGGCGCCTGCTCGGCCGTGCTGACGAGCTCGGAGTAGACCGAGCACTCGTTGAAGAGCCGGTCCGGGTGGGTTTCCTGAAAGAAGCTGCTGCCGATCTGTTTGCTCGGGATGTGCGAGGCGATGGCGAGCACCGGGGCGCCGGAGCGGTTGGCGTCGTACAGGCCGTTGATCAGGTGCAGGTTGCCCGGGCCGCAGGACCCCGCGCAGACCGCGAGCTTGCCGGTCAGCTGGGCTTCCGCCGCGGCGGCGAACGCCGCGGCTTCCTCGTGCCGGACGTGGATCCAGTCGATCCCGCCCTTCGCCGCTCCGCCGGTCTTCCGGACGGCGTCGACGATCGGATTGAGGCTGTCGCCAACAATCCCGTAAATCCGCTGCACGCCGGCAGCCTGGAGTTGTTCGACAAGCTGGGTGGCAAGTTCCTTGGCCATGGGTGCACGCTCCCGCGAGGTGGATCGATGAGCTGACACTGGCCAATATAGTCTGCGCGCCTGTCAGCCACGCCCAGAAAACGCTCCCACAGGTTCGGCAACCAAACCACCGAACGCTCCCCGAGCCCGACGGACCTGAGGGAGCGTGCCGGGTCCCGTCGAACTCAGTTCCCGGAGTGCGCCTGCAGGAAGGAGTAGACCTCGGTCTCGTCCACGCCCGGGAAGGCGCCGGGCGGCATCGCGGCAAGCAGGTGCGAGTGGGCGCGGGCCGAGGGCCAGGCGTTGCCGGCCCACTCGGAGGCGAGGGCGGCCGGCGGACGCTTGCAGCAGCTCTCGTCCGGGCAAGTCGACTTGGAGCGCTCCGTGGTGTCGCGGCCGCGGAACCACTTGACCTGCGCGTAGGGCACCCCCACCGAGAGCGAGAACTCCCCGTTGGCGGAACGCTCCGTCCGGGCCGTGCACCAGTAGGTCCCGGCCGGGGTGTCGGTGTACTGGTTGTAGGCGCTGAACTTGTCCGGCACGTCGAACACCACCCGGGAGGTCCAGTTCTTGCACGAGGGCTGGCCCTCGATGGCGCCGGTGTGGTCCTGCGGGAACGTCACGCCGTCGTTCTCGTATGCCTTGTAGATGATGCCGCTCTTGTGCGTCTTCTGGAAGTGCGTGCGCAGGTCCAGGTGCTGCGTGGCGAGGTTGGTGAAGCGGTGCGCCGCGGTCTCGTAGGACACGGCGAACGCGTCCCTAATGTCCTCCACCGCGATTTCCTTGGCCGCCTTGGCCTTCTGCAGGAACTCCACGGTGGCCTGCTCCGGCAGCAGCAGCGCGGCGGCGAAGTAGTTGGTGGCGACGCGCTGCATCAGGAAGTCGCCGTAGTTGGTGGGCGTCTGGTGGCCCAGCACGTAGTGGCCCAGGGCCTGCAGCAGCACCGAACGGGGGTCGTGGTCGCTCCGGGCGTTCTGCGTGAGGTAAATTCGGCGGTTCTTGAGGTCCGTCACCGAGCGGGTGGAATGCGGCAGGTCGCCCACATGGTGCAGGCTGAAGCCAAGGTGCCCCGCGATGTCGGCGATGACATGGTGGGACAGCGGGCCGGACGTGTGGCCCACCGACGCCAGCACCTTCTGCGCCTCCGCCTCGTATTCCGGGAAGTAATTGTTCCGCTCCCGCATCATGGCCCGCAGTTCACCGTTGGCGCGCCGGGCCTCTTCCGGCGTCGCGACCTGCTCGTTGAGGCGGCGTTCCAGCTCATGCTGCAGCCCCACCATGGACTCCAGCACGTCCATCGGCAGCCGTGAACTGATGCGGATCTTGGGCAGCTTCAGGGACTCGTAGATTGGGCTGCGCTGGTAACGCTCCAGCTCAATCTCCAGGGCCGCACGCCGGTTCGGCGGTTCCGCGCCGAGCAGCTCGTCGATGCTGACGCCAAGCGCAGCAGCAAGCTGCTGGAGCAGGCCGAGTTTGGGCTCACGCTTGCCGTTCTCGATCAGGCTCAGCTGGCTGGGGGCCGTTCCGACCGTGGCGCTGAGGTCATCGAGCGTGAGCCCGGCCGCCTTGCGCAGGTGCCGGACCCTTCGGCCCATGCTGATGACATCCACCTCTGGTTCGGCGGGGTGGGACGGCGGTACTGCCTGACGGTTCCAGCTGCTTGGATGCATTTCTTGAGAATACGGGAAGAAGTGCATTTCTTTCCATAGATTTCCCCTAGAAACCCCCTTGAAAGTAAAGAAAAGTAGATCTCACAGAAAGATTCACTACCTCGGAACAACCCGCCAGGACTTGCAGAGACGCAGACTGGCGGGCCGGGACCCATCAAGGAGACAAAGATGACTGCAGCATTTGAGCCCACCCAGCAGCCGGCCGGCCAGGACACAACAGAGCAGGCCGCCGCCCTGGAGCTCGAGTGGGCTGCCAACCCGCGCTGGGAAGGTGTCACTCGGGATTACTCGGCGTCCGACGTCGTCCGCCTCCGCGGCCGCGTCTCCGAAGAACACACGCTGGCCCGCCGCGGCTCCGAGAAGCTGTGGAAGCAGCTCACGGAGGAGCACAAGGAGGGCAAGTACACCAACGCCCTCGGCGCCCTGACCGGCAACCAGGCCGTGCAGCAGGTCAAGGCCGGCCTCCGCGCCATCTACCTCTCCGGCTGGCAGGTTGCCGCCGACGCCAACAATTCCGGCCACACCTACCCGGACCAGTCCCTGTACCCGGCCAACTCCGTTCCCACGGTGGTCCGCCGCATCAACAACGCCCTGCTCCGCGCTGACCAGATCGAGTTCTCCGAAGGCATCCAGACCGTCGAGGACTGGATGGTGCCGATCGTGGCCGACGCCGAAGCCGGCTTCGGCGGACCGCTGAACGCGTACGAACTGATGAAGTCGATGATCCAGGCCGGCGCTTCGGGCGTGCACTGGGAAGACCAGCTCGCCTCGGAGAAGAAGTGCGGCCACCTTGGCGGCAAGGTCCTGATCCCCACCCAGCAGCACGTCCGGACGCTGAACGCCGCCCGTCTCGCCGCCGACGTCGCCGGCACACCGTCGGTCGTCATCGCCCGCACCGACGCCGAGGCAGCCACCCTGATCACCTCCGACGTCGACGAGCGCGACCAGGAATTCATCACGGGCGAACGGACCGCCGAGGGCTTCTACAAGGTCCGCAACGGTATCGAACCCTGCATCGCCCGGGCCAAGGCCTACGCCCCGTACTCCGACCTCATCTGGATGGAAACCGGCACCCCGGACCTGGAGCTGGCCCGCAAGTTCGCTGAATCGGTCAAGGCCGATTTCCCGGACCAGATGCTTTCGTACAACTGCTCGCCGTCGTTCAACTGGCGCAAGCACCTCGACGACGCCACGATTGCGAAGTTCCAGCGTGAACTCGGCGCCATGGGCTTCACCTTCCAGTTCATCACCCTGGCCGGCTTCCACGCCCTGAACTACTCGATGTTCGACCTCGCCCACGGTTACGCCCGGGAAGGCATGAGCGCCTACGTCGAGCTGCAGGAAAAGGAATTCGCCTCCGAAGCCCGCGGCTACACCGCCACTAAGCACCAGCGCGAAGTCGGCACCGGCTACTTCGACGACATCGCCACCGCGCTCAACCCGAACGCATCCACTTTGGCCCTCGTGGGATCCACAGAAGAAGGCCAGTTCCACTAACTCACGACGGCGGCCTTGCATCCGGCCTTCGGTCCGGCATTGCTCTGCCTGCTATTCCCCGCGTCCGGGTCCGACCTCGCTGAGCGAGGACGGGCCCGGACACAGGGCCCCTTTTACGCAGGCTGCCGCAATCCCGGCACCTTTGGCCTCGCGCTTGAGTCACCATTCGCCGTCGACCTTGCTTCTTCTCTAAGGAGAGATTGAAATGAACAGCTTCACTGACAACTTCACTATCAACGGGGTTACGTTGACCGCACAGCCGATTTGCCGGCAGGGCGAGGTTCTGACTCCGGACGCGCTGGCTTTTGTTGCCAAGCTGCACCGGGCGACGGCGGAGCGCCGGCAGGAGCTGTTGCGGGCCCGGCAGGAACGCCGCCAGCAGATCAGCAAGGGGGAGGACCCGCGTTTCCTCCCCGAGACCGAGTCCATCCGCAACGACCCGGAATGGCGCGTCGCTCCCCCGGCACCGGGACTGACCGACCGCCGGGTCGAGATCACCGGCCCGGTGGACAAGAAGATGACCATCAACGCGCTGAACTCCGGCGCCAAGGTGTGGCTCGCTGACATGGAGGACTCCTCCACCCCGACGTGGCGCAACGTCATCCAGGGCCAGCTGAACCTCACCGACGCGCTGGAGCACCGGATCGACTTCACCTCCCCGGAAGGCAAGGAGTACAAGCTCCGCGCTGCCGAGGAACTGCCCACGATCGTGGTCCGGCCCCGCGGCTGGCACCTGCCGGAGAAGCACATGCTCATCGACGGCGCCCCGGTGGCCGGCGGCATTGTGGACTTCGGCCTGTACTTCTTCCACAACGCCCGCCGCCTGATCGCCCAGGGCAAGGGGCCGTACTTCTACCTGCCGAAGATCGAGAACCACCTCGAGGCGCGGCTGTGGAACGACATCTTCGTCCTGGCCCAGGACCTGCTGGGGATCCCGCAGGGCACCATCCGCGCCACGGTGCTGATCGAGACCATCACGGCCGCGTTCGAGATGGAGGAGATCCTCTACGAACTGCGCGAGCACGCCGCGGGCCTGAACGCCGGCCGCTGGGACTACATCTTCTCGCTGATCAAGAACTTCCGCACCCGCGGACCGCGCTTTGTCCTGCCGGACCGCGGCCAGGTCACCATGACGCAGCCGTTCATGCGGGCCTACACCGAACAACTGGTGCGGGCCTGCCACAAGCGCGGCGCCATGGCGATTGGCGGCATGGCCGCGGCCGTCCCCAACCGCAAGGACGAGGAAGCCAACGCCATCGCGTTCGAGAAGGTGCGCGCCGACAAGACCCGCGAGGCGGCCGACGGCTTCGACGGCTCCTGGGTGGCGCACCCGGACCTGGTGCCGGTGTGCCGCGAGGTGTTCGACGGCGTCCTCGGCGACC
This sequence comes from Arthrobacter sp. 05L428, assembly GCF_056397665.1. Classification (NCBI taxonomy): domain Bacteria; kingdom Bacillati; phylum Actinomycetota; class Actinomycetes; order Micrococcales; family Micrococcaceae; genus Arthrobacter; species Arthrobacter sp. 05L428. Next base: position 330,265 of record NZ_JBFTNW010000002.1, on the reverse strand, counting down.
GTCCGAACCAGCTGGACCGCCTCCGCGAGGATGTCACGCCGGATGACCGCGCACTGATCGACATCTCCTCCACCACGGGGACGATCACCGAGCAGGGCGTGCGGAACAACATCGAGGTGGGCATCCGCTACATCGAGTCCTGGCTGCGCGGCAACGGCGCGGTGGCCATCCACAACCTGATGGAGGACGCCGCCACCGCGGAAATCTCCCGCTCGCAGCTGTGGCAGTGGATCTTCTCCCGCGCCATCACGGACGCGGGCGACGTTATCACCCGCGAGTGGGTGGAGGACATGCTGGATGAGGAGTTCGCCAAGCTGGAACGCTTCGAGGGCGACCGCTTCGCCGATGCCAGGGACATCTTCGAGGAGGTCACGCTCGGCAACGAGTTCCCCGCCTTCCTGACGTTGCCGGCCTACGACCGCTTCCTGCACGAAGCCCGCGACGGCGCCGACACCGCAGCCAACTGCGAGGACCTCGTGGCCGTCTAGCCGCCCGGCCCGGCGCGGGCGCCGCCTACGGCGTCCGCACCCGGGCCCCGCAAGAATTCCGTCCGCCGGGCTGCCACGCCCTTCGCAACAGGCACCCCGAAATCCGGGGCGGCAGCCCGGCAACGGAAGACCCTCCCCGTCCCCGACAACGGCGTCGAACGGACACTTGAGGCCCATGTTTTCCACAAAACATGGGCCTCACGTGTCCGTTCACGAGGGGGGCCCGCCGGGCTCAGTGAGGTCAGTGCGCCTTCGGGATGTGGCGCAGGGACAGCGCGCAGCCCAGGATGAACAGGGCCACCGAGCCCAGGATCATCAGCAGGGGCCCGGTCCACGAGCCCGAGATGCCGTGCACGAAGCCCAGCAGGGTGGGAGCCGCGGCGCCGAAACAGTAGCCGGAGCCCTGGACGACGGCGGACATCCGGCCCGCCGAGGCCTGGTCGCGGGCCAGCCGGATGATGGCGATGAAGATCAGGGTGATGCCGCCGCCCTGGGCCACGCCGCCGAAGGAGGACCAGAGCCACCACAGCTCGGGCGCCAGCAGGAGCCCCAGCGGCACCGTCAGCCACAGCGCCCCCAGGGTAAGTCCGACCGTCGTCGTGCTGGCAAAACGCGCCACGAACGGGACGCCTAGGCCGCCCGCGATCGCCAGGATTTGGAAGAGCGAGGATCCGGCGCCGGCCGCCGACGGCGCCAGCCCCAGTTCGTCGGCAAGGAGGCTGGGCAGCCAGGCGGTGACCCCATAGTAGGAAAACGCCTGGCCGGCGAATCCCGCGGTCAGCGCCACGGTGATCCAGCGCGACGCGGGCCGCCCCGCCGTTCGGGTCGGGTCCGCCCCCGGGATCGCTTCGGGCCGGAGCGAACTGCTGCCGGCGGCCAGCACCCACACCGCGCCGGCCGCAACCGCGAAGAGGGCGCACGCCGCGATGGCCGGACGCCAGCCGAGCAGTTCCGCCAACGGCGCCGTAATCATGGACGTGACGAAGGAGCCGATATTCAGCGCGGCGGTGTAGGTGCCCATGGCCGCTGCCTGCTTGGCCGGGCTGAAGTCGCGCCGGATGATCAGCGGGACCACAATGTTGCCGATCGTGATGGCGATGCCAAGAATCACGGTCCCCAGCATCACGAGGGCGCCCCCGCCCGCGGAGCGGACCACGACGCCGAGCAGCACGCCCAGCAGGGTCAGCGTGATCGCGAACTCCGGCCCCAGCTTCCGGCCCGTCAGCGATGCCAGCGGCGCGGCCAGCGCGAAGCAGAGCACCGGGATGCCCGTCAGGAAGCCGATTTCGACCGGCGAAAAGCCCAGATCGCGCTGCATGTTCCCCACCACCGGCGCGACCGCCACGAACGGCCCGCGCATGTTGAGGGCGATGAGTCCGATCGCGATCATCAGGAGCCCGCCGCGCGGGATCTTCGCCAGGGCACTCACCCGGCGGTCCGCGGACTGGCATCCGGGCAGAAATATGTTTTCATCAGTCCCATTGCTATCACGCGCGGCTGCGGCCCGCCCGGCACCCGCCGGAACATGACGGAGTCAGCTTCACGAAGGTCAAGCAGCGCGGTCCGCGGACTAGGGTTTTTCGCATGACGCACCTCATCCGGAAGGCAACGGCCGACGACGCCGGCCCGCTGGCCGAACTCGCCGCCATCACCTTTCCGCTCGCCTGCCCGCCGGAATCCCGGCCCGAGGACATCGCCGCGCACCTGGCCAACACGCTCAGCGAAGCCAATTTCCGCGACTACCTGGCCGATCCGGACGTCACCGTGCTCGTGCTCGACGCGGACGGGGCGCTCCGCGGCTACAGCCTGCTCCTGGACCGCGCCACGCAGGATCCGGACGTGGCTGCCGTCCTCGGGGCCGGGCCGAGCACGGAACTGAGCAAGTGCTACGTCCACCCGGAGCACCACGGCCTCGGCGCGGCGGCCGAACTGATGCAGGCCAGCATCGTCGCGGCGTCGGCCTCGGGCGCCCGCGGCCTCTGGCTCGGCGTGAACAGCCAGAACGCCCGTGCCATCAGGTTCTACGAGAAGTCCGGCTTCCGGAAGGTCGGCACCAAGTCGTTCAGGCTGGGGAGCACGGTGGAGCACGACTTCGTCATGGAACGCCCGCTCGCGCCCTGACGACGCCCCTCCGCCCCCCTCCGCGTCCCCTGACCGCGGGAACGGACTTTGGAAGCTGGCGGGCCGACGGGAATGAGCGCGGGCCCGGCGGGGTTGTCGCCAGCATGAAGATTGAGATCTGGTCCGACGTGGCCTGCCCCTGGTGCTATATCGGCAAGCGCCGTTTTGAGACCGCGCTCGCGGCGTTCCCGCACCGCGATGGCGTGGAGGTGCAATGGCGCAGCTTCCAGCTGGACCCGTCCCTGCCGGAGCACTACGACGGCACCGAACTGGACTACCTGAGCACCCGCAAAGGCATGGCCCCGGACCAGGTCGCCGGCATGTTCGAGCACGTGGCATCCCTGGCCAGCGCCGAGGGACTCGACTACCGCTTTGACGCCGTCGTGGTGGCCAACAGCTTCACGGCCCACCGGCTGATCCACCTCGCCGCCGCGCACGGTCAGCAGGATGCCGCCAAGGAACGGCTACTCAGCGACCACTTCGAGCACGGCCGCGACATCGGCAGCCGTGAATACCTCACCTCCTTGGGCCTCGACCTCGGGATCGACGCCGGCGAACTGGACGAGCTGTTCAGTTCGGACAAGTACGCCGACGACGTCCGGCAGGACTTCGCCGAGGCCCGGGCCCTGGGCATCAGCGGTGTGCCGTTCTTCGTCATCGACCGCAAATACGGCATCTCCGGGGCCCAGCCGGCGGAAACCTTCACCGCAGCCCTGGAGCAGGCGTGGCAGGAAAGCCACCCGCTCGTTATGGTCGACGCCGGCACGTCTGGTTCGGACGGCGTCGCATGCGGCCCGGACGGGTGCCCTGTCTGAGTCCCCGTCCGAGGCCTAGGCGGGCTGAGCCAGGCCTGCGGTGACCCCGAGCCGCGAGGCCGGGGCACAGCGGACGATCTCCAGCGCCTCGACGTCGAGCAGTTTCCGGGCGCCGGTCCGGGCGTCCAGGATCCAGAACAGCTCCATCAGCGGGATTGTCTGGGTGACCCGCCCCCGGTGGAACAACTTGCCGTTGTGCCACGCCTCGATCTCGTCCCCGGCGGCCAGTTCCCCGCACGTCCGGATCGCACCTTCCCTACCCATAGCCAGCTCCTCCCCAGCGGAGCCCCTCCGTCGGGGCTCCATTGGCACCAGCATGCACGGGTGAGGTTTCGGCGGCGTTTCCGGTGCATGTTTTTCTCGCGTCACGGACCGGTTTGGCTCCGGCTGCCGCCGAACGCCGCCGACGGGTGCGGGGCAGCTTCGGGGCGGCTTCGGTGGCCCCGAGCGCACGCACGCCGAAGCTTCGCCCCTTTTTACTGACAGATCGCGCTAAAGTGTCCGTATGCCCAGGATTTCGGCCGCGAGCAACGCCGCCCAACGAGCCGAGACCCAGCGCCGGATCCTGACCGCGTTCGGCGAACTGCTGTTCACGCACGGGCTGCCCGGCCTGACCATGACCGACGTCGCCCGGCACGCCCGGATCGGCCGCACCGCCGTGTACAACTACTACGCGGACATCGAAGAGCTGCTCATTGCCTACGCACTGGACGAGACGGAACGGTTCCTCGTCGAGCTGCGTGATTCCCTGGCCTCGCTGGAGAACCCCGTGGAGCGGCTGGCGCTCTACGTGCGGGCCCAGGTGGCGGACCTGAGCCGCCGCCACCTGCCGCCGGGCCCCGCCATGGGGGCTGTCCTGTCCCCTGCCTCCTTCGCCAAGCTGGCGGACCACGTCGGTGAACTCAGCCTCCTGCTGCAGGACATCCTGCGCGACGGCATGGCCCAGGGCTATCTCCCCGAAGCGGACATCACCCAGCTTGCCCAGCTCATCCACGGCACCCTCTCCTCCAGTGCGGCCCGCGGGGACGGGGCCGGCGCGGACCCGGAGGCGGAGGCGCGGATCGCCCGGACGGTGCGCTTCATCCAGCTGGGTGCCGGGGCCAGGTTCGACGACGCCGGCCGCCCCCTGCGCGTGAGCGCGTAGCCGAGCCCGCCCGCTTCCTCCTGGACGCCTTCCTCCCGGAGACTCAGGGCTTGGGGCTGGCCGGGACGATGGTCGGCACCACGGGCAGGCTGGGATCTTCGACTACCCGGCGGGTCTCCCGGGGGCAGCTGAGCTTGCCCGGCGTCTGGTCCACGAGCCCCGGCTTGGCCAGTTGTTTGAAGTCCCCGGTCAGGATGACGTCCACGCTGGCGTCGCTGCGGCCGTCCTGGACGTAGTCCGAGCCGGGCAGGTTGCGCTGGACGCTGAAGGCCGCGGACTGGCCGGCAGCCCCGGACACCACCAGTGCCACACCGCGGTAGCCGGACTCGGTGTTGCCGACCGCCCCCACCACGAACTTGCGCGCCGCAAACTCGTTGGCCACCGTCCGGGCCAAACCCGGGCGGCTGGTGGAGTTGTAGACGTTCAGTTTGATCTTCCCGGGCGGCGTGTAGTCGTACGTCGCGTCCGGGCACAGCGGCGCAGCAGCCTGGCTGCGCTCCGCCGTCGGGAGCTTGATCTGGCCGTTCATGATGGCCAAGGCCACCACAATGGCTGCGGCAAGCAGCCCGAGCAGGAGCAACAGGACCGCGCCGTGCAGGATGCGCCGCCGCTTCCGGACCCGGTTGTACAGCTCGTCCTGCTCCGCGAACGTGGCCCGCAGATCGGCGCCGGTGATGACGTGGTGCCCGTGCAGGACCGAGAGATCCTTCGGCTTCCTAGCCATTTATCACCAGCACGCGGGCGTGGATCGCGGTGCGCTGGTGCAGGGCGGTGCGGACGGCCCGGTGCAGGCCGTCCTCGAGATAGAGCACGCCGCGGAATTCCACCACATGCGGGAAGAGGTCCCCGAAGAAGGTTGAGTCCTCGGCCAGCAGCGCTTCCAGGTCCAGGGTGCGCTTGGTGGTCACGAGCTCGTCCAGCCGGACCGGGCGCGGCGGCAACGCCGCCCAGTCCTTGGGCGTATTGAAACCATGGTCAGGGTACGGGCGTCCCTCGCCCACAGCTTTGAAGATCACCATGCAAGCCTAAGGAAGATCACCGGTCAGGGGAATCAAAGTCGCCACGGCGCCGGAGGTTGTGGCCAAACAGTGACCATTTGTCATCGATACGTCCGGTGCTGTCACTGCCGGGCACAGAAAGGTCATTCCGGCTTTAGCCCGTCCGGAGCCCCGGCGTCACGAGTCCGCCGGCGGAGGCGAAGTTCCGGCCCGGCTGAGAGAATGGAGGCATGACTGTAACCGAGACCTCCGCCCTGGTGCCTTCGGCCCCGCCGCTGGCCCTGCTGCTCGACGTCGACGGTCCCGTGGCCAGTCCGCTCACCCGCACCGTCCAGCCGGGAATCATCGCGGACCTGCTGGCCCTCGCGGCCGCCGGGATTCCGGTCATTTTCAACACCGGCCGTTCGGATGCCTTCATCCGTGAGCAGGTTATGGGGCCGATGATCGCTGCCGGAATGCCGGAGGGGCTCACCATCCACGCCATTTGCGAGAAGGGCGCCGTCTGGTTCAGCTACACCGCCGCCGGGGCCGGCGCCGTGCACGTGGACCGGGAACTCGCCATCCCGCAGGCGTTCGGGGACGATGTGCGGCGGCTTGTCGCGGAGGATTACTCCGCCCACATGTTCTACGACGAGACCAAACGGGCCATGGTCTCCGTGGAACAGCACGTCGCCGTCGCCAACTCCGACTACCGCGAGGAACAGGCGCTGTTCGACGCCGACGCCATGGCCCTGATGGGCCGCCACGGCCTGGGGGTGGTGCGGCTGGACCACCACGCCCCGAACAGCGATGACCAGATCGACTACCGGGTCGACCCCACCATCATCTCCACCGACATCGAATCCGTCCGGCTGGGCAAGGACCTCGGCGCCAGCCGGGCTGTGGAGCTGCTGGCCGCCCAGGGCATCACCCCGCAGGCCTGGCGGACGGTGGGCGACTCGCGCACCGACTACGCCATGGCCGACTGGCTGCACCACAACGACCACCCGGTGAAGCACGTGGACGTCCGTCCCGCCGACGGCGTGCCGGTCAAGCCGTACGGAATCCTGACCGCGGCCGACTTGGGGCTCGGCGACGAGGTCATCCACGACGACGCCGGCGCGGCCTTCCTGCGTCACTGGCGCGCCGCCCTGGCCGGCTGAGCGCCCCGCACCGGGCCGTTTTTGCGCCCCGGGTTATTATGCAAGTAGAGATCCACGCACCTTCAACCACTCGGAGAATCGACATTACAGACGCATTGATCCAGGACGAGATTTACTACGGCAGCCAGGCGAGCGAAGACAACCACGCCCACGCGGAGATCACCTCGCCGGCCGCCGTCGCCAGACTCCGGACGCGCTCCGACGTGGTGCGCCGGCACGGCAGGTATGCGCTGATCAATGAAAACCGCACGCCGTACCAGGCCATGGTGGAAGACCTGCTGTTCGTGCGCTCCGTGCTTGCCGGGGCAAAGCTGGACTACCTGCTGGTCCGCGGCAACAACGACCGCCCCGTGATCGCCGTGGACTGGAAGAACCGTCGGGAACTCCGCGCCGCCCTCGTGGAGGCCTGCCGGGACGAACCGTTCTACTCGATGACCGTGGACGCCAAGAAGAAGTCCTCCGTGCTGGTGGCCGACGGTGAGCTTGCACTCAACCGCCAGGCCCGGATCTTCCGGCTGTACCGGCCCCGGGTGGAACCGGACGGCGGCCTCGAGTTCGGCGCCTCGGCCGGCGTCCAGCTGGAGCTCTGGAGCTTTGAGGGCGACCAGCTGATCCTGCCGATCGAAAACTCACTGACCCGGCGGACCCTGCTGGCCCAGGACGCCGTCCGCGGCACCGTCGAACGCTACGGCCACACCTGGCCCACCATCGAGAACATGTTCGCCGACCACGCCAGCGACATCAGCTTCGACGTCGATCTGGTGTTCTCCTGGGTGGACGGCAGCTCGCCCGAGTACATCGCCGCGCGCCGGGCGAGGATGGCCGGCGTCGTTGTGGGCGAGGGAGACGACCACGAGGCCCGCTTCCGCCAGATCAATGAGCTGAAGTATGCCCTGCGCTCGGTCTACATGTTCGCGCCGTGGATCCGGCGGATCTTCATCGCGACGGACTCCCCCGCCCCGGAGTGGCTCGCGGACCACCCGAGCGTGACGATCGTCCGCAGCGAGGAGTTCTTCGCCGACCCCTCCGTGCTGCCGACGCACAACTCGCAGGCGGTCGAGAGCCAGCTCCACCACATCGAGGGCCTCTCCGAGCACTTCCTGTATTCCAATGACGACATGTTCTTCGGCCGGGCAGTGCGGCCGGACATGTTCTTCACCCCGGGCGGGATCACCAAGTTCATTGAGGCGGAGACACGGATCGGGCTGGGAGACAACGACGCCGAGCGCAGCGGTTTCGAGAACGCGGCGCGGGTGAACCGCAAGCTGCTCTGGGACCGGTTCGGGCGGATCACCACCCGCCACCTGGAACACACCGCCGCGCCGCTCCGGCGCAGCGTCGTGGCGCAGATGGAACAGGAGTTCCCGGCCGAATTCGCGAAGACGGCGGCCAGCCGGTTCCGGGCCGCGGACAACATCTCCGTGACGAATTCGTTCTACCACTACTACGCGCTGCTGACCGGCCGGGCCGTGACCCAGACCGCGGCCAAGGTGCGGTACGTGGACACGACGGCCCGCGCCGGCCTGAACTACCTGCCGAAGCTGCTCTCGAAGCGCAACATGGATTTCTTCTGCCTCAACGACGGAAGTTTCCCGGAGGTGGCTGCCGAGGAGCGCGCCGAACTCGTGACGGACTTCCTGGAGAAGTACTTCCCGATCAAGGCGCCCTGGGAGAAGTAAAAGCGGGAACTAGCCGCGGGGAAGCTGCCGGCGAAAGCAGCTGCCGGCTAGTTCCGGGTGGTGATCCGGCGGTGGCCCGGGGTTTGTGCCGGATCCTCAAGCCTGGCCTGGCGCGGAATCCGGATCCCCGCGGCGGCAATGCGCCGCTGGGCCTCTTCGGCCGTGACGAATTCGCCCACCGCAGGCATCGTGTCGCCCACTTGCACCACCGAATGCACGATCGTGTGCTCGTAGACGTGGACCAGGTTGAACGACTGCCCGCTATCCCGGCCCCGGCTTCCGCCCACCGGGACGTTCAGGTCCTGGGTGTAACAGGTGGCGGACGCGACCGAGACGGGGATGCCGGCAAACGTGGCGGTCGTTGAATAGTGCAGGTGGCCGCCCAGGATGGTTCGCACGTCGGAGTTCCGCAGCACCCCGGCAAGCGCTGCCTGGCCGCGCAGTTCAACCAGTACGGCAAGATCCAGCACGGAGGGCACCGGCGGGTGGTGCAAGGCCAGGATGGTGCCGTCGGGTGCCGGGGTGGCAAGCTCGGCGGCGAGCCACTCCAGCTGCGCAGCGCTCAGTTCGCCGTGGTGGAACCCGGGGACGGAGGTGTCCAGCGTGATGACCCGGAGGCCGTTGATGAAGTAGCTGTGGTCCACAGGTGCGTCGTCGGCCGGCTGGTCCAGCAGCCTGGTCCGGAAGTTGGTCCGGTCGTCGTGATTGCCCATCGCCCAGATGACTTTGGCGCCCATGGCGCGGCAGGCAGGTTCCACGATGCCGCGCAGCTTGGAGTAGGCCTCCGCCTCGCCGCGGTCGGCCAGATCGCCGGTGAAGATCACGGCTTCGGGGCGCGCGCCGGAGGCACGGACTTGCTCGAAGAGTTGTCTGAGCCGGGAGTCTGCGTCCACCGCGCCGTGCAGGGGATCCGTACCGCCCAGCAAATGCGGATCGCTCAGGTGGAGTAGGAAATGACGTGGCCGGGGGTGCTCGGCCTCGATGAGCTCCATTGCAACCTTCCTGGTTGGGTGGCGGCAGATGCCTCCAGCGTCCCTCTCAGTTAGATCTATCCAACCAGACATTCGGCCGGCAATGTGCAAACTCCAGTAGGCATGTTTGAAAAAGGGTGTAAATCGAGTATTCCGGCGGACACATACCTGCTTACGTATATGCAGGCTGTGTCCGCCGGAAAGTGGATTACTCGGTTGCTTCGCGGCTAGCTCAGGTAGCCGTTCGGGTTGAGTACGTACTTCGTGGCGGCACCGGCGTCGAACTCGGCGTAGCCCTTCGGTGCGTCCTCGAGCGAAATCGCCTTGGCGTTGACGTTCTTCGCGATGTGGACCTTGTCGTGCAGGATCGCCATCATGAGCCCGCGGTTGTACTTCATCACGGGGCACTGCCCGGTGGTGAAGCTCAGCGACTTGGCCCAGCCGGTGCCCAGGCTCAGGGAAAGCGCACCCTTCTTGGCTGCCTCGTCAATGCCGCCCGGATCCCCCGTGACGTAGAGTCCGGGGATGCCGAGGGCCCCGCCGGCCGCCGTAAGTTCCATCAGCGAATTGAGCACCGTCGCCGGGGCCTCCTTGGCGTCGTGGCCGTGCCCCTTGGCTTCGAAGCCGACGGCGTCGACGCCGCAGTCGACCTCAGGGACTCCCAGGATCTGCTCGATCTGTTCGGCAGGTCCGCCTTGGGACAGGTCGACGGTCTCACAGCCGAAGCTGCGCGCCTGCTTGAGCCGGTCCTCGTTCATGTCACCGACAATCACGACGGCGGCGCCCAGCAGCTGCGCGCTCGTGGCCGCCGCGAGGCCCACGGGCCCGGCCCCGGCGATGTAGACGGTGGAGCCCACACCGACGCCTGCAGTGACGGCGCCGTGGAAGCCGGTCGGGAAGATGTCCGAGAGCATGGTCAGGTCCATGATCTTCTCCAGCGCCTGGTCCCGGTCGGGGAACTTCAGCAAGTTCCAGTCCGCGTACGGGACCAGTACGTAGTTGGCCTGGCCGCCGACCCAGCCGCCCATGTCCACGTATCCGTACGCGGCGCCCGGACGGGCGGGGTTGACGTTCAGGCAGATGCCGGTCTTGCGCTCCTTGCAGTTCCGGCAGCGGCCACAGGCGATGTTGAAGGGGACGGAACAGATGTCCCCCACCTTGATGAACTCGACGTCAGGGCCGACTTCCACGACTTCGCCAGTGATTTCGTGGCCCAGCACCAGGTCTGCCGGGGCGGTGGTGCGCCCGCGGACCATGTGCTGGTCCGAGCCGCAGATGTTCGTGGCAACGGTTTTAAGGATTACGCCATGGCGCACCGGGCGGCCCACGTTGGCGGGGTTGACCCCCGGGCCGTCTTTGAGTTCGAAGGTGGGGTAGTCAATGTCGATCAGTTCGACTTTTCCTGGCCCTTTGTAGGCAACGGCTTTGTTTCCTGTCATCACTTTCCTCCTGGTTTCACGGACCCCCAATGTTGAGTGCCCAGTTGTGATTCACGAAGCATTCTGATGCGCCCTCCACGGGGCTACGTCGGCTGCACGGCCGACGGGCAGACGTGTCTGCGCCGCAGGTATGCCCGGAATGTCGGAGGGTTTCGCCAGTCTAGGCCTGAAGCATGCTGAGGGATAGGGCCCCTTGTGCCCTTGCATTCCCCCGCCGCCCAAAGCTGGCTGGCAGGGACCAGCGGTGGTCCGACGGCGGCTCAGCCGAGCGCCTGCCGCACTGCCTCGATGACCTCGGCTGAGTCGGGCTCCACGGTGGGCGCAAAGCGGGCCACGATCTCGCCGTCGCGATTTACCAGGAACTTCTCGAAGTTCCACTTCACCAGGCCCGGCAGCAGGCCGTTCTTGAACTTGGTCAGCTGCGCATAGAGCGGATGCTGGTTCTTGCCGCGGACGTTGGCCTTGGTCGTCAGCGGGAACGTCACACCGAAATTGCGTTCGCAGAACTCGGCGATTTCCGCGTCGGCGCCCGGCTCCTGCCCGGCGAACTGGTTGCACGGGACGCCGAGGACGCTGAAGCCCTCTTCGCGGAACTTGTTGTGGAGCGCCTCCAAGCCTGCGTACTGGGGGGTGAAACCACACTGGGATGCCACGTTCACCACCAGCACCACCTGGCCGCGGAACCGGCCAAAGTCCGTTTCGGTGCCGTCGTTGAGGGTCAGCGGGATGGAGTGCAGGGATGTCATGGCTTGGTTTCCTCGCGGGCTTGGGGGCAGGAACAGTTCACGACGGTAATTCGCTGCCACGGCGCGTGGGTATGGGTACGGGCCGCGCCGGACTGCCGTGGCTACGGAGTTGGGGAGATCGCGGTTTCCAGGGCGCCCGTCGGCTCGGTGGAGACGGTCTCCGCTGGAACCGCCGGAGCGGTGGGGGCCGGAGCGGGCGGGGTCGGAGCGGGCGGGGTCGGGTCCGACGCCGGATCAGTCACCGCGGGTGTGGGGGTGGGGGTGGGGGCCGGGGGCTCGGCCGGTGCCGGCGCGGTCGTCGGCGGCGCGGTCGGCACCGCCGTCGGCGTGGTCGTCGCCGGAGCGGTCGGCGTCGGCGTGGTCGTCGGCGGAGCGGGCGGCGCCGGCGCGGCGGGCGGCGTCGATGTCGCTAGCGGCGAGCCGGTGGGGGTCGGTGACGGCTTCGCCGCGGCAGTGGCCGGAACCTCGGGTACGTGTGTCTCCTGAACCCCGCCGGTTACCGCATGGGTGTGATCTTCGGACACCGGAATGGCCCAGTCCGCGCCGGCGCTCCCCGCGCTGCCGGCACCCTGCTTGCCGGCAGCAGGCGCATAGCTGACCATCTGGATGTTGTCGAGACGGTCCACCTGCCGCGTGGGGAGGAACTTCCAGTCCAAGGGGTTGGTGTGCGAGCCGTTGAGGATCGTCTCGAAGTGCAGGTGGCAGCCCGTGGACGAGCCCGTCGTGCCCACCTTGGCGATGACTTCGTCCACTCCCACCGATTCGCCCTTCTTCACGGCGATGCCCTGAAGGTGGTTGTACGTGGTGATCAGGCCGTTGCCGTGGTCAATTTCCACCCGGTTGCCGCCGCCCCAGGGGTGCCATCCGACGGCCCGCACCACACCGGCGTCGGCCGAATACACCCGGGTGCCGCACGGGGCGGCAAAATCCTGGCCCCAGTGGAACTCGCCGGCGGTTCCGGTCAGCGGGCTGGTGCGCAGCCCGAACGGGGATGACTCCAGCAGTGTTTCGAGGGGCGCCATCAGGAAGCCCTTCGGCGGGCGCGAGAGGCCTGCCGACGCGACCCGGAGCTCGACCTTGCCGTCTTTGGACGTGGTCTGGACCGTGGTCCGGGCGAAGGAAATGAGGGCATGCCGGTCTGCGGTCAGCCTTGAGGTCTCCCGTGCCGCACCCCCGGGGTCAGCGGCGATCCCGGGAGCCAGCAAACCCGGGCCGGCGGAGCCGGTGGCCAGCGGCACCGCCGCATCCCGGGCTGACGGTCCCGCCGGTGCGGACGGCCCGAAAACCAGCACCGCAAGAGCCAGACCCGTGGCTGCCGCCAGAGAGCGCGCGACGACCTCCGAAGTTTTGGACTGCGCACTCGTTGAGTTTCCCCAGTGTTTTCCCACGATGTGACTCCCGCGATTTTTCCGCCAGGCCCCCATCCCAACGGGCCCACCCCCTTATGTGAACACACTCGACCGGGTCTGTGAACCTCCGCAATGTCTGGCTCCGCGCGAGGTTCGGGGCGGTTTCGGGCCACCGCGCGGCGGATTGGGTGGCGCCCCAGTAGCCCCGCAGGGAAAACAGGTACCGGCCCAGCACCGACCGGGTAAGAATAGGAGTATGCGCAATGTCCTCAGGGAGTGGCAGTCCGAGCTCAAACAGACGTTCACCGGAACCCGGGATGCGGTCCCGGAGTGGGTGGGGCGCCTGGCTGAGGGCGACGACGCCGGCTTCCACCTTCCGGGCTCCGCCGTCTGGGCGGTGCACGGGGGCATGCCGACGATTGTTGCCGGCATCCGCGCCCTCCTGATGCAGGCCTTGCACCCGGGGGCTTTGGCCGGGGTGCACGACCATTCCCGCTTCCGCGAAGACCCCCTGGGCCGGCTCGCCGGGACCATCCGCTGGATCTTCACCGTCTCCTACGGGTCCACGGGGGCCGCCCGCGCCGCGTCCGGCTGGGTGCTGCGGTTGCACGAGTCGGTGCACGGAGAATTCACCGACGGCCACGGCGTCGTGCGGCCCTACGCGGCGAACGATCCGGAGCTGCTCCGCTGGGTGCACATCGCTTTCACGGATGCCTTTCTGTCCGCGCACAATATCTGGGGCGGGCCGATTCCGGGCGGCCCGGACGCCTACGTCCGCGAGTGGGCGCAGGCGGGGACGCTGATGGGCGTGGAGGCGCCGCCGCTGAGCGAGGCTGATATGCGCCGGCAGCTTGACCGCTGGTACGACGACGGCGAACTGGCCTCGGGCGCCAAGGTTGCCGAAACCGTGGCCTTCATCCGCGATCCCCCGCTCCACCCCGCACTCAGGCCCGGGTACCGGGTGCTCTTTGCGGCAGCGGTGTCCAGCCTGGAGCCAAAATACCGGAAGATGCTGGGGCTTCGGACCGCAAGGATGGGCCCGATCCCGCTGCCGGTGAAACTGGCGACGAAAGTCACCCTAAGCGTCGTCCATCTCGCCCTGGGGCGGGTTGGCCCGAGCGAGCAGGCAGCACGCGAAAGGCTCCGCCGGCTGGGGTTCGCGGAGTAAGTGTGACTGGGCGGCGGACCCTCACTGCGGCGGGGCCCGCGTCTGCGGCGCGCTGGCTCAGGACGCAAAAAGGCCCCGGTCCGATGGACCGGGGCCAAACGCGGAGAATGGGGGATTTGAACCCCCGAGGGCGTTAACCCAACACGCGTTCCAGGCGTGCGCCATAGGCCGCTAGGCGAATTCTCCAGTAGCTTCTGAATCAAAAGCAGATACTAGACTACCTGAACTTCCCGGCTTCGCCCAATTGAGCCCTCCGCCCTGCGGCCACGGGACATGCCCCACGCTCCCATCGGACGTTGGACATAGTCGCCATATGCCCACGCCGCGGCCCGAAGAATGGGCATGTCCCGCCGCGAAACAGCAGGCCAACACCCGGATTCGGGGCACGCCCGATCGTCGGGTAAACTAATCGACGGCCCCTCATGTGGCGTCATCCTGTTGAACTCCCCCAGGACCGGAAGGTAGCAAGGGTAAATGGGCTCTGGCGGGTGCATGGGGGGTCTTTTATGTCTGTGCCGATTGGTAGGGTTTAGCTGTGACTGTTACTACCGCTCTTTACCGCAGATACCGCCCCGATTCGTTCGCGGACGTTATCGGGCAGGAACACGTCACCGACCCGCTGATGACGGCCCTGCGGAAGAACCGCGTCAACCACGCCTACCTCTTTTCCGGCCCACGCGGCTGCGGTAAAACCACCTCCGCCCGCATCCTTGCGCGTTGCCTGAACTGTGCCGAAGGCCCCACCGACACCCCCTGCGGCGTGTGCCCCAGCTGCATCGAACTGGCCCGCGGCGGCGCCGGTTCGCTCGACGTGATCGAGATCGACGCCGCGAGCCACGGCGGCGTCGACGACGCCCGTGACCTGCGCGAACGCGCCACCTACGCCCCGGTCCGCGACCGCTACAAGATCTTCATCATTGACGAAGCCCACATGGTCACCTCGGCCGGCTTCAACGCGCTGCTCAAGATCGTCGAAGAGCCGCCGGAACACATCAAGTTCATCTTCGCCACCACGGAGCCGGACAAGGTGATCGGCACCATCCGGTCCCGCACCCACCACTACCCCTTCCGGTTGGTCCCGCCGGAGCCGCTCATGGCATACCTGGAACTGCTGTGCCGGCAGGAGAACGTACCTGTGGCCCCGGGCGTACTCTCGCTCGTCATCCGCGCCGGCGGCGGCTCCGTGCGGGACTCGCTTTCCGTGCTGGACCAGCTCATGGCCGGCGCCGGCCCGAACGGCCTGGACTACGAACTGGCTGTGGCCCTGCTGGGCTACACGCATGCCTCCCTGCTGGACGACGTCGTCGAGGCTGTCGCCGCGTCCGACGCCGCTACCGTGTTCCGCGCCGTGGACCGCGTCATCCAGACCGGCCACGACCCCCGCCGCTTCGTCGAGGACCTGCTCGAGCGTTTCCGTGACCTGATCATCGTGCAGGCCATGCCGGAGAGCGCCCAATCGATCCTGCGGGGCATGCCCGCGGACCAGATCGCGCGGATGCAAAACCAGGCACACAACCTCGGCGCGGCCGAACTGTCCCGCGCTGCAGACGTGACCAACACGGCGCTCACCGAGATGACCGGTGCCACGTCCCCCCGGCTGCACCTCGAGCTGCTGTGCGCCCGCATCCTGCTGCCCAGCTCCGAGCAGACTGAACGCGGCATCGCCGCCCGGATCGACCGGGTGGAGCGGCGCCTGAATTACGCCGGGAACGACGTCGGGACGCCCGCCCCGGTATCGTCGCCGGCTGCCGCTCAGGCACCGGCACCGGCACCGGCCGCCGCCGCCCCGGCAGCGCCGCAGGCACCTCGGGCAACTCCGCCCGCCCCGCTCTCCAACCGGCCTGCCGAAACCTCGGGCCGGACCCCGGCTGCCGCCACCAGCGCGCCCTCGGCCAGCCCGGCCCCGGAGGCGCTGCCGCAGGAAGCGCAGCCGGAACGGCCAGCGCTCACGGCGCCGCGGGTCAGCACCAGCGACTGGCCGGTGGAGGAATCCGCGTCTCAGAACGGCGCCTCCCGCCCGGAGCAAGAACCGCCGGCACCGACCGAATCGGCCCAGACCGCCCCGTCCCCACCGGCGGCTCCGGCCCAACCGGCTCGGAATGAACCGGCCGAGCGCCCCGCGGCCGGCGCCGCTGCAGCGACGCCTGCCCCAGCCCTTGCACCCGCCCCCGCGGCGGTCTCCGGGTCCGGAGCCGACGTCGAGGTCTTGCGCCGTGCGTGGCCCGAGATCCTGCAGACCCTGACCAAGATCAAGCGCAGCACCTGGGCGCTCGTCGAACCCAATGCGCAGGTGGGGCACTTCGAGGATCAGGTCCTGACCCTTTCCTTCACGACATCCGGGCTCGCCGGCGCTTTCGGCCGGGCGGACCACGCCGAGAACCTGCGTCAGGCGATCCACAAGACAATCGGCATCGACTGCCAGATCACGGCCGTCGCCGGCGGCACCAACAGCTCAGCGAGCTCTGAGCCAAACCCAAAAGCGCCCGCTAGCCGGGAGGCTCCGGCCACGTCGGCGGATGTGGCATGGGGCCTTGCCCCCGCCGCGACCGGGGCTGCCCCGGAATCCCCGTCGACGGCCGGCAATGGGGTCGAAACCGGACCTGCCGCCGCCGCGGAAACGCCCGCGCCGCAGTCCGCACCTGCGACCTCACCGGAGCCTGCCCGACCGGCCCCGGTCGAGCAGGCGCCGGCAGCGACCGCCGCGCCCACAGGCCCGGCCCCTGCGCCGACCGACGGCCCCGCCTCCGAGCCCGGTGGTTCGTACTCGTACCCGGACGACGACTGGGGTCCCCCGCGGGACGAGGACGCCCCGCCACTGGATGAAGAGCCGCCGCTGGACTGGGATCCCTCAGCCCCGGAAGCCGCCCGGCCCGCGTCCCCAGCGGCGCCCGCACCGGCGCGCACCCCGGCCCGAGCCCGGTCCAGCAAGGAAGCCCCCGCTACGACCCGGTCATCTGCCCCGGCCGCCAAGGATGCCGCCGAGGACCCGTGGGCACGCGCCGTCGAGCAGTCCCCCGGGGTCTGGACCGTCGGCACGGAATTGAACGTGGGGCGGCACACCTCCACGGAGGCCGTGGCGGAGTCCGCGCAACGCACCCCCGAGCCGGAGCCGCCGCACTACGAGCCCGCGGCTGCCCAGATCCCGGAGCCGGTAGGCGCCTTTTCCGCCGGATCCGGATCCGGATTTGACGGCGCCACTGCCACCCGGGCACCTGCGGCCGGGCCCGCCCCTGCCGCCGCCGGGCCCACGGTCATCACCGCCGCGGCCTCCCCGGTCGCGGCCACGGCTCCGGTCGGCGCCCCTGCAGCCTCCGGACGGCAGAGCCTCTACCAGCGCCTGTCCAACAGCCCCGAGGCGGAAGCCGGTCGGGCCAAGGCACCGGCGCGCGCCGCCGTCGCCGCCACCAGCTACGTCCAGGACGTCCCAAGCGCCGACGACGAAACCATCGAGGAGTCGGGCGTCTTCGGCCGCGCCGCCGTCGAGCGTATTCTGGGCGGGAAGCTGCTGGAAGAGCGTTCCCTGGACGGAAGCCCGCTGGCGCCGCGCTTCTAGCCCTCCCGGCGGCCGCACCGGCCGCCACTCCCCCAAACGAACGAGGAAATTGTGTACGAAGGTGCAGTTCAGGAGCTGATCGACGAGCTCGGCCGCCTTCCCGGCGTCGGGCCCAAGTCCGCCCAGCGGCTTGCCTTCCACATCCTCGAAGCCGATCCGCAGGACATGAAGCGCCTGGTCGAGGCCATCACGTCGGTGAAGGAGCGGGTGAAGTTCTGCACGGTCTGCGGCAACGTCACCGAGCAGGAGCTGTGCAACATCTGCCGGGATCCGCGCCGCGACCCCTCCGTGATCTGCGTTGTGGAGGAGTCCAAGGACGTGCTGGCGGTGGAGCGCACCCGTTCCTTCCGCGGCCGCTATCACGTACTGGGCGGCGCCATTAACCCGATTGCCGGGATCGGCCCGGAACAGCTTCGGATCCGCGAGCTGCTCACCCGGCTCAACGACGGCGCCATCCAGGAAATCATCATCGCGACGGATCCCAACCTCGAGGGCGAAGCAACGGCCACCTACCTGGCCCGGATGCTCAAGTCGATCGGCATCGCCGTCACGCGGCTCGCGTCCGGCCTCCCGGTCGGCGGCGACCTCGAATATGCCGACGAAGTCACGCTGGGCCGCGCCTTCGAAGGCCGCCGCAACGCGCTGAGCTGACGGGCCCAGTGGCCCCCGACGGCGGCGCTCCCGCCCCAATCGGCACCGAGCGCCTGATCCTGCGTCCGTTGACCGCCGACGACGACGGCGCCGTCCTGCGGTTCCGCGGCAACCCGGATGCCGTGCGGTATCTCTCCCACGAAGCCCTCAGCCCGGACGCGAACAGCGCCCGGTCGCGGAAAGTGCAGGCCGCTGCGGCGGCTTCCACCGCAGAGTGGTTCAGTTTCGCCTGGGCCATCCAGCTCCGGGCCAGCGGGGAGGTCATTGGAGACGGCCGGACCTGGAACTCAGAGGCTCCCCCGCTGCCCGGCAGGATCCCTGCCCATGCCGCGAGCCTGGGGTACATCCTGCACCCGGATCACCACGGGCTGGGCCTCGGCAGGGAAGCCGCCGGCGCCCTCGTGGAATGGTTGTTCACCGCCCGTGGAAGCCGGACTGTCTTCGCCGGCGTCTACGAACCCAACCTCCCCTCGCGCAGACTGCTGGAAAGCCTGGGCTTCCGGCAGGACCGCTATTTCACCGCGGCCGAGGACACTGCGGGCAAGAAGCTTCCGTCCTGGCGCTACCGGCTCGACCGGCTCGACCGGCTCGACTGAACCAGTTACCGCGCGCAGGGGGGCCGGGGCAAACACGGCGGGCACGGCCGATGGACATGCCCAACGGCCCCTGCCGCGAATGGACATAGTGCCCATATGCCCATCCCCCGAACACAGGAGTGGACATGTCCAACGCCGCAAACGCACATGTCCATCCTCCGCGCACGGGAGTGGACATGTCCAAGGCCGCCGACGAACATGTCCACCCTCCGTGCCCACGAACGGGCATGTCCACGGCCGCAGCGGGACATGTCCTCTCCCCGGGACGGACGACGGGCATGTCCACCAAGAGCGGGCACCGGCAGCGGCCCGGTCCGTCTGGCGTTCGGTCACAATTCAACTCCGGGCCGCCGACGGCGATAAACTTGGTTCAGAAGTAGCTGTCGCGCCGTTCGGCTGCGCCGTTTAGTAGCTTCGCCCAGAACCCCGATGATCCAGTGAGGGTGCGCGCATGAGTTTGCCCACTACCGAAGTCCACCCCGGACCGCAGCCGCAGGAGCTGCCCGCGATTCCTGCCGCCACCAAACACCTCGTCGTGAAGAAGTTCGGCGGTTCCTCGGTGGCGGACGCGGAAGGTATCAAACGGGTCGCCCGGCGCGTGGTGGACGCCCACAACGCCGGCGATGAAGTCGTCGTCGTTGTTTCCGCCATGGGCGACACCACCGACGAACTCCTCGACCTGGCCGCCCAGGTGACCGACTCCGCCCCGGCCCGGGAAATGGACATGCTCCTCTCCGCCGGTGAGCGCATCTCCATGGCCCTGCTCGCGATGGCCATCAACAAATACGGCGCCTCCGCCCAGTCCTTCACGGGTTCCCAGGCCGGCATGATCACCGACGGCATCCACGGCAAGGCCCGGATCATTGACGTTGACCCGCACCGGATCCGCACGGCCCTGGACAAGGGGCACATCGCGATTGTCGCCGGCTTCCAAGGCATGAGCCGCACCACGAACGAGATCACCACGCTCGGCCGGGGCGGCTCGGACACCACGGCGGTGGCGCTGGCCGCGGCCCTCGACGCCGATGTCTGCGAGATCTTTACCGATGTCGACGGCATCTATACCGCGGACCCGCGCGTAGTCCCGTCCGCCAGGAAGATCGACCGAATCTCCAGCGAGGAAATGCTGGAACTCGCGGCCTCCGGCGCCAAGATCCTGCACCTGCGCTGCGTGGAATACGCGCGCCGCTTCGGGGTGCCGCTGCACGTCCGCTCCTCATTCAGCCAGAACGAAGGCACCTGGGTCCTGCCCAGCGCCGATGACAAGATCACGATTCAAGAGGGAGTTGCCTTGGAGCAGCCAATCATCTCCGGCGTTGCACACGACCGTTCCGAAGCCAAGGTCACGGTGGTCGGCGTTCCGGACATCCCCGGCAAGGCTGCGGCCATCTTCCAGGTCATCGCCGACGCGCACTCCAACATCGACATGATCGTCCAGAACGTCTCCACCCACGGCACCGGCCGGACGGACATCTCGTTCACGCTGCCGATCGTCGAAGGCGCCGACGCCCTCGCCGCCCTCCGCGCCGCACAGGCCGAGATCGGCTTCGAGAACATCGAATACAACGAGAAGATCGGCAAGCTGTCCCTGATCGGCGCCGGAATGCGCTCGCACCCTGGCGTCTCAGCACGGTTCTTCGCAGCACTCTCCGAGGCCGGGATCAACATCAACATGATCTCAACCTCGGAAATCCGCATCTCCGTGGTGACCCACGCCGACCTGCTGGACGACGCCGTCCGCGCCATCCACAAGGCCTTCGACCTGGACAGCGAGGACGAGGCCACGGTTTACGGCGGCACGGGCCGCTAGGACTTCTGGAGGCCACGGACCGCTTCGCGGCCGATAAGAAAGGGAGCGGCACCTGCCGCTCCCTTCTTCGTTTCCGTCCTGCCCCCGCGCGGGTCAGACTTGTTCCTTCGGGAGGTCTTCCCGGCGGACGGCGTAATGATGTCCCTGCGAGTCCGTTTCCACTTCGAAGCCGGCGAGATCGGTCTCCGACGCTAGCTCGTAATCATCGTGCCTGTGCACGACCGGAGCGGTGGTATCCCCCCGCGAGGCGGGTCCAAACAGGAATCGCACCCAGGACGATGGGTGCAGGTGCCGGCTCAGTGCAGCCTTCCTCAGCGCATGTGCCATATTTCCCACCCCCTCTCCTACTGAAAGGCCATTTCCTGCTAATGGGCCATTCGGAACAGCGGTGGCGCGGGCGGCGCCAGTGTGCCCATTTTACGCCCGACGGCGGCAAAATGCGCGGTGGGAACCCTCGCCGGTGCGAAGGTCGGATCCCGCCGCTTAGGCAGCGGCGCGGGCCGGGCCGGCCTAGCGCAGGGACTTGTCCTCGGGGTTGCGGGGCACCACGTAAGTGCTGCCGTCTGGCCGGTGCAGGGTCTCCCACTGCTGGGTCTCGGCCTGCCGCTGGGCCAGCAGCTGGCGGTTCTGCTCCGTCATCTCATGGCCGAGCGAGGTTCGGCTGGCCGGGCCAAAGACGGCCCGCAGCTTTCCGGTCGCCCGCATGAACCGCTGGGCGGTGTTGTCCTTAGCCATCGCTACCCACTCCTTCGTACCTGATGTTCCACCAGTGTACGCTAATCATTAGCACACTAACTATTTGAAGGAGGCCGGATGACCGATGTCATCGGAACCCCCGGAAGTCCCGCAGCCGCCGTCGTGGACGAGGACCTCCTGCTGGAACACCAGCTCTGCTTCGCATTGACCGTCGCGTCCCGCAGCGTGGTCGGCGCCTACAAACCGGTGCTCGACAAGCTGGGACTCACCCACCCGCAGTACCTCGTGATGCTCTGTCTGTGGGAATCCAGCCCCCGGACCGTCCGCGACATCAGCGATGCCCTCGCCCAGGAACCGGCCACGATTTCGCCGCTGCTGCGGCGGCTTGAAGCGGCGGGCTACATCACCAGGCAACGGGCCGAGGGCAACGAGCGCAGCCTCGCCGTGCGGCTGACGCCCCGCGGCGCGGCGCTGAGGGAACAAGCAACGGCGGTCCCCGGCACCATGATGGCCCGGCTGGGCCTGGACCGGGAGCAGGTCGGCGAACTGCATGCCGCCATGATGCGGCTCATCGACGCCACCCGGGCGGCGGACGGCACTACCCGCAGCTAGGGTACTTCCGCCCCGCGCCCGGGACCGGCCGCGGCGCTAGAATGGGGCTGAGACCGAGGAGAAGAGCCCATGCGCAAGAACCTGATTCCCACAGCGCTCATCTTGATGACGGCCGTCGGACTGGCTGCCTGCTCACCGGGCGGCGGACCTGCGCCGAGCGCCTCGTCCACCGGCCCTGCCTCCGCCTCGACGCCGACCGGCACCCCCTCCGCCGACACCGAAACCACCGCGCCGGCTCCCTCGCCGTCGGCCGAGGCCCCTACCGCCGGACCCGGCCAGGGCAACGCCGAGTTGGCCATCATGATCAAGCCCTCCGAAAGCGCGAAGGCCGTCAACTACACCTTGGTCTGCCAGAACGGCGTTCCGGCGGCGGAAAGCAAGCACCCCAGCGCCGCTGCGGCCTGCGCCGCCCTGAAGAAGAATGCGGCGCTCCTCAGCCCCGCACCCCGGGCCACCGACCAGGCGTGCACCCAGCAGTACGGCGGCCCGGACCAGGCGACCGTCACCGGTTCCGTCGACGGTAAGGCAGTCGAGTCGAAGTTCGGCCTGCGGGACGGTTGCGAGATCGCCCAGTGGAAGGCCGCTAAGGACATCCTTGGCTCAACCGGAGGGGCTGTCTAAACTGCAGCACCTTCCGCAGGACGCCTGGCTGGCGCGCGAAGCCGCCCACCAGCAGCGCGTCCGCACCTATTCCGATCCCTACCTTGCCCGGAGGTCGGCCGGCCAAAAGCACCCGGTGGAAGACTTCCTCTTCACGTACTACACCCAAAAACCTGGCCAGCTGCTGCGCTGGCACCCGGGCGCAGGCGTCGTGCTGTCCGGGCCGGCGGCAGCGGAGCGTTCCGGCTGGAAGTACTACCGCGTGCCCGACGCCGGCGAACTCGCCGCCGCGGGTCTGGCGCCCGGCACGGATGCGGTGACGGTGGACGTCGAACGGTTCCTCGGCGAGCGGCGCGACGCCGTGCAGTTTGCCGGCATCATCCTGGCGGGGACGGCCGCCCGGCCGGCGCAGTTCGGCTGCTTCGGACTGCACGAGTGGGCCATGGTCTACCGTCAGGACAAATTCGAACTGCGGCACGAGTACCTGAAGCTGCGGCTCGGTTCCGAGCAGACGGACCGGGTGGTCGAGGACAACCGGATCAGGTGCTCGCATTTCGACGCGTTCCGCTTCTACACCCCGGACGCGGTGCCGCTGAACACCCTGAAGCCGAGCCGCGAGAACCAACGGACCATGGAACAGCCCGGCTGCCTGCACGCCAACATGGACCTGTACAAGTGGGCCTACAAACTGGCGCCCGCGCTGCCCAGCGAGCTGGTCATGGACTGCTTCGAACTCTCCTGGCGGATCCGCGCAATGGACATGCAGGCCTCCCCCTACGAACTGAGCGAATGGGGTTACCCGCCGATCCGGATCGAGACCCCGGATGGCAAAGCCGAATACGTGGAGCACCAGCGGGCCTTCGCCGACGCCTCGCAGGAACTGCGCCGACGGCTGTTGCAGGAACTCACGCCGCTGCTGGAGGCCGCCGCCGTCGCGGCTCCCCCGCTTCCCGCGGCCCAGGAAGGACGCCCATGACGGCCACCCACGGAGCGGACAGCCCGCACGACGTCGACCTCACCATCACGCTGACGGAGGCGCCCGGGGCGCCGGAGGTCAGTTTCCGCCTGGTCGCCGACGACGGCGGGGCCTCCGCCGCATCCACCCTGCCGGATCCTGCCGCGGCACTCGAGGCACTCCGCCAGCACGGCGAGGAAATCTTCTTCCCCCTCCCCGGCCCGCCCCGGCTGTGCACCCAGCAGTACGGCGGCCCGCAGGTGGCCGTGGTCACCGGACGCTACCTGGGCCGCGACGTTCGTAGCGAATTCAGCCGTACCGACGGCTGCGAAATTGCCCGCTGGCGTGCCATGGCGCCACTGCTGGGCGGCACAGCGGGATCAACCGGGGCCATCTGAGGCGGGCATTAAGCAGCGATGGCCGGCGGTGAAAACCGCCGGCCATCGCTGTTGTTAGTTCAACTGCCTAGATGGCGTTGTTCCGGACCTGCGCCGGGTTCTGGTTCACTACGGTGGCCGGAGCCCCCGAGGCGGGAGCAACCGAGGTGGTGCCGGCCGGCGTCACGACCACGCTGACGAACGTCGGTTCGCTGGCGCCCTCGAAGGTCACCCGGCCGATGTACGAGCCAACGGCGAGCCCGGTCCAGTTAAGCGTGAGCTTGCCTGCCTTGCCGTTGGTCAGCTTCAGCGGGTTCGGCGAGAGGGTTGCGTTGCCCACATTGGCGCCGAGCACTGCTGCATCCACAGAGGCCTTGCGGGCCTTGCCGTCCGGGCTGGAGTACAGGTTCGCGTAGATCGTGTACTTGCCGCCGGCCGGGTTGGCGATCGACAGGGTCTCGCTGGAGGAGGACGTCGCGACCTGCTCGACGCCGCGCGGAGTCACAACCCACATGTCGAAGTCGGAGTTCGGGTCCGAAGAGAGGACCGAGAACTTCGCCAGCGGCACCCCGGCCGGAACCGTGACGGTCTTGACGAACGTCGAGGCGTCGGCTCGGCCGGTGAACGGACCCGGGACCAGTTCCACGGCGGAGGAATCCGCCTTGGACAGGCCGTCCAGGGTCATGCTGGTCGCGCCGTTCGTACCGGAGACCACGTTGATGTCACCGGAACCGGTGGCGGACTGGGTGGTGAAGGAAACGTCCTTCGGGGCCACCACGGACTGCGGGCGGACCGAGATCGGCGAGGAGACGGTCTTGCCCGCGCCGCGCCACGTCAGCGAGCCCATGGCGAACTTGCCGAGCGCCGCACCCTGGTTTTCGAAGGTGACCTTGAAGGTACGCTTCTCACCGGCTGCCTTGAAGTTCAGGGCGGCCGGAGCGACGCTGACCTTGATGCCGGGGACATTGGCCGAGACCTGGTAGACGCCCGGGGTGAGTGCGGTGACCGTACGGGTGACCTCAATCTTGCCCGTGAGGTTGCCCAGCGCGAAGGACGGCACGTTCATGTCCCGCGGCTTGGTGCTGGTCGGCAGCTTCAGGTCAACACCGGTGCCCTGGATGAACTTCAGGTAGTCCTCGATGTCGGCGTCGTAGACCAGGCCCGGATCAACCATGCGGGCGGGATCGACTTCGCCCGCGCCGGTGGCGTGCACGTCGGTGTCCTTGGACCCGTCGGCGAGCTTGACGTCGGAGGCAGTGGTCATCATGGCGGACTTCACCGCGGCCGGCGACCAGGTCGGGTTCTTGCCCAGGAGCAGGGCGCCGAAGCCGGCAACATGCGGGGAAGCCATCGACGTGCCGGACATGAAGCCGAACTTGGCACCGCCCTCACCGATGGGTGACACGCCTGCGAGCACCGCGACGCCCGGAGCGGCGACGTCGGGCTTGAGCAGGTCCGAGTCGGTGGCCAGCAGCGGGCCGCGGGAGGAGAAGCCGGCAATCTGCGGCTGGGCCTCCAGCGGCAGGCCGGTGGTGTCCTTGTTGACCAGCGAAACCTTGATGTCCGGGGTGGCCGTGACCTTGGCCTTGATGGCCGCGGTGGCCGGCGGGTTCACGTGCACGGTCGGGACCGAGTGCTGGTCAGCGTCCAGCGAGGAGCTGCTCAGGTTCACCAGGATCATGCCGACGCCGCCGCCGCGCTTGACCTCGGCGCTCTTGGCGACGCGGTCGAAGACACCGCGGTCGCAGACCACGACCTTGCCGGCAACCTTGGCGGGGTCCAGGGTGTCAGGTCCACACAGCGCCGCGTTGGCGTTTCCGGCGGTGGCGGCCGCGTTGGCAGCCAGCACGACGCCGGCGTCCTTGACCTCGCGGTTCATGATGCTGGCGCCGCGGAACTTGGTGCCGTCAGCGAATTCCACCGTGCCCTGGAGCTCCTGGGAGAAGCTGCTGGCGGCGACGGTGGTGACCCACGGTGCGCCGTGGTTGACGGTGCTGGCGGTGGGACCGGAGTTGCCGGCGGACGCCGCAACGAAGATGCCCGTGGCCGCTGCGTTCAGGAAGGCCACCGAAACCGGGTCAATGACGGAAGTCGCGGAGCCGGAGATGGAGTAGTTCAGGACGTCGACGCCGTCCTCGATGGCCTGCTCGACGGCGGCCACCGACGAGGAGCTGTAGCAGCCGCCCGTGTCGGGATCGGTGTCTTCCCAGCAGACTTTGTAGACGGAAAGCTTCGCCGCCGGCGCGATGCCGCTGGTCAGGCCGAAGCTGCGGCCGTCAACGAAGGTCTCAACGTTCTTGTTGCCGGCAGCCGTGCTGGCCGTGTGGGTACCGTGGCTGGCAACGTCCACCGGGGACAACTGCTCCTCCGGGGCGCGGTCGCCGGCCGGAACGTAGCGCAGGAAGTCATCGGCGAAGTAGTGCGCGCTCAGGACCTTGGAGTTGCAGGCGGAGCCGTCGAAGGAGGCGCCGGTTCCGGTGCCCTTCTGGCACTCGCCGGTAAAGGTCTCGCCGTCGGCCTTGAGCATGGCGATCTTGCCGTCAGCGGTGCGGTAGGGGACGCCGACGACAGGTGAGCCCACGAGGGGCTTGACCTCTTCGCCGGCAAAGAAGGCGCTGTCCGGGGTGTAGCCGGTGTCGATCACGCCGACGACGACGCCCTTGCCGGCGGCATCCTGGCCGCCGAACTTGGTGTTCCACGTGCCGTTGGGGCCGCTGAGCTTGAGGAAGTCGGTGCTGGAGTAATCCGGGGCGTTTTCCGTATCCGGGGCCACTGTCAGGACGTTGGGGTCCTTGGCGAGCTTGACGGCCTGGTCCGTGGTGAGCGTGGCGCTGAAGCCGTTCACCGCAGCGGAGAACTGGCGCTGGATCTTGACATTCTGCTTAGCCGCGACGTCCGCCTGCTTCTTCTCCAGGTGGGCGCGGTACTTCTTGACCTCGGCCTTGTTGGCGTCGAGTTTCTTGCCCTTGGCGGGCTTCGTGGCCGGCATCCCGTTCGTGCTGCCGTCGTAGGTGGCCGCCGGCTTTTCAGCCAGCAGGACGATGTAGCGGCCGTCCGGGTAGTTGGCGGGGTCCAGACTCTTCTGCGCGATTCCGGCGACGGTGGATCCCTGGGCCGGCGCCGCGGTGGCGGGCGCGATGGCAACTGTTGAAAGGAGAACCGGCAAGCCCAGGGTCAGTGCCGCGGCCCTCCGGAGTCCCCCGCTTCGAAGGAAGCTCTTTCCTGGTGATTTCACGAGTGATTTGAACCTTTCAGAAGGAACGGTCCCGGCGCCTTTGCCGGGGACGACGGTCTGGTACGGGTTCGGGAACAGTAGTTGACTCCCGTCCCCGGCGGATACCAGCCGATTCATACAGTACAGACTGAGAGCCGGATATGACATAGGCCACAGGTGACCAATCAAAATTAGTCATATCCCTCTACAAGTAGCGTGGCCCCGCTGGGCATGGCAAAGCCGGGACGGCAGCGCCGTCCCGGCTGGCATGGGTTGTTTTTGCGGCCGCTACGCGCTGTCAGGCGGCCGCTGGCTACTGGCGGGGCGTTCGGACAACCTCGCTGATCCAGGCCCTCGTCTTGTCATCAAGGGGGCCGGCCACGTTGCTGGACCTGGCTGCCCGGTCCGCCTTGATCTTCTGCAGCACCATCCTGCCGAGGCCCGCGAAGACGGCGGCGGCCATCACAGGAAGCAACACGGATTTCGATTTCTCAGCCATGGGGCTCATCCTACTGAGCGCACCCTGCAGAGACCATAGCCGCCCCAGACCCGGGCCGCCGGGAGCACCGCCCGGTCACGAATGCGCCGTGATGCACGCCGCCCGGTAGAATGGGCGTGCAAGCTCGCGGAGCGCCCGTTCCATGTTGTTGTTAAACACCGTTGTCCTCACCACACAGCGGATCGGCGTGAGACGGCACTACTCCGCTGCGCCCTTACCCAATGCTCACGCACAGGAGTTGCCGGATGCCCCGGATCGTTGTCGACGTCATGCCCAAGCCCGAGATTCTCGACCCGCAGGGGAAGGCCATCGTGGGTGCACTGCCCCGCCTGGGCTTCACCGCTTTCAGCTCTGTCCGCCAGGGCAAGCGCTTCGAACTGACCGTCGACGGCGAGGTGACCGAGGAGATCCTGGCCCAGGCCCGGAACGCCGCGGAAACCCTGCTCTCCAACCCGGTCATTGAGGACGTAGTCAACGTCGAGGTCGTCGAGGCCTGAGATGACTGAACTTCCCCTGATCGGTGAGGCCGTGGCCGTCGCCGCTCACCCCCAGCTCGCCGGTGCCAAGATCGGCGTCGTCACCTTCCCGGGCACGCTCGATGACCGCGACGCCGCCCGCGCGGTGCGCCTGGCCGGCGCCACCCCGGTGGCCCTCTGGCACGCGGACACCAGCCTGGGCGACGTCGACGCCGTCGTCATCCCCGGCGGTTTCTCCTACGGCGACTACCTCCGCGCCGGTGCTATCTCCCGCTTCGCGCCGCTGATGGCCAAGGTCATCGATGCCGCCAACTCGGACGCCAGGCTGCCGGTCCTCGGCATCTGCAACGGCTTCCAGATCCTCACCGAGTCGCACCTTTTGCCCGGCTCGATGATCAAGAACGACCACCTGAAGTTCCTCTGCCGCGACCAGGTCCTGCGGGTCGAGAACAACACCACCGACTGGACCCGCGACTACGCCCTAGACCAGGAAATCACGGTGCCGCTGAAGAACCAGGACGGGCAGTACATCGCGGACGAGAAGACGCTCGACGCGCTTGAGGCGGAGGGCCGCGTGGTGTTCCGTTACGTCGGCTGGAACCCGAACGGCTCCCGCCGCGACATCGCCGGCATCTCCAACGCCGCCGGGAACGTCGTGGGCCTGATGCCGCACCCCGAGCACGCCGTCGAAGCCGGCTTCGGCCCGGAAGAAGGCTCCGGTACCGAGGGCCTCGGCTTCTTCACCTCTGTCCTGAACAAGATCGTGGGAGACAACAAATGACGGAGACACCCGCAGTGGCGACGCCCGCGGAGACCGCCAAGAAGTTCAACATCGACACCGTGGAGAACGCGGCCCGGACCCCGGACACCGAGCTCCCCTGGGCCGAGCTGGGCCTGAAGCAAAACGAGTTCGACGAGGTCGTCAAGGTCCTCGGACGGCGCCCGACCGGCGCCGAGCTGGCCATGTACTCCGTGATGTGGAGCGAGCACTGCTCCTACAAGTCTTCCAAGAACCACCTGCGCCAGTTCGGCGAAAAGGTGACGGAGGAGATGAAGAAGGACATGCTCGTGGGCATCGGCGAGAACGCCGGTGTCACCAACCTGGGCGACGGCTGGGCCGTGACGTTCAAGATCGAGTCGCACAACTCGCCGTCGTTCGTGGAGCCCTACCAGGGTGCCGCGACCGGCATCGGCGGAATTGTCCGCGACATCATCTCGATGGGCGCCCGCCCGGTGGCCGTGATGGACCCGCTGCGCTTCGGCGCCATCGACCACCCGGACACCGCCCGCGTCATGCACGGCGCCGTGGCCGGCATCGGCGGCTACGGCAACTCCCTGGGCCTGCCGAACATCGGCGGCGAAATGGTCTTCGACTCCGTTTACCAGGGCAACCCGCTGGTCAACGCCCTCGCCGTCGGCGTCATGCGGCACGAGGACATCCGCCTCGCCAACGCCTCCGGCAAGGGCAACAAGGTGGTGCTGTTCGGTGCCCGCACCGGCGGCGACGGGATCGGCGGCGCTTCGGTGCTGGCCTCGGAGTCCTTCGATGACACCAAGCCCTCCAAACGCCCCGCCGTGCAGGTGGGCGACCCCTTCGCCGAGAAGGTCCTGATCGAATGCTGCCTGGAACTCTTCAAGGGATCCCTGGTTGAGGGCATCCAGGACCTGGGTGCGGCCGGCATTTCCTGCGCCACGTCCGAGCTCGCCTCCAACGGCGACGGCGGCATGGAGGTCGAGCTGACCTCCGTGCTGCTGCGCGACCCCACGCTGACGCCGGGCGAGATCCTGATGTCCGAGTCGCAGGAACGCATGATGGCCGTGGTCACCCCGGAGAACATCGCCGCGTTCGAAGCGGTCATGGACAAGTGGGCCGTGGAGTACTCATGGCTGGGCGAGGTAACCGACACCGGCCGCCTGATCATTACCTGGGACGGCGAAGTGATTGTCGACGTCGACCCGCGCACCGTGGCCCACGACGGTCCGGTCTACGACCGCCCGTACGCCCGCCCGGAGTGGCAGGACGCCGTCCAGGCCGACGCCTTCACCGG
Source organism: Arthrobacter sp. 05L428 (assembly GCF_056397665.1). Classification (NCBI taxonomy): domain Bacteria; kingdom Bacillati; phylum Actinomycetota; class Actinomycetes; order Micrococcales; family Micrococcaceae; genus Arthrobacter; species Arthrobacter sp. 05L428. The sequence goes on along the minus strand of NZ_JBFTNW010000002.1, from coordinate 300,118 downwards.
CTCCGTGCAGGACACCGGCCGCCCCGCCGCCCCGGCGGAACTGGCCGCCGCGGTCACCGAGCTCGTCGCCTCGCCGAACATGTGCTCCAAGTCCTGGATCACCGACCAGTACGACCGCTACGTCGGCGGCAACACCGCCATGGCGTTCCCGGACGACGCCGGCGTGGTGCGGGTGGACGAGGAAACCGGCCTGGGCGTGGCCCTGGCCACCGACGCCAACGGCCGCTACACCTACCTCGATCCGTACCACGGCGCGCAGCTGGCCCTCGCCGAGGCGTACCGCAACGTGGCCACCTCCGGCGCCGTGCCGATGGCCGTCAGCGACTGCCTGAACTTCGGCTCCCCCGAGGATCCCGACGTCATGTGGCAGCTCGCCGAGGCCATCCGCGGCCTGTCCGACGCCTGCATGGTGCTCGGCATCCCGGTCACCGGCGGCAACGTCTCGCTCTACAACCAGACCGGAAGCGTGCCGATCCACCCCTCCCCGGTGGTCGCCGTGCTCGGCAAGCTGGACGACGTCGCCCGCCGCACGCCCTCGGGCTGGCGCGAGGACGGCCAGGCCATCTACCTGCTGGGCACGACGGCGGCGGAACTGGACGGCTCGGAATGGTCCAACCTGCGCGGACACCTGGGCGGCCTGCCGCCCAAGGTGGACCTCGCCGCGGAACGCGAGCTCGGTGAAATCCTGATCAACGCCTCACGCGACGGCATGGTCGACTCCGCGCACGACCTCTCCGAAGGCGGCCTCGCGGCGGCCCTCGTCGAGTCCGCGCTGCGCTACGGCGTCGGTGCCCGCATTTCGCTGCAGGACGTGATGGACCGCGACGGCGTGGACCTGTTCACCGCGCTCTTCTCCGAGTCCCAGGCCCGCGCCATTGTGGCAGTGCCCCGCTCGGAGGAAATCCGGTTCAAAGACATGTGCACCGCCCGCGGCTTCGAGCACGTCCGGATCGGCGTCGTGGACGCGGAGAGCGGCAAGCTGGAGATCAACGGCGTCGACACCCTGGGCCTGGACGCACTCCGCGAAGCCCACGAGGCGACCCTGCCGAAGTACTTCGGCTAGCACTTCCGGCTCCAAGCAACGCGGGGTCACTTACCGCCCATAAATCCCCTCGGGATGGGCGGTAAGTGACCCCGCGTTGCTTCTTAATCGTCGCTGCGCAGTTCGCGCTGGCGGGCGCTGAGCAGCTCGAGTTCCGGTCTTGCGGCCATGAAGCGTTCGACGGCGGCCAGCACCTCGATCAGGTGCGCCCGGTCCGCCGCGACCAGGCCGACGCCGATTTCGGCACGCCGGTACTGGTCATGCAATCCGGCCTCGGTCACGGAGACGTCGAAGCGGCGCTTGAGCTCGGCTAAGACGGGCCGCACGACTGAGCGCTTCTCCTTCAGGCTGTGAACGTCGCCGAGCAGGACGTCGAATTCAATCCAACCGATCCACATGACCCCAGCCTATCGACTGCTCCCCACCGGCTCCCTAGCCTTACAAGCTCGGAGCAATCGACACCGGTCAGATGGTGAGCTCGCCCATCCGGTCCCAGCCCTCTCCGTCGAACTGGCGGCTGATGATCCGGGGGGTCTCCTGCAGTGCCTGCGGCATGTCGGCCATGGCCTGCTTGAAGTGGCTGCTGTTGACGTGGTCGCCGGCGGCGTCGTCCTTGAAGGCCTCGACCAGGACGAATTCGTTGGGGTCCTCCACGCTGCGGGACCAGTCGAACCACAGGTTGCCGGGCTCCTGCCGGGTGGCCTGGGTGAAGTCCTCCACGAGGCCGAGCCAGCGCTCGGACCAGTCGGGCTTGACCTTGAATTTAACGACGATGAAGATCACGAGTTGTTGCCTTTCATTGGGAATTCCGGAGCTTCAATTCTGGCAGAGCGTCAGCAGGCATCGATGGCCGCCCGGGCGCGTTCCTGCTGCTGCGGCGTGCCCACCCTTTCCGCCCACTGCTCGGCGAGCTGGAACTCGACCATGGCCTCGGCGCAGCGTCCCGCCTCGTGCAGCGTCCAGCCGAGGTTGTTGTGCAGCGCCACCATCCAGCGCCGGGTCCGGGCGTCATGCGCCGTGGACGCGTACTCCAGGGCGCTGCGGGTCCACGTCTCGGCGTGCGCGGTGTCCGCGATCGCCAGCATGTGCAGGGCGTCGACGGCCAGGAAATCCTCGCCCAGGTGGTCGGCGAGTTCGGCGGCCTGCTCAAACAGCGGGACCGCCATCTCGGCGTGGCCGCTGCTGTTCAGCACTCGGCCGCGTTCCAGCAGCACCCGGACGGCCACCGTGGGTTCGTCGCCGTCGATGGAGTCCAGCAGCGCGTCGGCTTCCTCATACCTGCCCTGCAGGCCGATCGCACGGCCCAGCTGGGTGGCGAGCTCGGCACGTTCGTCGTCGTCGTAAGCCGAATCCGCGATCGCCGCGCGAAAGCGGGCCTCCGAAAGGCCGGGGTCGTCAAAGTTCCAGAAGCGGTCAAGGGTCTGTTGATTCAGCATTTTCTGCACCTCTCAGTTCACACCTGCGGCCAGTTCTTGCGCACTCCTAAGGTATCGGGAAGTGACGATCCGGCGCGCCCCGGCGGTGACGGCGCCCCCGGCCGCGTAGAACCAGTTGGCCGGAACCCCGAAAGCGGTGACTTTGATCAGCACGAGACCCTGTTCGTCGAGCGAAATTTCGAACGATTCCTCGCCGCGGACCGGATGCCCGGGCAGGGTCCCGTAGCCGAATCCCGCGGACTGCGGCCCGCCGCCGGCTACGGGTCGGCGCACCCACACCACCTCGCAGGGCGCGTTGATCCGGAACGGGCCGACGCCGAACCCGCTCACCACGCGCGTCCCCGGGCGCACGACGTCGGACTCCGCCCGGACGCGCAACCCGGCGCGCTTGTGCAGCTGCCAGGTCAGCAGGCCCTGCACCGCCCGGCGGTAGGCGGCTTCACCGTCGCCGACGTAGGCCTGGGTGACGAGGCACTCGATCCCGTCCGGCAGCCCGCCGGTCTCGGTGGCGCCGATCCCCGCATAGTTCAGCTCGCCGCCGGCAATCCGCGGCCCGGTCACGGCTGCGCCTCCCCGCGGGCCAGCCGGGCCCAGCCGAGCTGCTCCTGCTGGCGGCGGCTCAGGCCGGCGACCACAAGGTCGTAGGAGTCCTCCACCATGTCGCGGACCATGGAATCCGGCAACGAACCGTCCAGCCGCACCCCGTTCCAGTGCCGCTTGTTCAGGTGCCAGGCGCCGGTAATTTCCGGATGCGCAGCCCGCAACTGTTCGGCGAGCGCGGGTTCGCACTTCAAGCTCACGACCAAGTCCGCGGGGTCCAGTGCGGACAGGGCGAACATCTTGGCCTCGTGCCGGGCCCCGCCGGGCACCGCGGCGCGGACCTTGAAGACCGCGGTATCGGGGCCGAACGGATAGTCCTCGAAGGCGCCCGGGAAGCCCAGGCAAATCCTGCGGAGTGCTGCTGCGTCCATGCTCCCAGCCTAGCCCGGCCGTCAGCGCAGCTACCGGCAGTGGTCGCCGTCGGCGACGGCGGCCGTCAGAGCCCCAAGCGCGGCGCCTCCTGGGCCGGGCACGCGTTCATGACCACGTCCAGGCCGGCCGCCTTGGCACGTGCGGCGGCGGCTTCGTCGATGACGCCCAGCTGCAGCCAGAGAGCCTTCGCTCCGACGGCGATCGCCTGGTCCACCACGTCGCCCACCCTGTGCGAATTCACGAAGCAGTCCACGACGTCGGGCGGTTGCTTGGCCGCCGGAATGTCGGACAGCCTGGCGTAGCCCGTCTCGCCGTGTACCGGGTCGGCCGGAAGATTGACCGGGATGATTTCCATGCCGAGCCGGTCGCGGATATACAGCGACGTGTCATAGGCGGCGCGCCACTCGTTGGTGGTCAGGCCCACGATCGCCCACCTGCCCTTGGTGCGCAGGAGCCGTTCGATAACCGCGGGGTCGTTCACATGGGTCATGTGCACAGCCTAAGGCCGACCAGTGACTGGGCCGTGCCGCGCCGGACGGCCCGGGCCGCATTTCGAACAATCGACCGGCAGCCCAGGGGAAGCGGGCAGGTGTCCGAATATTACGCGCCGGATTTGGGGGAAATCGGTGATTCCGTTTTAGTGGGTAGTGACCATCCCGAGCGGCCGAGAGACCTGGATCGATGAAGCCGCAGCAACCCTGGTCGTCGGAGTTCCTCCCCGGAACCCGCCGATAGCAAGGTAGCGAGCCACGGGAACGGCCGGACTGACCACCCGTGCCGGAGGCTCGTTCCGTAGGGTGCTACTGCCAGGATCGATGGAGTACTCCTATGACTGCTGTCCTGTCCCCCTCCGCAACTGTCGCGTCCGCGGACGCCTCCGCCGGGGAAACCACCCGCACGCCCGCGCTGCCGGTGTCCTTCCGCGGCCTGCGCCGAGCGTTCGGTTCCGGCAGCGAAGCCCACACCGTGCTCCGCGACGTGGACTTCGATGTCCTGGCCGGTGAAGTCCTCGCCATCCTGGGCACGTCCGGCTGCGGCAAGTCCACCCTGCTGCGCGCCACCGCCGGCCTCGATGCCCCCAGTGCCGGCGCCGTCGAGATCGACGGCGTCCAGGTACAGGGTGTGGATGCGCGCTGCGCCTTCGCCTTCCAGGAGCCGCGCCTGCTGCCCTGGCACACCCTGCAGGCCAACATCGCCATCGGCCTGCCCACCGGTGTCAGCGCCAGGGACGGCAAGGCCAAGGTCGCCCGGCTCCTTGAACTCGTGGGCCTGCAGGATTTCGCCAAGCACCGGCCGCGCGAGGTCTCCGGCGGCATGGCCCAGCGTGCCTCCCTGGCCCGCGCCCTGGCCCGCAACCCGGGCGTCCTGCTGCTCGACGAACCCTTCGGCGCCCTCGACGCCCTGACCCGGATCAAGATGCAGGACCTGCTGCTGCAGGTCCACCGGGCGGAGCCCACCACCGTGCTGCTGGTAACCCACGACGTCGACGAAGCCCTCCAGCTGGCCGACCGCATCATCGTCCTCGGCAAGGAACCAGCCCGCGGAACCGAATCCGGCACCCCGGCGCCGGGCGCGACGATTGTCCGCACCGTCGTCGTCCCCGGCGAACGTCCCCGGGACCGGGCTTCCGCGGAGCTGGCCCGAATGCGGGCCTCGCTCCTGGCCAGCCTCGGCGTCGACGGCCACTAACCACCCACCGCTCCCCGGACAACCGGCCGCGGGCCGCGCCACAGCCAGAGCCTGCCGCGCCGGCCCGCCCCACCGTCCTTCCCCTCCTCCGCATCCGCATCCACCGTTCTCAAAGGAACCTCCATGCCCTTCGCCCGCAAGACCACCCGCCGCTCGGTCCTCACGGCCGCGGCCGTCTCCGCCGCCCTGGCCCTCACCGGCTGCGTCGCCGGCGAGGGTTCCGGCAAGCCCGCAGCAAGCGGCGCCGCCGGGACCGCCGCACTGAACATCGATTTCGCGACCTACAACCCGTTGAGCCTCGTGATCAAGAAGAAAGGCTGGCTCGAGACAGCGTTGAAGGACCAGGGCGTCACCGTCAACTGGGTCCAGTCCGCCGGCTCGAACAAGGCCAACGAGGCGCTGCGGTCCGGCGCGATCGACGTCGGCTCCACCGCCGGCTCGGCTGCCCTCCTGGCCAAGGCCAACGGATCGCCGATCAAGGCGATTGACATCTTCTCGCAGCCAGAGTGGGCGGCGCTCGTAACCAAGCCGGGCTCCGGCATCAGCACGGTGGCCGACCTCAAGGGCAAGTCGGTGGCGGCCACCAAGGGCACCGACCCGTACTTCTTCCTGCTCCAGTCGCTCTCCGAAGCCGGCCTGTCCGCCAAGGACGTGACCGTGCAGAACCTGCAGCACGCCGACGGCCGTGCGGCGCTGGAAAACGGCTCGGTGGATGCGTGGTCCGGGCTCGACCCGATCATGGCCGGGGCCGAGCAGAAGGGCGCCAAGCTCTTCTACCGGAACCTCTCCTTCAACACCTACGGCTTCCTGAACGCCACCGAATCCTTCCTGAAGGAGAAGCCCAGGCAGGCGCAGGCCGTCGTCAACGCCTACGAGAAGGCGCGTGCCTGGGCGGCGGCCAACCCGGAGGAAACCGCGCAGATCCTCGCCGACGCGGCGGGACTGGACCTCGCCGTCGCGAAGACCGTGGTGCTGCAGCGCAGCAACCTCGACGTCGACCCGGCGCCGGGCGAGGCCCAGCGCAAGGTCCTCGCGAAGATCGGCCCGACCTTCGTGGAAACCGGGGACGTTGCAAGCCAGAAGCAGATCGACGACGCCGTCGCCTCGCTTCTCGATGACTCGCTGGTGAAGAAGGCGGACGCGTCCGCCATCAAGGATTCCTGATGACCCACCTCGGAAATCCCTACCTCACCGGCAACAACGTTGCGGACGGGCGCGCTGCAGCCGTCCCCGCAACTCCGGCAGACGCCGCCCAGCCGGACTCCCCCGTCACGGGTGGAGGCGGCTCCCCGGCGAACGGATGGTCCCCCGCCGGGATCCTGGCCAACGGCTGGGCGCGTCTGCTCCTTGGACTGATCATTCCCGCTGCGGTGCTGGCCGCCTGGCAACTCTCCACGGCCGCCGGGGTGTTCAGCGTGGTCCAGCTTCCGCCGCCGGCCATGGTGCTGGAGGCCGGCCTAGACCTGCTCCAGCGCGGCCAGCTCGGCCAGCACATCGCGATCTCCACCCAGCGCGTGCTGATCGGCTTCGCGGCCGGCGCGGCGCTGGGACTGGTGTTTGGGTCCCTGGTGGGCCTGTCCCGGTTCGCGGATGCCCTGCTCGCGCCCACCATCGGCGCGCTCCGGGCCGTCCCGTCGCTGGCCTGGGTGCCGTTGCTGATCCTCTGGATGAAGATCGGCGAGGACTCCAAGATCACCCTGATCCTGATCGGCGCGTTCTTCCCGGTCTTCACCACGGTCTCACTCGCGCTGCGTCACGTGGACCGGAACCTGGTCGAAGCGGCGCGGGCCTTCGGGCTCAAGGGCGTGAAGCTGCTGACCACGGTCCAGCTCCCGGCGGTGGTGCCGGCCGTGTTCTCCGGGCTCCGGCTCGCGCTGGCCCAGGCCTGGCTGTTCCTGGTCGCCGCCGAACTCATCGCCTCCTCAATGGGGCTCGGTTTCCTGCTGACGGATTCGCAGAACAACGGCCGCACGGACCGGCTCCTGCTGGCGATCGTGCTGCTGGCCGTGATCGGCAAGGTCACCGACGCCCTGCTGGGCCTCGCCGAGAAATGGGCGGTGAAACGATGGGCGTAGCTACCGAGACAGCACCGGCCAGTCTCCCGGCCACCGGGGAAGAGCGCGTCGCGTTTTGGGAGGCGGCCGCCCTCCGGCTCGACTGGGCGGACGTGCCGGGCCAGGACAAGCCCTGGCACACCGCGCACCGCTGCGTCCCGGCCGACGCCGCGGCCGGCATGGGCCCGCAGATCAGCTGGTTCGACGGCGGGAAGCTCAATGTCGCCTACAACTGCGTCGACCGTCATGTAGCGGCGGGACGCGGCGACAAGGTGGCACTGCATTTCGAGGGCGAGCCCGGCGACCGCCGCACCATCACTTACGCCGAACTGCAGCGCGACGTGGCCAAGGCCGCCAACGCCCTGCTGGAGCTCGGCATCGCCAAGGGCGACCGGGTGGTCATTTACCTTCCGGTGATCCCCGAAACGGTGATCATCACCCTGGCCGTGGCCCGGATCGGCGCCATCCACTCGCTCGTGTTCGGCGGTTTCTCGGCCGAGGCGCTCAAGTTCCGGGTGGAAGACACGGGCGCCAAGCTGCTGGTCACCACCGACGGGCAGTTCCGCCGCGGCGTCGCCGTGCCGGTGAAGGCGAACGCGGACGCGGCCGTCGCCGGGGACAACGCGATCGAACACGTCCTGGTGGTCAACCGCACCACCGCGCCGGAACACCTGGCCGCCGTCCCGATGACCGCAGGCCGTGACGTGTGGTGGCACGACGCCGTCGGGGCCGCCTCCGACGTCCACAAACCCGAGGCGTTCGACGCCGAGACACCCCTGTTCATCATGTACACCTCCGGAACCACCGGAAAGCCCAAGGGCCTGGTCCACACCTCCGGCGGCTACCTCACGCAGGCGTCCTGGAGCTTCGAGCATCTCTTCAGCAACCCGGACCCGGCCCTCCGCGACCGGGACGTGCACTGGTGCACGGCGGACCTGGCCTGGGTCACCGCCCACACCTACGAGCTCTACGGCCCGCTCTCCAACGGCGCCACGCAGGTGATCTTCGAGGGCACGCCCAACACCCCGCACCCGGGCCGGCACTTCGAAATCATCGAACGCTACGGCGTCACGCAGTACTACACCGCCCCCACCCTGGTCCGGTCGCTGATGGGCTGGTTCCCGGACGGCGTCCCGGCCGGCTACGACCTCTCCTCCATCCGCCTGCTGGGCACCGTCGGCGAAGCCGTCAACCCCGAGGCATGGCGCTGGTTCCGGGAGAACGTGGGCGCCGGCACGGCGCCGGTGGTGGACACCTGGTGGCAGTCCGAAACCGGCGCCACCATCCTCTCCCCCGCCCCGACGGACACCGACTTCAAACCCGGCTGCGCGGCCCGGCCGCTGCCCGGCGTCGGCACCCGGATCGTGGACGAGGCGGGCAACACCGTCCCGCCCGGAGTCCAGGGCTTCATCGTGGTGGACGCCCCCGGCCCTGCCATCGCCCGGACCGTGTGGGGGAACCCGCAACGCTACTTCGATTCCTACTGGCGCCAGTACGCCGAGCAAGGCTGGTTCCTCGCCGGCGACGGCGCCAAGTACGACGACGACGGCGACATCTGGATACTCGGGCGGGTGGACGACACCCTCAACGTCTCCGGGCACCTGCTCTCCACGATCGAGATCGAATCTGCCCTCGTCTCGCACCCGGACGTCGTGGAGGCCGGCGTCTGCCCGGTCGCCGACCCGAAGACCGGGCACGCGATTGTGGCGTTCGTTGTGCTTCGGGAATCGGCGATGATCCCCTCCCGCCGCTTAGCGTTCCCGGACTCCCCCGAGCTCGCAAGCTCGCCCGGGGACCCCGGTCCGATCACTTCACTCGCTCGTTTCTCGCTCGCGCGATGCGCGGCTACGGAGGAAATCACCGCGGATTTGAAGGCTTGGGTCGGAGAAAGGATCGGGCCGATCGCGAAGCCGCGCGACGTCGTCGTCGTTCCCGATGTGCCGAAGACCCGCAGCGGCAAGATCATGCGCCGGTTGCTGACGCAGCTGTTCGAAGGAACCACGCTCGGCGACACGACCTCCCTGCAGAATGAACCGTCGATCGCCGGCATCCAGACCGTCCTGCGCGACCGCAATAACACCGGAAATACCCCAGAAGTAAGGAACACCAATGACTGACACCAGCAGCGTCGCCCGTCTTTCCGAACCCCTGAAGTTCGCCTACTGGGTCCCCAACGTCTCCGGCGGCCTGGTGGTGTCCACCATCGAACAGCGCACCGGCTGGGACTTCGAGTACAACAAGAAGCTGGCCCGGATCGCCGAGAACTCCGGCTTTGAATACGCGCTGACCCAGACCCGCTACGCCGCCTCCTACGGCGCGGACAAGCAGCACGAGGCCACCTCTTTCAGCCTCGCCCTGCTGGCCGCCACCGAGCGGCTCAAGGTGATCTCCGCCGTCCACCCGGGCATGTGGCACCCCGGCGTGCTGGCTAAATTCATCATCACCGCGGACCACATCTCCAACGGCCGCGCCGCCGTGAACATCGTTTCCGGCTGGCTCAAGGCCGAATTCGAGAACTTCGGCCTCGAATGGCTCGAACACGACGAGCGCTACGTCCGGACCGAGGAGTTCATCCGCGTGCTCCGCGGGCTGTGGACCGAGCAGGAGTACAGCCAGTCCGGCAAGTACTACAACATCACCGACTTCACCCTGCAGCCGGCACCCGTGGATGTGCCCGGGCGGGCGCACCCGGAGATCTTCTTCGGCGGCAACTCCACCGCGGCCCAGGCCACGGCAGGCCGGGTCGCGGACTGGTACTTCTCCAACGGCAAGGACCTGGAAGGCTTCAAGGAGAACATCGCCGGCGTGGTTGCCGCTGCCGGCGAGACAAAGCGCGGCGCTGAGGGGGCTCTCCCCTCCCCCAGGTTCGGCCTGAACGGCTTCGTCATCGCCCGCGACTCCGAGAAGGAAGCCCGCGACACCCTGCGCGAGATCGTCGCGAAGGCGCACAAGCCCGCCGTCGAGGGCTTCCGCGCCGCCGTCCAGGAGGCCGGCGCGTCCACCAAGGACGGCAAGGGCATGTGGGCCGACTCCAGCTTCGAGGACCTGGTCCAGTACAACGACGGTTTCAAGACCCAGCTGATCGGTACCCCGGAGCAGATCGCCGAGCGGATTGTGGAGTACAAGAAGATCGGCGTGAACCTCTTCCTCACCGGCTACCTGCACTTCCAGGAGGAGGTCGCCGCGTTCGGTGCGGACATCCTGCCGATCGTGCGCGAACTCGAGGCGGACCTCGCCCGCAAGCACGGCTTCGAGCTCGACCTGTCCGGCACCCCGGCCGCCACCGGCACTGCCAGCAAGCTGGTGAACGCGTAATGGCTGACCGCAAGTTCGGTTTCCGCACCCGCGCCCTGCACGCCGGCGGCACGCCCGACGCCGAACACGGCGCCCGGGCCGTGCCGATCTACCAGACGACGTCGTTCGTGTTCAAGGACACCCAGGACGCCGCCAACCTGTTCGCGCTGCAGAAATACGGCAACATCTACTCCCGGATCGGCAACCCCACGGTGGCCGCGTTTGAAGAGCGCATCGCCTCGCTGGAGGGCGGCATCGGCGCGGTGGCCACATCCTCTGGCATGGCCGCGGAGTTCATTACCTTTGCCGCGCTCACCCAGTCCGGCGACCACATTGTGGCGGCATCCCAGCTTTACGGCGGCACAGTGACTCAGCTGGACGTCACGCTGCGCCGCTTCGGGGTGGACACCACGTTCGTGGCCGGCACCGACCCGGCGGACTACGCCGCCGCAGTCCGGGACAACACCAAGGCGATCTTCGTCGAGGTGGTGGCCAACCCCTCGTCGGAGGTCCAGGACCTTGAGGGGCTGGCCAAGGTTGCACACGACGCCGGCATCCCGCTCGTCGTCGACGCCACCTTGAGCACCCCGTACCTGGTTCGGCCGATCGAGCACGGCGCGGACATTGTGATCCACTCCGCCACGAAGTTCCTCGGCGGCCACGGCACCACCCTCGGCGGCGTCATCGTCGAAAGCGGCCGCTTCAACTGGGGCAACGGCAAGTTCCCCACCATGACCGAACCGGTGGCCTCCTACGGCAACGTCTCCTGGTGGGGGAACTTCGGCGAGTACGGCTTCCTCACCAAGCTGCGCTGCGAGCAGCTGCGCGACATCGGACCCGCACTGCCCCCCCAGTCGGCGTTCCAGCTGCTGCAGGGCGTGGAGACGCTCCCGCAACGCCTGGACGAGCACCTCAGGAACGCCCAGGCGGTGGCCGAATGGCTTGAAGCCGACGAGCGGGTGGCCTACGTGAACTATTCCGGCCTGCCCTCGCACCCGCACTTCGACCGGGCCCGGAAGTACCTGCCGCTGGGCCCCGGCTCGGTGTTCTCCTTCGGCGTCAAGGGCGGCCGAGCCGCGGGCCAGAAGTTCATCGAGTCCCTGCAACTGGCCTCGCACTTGGCCAACGTGGGCGACTCGCGGACCCTGGTGATCCACCCCGGCTCCACGACCCACCAGCAGCTCAGCCCGGCGCAGCTCGAATCCGCCGGCATCCCGGAGGACCTCGTCAGGATTTCGATCGGCCTCGAGGACATCGAGGACATCCTCTGGGACCTCGACCAGGCCCTGGACGCGGCAACCGAAGAGCCAGCCCCGGACACATCGGCCGGGGAAGTCCTTCCCGCGGATACCTGCACGATCGGAGCAAACGCATGAGCACCGAAGAAACCCGTACCTGGACCGGCCCGTCGGCGCCCGAGCGGTTGGCCCTGCTGCGCCAGGCCAAGTCGATCGCGATTGTTGGCGCCTCGGACAAGCCGTCGCGGGCGAGCTACTTCGTCGCGACCTACCTGCAGTCCTCGACCCGCTACAAGGTCTACTTCGTGAACCCGGTGGTGAAGGAGATCCTGGGCGAGCCGACGTACGCTTCGCTCGCTGACCTGCCGGAAAGCCCGGACATCGTCGACGTGTTCCGCAAGCATGATGACCTGCCCGGCGTGCTGGACGAGGCCATCGCCGCGGGCGCCAAGACGCTCTGGCTGCAGCTGGGCTCGTGGCACGAGGACGTCGCGAAGGAAGCCGAAGCGGCCGGACTCGACGTCGTGATGGACCGCTGTGTGAAGATCGAGCACGCCCGCTTCCACGGCGGCCTGCACCTGGCGGGCTTCGACACCGGTGTCATCTCCTCCAAGCGGCAGGTCCTCGCCTAACGAGGCCCCTTAACCCAACTAGCTCGCAGTTGTTGTCGTATTGAGCACTCAAAACGACAACAACTGCGAGCTACTTGGGTTAACCGGGATGCCCAGGCGGCGCGACCGCTACGGCTTGGCGGTGGGGAAAGCCGTCGGAAGCCCGGGAAGTGCGGGGGACGTCGGCAGCGGGCCGGGTACGAGGCCCCGGCCGTTCTGGCCCTGGGAGCCGGGCTTTGCGGGCCGGTGTCCCGGCGTCGGAAGGACTCCGCCGCGGCCGACGGCGGGAGGAGTAGCGAGGGGGCCGGCATGCCTCGGGACCTGCACTGTTGCCGGCGCCGAGGGCGCTGCCGGACCAGCCAGGGACGGAGACGTGCCAGCCGGCACCGGAACCGGGGCCGCCGGCAGATCCGAGGGCGTGCCGCCGGAAGGGGCAGGGGTCCGGCTGGGGGCGGCGGGGTGGAAGATAACGCCGAGGGTGTGGCCCACATTCTCACGGAAGTCGTGGCTGGAGGCCGCCACGGCGCCGGCGCCGAGGCTCATTGCACCGATTACGGCGCCACCAATCAGGGCCATCCGGCGTTTGTGGCCGCGCCGCCGGTCCGCCAGGCTGCTCACACCGGCCGGAAGGTCGTCGGCGGAGCGGGCCACCGCATCAGCTGAACCGGCGGAGAGCAGCGCGGCAAGGTCTGCGCGGGGCGCCGGTGCCTGCTCCGGCACCAGGGCCTGCAACTGCTCGAGGGTGCTGCGGAGTTCGGCGGCAGCTTCGAGGCCGGAGTCACGGAGCATCGCCTGGATGCTGCCATCCTGCTGGGGGTCGCGCGTGCCGGTCATGATGCTGCGTGGTCCTTTTCGGTTACAAGTTCGCGCAGGGCACTGAGCCCGCGCCGCTGAAGCTGTTTGATGGCACCCGGGGTCTTACCCATGATGCCGGCCACCTGATCGATGGAGAGGTCTGCGACGATCCGCAGGACCAGGACTTCCCGCTGCTCTTCGTTGAGCCGGGCAAGTGTGTGGGACAGGCCGCCCAGGGAACCAAGCGCCTCGTCCTCCGCGGAAGCGGAACACCGCGCGTCGTTCAGCGGGTCATATTCGGCCAGGTACGGCGTGCGTTCGGCGCGCCGGTGGTGGTCGACCAGCCGGGCATGGGCGACGGAGAAGATGAAGGTCCGCAACCCGGTGTGGCCGCCGGTGACGTTGGCCAGTCTCGGCAGAACGTCCACGAAGACGTCCTGGGTGAGGGCCTCGGCGTCGTCGACGCCCTTGGCCCGGAAGTAGCCGAGCACCGCCGGGGAGATCACGGTGTAGACGGCGCTGAATCCTGACGGGTCGCCAGCCAGAGCTGCTGACAGTTCATCGTCGCTCAGCTGGTCTGCCAAGAGGCTTTCCTTCCGTTACTGCAGGGGGTGCGGCCCCCGATAGTCTAGCGGCCGCACCCCGTCGCCTCCGAAGAGAGGCGCTTGGTGCTTACTTGTCGAGCTTGGGCTGCTCAACCGACGGAACAGCCGGCACGGCCTTGACAGCCGGGGCGCCCTTGGCGGCGGGAACGGCCGGGGTGGCGACGGTTACGCCGGCGTGGGCCTTGGCCTCGGCAGCGCCCTTGGCATTGGCGGCACCGTCGACGGCAACGCCGTCCTTATCGGCGGACACGGAGCCCTCAGCGGCACCCTCGGTACCCTCGACGTCGGCGTCGCCCTTGGCGGACCCGTCAGCGTTCGGGGTAGCCGGAACGGCCGGAACGGCCGGGGTGGCGGGTGCGTCGGGCAGTTCCGTGGTAGCCGGAACGGCCGGAACAGCGGGGGTGGCGGGCGTAGCGTGGTTCACTTCAGCCTGCTGGGTGCTGGACGTCTGGGCCGCGTTGGCCAGGCCGATTCCGGAGAAACCTCCGACCGCGAGAATCGCGGCGCCGACAGCAATCTTGGTGGTCTTGCTAACACTCTTCATGTAAAACGTACATCCTTTGGTTGGTTGAAGGCTGGCCGGCGCCTGATGGGGGCAGGCGCCAGCCGGCACTTACGGTCGAAGTCCTGTCGGCACCTGATGGGGCAGGTGCCCGTCGGATCTCTCTCGAAGTCCCCGGCGCCTGATGGGGGCAGGCGCCGGTCGGATCTTCAGCTACAAGGCCGGCCGGACCTGGTGGGGGGACCAGGGCTCCGGGCGGCGCTTACAAAGGAGTAATCGCTGGGGCACACCGAAAGGTTACGCATCGATGAGAATTTCTTTTTTGTTTTTTGGGCGGCCCCCGCGACGGTCCCGAACTGCGGCTTTAACGACGACGGCGGCGGGCCACCATTGCAGGTGACCCGCCGCCGCCGTCGTGCGCCGGTTGCTGAAGCGTCAGTCGTTGATGAGGTCGTTGACCACGATCGTCTGGTCGCGGTCCGGGCCGACGCCGATCGCGGAGAACCGGGTGCCGGAGAGTTTTTCCAGGGCCAGCACGTAGTTCCGGGCGTTCTCCGGCAGGTCGTCCAGGGTGCGGGCGCCGGTGATGTCCTCGGTCCAGCCCTCGAAGTACTCGAAAATCGGCTTGGCGTGGTGGAACTCGGTCTGGGTCATCGGCATTTCGTCGTGGCGGACGCCGTCGACGTCGTAGGCCACGCAAACGGGGATCTGCTCGATGCCGGTGAGCACGTCCAGTTTGGTCACGAAGTAGTCCGTGAAGCCGTTCACTCGGGAGGCGTGGCGCGCCAGGACGGCGTCGTACCAGCCGCAACGGCGCGGACGGCCGGTGTTAACGCCGAACTCGCCGCCGGTCTTCTGCAGGTACAGGCCCATCTCATCGAACAGCTCCGTGGGGAACGGTCCGGCGCCGACACGGGTGGTGTAGGCCTTGATGATGCCGATGGAGCGCGAGATCCGGGTGGGGCCGATGCCCGAGCCCACGGAGGCTCCGCCCGCGGTGGGGTTCGAGGAGGTCACGAACGGGTAGGTGCCGTGGTCGACGTCCAGGAACGTGGCCTGGCCGCCCTCCATGAGGACCACCTTGCCCTCGTCCAGCGCCTTGTTCAGCACGAAGGTGCTGTCGATGACCAGCGGGCGCAGGCGTTCGGCGAAGGACAGGAAGTAGTCCACGATCTCGTCCACCTCGATGTCCCGGCGGTTGTAGACCTTGACCAGCAGTTCGTTCTTCTGCCGCAGCGAGCCTTCGACCTTCTGCCGCAGGATGGAGGCGTCGAACACATCCTGGACGCGGATGCCGAGGCGGGCCACCTTGTCCATGTAGGCGGGGCCGATGCCGCGGCCGGTGGTGCCGATGGCGCGGCTGCCGAGGAACCGTTCGGTGACCTTGTCCAGCACCTGGTGGTACGGCGCCACGAGGTGGGCGTTGGCGGAGACGCGCAGCTTGGAGGTGTCCGCGCCGCGGGCTTCGAGGCCATCGATCTCCTGGAACAGGGCTTCAAGGTTCACCACGCAACCGTTGCCGATCACCGGGACTGCGTTCGGGCTCAGGATGCCGGCAGGAAGGAGCTTCAGCTCATACTTCTCACCGCCCACGACGACGGTGTGCCCGGCGTTGTTGCCGCCGTTGGGCTTCACGACGTAGTCGACACGGCCGCCGAGCAGGTCGGTGGCCTTACCTTTGCCTTCGTCGCCCCATTGGGCTCCGACGATCACGATTGCTGGCATGGGATCCTCCCCCATTCGTTCGGGCCGGACTGTGTGTGATCCACCAGGTGGTCACCGCAGCTCAGCACCGTTCATGAGAATGCCCCGGATCTACCGCTGTGCTCTTACCATCAACGCCAGAGTCCGGGGCTCTTACCACCCAAGTTTAGCCGAAATCGGTGGCCGGCACCGTTTTTGCTCCCCGCGTGGACACTGCGACACATAGCGGGCACGACTTGCGGCAAAGGCGTGGGTGGAATTAAGTGAGAGTGACCATCCCGAGCGGCCGAGGGACCTGGACCGTTGACGCCGCAGCAACCCTGCCGGACTCAGCCTGCCTGCGTGGCCGGCCTGCCAGCGAGGGTGCTACCGCCAGGACCGATGGAAGGAAACCGCGCCATGTCCCAGAACACCGACCACATCCGCGTCACCCACGCCGGCTCATTGCCCCGGACGCCGGAGCTCATCGCCGCGAACGAGGCCAAGGAAGCCGACGGCGTCACCCCCGAGTTCCTGGATCTGCTGGAGACCTCGGTGGTGGACGTCGTGCAGCGCCAGAAGGATCTGGGCGTCGACATCCCCAACGACGGCGAGTACGGCCACACCATGTCCAGCACGGTGGACTACGGCGCCTGGTGGAACTACTCCTTCTCCCGGCTCGGCGGACTGGAACCCACCGAGGTGGACCGCTGGGCCGACGCCAAGGTCCACCGTTCCTCGCCGGGCCACATCGTCCTCACCTCGTTCCCGGACCGCCGTGACCGGCAAAAGTTCAACGACGCGTACAACGACCCCTCCTCCGGGATCCTGGCCCACCGCAAAGCCGTCACGCAGCCAAAAATCGCCGGGCCGCTGACGTACACCGGCCAGGCGCTCGTGGCCTCGGACATCACCAACCTCAAGACCGGCCTGGCCGCGGCCGGCCTCACCGAGGGGTTCGTCGCCTCCCTCTCCCCCGGCTCCTGCGCCCGCGTCGCCAACGAGTACTACCAGAGCGATGAGGAACTCCTCTACGCCTGCGCCGATGCCATGCGCGAGGAATACAAGGCCATCATCGACGCCGGCCTGACCGTCCAGCTCGACGACCCCTCCCTGGCCGAGAGCTGGGACCAGATCAACCCCGAGCCGAGCCTCGAGGACTACCTGAAGTTCATCCAGCTCCGGGTCGAAGCCACCAACTGGGCGCTGCGCGACCTCCCGCAGGACCAGATCCGGCTGCACGTGTGCTGGGGATCCTGGCACGGACCGCACACGACGGACATCCCCTTCGCGGACATCGTCGGCTCCGTCCTGCAGATCAACGCCGGCGCCTACTCCTTCGAGGCGGCCAACGTGCGGCACGAGCATGAATGGCGGGTCTGGGAGGACACCAAGCTTCCCGAGGGAAAGTCGATCATCCCCGGCGTCGTCTCCCACGCCACCAACGTCGTCGAGCACCCGGACCTGGTGGCGGACCGGATCGTGCGCTTCGCGGACCTGGTGGGCCGCGAAAACGTGATTGCGTCCACGGACTGCGGCCTCGGCGGCCGCGTCCATCCACAGATCGCCTATGCCAAGCTCGAAGCGCTCGGGGAAGGCGCACGGCGGGCCAGCAAGCGGCTCTGGTAGCCGGACCGGGCCGGCCGGCCGCTGCCGGCCCGGGCAACTCGCCGGACATTTCGCGGGGCTTGATAGACTGGTAGAGACCGAACAGGAATCGGTCCACACCACATTTTCAAACCACTCCGGCCTCCGCGCGCCCTGTCTTTGGCGTGCCCGCAGCCGGTCTGGCAGCTTTACCAATCCGCAGGAGACCCAGCAATACATGACAGCACTGGCCACTGAAAATTTCCGCGAACAGCTCCTGAGCCGCCGTTACGAAGCTAACGTCGCGCCGGTCAACGAACTGTGCGACGCACTGCAGACCGCCAAAGCTGGCACCACGGTCCCCTACGTGGATCCCGCCCACGACATCGACGAGTGCCGCATCATCAGCCTGTACTCCAACGTCGGCACGGCGGATCCGTCCGGCTTCATCACGGCCGGGGACGAGGAAGCTGCCACCCGCATGCTCGGCATCCAGTGGAAGCTGGGCCTGCGCCCGGAGTTCGTCATGCCGTGGAACGTCCACCCGTGGCACGTGGGCGAGGAGCCGAACGGCAAGTTCACCCCGGACCAGATCTCGGCCGGCCTCAAGCCGTTGCTGAAGTTCCTCGCCCTGGTGCCGCGCGCGTCCGTCATTGTGGCGCACGGAACCGAAGCCAACCGCCTGGCCAACCTGCTGCTCAAGACCGAGGTGCCGATGATCTGGCGCCGCGGCCTGAAGACGTACAAGGTCCGCTCGCTTAGCGGCCGCGCGTTCGCCGGCACCCCGGCCCGCCAGGAGCAGTACCTCGAGGACATGCGCGTCGCCTACGCCGACGCCATGGCCCGCACCGGACTGGCCAAGGCCAGCTGACCCGCCCGCGTTAACGACGGCGGGCGCCCACCGAAAGGTGAGCGCCCGCCGTCGTCGTTTAAACCCCAACGCGGGGTCACTTACAGCCCATCCGCGCTGGCGGAATGGGCCGTAAGTGACCCCGCGTTGCGTTAAGTCGCGGTGCCTGTCAGCCCTCGGCTTCGATGGCTGCCTTGGCGGTGGGGTCGGAGTCCTTGAGGAACTTCTCGATCCGCTCGGGCTCCTCGGACTCGCCAATCGCCGCGGACGCGCGGCCCAGCGAGTACAGGGCGCGCAGGAAGCCGCGGTTCGGTTCGTGCTCCCACGGGATCGGGCCCACGCCGCGCCAGCCGTTGCGGCGCAGCGAGTCCAGGCCGCGGTGGTAGCCGACCCGGGCGTAGGCGTAGGAATCGATGGTCCGGCCTTCCTTCCACGCTTCCTCGGCCAGCACGGCCCAGAGCAGCGAGGACGTCGGGTGCTTCTCCACCAGATCCAGCGCCTCCTGGCCCGCATCCAGCCCCGCGTTGACCTCAGTCTCGGCAGGCAGCAGCGTGGGCTCGGGGCCCATCAGGTTCTTGCGGAACTCGTCCGACATGACTAGAACGTCTTGCCGGTGGAGCCGAGCTGCTGGGCAGCCTCGACCACGCGGGCGGCCAGGCCGGCTTCGGCGGACGCGCCCCAGACACGGGGGTCGTACAGCTTCTTGTTGCCGACCTCGCCGTCGACCTTCAGGACGCCGTCGTAGTTGCGGAACATGTGGTCCACCACCGGGCGGGTGTAGGCGTACTGGGTGTCGGTGTCGATGTTCATCTTGATCACGCCGTAGGAGACGGCGTCCGCGATCTCCTGCTCGGAGGAGCCGGAGCCGCCGTGGAAGACGAGGTCGAACGGGTTGGCCTTGCCGATCTTCGCGCCGACCTGCTCCTGGATGTCCTTGAGGATTTCCGGACGCAGCTTGACGCCGCCCGGCTTGTACACACCGTGCACGTTGCCGAAGGTCAGGGCCGTGATGTAGCGGCCGTTCTCGCCGGAGCCGAGGGCGTCGATGGTCGCGAGGGCGTCCTCGACCGTGGTGTAGAGCTTGTCGTTGATGGCGTTCTCGACGCCGTCTTCCTCGCCGCCGACGGTGCCGATCTCGACCTCGAGGATCATCTTGGCCGCGGCGGTGCGAGCGAGCAGTTCACGCGCGATCCGGAGGTTCTCCTGCAGGGTTTCGGCCGAGCCGTCCCACATGTGCGAGTTGAAGAGCGGGTTGCGGCCGGCCTTGACCTCGGCCTCGGAGGCGGCGAGCAGCGGCAGGACGAAGCCGTCCAGCTTGTCCTTGGGGCAGTGGTCCGTGTGCAGGGCGATGTTGACGCCGTAGTTCTTGGCCACTTCGCGGGCGAACGCGGCGAAGCCCAGGGAACCGGCCACCATGTCCTTGGTGGAGGCGCCGGACCAGTAGGCGGCGCCGCCGGTGGAGACCTGGACGATGCCGTCGGACTCGGCCTCGGCGAAGCCGCGCAGGGCGGCGTTCAGGGTCTGGGAGGAAGTGACGTTGACGGCCGGGAACGCGAAGCCGCCCGTCTTTGCGCGGTCGATCATCTCGGAGTAGATCTCTGGGGTTGCAATGGGCATGCTGACTCCTAAAGTGAATTTCGTCTGCGGGCTGGGTTGACCCTGGAGTGAACCTCGTCGGCTACGAACCATCCTAGCCATTCCTGCGCACGGCAGTGTCTCCGGTCACGCGGGGGCTGTAACACTCGCTCCCGCGCCTCCCCCCGACTCCCGCCGAGATGGCACCACGCGGCAGTGTGGCCGCCCAACATTGCCGCGAACTGTCATTTCGCGGGCCAGCCCCGGCTCTCCAGCGCCGCCCGGACCTTGCGGACGACGGCGGGGCGGTCACCGGCGAGATCGAAACGGGAAACCCGGAGCTCCAGCCAGCCGGACCTCGCGGTGGTGTCGGCCCGGCGGATGTCCTTCAGGTACTGTTCCTCCGCGTTGTGGTGCGCCCCGTCGTACTGCAGCGCGAGCCGCCACTGCGGGTACGCCGCGTCGGGCCAGAGCACGGGGGCCGTGTCCCCACCCCACATCGGCTCGCCCCACACCACGTGATTCAACACCGGCTCGGGCAGGCCCGCGCACCAGGGCGAGGCGCATGTGCGTTTCCGGCGCCGAGTCGGCGCCCACCCGGATGAGTTCGGCGGCGGGCCTGGCCTTGCGCACGCCGCGGACTCCCGGGTGCCGGGCCGCCATCTCGCTCAGGTCCGCGACGCTGCACAATGCCCGGCGGGGAAACGGATGTCCCTGACCGTGTTCGCAGACGAGGGAATCGCCCACGGCAACAAGTTCCTCGGGCCCCAGAACCGCGGCCAGGTCCAGCCACGTCCGGGCCGGCGAGGTGAGCCGGACGCCGTCGAGCTCCACCACTTCGTCCGGCAGCAGCGTCAGAAGATGCCCGACGACGTTTGCCCGACGCGGCATGCTGGAGCCCCTGCGGCGGGCAAGGTGGATGCGCCAGTCTTCGCCCAGCCAGGGCGGTAGCGGTGCTTCCCAGAGGCGGGCCGCCGAGCCGAGCGCGAGGATGGAATCGTCATCAAGGTCGGTATAGGCGCGCAGGGCGGCCGCTCCGGCGGCCGCCGAGTCCGTCGGGACCCGAATGCCGCGGGACACGGTCACCAGATCCCGCGCCGCGGTCCGCGTGCGGGTGACGCCGGCCTTGTCCGCGGCACGGAGTGAGAAGGATCCGGTGGTCAGCTGGAACGGAAGCGGTGCCCGGCGCATGGGCCCAGTCTTGCCGCTTCGGGCACTGTCCGATGCGGTTATCCACAGCCCTTTGCCGCAATCCGCGCCGAGGTGGCATTTCACGGCAGTGTTGGGCGCAGACACTGCTGTTAAGTGTCACTTCGCGGGGTGCCGCTACCCCGGGAGCTGGTTGAAGACGTGCCGGCGGATCCAGGCGTGCATCGCGATCGCGGCCGCGGAGGCGGCGTTGATCGAGCGGGTGGACCCGAACTGCTCGATCGACAGCGTCGCGACGGCGGCCTCGTGGACCTCCGGCGTCAGGCCCGGGCCTTCCTGGCCGAATACCAGCACGCAGTCCCGGGGCAGCTCGTAGGTTTCCAGCGGGACGGAATCGGGGAAGATGTCGATCCCGATCACGGCCAGCCCCTCCCCTTGCGCCCAGGCGACAAAGTCCTCAACGGTGGCGTGGTGGCGGACGTGCTGGTAGCGGTCGGTGACCATCGCCCCGCGGCGGTTCCACCGGCGTCGTCCGATGATGTGGACTTCCTTGGCCAGGAACGCGTTGGCGGTGCGGACGACGGTGCCGATGTTCATGTCGTGCTGCCAGTTCTCAATCGCGATGTGGAAGTTGTGGCGCCGCGAATCCAGCTCGGCGACAATCGCCTCGTGCTTCCAGTAGCGGTACTTGTCCACCACGTTGCGGCGGTCGCCGTCCGCGAGCAGGTCCGGGTCCCAGTGTTCGCCCTCCGGCCACTGCCCCTGCCAGGGGCCGACGCCGACCTCCGCCTTGGGCTCCGCCTCGCCGTCCGGAACGGCCGCGCTGCCGGCAGTGGGTTCGCTGGGAGTCTCGGGTTCAGTCACGACTCAACATTAGACTGGGACCTGTTGCGGCACACTATCGGCGGAGGGCACCATGGCGGACCAGTATGAAGACCAAGGGACAGACCAGCGTTCAGACTCCGATGACGTGCGGTCCACGTCCTCGGTATATCGCAGCGGCCAAGAGATCGAGTGCTGGCTGACAGACATGGACGGCGTGCTGGTCCACGAGAACCAGCCGATCCCGGGCGCCTCGGAACTGATCCAGCGCTGGGTGGACACGTCCAAGCGGTTCCTGGTCCTGACCAACAATTCCATCTTCACCCCCCGGGACCTCGCGGCGAGGCTGAAGAGTTCCGGCCTGGAAATCCCGGAGGAGAACATCTGGACCTCGGCCCTGGCCACGGCGCAGTTCCTCAAGGACCAGGTACGCGGCTCCGAGTCCGGCAACCGCGCCTACACGATCGGCGAGGCCGGGCTGACGACGGCGCTGCATGAAGCCGGCTTCATCCTCACCGACCAGGACCCCGACTTTGTGGTGCTCGGCGAAACCCGGACCTACTCCTTTGAAGCCATCACCATGGCCATCCGCCTGATCCTCGGCGGCGCCCGCTTCATCGCGACCAACCCCGACGCCACCGGGCCTTCCAAGGACGGACCGATGCCGGCCACCGGTGCGATCGCCGCGCTCATCACCAAGGCAACCGGCCGCGAACCCTACATTGTGGGCAAGCCGAACCCGATGATGTTCCGTTCGGCGATGAACCAGATCGACGCGCACTCGGAGACCACCGCCATGATCGGGGACCGGATGGACACGGACATCATCGCCGGCATGGAGGCGGGGCTGCACACGGTGCTGGTGCTCAGCGGCATCACGCACAAGGACGACATTGCGGCCTACCCGTTCCGGCCCAACCAGATCCTGAACTCGGTCGCGGACCTGAAGAACCAGATCTGAACGGACTAGGCCGAGGGGTCCGCCCTCGGCCTAGAAGGCGGTCTTCTTGCCGCCGCCGGACGGCAGCGGCAAGAACTCGTCCTGGAGCTCCTCGATGAGCGGCCGGTAGACCGAGGGGTTCCACTGCGGGCTGGCATGCGCCGGCCGCGCCCCGTCCGTCCGCAATGAATCCGAGACCATGTTCGCCTTGAACCGCAGCATCCAGGTGTCCCGCGCCGTCTCGTAGCTCACGGTCTGGTCCCCGGGGTTGCCGATGAATGCCATCTTCGCGTCCCCCAGCTTGCCGACGAAGCGGTTCAGGTCGAAGTGGTAGATGTAGGCCGATTCGGTCTGGATCAGCACGCTGGACGGGGCAATCGGCGAGAGCTGTTCCAGGGTCTGGTCCAGCACCTGGCCCCAGCTGCGTTCATGCTTGTTCAGCATCCGTTCGCCGAGCTCGTAGCCGCCGCGCAGCACGGTGGGGAACCGGAACCCGCTCTCGTACAGGAACACCACCCC
This sequence comes from Arthrobacter sp. 05L428, assembly GCF_056397665.1. Lineage (NCBI taxonomy): Bacteria > Bacillati > Actinomycetota > Actinomycetes > Micrococcales > Micrococcaceae > Arthrobacter > Arthrobacter sp. 05L428. The sequence goes on along the minus strand of NZ_JBFTNW010000002.1, from coordinate 276,755 downwards.
CTCGAACCAGCTCTGGTCCAGGACGTCATACCGGCTGGATGGGCTGGAGTCGAGCAGGATGAACGCCACCTTGACGCCATGCAGTTCCAGCAACCGGGCGGCGACCTGCACCGCGACCATGCCGCCGAAGCTGTGGCCGTAGAAGTAGATGGTGTCGAGCTGGTGGGCGCGGATGTGCTCGATGACCGCGATCACGACCTTGTCGATGTCCAGGCCAAGGTTGGAATAGCCGACGGCGGCCAGTTGGCCCCGCTTGGTCAGCGCGCCGCGCAGCGAGTTCAGGATCCACTGCGCCTCTTCCCAGCTGGTCTTGTAGCCGGGGAAAAGGAACCAGCTGGCGTGGGGGAAATACAGTTCCGCGACGTCGTCGGGCACCGGGAGGATCTTGTTCACCCGCCGCTCGGCCTGCACCCGGCGGGTGAACAGCATGTCCCCGGCCAGGACCGAGGCGGCACCCGCGCCGATCAGGAAGTTCCGCCGCGAAAACCGTTCGAGTTCAGCGGCATGCCGGAGTACGCGGGCCTCGGCGTCCCGGGGTTCGCGCCCGTCGTTCGCTTCCGTCTCATGCGGCACACCTCTACCGTAGCCACTGCGACGGTGCAGCAGAAACGGAGGGTGAAACAGCGATCCGCGACGCGGTTCCGGCCCGGCGACGCGCAATATTCCTGGCGCGCCGGAAATCCCGCGTCGAGCGGACTTTTCCGCGTCGCGGAGGACTATCCGCGTCGCTGAACGGAGGGATCGTCCTAGGCCGGTTCGGGCGCGCGGCCGACTTCGCGCCGGGCGAGCTCCAGGCTGATGTCTTCGTACCTGGCCAGGAGCTCCGAGGGCGCACCGTTCCGCGGATCATCCAGCTTGCCGAAGACACAGTCGCTGGCGGCCAGCAGCTCATCGTCGGAGTAGCGGGCCAGCGGTCGGGTCCCGGACGGGTTAATCGAGGCCACGAAATCCGCGGAGAGGTCCAGCGGCTGGAACACCTTTCCGAAGTCGTCGCCGAACATCTGCAGTTCAAGCGAAACCCCGGCAGCAACAGGCATGGCCCCGGCAACGTCGAACTGGCCGGGTCCTCCGTCAATGGCGTTGAGGTCGTTGCGCAGACCGGCAAGGGCGGCCGATTCCACGAAGTCGGCGTGCGCGAGATCGACGCGGATGTGTGAACTGACGCCCATGCGTCGGATGCGCTGGATCAGCTGCATCAGGGCGGGGCGGGAATCCTGGCTGAGGCTGCCCCGGACATCGATCCGGATGACGTCTGCGGCGACATCGAGCTTCACCTGGGCATTGAGAGATTGGTCCATAGGTACTCCAAAGAAAGTGTCTATGGCCGACGGCTCAACCTCACTCAGCGTAACGGCGGGACGGGGCGGGCACAAGTCCCCGGATCAGCCGGCTAGTCAGCCGGCGGCCTGCCGTCCCGGCTCCTGGAAGTGCGTCCGCGTCGCCGAACCGCCAACGGACTCCACCAGCGAAGTGGCAATGTCGCGCAGTTTCACGTTGCCGTGGCTCGACGCGTCGGTGAGGATCTGGACCGCCGTTTCCTGGCTGCAGCGGTTCTGCGCCATCACGATGCCGACCGCCATATCGATGACCGTGCGGGATTCGAGCGTGGCCCGCAGGTTCGTGGCGCTGTCCGTGTGCAGGGAAAAGCGCACGGCCATGCGCAGCGCCTGGGAGATCTGCCGGGTGAAGTCACGCGCCCGGTCTGCGACGTCGCCGTCGAACTTATGCGGTGCGTCCGAATACAGGTTCAGCGCGGCCTGGGCTTCGCCCTGCAGGTGGAACGGCACCGAAAGCACCGAGCGCAGCCCGTGCGAGGCGACGGCGGTGGCGTAATCGGGGCCCCAGCGGTCTTCCTCGAAAAGGTCCGGGACGTAGACCTCGCGCTCTTCCTGCGCCGCCGTCAGGCAGGGACCCTGCGCCAGCCGGTACTGGATCTCGTCCACTTCCCGGGCGGATTCGCTGCTCCAGCCGATGGTCGCAGCCTTCCGGTCCCGCAGCAGGGTGATCCCGCACAGCGCGTCGTCGCCCTTGCCTGCCACCTGGTGCGCGGAAAAACGCGCGAGTTCGTTGAGAAACTCTTCGAAGTCAGTGCTGTCGAGGATGAGGTTCTGGACCTGGTCGACGGTGCTGACGGTTGCAGGGTATTCCTGGGGCGGGAGCATAGCGCGTTTCTCCAACTACGGGTACAGAGGTACCGATGGGGGTATTTAAGAAATGATAAGTCACCCCCAAAGCACCGTCCATACGTGTCCGCCGCCGGTGAAACCCTAGCTCAGGCCCAGTTCGTCCTTGCCGAAAGCGAACAGGTAGGGGACGCCGGCTTCGGCTTCGATCTTTTCCTTGGCGCCGGTGTCGCGGTCCACGATCACGGCGACGGCCACGACGTTGCCGCCGGCCTTGCGCACGCCCTCGACGGCGGTCAGCGCGGAGCCGCCCGTCGTGGAGGTGTCCTCGAGGACCAGGACCTTGCGGCCCTCAACCGAGGGCCCCTCGACCTGGCGGCCCATGCCGTAGGACTTCTGGGCCTTGCGGACCACGAAGGCGTCCACCGGGCGGCCGGCGTCGACGGCGGCATGCATGACGGCGGTGCCCACCGGGTCCGCCCCCATCGTCAGCCCGCCGGCGCACTCAAAGTCGATCCCGGCGTCGTCCAGCAGGGACAACATGACCTGGCCGACGAGCTTGGACGCCTCGTGGTGCAGGGTGATGCGGCGCAGGTCGATGTAGTAGTCGGCCTCGGCGCCGCTGGAGAGGATGACCTTGCCGCGCACGACGGCCAGCTCCTTGATCAGTTCCAGGAGGCGGGCACGGGCGGCAGCGGCGTCGGCCGCAAAGTCACTGGTGGCAGTCATGGGACCCAGTTTAGTGGCAGGCGCCGGCCCGGATCCCAGTCCGGACGCCAGATGTCGGCACCGCGGCGGCCTCCTCCCGTGCCGGCCTGCCCGCACGGGACTTACGGCACTGGCAGCCGGCGCGGGGCGGGCGTCCGATGTAAGCATGACGGCAGGAACCGAACCTTCCACCCGCTGGCCGGCAATCCCCAAGGACCCCGGCAGCTTCCGGGTCCGGCCGAACCTCTTGGACTATGACGCCAGCTGCGCGGCGTTCTCCTGGGATCACGCCCGCCGGGAGCTGTCCGGCCTGCCGGATGGCCGGGGCCTCAATATCGCCTTCGAGGCGGCCGACCGGCATGCGGCCGGCGGGCTCGGCGGCCGCGCGGCGCTGCGCTTCATCCGGGCCGACGGGAGCAGCCATGCGCTCAGCTACGCGGAGCTGGCAGAGCAAAGCAGCCGGTTCGCCGCGGTGCTGCGCAGCCTCGGCGTCGGGCGCGGCGAGCGCGTCTTCTCCCTCACCGGCCGCAACCCGTCCCTGTACATTGCGATGCTCGGCACCTTCAAGAACGCCAGCGTGTTCTGCCCCCTTTTCTCGGCCTTCGGGCCGGAGCCCGTGCGGCAGCGGCTGCAGCTGGGCTCCGGACGCGCGCTCATCACCACCCGGGCGCTCTACCGGCGGAAAGTGGCCCAGCTGCGCGACTCGCTGCCGGAGCTGCGGCATGTGCTGCTGATCGACGCCGACGGCAGCCCGGAACCGGGCACCCTGGACCTGGCCGCGCTGCTGCAGACGGCCCCGGCCGACGGGCAGATCGCGGCGACCCGGCCCGAGGACATGGCGCTGCTGCACTTCACGTCCGGCACCACCGGGACACCGAAGGGCGCCATCCACATCCACGACGCCGTCACCGCCCACCACGCGACCGGCACCTTCGCGCTGGACCTGCATCCGGAGGACATCTACTGGTGCACGGCCGATCCCGGCTGGGTGACCGGCACGTCCTACGGGGTCCTGGCCCCGCTCAGCCACGGCGTGACGAGCATCGTGGACGAGGAGGAGATGGACGCGGACCGCTGGTACCGGATCCTCGCCGAGCAGCACGTGACCGTCTGGTACACCGCGCCCACCGCGCTGCGGATGCTGATGAAGGCCGGGGCGGACCGCGCCACGGGGCACGACCTGTCCGCCCTGCGCTTTGTCGCCAGCGTCGGCGAGCCGCTCAATCCGGAGGTCGTGGTCTGGGGCAAGGAAGCCTTCGGCCAGCCGGTGCATGACAACTGGTGGCAGACCGAAACCGGCGGCATCATGATTTCGAACTTCGCGGCCACCGAGATCCGCCCCGGCTCCATGGGCCGGCCGCTGCCCGGGATCGATGCCGCGCTGGTGGTGCGGGACGCACAGGACAAGCCGGTACTCAGGGACGGGCAGGCGGTGCTGGTCACCGCGCCGGACACGATGGGTGAGCTTGCGCTGCGGCCCGGCTGGCCCTCGATGTTCCGCGGCTACCTGCACGAGGAGGAGCGCTACCGGCGGTGCTTCGTGGGCGGCTGGTACCTCACCGGCGACCTCGCCAAGCGCGACGCCGACGGCTACTACTGGTTCGTGGGCCGGGGCGACGACGTGATCAAGTCCTCGGGGCACCTGATCGGCCCGTTCGAGGTGGAGAGCTCGCTGATGGAACATGAGGCGGTGGCCGAGGCCGGCGTGATCGGCGTTCCGGACCCGGTGGCCGGCGAGGTGGTCAAGGCCTTCGTGGAGCTGCGCCCCGGCTGGGAGCCGTCGGAGGAACTGCAGCTGGATATCATCGGGTTCGCGCGCAAACGGCTGGGGCCCGCGGTGGCACCCCGACTGCTGGACTTCACCACGGCGCTGCCGAAAACCCGCAGCGGGAAGATCCTCCGGCGCCTGCTCAAGGCCCGCGAACTGGGGCTCCCGGAGGGCGACACGTCCACCATCGAGTCCCCGCCGGGGGCGGCGCCCGACGGCCAGCCCGGCGGCCAGCCCGACGGCCAGCCCGGCGGGCAGCCCGGCGCTGCGGGACGGGCAGCCGGCACGGCGCCGGAGGGACGGCAGTGACCGGGCCAATGGCGGCGTCCGCCGGGCCGCTGGATCCCGCGCACGGCCGGCACCTGCTGCTGCAGATGCTGCGTGTGCGCCAGCTCGAGGAGAAGTGCGTCGAGCTGTACAGCGCCGCCAAGATCCGCGGCTTCCTGCACGTCTACATCGGCGAGGAGGCGGTGGCGGCCGGGGTGCTGGAAACCCTCGCGCCGGAGGACGCCGTCGTCGCCACCTACCGGGAGCACGGCCACGCCCTGCTGCGCGGCGTGTCCGCCGGCTCGATCCTGGCCGAGATGTACGGCTTCGTGGAGGGCTGCTGCCGAGGCCGCGGCGGCTCCATGCACCTGTTCGACGCCGCCACGCGCTTCTACGGCGGGAACGCGATCGTCGCCGGCGGACTGCCGCTCGCCGTCGGGCTGGCGCTCGCGGACAAGATGGCCGGCCGGTCCCGCGTCACCGTGTGCTTTTTCGGTGAGGGCGCCGTCGCGGAGGGCGAGTTCCATGAAAGCCTCAACCTCGCCGCTCTCTGGCAGCTGCCGGTGCTGTTCTGCTGTGAAAACAACCTTTACGCGATGGGCACGGCGCTGGGCCGTTCCGAGTCGCAGACCGACATCGCGCTGAAGGCGGCCGGCTACGAGATTGCCGCCTGGGCCGTGGACGGGATGGACGTGCTGGCCGTCGAGGAGACCGCCCGTCGCGCCGTCGACGCGGTCCGGGCCGGCGGCGGGCCGCACTTCCTGGAACTGCGCACCTACCGGTTCCGGGCGCATTCGATGTTCGACCCGGAACGGTACCGGGACAAGGCCGAGGTGGCGCGGTGGCTGGAGCGGGATCCGATCACGCTGCTGCGCTCGGCGATGGAGGCCGCCGGCCAGCTGACCGAAGCGGACTGGCAGCAACTGCAGGCCGACGCCGAAGCGGAAGTCGCGGCCGGCGTCGAGGTTGCGGAGGCCGGCACGCCGGAGCCGCTCGAGGACCTCACGCGTTTTGTGTACAGCGACCCCGGCGCCTGGCAGGAAGGGGACGGGTCATGAAATCCAGCTACCGGGAGGCGCTCCGGGCCGGGATCCGCGACGCCCTGCAGCGTGACAAGCGGGTTTTCCTGATGGGCGAGGATGTGGGCGCCTACGGCGGCTCCTTCGCCGTAAGCCTGGGCCTGCTGGAGGAGTTCGGGCCGGAACGGATCCGGGACACCCCGCTGTCCGAGTCCGGGTTCGTCGGCGCCGGGATCGGCGCCGCGCTCGGCGGGATGCGACCCATCGTGGAGATCATGACCGTCAACTTCAGCCTCCTGGCCCTCGACCAGATCGTGAACAACGCCGCATCCCTGCTGCACATGTCCGGCGGCCAGTTCCACGTGCCGCTGGTGATCCGGATGACCACCGGGGCCGGCCGCCAGCTTGGTGCCCAGCATTCGCACAGCCTGGAGGGGTGGTACGCGCACATCCCCGGGCTGCGGATCCTCACCCCCGCCACCCTCGAAGACGCCCGCGGGATGCTGTGGACCGCGCTCCAGGACCCGGACCCGGTGCTGATCTTCGAACACGGCTCGCTCTACAACGTCCCCGGCGAACTCGCCGAGGACGCCGGCGCGGTGGACATCAGCAGCGCCGCCATCCGGCGGCCCGGCGCCGACGTCTCACTCATCACCTACGGCGGGACGCTCCCCCTCACCCTCGAGGCCGCCGGGCAGCTCGCCGCCGAAGGCATCGACGCCGAAGTGCTGGACCTGCGCACGCTGCGGCCGCTCGACGACGCCGCCATCCTCGACTCGGTGGCCAGGACACACCGTGCCGTGGTGGTGGACGAGGGCTGGCGCAGCGGCAGCATCTCCGCCGAAATCAGCGCCCGGATCAGCGAACACGCGTTTTTCGAGCTGGACGCGCCCGTAGGCCGGGTCTGCAGCGCCGAGGTGCCGATCCCCTACTCCAAGCACCTTGAACTCGCCGCCCTGCCCTCCGCGGAACGGGTCGTCGCGGCAGCGCGGGAGGCGGTCGGGGCACGTGGGTGACTTCCTGATGCCCTCGCTCGGGGCCGATATGGAGCACGGCAAGATCGTCGAATGGCTGGTCAAGCCCGGCGACTACGTCCGCCGCGGCGACCTCGTGGCCGTGGTGGACACGGACAAGACCGTGATGGACGTCGAATCCTTCCAGGAGGGGGTGGTCGCGGACCTCCTCGTGGACATCGGCGAGACCGTGCCGGTGGGCACGCCGCTGGCCCGGATCACGCAGACCCCGGCCGAGGTCGGGGCTCCCAGCCGCGAGGCGCCGCCGCCCCGGCCCGCGGCCGCGAAGCCGGCCCCTCCCCCGGAAGCCCCTCCGATCGCGCCGCCGGTCCGGCACCTCGCGCACCGGCTCGGCGTCGACACCGGACGGATCCACGGCACCGGCAAGGATGGCGCGATCACCCGCGCCGACGTGGAGCACGCCGTGGCAGCCCGTCCGGCGGCCGCAGGGCGGGTGCGGTCCTCGCCGCGGGCCAGACGGCTCGCCGCCGAACTCGGCGTCGAGCTTTCGTCCGTCGCCGGCACCGGACCGGAGGGCGCCGTGACCGTGGAAGACGTGCAGGGCGCCGCAGCCCGCCAGCCGGAGGCCGGTCTCCGGGAGGCGGGACCGCGAGGGGCGGCTGCGGAAGCGCCGGCGGCATCGGCGCAGGCTGCGGAAGCGGCTGAGGCCGAAGCGGCCCCGCCGGAAGCGCCGGCGCAGGCTGCGGAGAAGCCCGCGGAGGCCCGCGAACGGGTGGCCACCCTGCGCCGGGCCATCGGGGCGCTGATGTCGCGCTCCAAGCAGACCATCCCGCACTACTACCTGAGCACAACCCTGGACCTGCGCGCCGCCGTCGGCTGGATGCAGACCGTCAATGCGCAGCGGCCGGTGGCGTCCCGGTTAGTGCCCTCCGCCCTCCTGCTCAAGGCGGCGGCGCTCGCGGCCAAGGAAGTCCCGGAGGTCAACGGCTTCTATCTGGACGGGGAGTACCGGCCCAGCGCCGCGGTGCATCTGGGCGTCGCGGTGGCCCTGCGCCAGGGTGGCCTGGTGGCCCCCGCGCTCCACGACGCCGACACCCTGGCCCTCGACGAGCTGATGGAACAGCTGCGGGACCTGGTCAGCCGCGCGCGGGCCGGACGGCTGCAGCGCGCCGAGATGGCGGACCCCACCATCACCGTGACGAATCTCGGGGACCTCGGCGTGGACAGCGTCTACGGGGTGATCTATCCGCCGCAGGTGGCGATGGTGGGCTTTGGCCGCGTGCTGGAGCAACCCTGGGCGGAGAACGGGATGCTGGGCGTCCGGGCCGCCGCGATCGCCACCCTCTCGGCCGACCACCGGGTCAGCGACGGGTTGCGCGGCGGCCGCTTCCTTGCCCGGATCCAAGAGCTGCTGCAGAAACCGGACGAACTGTGAAGACGGAGACACCATGAATGAACAGGATGCCCGGGCCGCGGTGCGTGCCGCGCTGGGGAAAGTCGCACCGGATGTTGAGCTGGACGACGTCGGCGGCGAGGCCCGGCTCCGGCAGGACCTCGAGCTGGACTCGCTGGATTTCCTGCGGCTCGTTGAAACCATCGACACGGCGACCGGCGTGGACATCCCGGAGCGCGACTATCCGGCAGTCGCCACGGTCGACGGCCTGATCAGTTACCTCGTCGCGCACGGCTGAGGCGCATCCGCGGCTCCGTAACCGCCGTTTTGGTGACGCCAATGGGCACCTGCGGAGCCATCGACGTCAGTGAGGGGCTAGGCGTGCGGCTGGGGCCGGGCCTCGGCGCGGCGCGCGAAGGCGGGGGCGTGTTCCGGGCGGGGTCCGAAGCCGATGAGCCGGGGAATGATCCGGCGGACCGCTGGAATCCGCCGGGCCAGGAAGAGCGCGACGGCCGGAAACTTGGTGCGTTGTCCGGCCATGATCGGGCCAAAGACCGCGCGGTGCATGAGCCGCTGTCCCGTCTGCACGACGACGGTCGGGAGCCGCCGTCGTCGTTCGACGCGTCGGAGGTCCGCCGCCGTGACCCGGCCGCGGAGCAGCGCGGGGGCGAGGATTTCCGCCGCCGCCACGGCGTCCTGGATGGCGAGGTTGATGCCGACACCGCCGGCCGGGGACATCGCATGCGCGGCGTCGCCGATGCAGAGCAGACCGTTGACGTGCCACGACTGCAGCCGGTCCAGGCGGACGTCGAGCCAGTGCAGGTCATCGAGGGAACGGATGGCGTCCACCCGGTCCGCGAGGTCCGGCCGAAGCCCGGCGATCCGGCGCCGGAAGCCCTCGACGCCCTCCGCACGGATCCTGGCGTCGGTGCCTTTCGGGGCGAGGTAGCCCATTTGGTAGTAATCGTTGCGGGACAAGGCCACCAGCGCCTCTCCGGGACCGAACGCCGGCACCAGCCCGGCCACTTCGCCAAGTTCGGCGGGATACCGGGGCAGCCGGAACCACCAGGTGTCGAAAGGAACCGGAAACTCTTTCGGCGCCAGCCCGACGGCGGCACGCAACGCGGAGTGGCGGCCGTCCGTCGCGACCACCAGGTCCGCCCGGAGCTCGTCCTGCGCGCCGTCCGGGTCGCGGAACCGGATCCCGCGGACACGGCCCCCGTCGCGAACCAGCCCGGTGGCCGTGTGGCTCATCAGCAGGGTGAAGCCGGGCTCCTCGGCAGCAGCTGCGGCCAGGAAGTTGAGGAAATCCCACTGCGGCATCATGGCGATGTAGTTGTACGGCGGCCGCAGCGAATCAAAGTCGCCCATGGTCACCGGCGGCCCGCCCGGGACCGGGAACACGACGCTCTTCAGGCGGCTTTGCGGCAGGCGGCGGAACTCCTGGCCGAGGCCGAGTTCGTCAATCAGCCGGATGGTGGACGGGTGCACCGTGTCGCCGCGGAAGTCGCGCAGGAAATCCGCGTGCTTTTCCAGGACCGTCACCTGCACCCCGGCCCGGGCCAGCAGCAGGCCGAGCATCATCCCGGCCGGACCGCCGCCGGCCACCACGCATCCCGTCGTCTCCATGGCCATACGCTACGCCTGCGAGGGGTGCCGGCGGGAGGGGTCTTGGCGGCGCTTCCGGATTCGGGCGGCGGTTCCGGACAGACGCGGCGCGGACCCGCCTAGCGGCCGTCCGGAAGCTCAGCGGCGGTCCGGAAGCATAGCGAAACCGGGCACCCGGCCGGTCGGCAACAGTTGAGCACGATTGACTCGGCTGGCTAGGCTGTGAGGCATGCGTGAACTCCAGGCGAAGATCATTGAAGAAATGGGCGTGCAGCCCCGGATCGACCCCGCCGGGGAGGTGCGCAAACGCGTCACGTTCCTCAAGGACTACCTCAAGGCGAGCCACACCAAGGGCTTCGTCCTGGGCATCTCCGGCGGCCTCGACTCCTCGCTGGCAGGACGGCTGGCGCAGCTCGCGGTCGAGGAGCTCGACGCCGAGGGCGTGGAGGCGAACTTCGTCGCGGTGCGGCTTCCCTACGGCGTGCAGCACGATGAGGACGACGCCCAGGCGGCCCTGGACTTTGTGCGGGCCAAAACGGAGTGGACCTTCAACATCTCGGCCGCGGTGGACGGCTTCGAGGATGAATTCGAAAAGACCGTGGGCAACGGCATTTCCGACTTCCACAAGGGCAACACCAAGGCCCGCACACGCATGATCGCCCAGTACGCCCTGGCCGGGGAGCACAACTACCTGGTGATCGGCACCGACCACGGCGCCGAATCCGTGACCGGATTCTTCACCAAATACGGCGACGGCGGCGCGGACATCCTGCCGCTGTTCGGCCTGAACAAGCGCCAGAACCGCGCCCTGCTGGCCGAACTCGGCGCCCCGGCCCGCATCTGGGAGAAGGTCCCGACGGCGGACCTCCTGGACCACAAGCCCGGACGCACCGATGAGGAAGAACTCGGCCTGAGCTACGACACCATCGATGACTACCTCGAAGGCCGCGACATCCCCGACGCCGCGGCCGAGCTGATCGAGCAGAAATACCTGCGGACGCGGCACAAGCGCACCGTCCCGGTCACCATCTTCGACACCTGGTGGAAGCAGTGACGCTCCGCTAAGGGTTCCTGGCCGGATCGTTCCGCCCGGTCACCTCCGGACTTCCACGGTGCCCACCATGCCCATGAAGTCATGTAGGCCGCAGATGTAGTCGAACTCGCCGGCCTTGGTGAAGGTCACGGTGAACTTGCTGTGCGGGGGCATGATTCCTGAGTTGAGGTCGCCACCGGCAAACTTCGCCGGGTTGCCCCGGGGGACGAAGACATTGGCGGGTTCCTTGCCGAAAGTGACGGTGTGCGGGGCGCCCATGCCGCTGTTGACGAAGGTCACTTTCTCGCCCACCCGGATTTCGACCTTCTGCTGGACGAAGCGCATCACCATGGACGTTCCGTTATCCGTTCCCGCGATCACGGTGTGTTCGTCCGCCTGGTCCCGGGCGTCCTCCCATGCCTGGCGTCCGTCCCGCAGGATGGCCCGTTCCTGCCTCCCCGCCTGGCGGTCGTACTGCGCCTGGCTGTAAGGGTAGTCGGTTCCGGCCGCCCGGACGTGGACTACTCCTTTCATGGCCATGCCGTGGACCAGGCAGTAATAGGTGAAGTTGCCCTTGCGCGGGAATGCCAGGGTGTATTTCGTGACTTGCTTAAAGCCACTGTCGGACACGTTCGTCATGACCCCGGAGTTGTAATACGAATGCCCGTCATAGGCCTTGCCGCCGCGCTGGTAGATGTTCTGCGGCAGCGATGGGTTGAAGGGCTGGGTGGACCTCAGGGACTGGCCCTTGGCCAGGAACGTCACGGTGTGGATCTCGGCGGAGTTGGCCTCCCAGGTGACCTTGTCGCCCGCGTTGATGTAGATGTTTCCGGGCAGGAAGGCCATGCCCTGGATGGCCTGGCTCGAGGATTCGGACCCGACCTGGACCGTCCACGTCCTGGCGGATTCTTCGCCACCCGCGACGGCGGCAGCGCTGACGGCTGGAGCACTGACGGTAAATGGCAACACGAGCGCGGCGATGAAAGCGATGAGAACGCGCAGCAAGCGCGGCGCGTGAGGGGATTCTGCTCGGCGAGTCATGGGACTCATTCCTTTTTGGGGCTGGAGGATTGCGGCCGGGAAACCGGCTCATCTGGTGCGCCGACGCCGCTTCCCGCGACGCCGTTTCGCTCCGGCCTGGACCGCGTCCGCCGCTCTCTTCTCCTGCTCCCAGTCCCCCAGCATTAAGGCGGGGAAGTAGTTTTTGGGCCAGACGCGCCACCCGGACTGGGGAATGGGCGCTGTCTGCAGCGCATGCAGCCACGGCTGCAATTCCAATCGTGCTCCGCGCCCGCCGGTTTGTCGAGACGGCGCCGGCGGCGGCTCAACTGCCCTGCAGCTGCAGGGATATCCGGTGCGCTTCGTCCATCAGCAGGCGCCCGAGGTATTCACGGCGGTCCGCCCGGAAACGCGGTTCAATCCCGGTCAGGGACAGCGCCCACGCCGGCCGGCCGCGCTGGTCGAAAACGGCGGCGCCCATTCCCCAGCTGCCTTCCAGCACCAGGCCCGGGTTGACCGAATAGCCTGCCTGCCGCGTCGCTTCCAGGTTCGCGCGGACCACTTCCTCGCTGTGGGCGGCGGCAAAGCTCCCGGCGTGGGTGGCCCAGCCGGCCAGCAGCTCCTCCTGCTCCGCCGCGGGCAGGAACGCCATGATGGCGGTGCCGGCGGAGGCAACGCCCAGCGGAAAACGGACACCCTCATGCAGCACGAAGGAGCGGACCGGGAAACTGCCCTCCTCCCGGAGGAGGCACACCGTCTCGGCGCCGCGGCGGATCGAGAAGAAGGCGCTCTCCCCGGTTTCCTCTGCCAGCCGGCGCAGGCTGGGCCGGGCAATGTCCTCCAGCGGGAAACGCGCCGAAGCCACCGATCCCATCAGCAGGATCTCCGGGCCCAGCACCCAGTTGCCGCTGTGCGGATCCTGGTCCAGCAGTCCCTCGGCGGCCAGGGAAGTGAGCAGCCGGTGGGCGGTGGGACGCGTCAGACCGGATTCGCGGACCAGTTCCACGAGCGGGGAGCCTTCCGGCTTCCGTCCCACGATCCTCAGCAGGGCCGCGACGCGGCTTACCACCTGGGCTCCCTGTACGGGGACGGAGTTCATCTTTTCCTCGCATTTCCTCAAAACAATCATCAAACCATCCACATTGTGGACAGTGCCCAGCCTAGCGTCCACACTGTAAAAAAGCACGGAAAGTTGCGGATTTCCGGCGTTGACAGTGCTCTACGCCACACCATAGGCTCCTTCCTCAGGCGAACAGTCCACAACGTGGATCACGGCGGCGGTCCCGTGGCCAGGCCGCCGCCGGTTACTCAGAAGCTCAATGAGGAGATGCAAATGTCAAAGGTGAAATCCGGCGCGGCAGCGGCGCTGCAGGACGTGCTGCGGGACGGCATGACGCTGGCGGTCGGCGGCTTCGGCCTCAGCGGCATTCCGGCAGACCTGATCGAGGCGGTCCGGGACTCCGGCGTCAAGGACCTCACCGTGGTCTCCAACAACATGGGCGTGGACGGCAAGGGCCTCGGCGTGCTCATCGAGGCGGGCCAGGTCCGCAAGGTCATTGCCTCCTACGTGGGCGAAAACAAGCTCTTCGCGGAGCAGTACCTCGCCGGCCAGCTGGAGGTCGAGTTCACCCCGCAGGGCACCCTCGCCGAGCGCCTCCGCGCCGGCGGCGCCGGCATCCCGGCCTTCTACACCAAGACCGGCGTCGGCACCCTCGTCGCCGAAGGCAAGCCGCTGGCGGAGTTCGACGGCGAAACGTATGTCCAGGAGCGTGCCATCAAGGCCGACGTCTCCCTGGTCCACGCGCACACCGCCGACACGGACGGCAACCTGATCTACCGCTACACCGCGCAGAACTTCAATCCCGTGGTCGCCACGGCCGGCATCGTCACCGTTGCGGAGGCCGAGGTGATCGTCGAACCCGGCGCACTCGATCCCAACCACATCGTCACCCCCGGCGTCTTCGTGCAGCGCCTGGTTCAGGCCAGCGACCGGGCCAAGGACATCGAGCAGCGCACCGTCCGGCCCCGCGCCGAAGCGGCCGAGACGGACAACGCTGCCGCCTCCGCCGTCACCGTCTAATCCGGCCTGAGCGCCGCCACCCACACTTTTCAGGAGAAACACCATGGCTTGGACCCGGAACGAAATGGCCGCCATCGCGGCCGAAGAACTCAATGACGGCGATTACGTCAACCTCGGCATCGGCATCCCCACGCTCGTCGCCAACAACCTGCGCGAGGGCGTCCGCGTGGTGCTGCAGAGCGAGAACGGCCTGCTCGGCATGGGTCCGTTCCCCTACGAGGGCGAGGAGGACGCGGACCTGATCAATGCCGGCAAGCAGACGGTCACCGTCCTGCCCGGCGGCAGCATCTTCGACTCGGCCACCTCCTTCGGCATGATCCGCGGCGGCCACGTCAAGGTCGCCATCCTCGGCGCCATGCAGGTCTCCGGCGCCGGCGACCTGGCTAACTGGACCATCCCCGGCAAGATGGTCAAGGGCATGGGCGGCGCCATGGACCTCGTGGCCGGCACCCCGCGCGTCGTGGTCCTCACCGAACACAACGCCAAGGACGGCACCGCCAAGATCGTGAAGGAATGCACCCTGCCGCTCACCGGGCTGAGCTGCGTGGACCGCATCATCAGCGACCTCGCAGTGTTTGACCTGGTGAAAAATGCAGAAACGGGCGTTCGCCAGCTCACGCTCACCCGCCTCGCCCCCGGCGTAACCGCGGCGGAGATCCGCGAAAAGACTGAAGCCGAGTTCGACGTCGATCCCTCCCTCGACGTCACCCGTGAAGCCGGCAGCCTGGAAGGAGCCACGGCATGAGCCTCAAGGACCAGTTCGGCAAGGATGTCCTGCTCACCGGCTGGGGCCACAGCCGCTTCGGCAAGCTCACGGAGGAGACCCTCGAGTCCCTGATCGTCCAGGTTGCCACCGAGGCGATCGGCAACGCGGGCATCGAGCCCGGCCAGATCGACGAGATCTACCTGGGCCAGTTCAACTCCGGGATGATGCCGCTGGCGTTCCCGTCCTCGCTCGCACTGCAGGTCTCGGAGCAGCTCGCCAACGTGCCATCGACGCGGGTGGAGAACGCGTGCGCCTCGGGCTCGGCCGCGTTCCAGCAGGGCACCAAGTCGCTGCTGGCGGGTACCGCCAAGACGGTTCTGGTGATCGGGGCCGAAAAGATGACCCAGGCCGGCGCCGACGTCGTGGGCGCCGCCCTGCTCGGCGCGGACTACGACATGGCCGGCAAGCCCTCCAGCACCGGCTTCACGGGGCTCTTCGCCGAAGTGGCCAAGCACTACGAGAAGCGCTACGGTCCAGTGTCCGATGTTTTGGGCTCGATCGCCGCGAAGAACCACCGCAACGGCGTGGACAACCCCTACGCGCAACTCCGCAAGGACCTCGGTGAGGAGTTCTGCCAGACGGTCTCGGACAAGAACCCGATGGTCGCCGATCCGCTGCGCCGTACCGACTGCTCTCCCGTCTCCGACGGCGCCGCCGCCGTCGTGCTCAGCGTTGCACCCACCGGCGGCGCCACCGCGCCGGTCCGGCTGGCCGGCTTCGGCCAGGCGAACGATTTCTTCCCGACCGACCGCCGCGACCCCACCGCCTTTGCCGCGACCCGCGCCTCCTGGCAGCGGGCCCTGGGCATGGCCGGCGTCGGGCTGGAGGACCTGGACTTCGCGGAGGTGCACGACTGCTTCACCATCGCCGAGCTGCTGATGTACGAGGCCATGGGCCTGACCGAGCCGGGCCAGGGCGCCCGCGCGGTCAAGGAAGGCTGGGTCTTCAAGGACGGCAAGCTGCCGGTCAACGTCTCGGGCGGACTCAAGGCCAAGGGCCACCCGGTCGGGGCCACCGGCGTCTCGCAGCATGTCATCGCGGCGATGCAGCTCACCGGCACCGCCGGGGACATGCAGCTGGCCGCCCCGCGACGTGCCGCGGTTCAGAATATGGGCGGCGTGGGCATTGCGAACTACGTCAGCGTGCTTGAAGCCGTCTGAGGCGCCGCCCGCGGACCTGGTGCGGGTCACCAACTGGCTTGGCCTGGCGGCCGGCGCACCCGTGATGGTGCGCCGGCCCGGCCGTGTCCCGGCCGCCGCAACGGTGGAGCTCGCGACCCCGGACGGAAAGATCCTCTGGGTCAGGTACTGGACCTCGGCCGAGCGCGCCATGCTCCATAAGGCCGACGGGACCCAAGTGTGGTGTGAGGCGAACCTTGGCTGAGTCCAGCATTGAAAACGTGGCCGACCTGCTCTTCCGGGACCTGCAGTACCTGAAGGCCAGCAGCGTGGAGCGCTGCGTCACCGACGTGGCCGGGTACCGGGGCGTGGCCGAGGCGGACATCAGCTCCTCGGTGGAACAAAACCTTCGGATGGCCATCCAGGCGGTGAAATCCGGGACCGTGCCGGAGTCATCGCAGCTCACCCTCGAAGCCAGGGTGGCGCCGGTCATCTACCGCATCCTGTTCAACCATGAGTCCGCGCCGGAGTTGAGGGTCCAGGACCGGATCAGCCGGCTGCTCCGCCCCGGGACCGCCACCGACCTCCGGGACTAGACTCGTTTCCACCCCCATCCGCGACCAGGCGAGGAGCCCCCATGCGCGCCACGATCATCCACGGCCCCGGCGACATCCGGGTCGAAGACCGCGACTACCCCACCATCCAGCAGCCCACCGACGCCGTCGTAAAAGTCACGGCCTCCTGCGTCTGCGGCTCCGATCTGTGGCCGTACCGCGGCGTCCGGCCCACGCACGAGCCGCGTGCGATCGGCCATGAGTTCATCGGCCTGGTCGAAAGCATCGGCGACGCGGTGACCGATCTGGCCGTGGGGGACCTGGTGATCGCGCCGTTCGTGGTCAGCTGCGGCAAGTGCCCGCAGTGCCTCAACGGTGTCACGGTCGCCTGCGACCACCTGGCCGGCTGGGGCGGCAAGGACGACGCCGGGCTGGCCATCGACGGAGGCCAGGGCCAGGCAGTCCGGGTCCCGCTCGCCGACGCCACCCTCGTCAAGGTTCCTGGCATCACCGAGCCCGACGACGCGCTGCGCGCCAGCCTGCTGACCCTCTCCGACGTCATGGCCACCGGCCACCACGCAGCCCTCGCGGCAAAAGCGGGACCGGGCCGGACCGTCGTCGTGGTGGGCGACGGCGCCGTGGGCCTCTGTGGAGTCCTGGCCGCCAAGCGGCTGGGCGCGGAACGGATCATCGCCATGTCCCGGCACGCCGACCGGCAAGCCATCGCCCGGGAGTTCGGCGCCACGGACATCGTCGCGGAGCGCGGGGACGACGGCGTCGCGAAGGTCCGCGAACTGCTCGGCGGAGTGCTGGCCGATTCCGTGCTGGAATGCGTCGGCACCAAGGAATCCATGGAGCAGGCGCTGCACAGCGTCCGCCCGGGCGGCGCCCTCGGCTTCGTGGGCGTGCCGACCGGCGGCGCCGAGATTCCGCTGCGCTACCTGTTCGACACCAACATCTCGATCGGCGGCGGGATGGCTCCCGCCCGGACCTACATTCCGGAACTGCTCGCCGACGTGCTGGACGGCAGCATCAACCCCGGCCGGGTGTTCGACGTCGTCATGCCGCTGGAGGAGGCGCCGGAGGCCTACCGCGCCATGGACGAACGGCGCGCCATCAAGGTCCTGCTGACGCCCTAGCCGAACGGGCAGGGGATCGTGCGGCCCTTGCACTGCCGGGACGGCGGGTCTAGCGTGATGCGCATCAGCACCCGCAGCCGTCAAGGAGCCGTCATGGCCAGGTTTGTGCAGATCATCGAATACCAGTCGTCCCGCATCGAGGAGATCGAAGCGCTCGGCAGGCCCTCCCGGACCGAGGGTGAAACCGCCCCGACCTTCCGTCGGATCCTGAACACCGCGGACCGTGACCGGCCCGGCACGTACCTCACCATCGTCGAGTTCGATTCCTACGAGTCGGCGATGGAGAATTCCCGGCGGCCGGAAACCTCCGAATTCGCGGCGCGCATGGCGGCCCTGTGCGATTCGCCGCCGGTGTTCCGCAACCTGGACGTCCAGTGGGAGGACGCCGGCGACCCGGCGAGCGACTAGGCGCGCAAGCCATGCGCTCCGAAGCGGACGACGGTGAGCCGGACGCCGCTGCGCCGGACGAGTTCGTGCCGGACCTTGGCCGGACCGCCTCCGCTCCCCTGCGGTTGGTCGGCGGTAAGGCGCTGAACCTTGGCAGGCTCACCGCCGCGGACTTTCCGGTGCCGCGCGGCTTCTGCCTCACCACCGACGCCTACCGCCTCGCGGCCCCGCCCGCGCTGGCAGCCCTGGCCGCCCGGCTCGACGCGGCTGCCGACGGCGCGCCCGCCGACAGCGCTACCGGCGCAGCGGCTGGCCAGGCGGCCGGTCCGGGGCCGGCGGAACTGGACCGCCTGGCGGCCAGCGCCCGAGAGCTGATCCTGTCAGCGCCGGTTCCGCCCGGCGTCGACGCGGCGCTGCGGGAGGCCTACGGCTTGCTGGGCGCGCAGCCGGCCGTCGCGGTGCGGTCCTCGGCCACGGCCGAGGACCTGCCCTTTGCAAGCTTCGCCGGCCAGCAGGACTCGTTCACCGGCGTCAGCGGCGCCGACGCCGTCGTCGACGCCGTGCGGCGCTGCTGGGCTTCGCTATGGACCGACCGGGCGGTGGCCTACCGGTCCGCCAACGGGATCAGCCACCGCGAGGTGGGGCTCGCCGTCGTCGTCCAGCTCATGGTCGACGCCGCCACTGCAGGCGTGATGTTCACCGCCAACCCGGTGACCGGAACCCGGACCGAGACGGTGATCAACGCCAGCCCCGGCGCGGGGCAGGCTGTGGTGTCGGGCGCCGTGAATCCTGACCAGTTCACCGTGGACACCGCGACGGCGGCGGTCCTGGCCCGGGTTCCGGGCGACGGCGGTCCCGCACGCGGCTGGAGCCTGGCGGACGCCGAACTCACCGAACTGACCCGCCTCGGCGACGCAGTCCAGCGTCTCTTCGGCGCGCCGCAGGATGTGGAGTGGGTCATCGACGCCGCGGGCAAGGCCTGGCTGACGCAGTCCCGTCCGATCACCACGCTGTATCCGCTGGAGGATCCGTTCTCCAACACCCCGACCCCCATTGATCCGCCCTCGGCCGGGGCGCGCGTCTACCTCTGCGGCACCCTGTTCCAGGGGCTCACCCGCCCGATCACGCCGATCGGGCTCGCGGCCCTCGGCCTGATGCGGAACCGCAAGGGCCCCTGGCGGTACGTCAACCCCGGGCTGCGAATGTACGTGGACCTCACCGCGATTGTGCAGAACAAGTGGGGCCGCCGCTACCTGACGCGGGTGCTGCCGCTGGCGGACGGCAGATCGGCCGCGATCTTCCCCGAACTGCTGGCGGATCCGCGATTCGCGCTCAGGCAACGCCCCCGGAAGGCCCTCCCCCGGCCCGCCCGGGCCACCGGCGGTGGGCAGGTCCAGGGCGCCGAGGCCAGCACCACCCTGGCCATGCTCCTCGGGCTGATCCCGGCGCTGCTTGGCGCCGCCCTCCGGCCTGAGGCCGAACTTCGCCGGGCCGAGGCCTACGGAAAACGCCTCGAAGCGGAGCTGGTGCTGCCCGAGCCCGCCACCGCCGTGCAGCGGCTCGACTACACCGAACAGATCACCAATCGGACCATTGACGGGCTGATCCGCGCCACCCTGCCCGGGCCATCCGTGGGCTACATCATGCTGGCCGTGGCACGGCGGCTGCTTCGCGGCATCGCCCCGCCGCGCGAGCTGGAGGCGGTACTGCGCGGGCTGCCGCACAATGTGACCACCGAGATGGACCTGGAACTCTGGCAACTGGCCGTCGGGATCGGCGCCGATCCCGACTCGCGGGACGTCTTCCTGGCGCAGGACCCGGCGCGGCTCGCGGCGGCATACCGCGCCGGCTCGCTTCCCGCGCCGGCGCAGGCCGGGGTCCGTGACTTCCTGGTCCGGTACGGCCACCGGGCGGTGGCCGAGATCGATCTGGGCATGCCGCGCTGGTCGGACCAGCCGGACCACATCCTGGGAATGATCTCCAACTACCTGCGCGTCGAGGACCCGGAGCAGGCCCCGGACCGGCAATTCCGCCGGGCCGCCGAGCACGCGGAGGAGAGGATCCGCAGTCTCGTGGAGCGCGCCGGCGCCCGGGGCCAGTGGCGGGCCCGGCTGCTCGAGCTGTCCCTGCGCCGGGTCCGGGAGCTGTCCGGCCTGCGCGAGCTGCCCAAGTTCCACATCGTCAAGATCCTCGGCGAAATGCACCGGCAGCTGTTGCTGGTTGGCGAAGAGCTGGTGCGTGCCGGGGTTATCGCGGCGCCCGACGATGTGTTCTTCCTGGACTTCGCCGAGCTCCGGGTGGCCCTGCGGGGTGCCGGAATGCAGCCTCTGGTCGCGAGCCGCCGCCGCCTGTACGACGTCGAACTGCGCCGCCGCCACATCCCGCGGGTGTTGCTCTCGGACGGGACCGACGTGGAGGCCGCCGTGATGGCGAAGCGTCCGGCCACCGGCGCCCTGTCCGGGACCCCGGCATCGGCCGGCACCGCCACCGGGCTGGTCAGGGTGATCCTGGACCCGGTAGGCGCCCGCCTCGAGCCCGGCGAAATCCTGGTGGCCCCATCGACCGACCCCGGCTGGACCCCGCTTTTTATGACGGCCGGTGCCCTGGTCATGGAGATGGGCGGCGTCATCTCGCACGGGGCCGTGGTCGCCCGTGAGTACGGGATCCCGGCGGTGGTGGGCGTGCCGGATGCCACCACGCGGCTGCACACCGGCCAGCGGGTCACCGTGGACGGCGCCGCCGGCACGGTCCAGGAACTGCCGGACTGAGCTCAGCCGCACCCAGGCTGAGGTCCGGGGCGTAGCCCCGGGTGCCTCCGGGAACAGGCTGTCCTCACCGTGGTAGCACGGCCGTGCCAGCTAGAATGGCAGCATGACCCCGGCGGTCCAGCCACCACTCCAGCAACCCTTCCCGCAGCAGCCCGTGCAATACCCTGCACAGCCGGCCGGCGGCGCCTTCGGCCTCGCACGCCGCGCGCGCGGCGTGCTCCGCCGGGTTCCGGTGTGGGCCTGGCGGGTCCTGATGCACTCGCTGGGCCCGAGCGAAAAGGCCCGCTTCAACGCCGACCCCGTCACCGGCGTCGACTACTTCCACGACATTGACTTCGTGGGCGACGGCATCAGGGCTCACCGCCTGGACGTCATCACCCCGTCCGCCGCTGGGGCCGCTCCTGCGGACGGCGCCGGGCCGCAGCCGGTCTATGTCTACTTCCACGGCGGAGGCTGGACCTCGGGCGACAAGGCCTCGCTGACCAAGTACTGCGCCAGCCAGGCGGAGGGCGGGATGGTCGCCGTCAACGTGAACTACCGCCGGGCCCCGCGCTTCCACATGGCCCACGTCCTCCAGGACGCCAACGCTGCGCTGGCCTGGGTCCGCGACAACATCGCGGGCTTCGGCGGCGACCCCGCCAGGATTGTCCTCGGCGGCGACTCCGCCGGCGGCCAGATCGCCGCTCTCCTTGCCGCTGCCAGCTTCCGTCCCGAACTGGCCGGCCATTACGCGCTGGCGCCGGCAACCCCCGCCTCAAGCCTGCGCGGGCTGGTGCAGCATTGCAGCGTCGTGGACTTCTCCGTGTTCTTCGACAAGGGCTTCGTCCTCAGCCTGGACTTCGTCCGGATGCTCCTGCCCCGGGCAGCGCGCCGCCCTGGCCGACGCCGCATCGCGGAGCTGCGCAGGGCGGCCGGTTTCCTGTCCCCGATCGAGTGGCTCGACGCCCGGTTCCCGCCGGTCTTCGTGACCACCTCGGAACGCGACTTCTTCTACGCCGCCAACCTGAACTTCATCGAGCGCCTGCGGGAGCACGAGGTGCACGTTGACACCCTGATATACGGCTGGGACTCTCCAAACACCGAACACACGTGGCAGCAAGACTTCCGCTACCCGGAGTCGCAGGAGGTCTACCGCCGCCTGCACGCGTTCGTGCGCAGGGTGGCCGGCGCCTGAGGACCCCGGCGGACCGCCGTCCGGGAACCGCCCCCGCGCCGGGGGCTATGTTTAGTCCATGGCGTCAACAGGCCGCAATCTTCCGGGCACACCGGAACCGGACCCCGGGGTCTTCGGCTCGGGGCTCATCGACGAGGCGGCCCGGCTGGACGCCGCCCTGCCCGACGTCGACTGGTTCGCCCCGCCGTCGGGCTCTGTCCGCGGGACCTTCCATGCGCCGAGCGGTGAGCTGGCGACCTTGTCCATGGGCAACCCGGCCCATCCACGGGTGCTGATGGTCCCGGGCGCGACGGGGTCCAAGGAAGACTTCTCGCTGATGCTGCCCCGGCTCGCGGCCGCCGGCTACTTTGTGCTCAGCTGCGACATCGCGGGCCAGTATGAGTCCGCCGACGCCGGCCCCGAGCACCTCGACCCGCCGCGGGAGCACTACGACTACCAGCTCTTCACCGACGACCTGATCGCCCTGCTGGAGGACGGGGAGGGCGCCGCGCACGTCGTCGGCTACTCCTTCGCCGCGATCGTCGCGCAGGTGGCGTTCGCGCAACGGCCGGAGCTGTTCCGCAGCCTCACGCTGCTCAGCTGCCCACCCGAGCCCGGCAACAGCTTCCGGGGGGTCCAACGGATCGGCCGGTTCAGCGGCTGGGCCAGCGCCAGGGTCGGCGCGGCGCTGATGATCGCGGGCATCCGCAGCAACGTGGTCCGCGTGGGGCAGAACCGGATCCGTTTCGTGAGATACCGCTTCCGCTTCACCCGCCGGAAGGCTGTGAACGACATTTTCGGGCTGATGCAGCACGCCCCGGACCTCCGGCCGGTCCTGGCCGCGGCGGCGCTGCCGAAGTTCGTCGCCGTCGGCGAACACGACCTCTGGCCGCTCGCACTGCACCGCCGCTTTGCGCAGGCGATCGGCGCGAAGATCTCCGTCTATCGCGGCGGCCACAGCCCCAGCGAAACGTCGCCGCACCAGATGAGCCGGGACCTGATCGCGCTCTACGCCGACGCCGACGGGACGCCGCCAGGCAGCTAGCGCCGGTGGGCGCGTTCCCACCTCTTGCGGCGGCGGCGCCGGCGCAGCGGGCGCTCGGACCTGAACTCGACGCCGAACGTCGTCCACGCCATCGACAGCCGGCGCCCGACGGCGTGCCGGCTTTCGAACGGGCGGGCCGAGACGCCTACCCGCAGCGCCGGCTCCCAGAGCACGGACACCTCCGGCGGGATCTGGTAGGAAATGTCGAGGTCGTCGTGCACCGGCGGCCTGCCCCGGTGGACCGTGCCGCGGATCTTTTCCCAGACGTCGGCCCGCAGGGCGAAATTTGAGCCAAACAGCGGCGGATGCCCCAGCAGGAGACCGATGGCCCAGAAGTAACCGGCAATCCAGATGTTCCGGCCCACCCAGCGCGCAAACCGCGTCCCGCCGTAGAAGTTCCCGGGCCCGCTCACCGCGGTCAGCGGACCGGCCTTGTCCAGGATGGCTTCGACACGTTCCAGCCAGTCGGCGGGCGGGACGGAGTCGGCATCCAGGCGCGCGATGATTTCCGAGTCCGCCTCGTCGAATCCGCGGGCGGTAGCCGCCGCGATTCCGGGCAGGTCAACGACGATCCGCCGCGCCCCGGCGGCCGTGCAGACCGCGGCAGTGTTGTCGGTGCTGCCGTTGTCCACCACGATCACCTCGTCGGCGCGGCGGCTCTGCCTGCCGAGTGCCGCCAGGCACGCGGCGAGCATCTGCGCATCGTTCCGGGTGGGAATGACCACCGAGATTGTTGTCATGGTGAGCCGACTATAGCTCCAGCCCGGGATTAACTCCCGCACTCAGCCTCTTGCACCGCGGCCCTGCGCCCCGTACGTTGGGGACAGCGGACGAATGTCTCCGCAGCCGTTGGCCTTCCGTGGCCGCCGGAGATCAGCAGCATTTCAGAAGGATAAAGGCATGGCTACAGGCACAGTTAAATGGTTCAACGCCGAAAAGGGTTTTGGCTTCATTGCCCCGGATGACGGGTCGGCCGACGTTTTCGCCCACTACTCGGCAATCGCTTCCAGCGGCTACCGCTCGCTGGACGAGAACCAGAAGGTCGAGTTCGACGTCACCCAGGGTCCGAAGGGCCCCCAGGCTGAGAACATCCGCCCGCTCTAAGCTTTCAGGAAGGCCCGGCCTGCCGGAACACTTCTCCTAGAAAACATGAAGCCCCTCCGGAGTCACTCCGGAGGGGCTTTGTTTCGTTGTCAGACAGTGGCCCTGCGATATTCTGGACCTTTCAGGCCCAGACGCAGGAACGCCGGGCGCAGCACGTCGAACGGCCCGGCCCATGACATCAAAGAGCAAATATCCGGGGTCAGTCCCTGACCGGGCCCCCAGCGACGACTTCCTCGACTGCCCCACCGGGCTGGTCGAGTACTACTTCGCCGACGGCGTTTTCCGCTGGTCTGACGGCCTCTACCGAATCTACGGGTATGAACGGGGCGAAGTGGTCCCGTCCATGGAAATGGTCTTCCCCCACCTCGAGCCCGAAGACCGGCCAAAAGTCCAGGCCTACTGGGAACGCGTGGCGGCCGTGGGCGGGCCATCGTCCATCTACGTCTCAATCCGCGACAAAAAGAACCGGCAGCACAAGTTGCTCTTCTCCGCGGACTACATCCTCGAAGGCAATACACCCGTCGGTGTCTGGGGCGTCATCGTGGACCTCACCCAATCAATCCATACTGACCGCCATCAACTCGCCACAGAAGCCGTCGCGGCATCCGCCCGCAACCGGGCGGTTATCGAACAGGCGAAAGGCATCCTCATGGGGCGCACGGGGGTCAACGCAGATGAAGCATTCGGGCTCATCAGCCAGTTGAGCGCCGACACGAACCGCAAGGTCACCGCCATTGCCAGCGAAATCGTCGAGCGCGCCACGGCCACGCCCAGGGAGGCGAAGAGCCAGGATCTTCCTACCCTGTAGCGCCCCCAGCCCGAGCCACTGGTTGCCGCCCAGTCCTAGCCGACGTGCACCCAGGGCCGCCGTGTGACATCGGGTTCGGCCTCGCGCAGCACCTCGCGGGTGACCGGCGCGATTTCTCCTTCGCCGAACGCGAGGAAGCGCAGCAGGTTGGTGAGCGGGTTCCCCTCGGTCCAGCGGAAGTAAATGTGTGGCATCAGCCCGGTCACATCCCGGATGTGCAGCAGCACCGAGGCGATCGTGTTGGGCACCACGGGGCCGTGCACTTCAAGGATCCGGTAGCCGTGCCGGGTGATTCCGCGGACCTCCAGTTCGGTTTCGAAGTCCGAGGAATCATCCACGATGACCTCCAGGAACAGCGCCCGGTAGTCCAGCGGCAGGTGGCTGACCTCAATCGCGGACTCGAGTTTTTGCCGGTACGCCTCCGCGCTGAGGCGCAGCGGCTCGTGGGCGACGATCCGGAGCGGCCCTTCCAGCTCGTCGGACATGAACTCCAGCGCCTGCCGGTCCAGATGGACGTGCGTGGCATGCAGCTCGAAGGACCGGCGGGCGCGGGAGAGCAGGGAAATCACGATGATGCCCAGGATGAAGATCGACGCGATCCGGATGCCTTCGGGGCGTTCGATGATGTTGGCCACGGTGGTGTAGATGAACACGACGGCAATGACGCCGAAGCCCACGGTGCGCTTGCGTTGCCGCTGGCGGCGGGCCGAAAGGGTCACGGCCACGGCCGCCGAGGTCATCAGCACCAGCACGCCGGTGGCGTAGGCGCCGCCCTGCGCGTCGACGTCGGCGTCGAAGAGCCAGGTGATCAGGAACCCGATGAGGGTGAAGACCAGGACCAGGGGACGCACGGCCCGGGCCCAGCCGGGGGCCATCCCGTAGCGGGGCAGGTAGCGCGGCACGAGGTTGAGCAGCCCGGCCATGGCGGAGGCGCCGGCGAACCAGAGGATGGCGATCGTGGAGATGTCGTAGACGGTGCCGAAGCCCACGCCGAGGTGTTCGTGGGCCAGGAAGGCCAGGGCGCGCCCGTTGGCCTGGCCGCCGGGCTGGAACTCCTGCTCCGGAATCAGCACCACGGTGGTGAAGCTGCTGACGATCAGGAAGGTGCTCATGATCAGGGCGGCGGTGGTCAGCAGTTTGCGCGCGCCCTGGATCCGGCCGGCCGGGTACTCTTCGGTATCGTCGGCATGGCCCTTGATCTGCGGCATTACGGCGACGCCGGTTTCGAACCCGGAGAGGCCCAGGGCGAGCTTGGGGAAGACCAGCAGCGCGAACCCGACCGCCAGCAGCGGGTTTCCGTGCGAGGTGGAGATGGCCTGCCACCAGTTGTCCACGGCCAGCGGATGGCTCAGCACCTCCCAGAGCGACGCGGCGACGACCACGACGTTCAGGCCCAGATAGAGTCCGACGATCACGACGGCGACGCCGATCGCTTCCTTGAAGCCGCGCAGGAACACCGCTCCGAGGAGGGCCAGCAGGATCAGGGTGACGGGGACGTTTTGTCCCTGCAGCCAACCGGGCGCCACCGGGTTCTGGACCAGGTGGGCGGTGGCGTCAGCGGCGGACAGCGTCATCGTGATCATGAAGTCAGTCGCGGCGAAGCCGAGCAGGACCAGGACGAAGAGCTTTCCGCCCCAGCGCGGCATCAGCCGTTCCAGCATGGCGATGGACCCTTCGCCGCGGTGGCTCTCGCCGGCGACGCGGCGGTAGACCGGCAGCGCGCCGAGCAGCGTAATCGCCACCAGGACGAGCGTCGCGAGCGGCGAAATCACCCCCGCGGCGAGCGCGGCGATGGCCGGCTGGTAGCCCAGGGTGGAGAAGTAGTCGACGCCGGTCAGGCACATGACCTGCCACCAGGTGTGCTTCTTCTCCTGGGCCGTGGGCACGCCGCCGGGGCCCTGGTGCGCGCCCTTGCTGTCCTGCAGCCCCACCAGCAGCCAATTCCGCAGGATGGTCCGGCGGGCGGGCTTCGGCGCCGACGGGTCTGCCGGCGGCCTGCTCAGGGTGGTCATCTTGTGCCTTTCTCGCGGCACGTTACGGCGCACCGCAGTGCGATTACAGCCGAAGTTAGCACTGGCAGGGCACGATCCCGACGAATATCGGTTGATCTTGACGAATCCTTGACGCCAGCCCGGACCAGTGCCGCGTGCAGGCCGTGTCAAAGATTCATCAAGATCCGGGCCGCAGGCATTAAGGATGCGTAAGTCTCTGTGCTTTCCACACTTTCGGGGTTTTGACTGGGCTTAGCCCCGCAAACGGGGCCCGGATGAAAGGAACCTGCAATGGCCGACCTGGCTGTTATCGGAATCCTCATGGTGTCCATGGGGTTCGTCATGTGGATCGGCCACGGCCTGGCCGGAATGGTCGGCGGTCCCGGGGACCACCCCGAAGGTGAACGATGAGCGCCGACGCGGTCATGTGGCTCGTCCTGTTGATTGCGGGGCTGTGTGTGTTCGGCTACCTGCTGGCCGTCCTCATGCACCCGGAAAAGTGGTGAGCGGATCGTGACCTTCAACACTGCATCCTTTGTGGTCCAGGTGGCGGCACTCCTCATTGTCCTGGCAGCCCTGCACAAGCCATTGGGCATCTACCTGTTCCGGGTTTTCGAGGGCATGACGTCCAGTCGGCCTGAGCGTCTGTTCTACCGGCTTGCGGGAGTCGACGCCGGCACCGAGCAGACCTGGCCGGCCTACCTGCGCGGCGTGCTGGCGTTCTCCGCTATCTCGATCCTGGCCGTATTCGGCCTGCAGCGGCTGCAGGGCGTCCTGCCCGGCGGCGGATCCCTGCCCGGCGTTGACCCGTGGGTGGCTATGAACACTGCCATTTCCTTTGTGACCAACACGAACTGGCAGGCCTACGCACCCGAGACGACCGTCGGCATTTTCGTGCAGATGACCCTGCTTGCGGTACAGAATTTCCTCTCCGCCGCCGTCGGCATCGTCGTCGTCGTCGCCCTCATCCGAGGCATCACCCGCACCAGGACGCAACTGCTGGGAAATTTCTGGGTGGACCTGACCCGAACTTCGTTCCGGATACTTCTGCCGATCGCGTTCGCCGCAGCCCTGGTACTGGTCCTCGGCGGTGTGGTGCAGAACTTTTGGCCGACCGACGTCACCAACCAGGCGGTTGGAATCAGCCAGAGCATTCCCGGCGGACCGGTGGCATCCCAGGAGGCCATCAAGGAGCTCGGGACCAACGGCGGCGGCTACTTCAACGCCAACTCCGCCCACCCCTTCGAGAACCCCAACGCCTTCATAAGCTTCTTCGAGGTTTTCCTGCTCCTGCTCATCCCCTCCGCTCTGCCTTACGCCTTCGGCAGGATGGTCGGGGACCAAAAGCAGGGGTACACGGTGGTCGCCGTCATGGGCTCGCTCTGGCTGGCATCGGTTTCGCTGATGGGCTGGGCCGTTGCCGCCGGGCAGGGAACAGCGACGGCGGCTGCCGGCGGCCTTGGCGAAGGCTTTGAACAGCGCTTCGGTCCGGTGCCGAGCGCGATCTTTGCCACGTCCACCACGCTGACCTCCACCGGAGCGGTCAACGCCGCCCACGATTCCCTGCCGCCACTGGCTGGCGGAGTGGCCATGGTGAACATGATGCTCGGCGAAGTCGCCCCAGGCGGAACCGGCTCCGGCCTCTACGGCATGCTCATCCTGTCCATCATCTCCGTCTTCATCGCCGGTCTCATGGTCGGACGCACCCCGGAATACCTCGGTAAGAAAATCGGTCCGACGGAAATGAAGCTCGCCGCCCTGTACATCCTCGTCACCCCCGCCCTGGTCCTTGCCCTGGCCGGCATCACCGTCCTGCTGCCCGAGGCCGTGGCGAATGCCCCGGCCTCCGGCCCGCACCAGTTCAGCGAAGTGCTCTACGCCTTCACCTCAGGTGCCAACAACAACGGCTCCGCGTTCGGCGGCATCACCACCTCCGGCCCCTTCCTCTCGGTCATGATGGGCCTGGCGATGCTGCTGGGCCGCTTTCTTCCGATTGTCCTGGTCCTCGCCCTGGCCGGTTCCCTCGCCCGACAGGGCAGGATTCCCATCTCCGCCGGCACGGTCCCCACCCACGGCCCGCTTTTCGGGGCCCTGCTGCTCGGCGTGACAGTGATCTTGACCGCCCTGAGCTACTTCCCGGCCCTTGCCTTGGGCCCCCTCGCAGAAGGACTCCTCAAATGACCCGGTCCAGCACGGCGTCAGCCTCGGATATCGCCGCCCGAACCTACGCCGACGGCAATCCCCTCGGCACTCCCGGCGAACACAAACACCACACCAAGGCTCCGGCCAAACTGACCCTCAGGTCCGTCCTCGCCGCTCTGCCGCTCGCCGTCAGGAAACTCTCCCCGCGGCAGATGGTCCATTCCCCGGTCATGTTCACGGTGCTGGCCGGCGCCGTCCTGTGCACGGCGATCTCCCTGTACCGGCCGTCAGTGTTCGGCATCGCGGTCACGGCTTGGCTCTGGCTCACTGTCCTCTTCGGGACCCTGTCCGAATCCATCGCTGAGGGCCGCGGGAAAGCACAGGCCGACAGCCTCCGCGCCAGCCGCCAAGGCGTCCAGGCCCGGCTCCGCCAACCTGACGGCACCACCACGGACGTCCCGGGCACAGAGCTGCGGCTCGGTGACATCGTTGTCTGCGAGGCCGGGGACGTCATCCCCTCCGACGGCGAAATCATCGAGGGCCTCGCGAGCGTTGACGAATCGACCATCACCGGCGAATCAGCCCCCGTCATCCGCGAATCCGGTGGCGACCGCTCCTCCGTCACCGGCGGCACAAGGGTCCTTTCGGACCGGATCGTCGTCCGCATCACCGCCGAGGCCGGGCAGACATTCATCGACCGGATGATCAAGCTGGTCGAGGGAGCGGTCCGGCAGAAAACGCCCAACGAAATCGCCCTCCACGTACTCCTGGTGTCCCTGACGATCGTCTTCCTCGCTGTGACCATGTCCTTGGCCCCCTTCGCGACCCTGGCCGGCGCCACCCCGTCCCCGATCGTCCTGGTCGCGCTGCTGGTGTGCCTGATCCCCACCACCATCGGAGCACTCGTCCCCGCGATCGGCATCGCCGGTATGGACCGTCTGGTTCAACACAACGTGTTGGCTACCTCAGGCCGCGCTGTGGAGACGGCCGGGGACATCACCACCCTCCTGCTGGACAAGACAGGGACCATCACCTACGGCAACCGCCGCGCGGTCAACTTCTTCCCCGCCAACCACGTGGACAGGACCCAACTCATCGAAGCGGCCCGGGTCTGCAGCCTTGCCGACGAAACCCCCGAGGGACGTTCCATTGTGGACCTCGCCTCGGACAAGGGCGTGACCGGTTCCGACCTGGCCAGCCTTGAACGCAGCTCCGGGGATTTTGCCGTGGTGCCCTTCAGCGCCACCACGCGTATGAGCGGCCTGGACCTGGACGGCCGGCAAATCCGCAAAGGCGCCGCCTCCACCGTGGCGGCCTTCATCGCCGAATACGGCGCCGATACCCCGGCGGAGGTCAACCACCGGGTCAACGAAATCTCGGCTCAGGGCGGCACACCCCTTCTGGTCGCCCAGGTCGGCACGGACGGCAGCGCCGAAGTCCTGGGAACCATCCACCTCGCCGACGTCGTCAAACCCGGCATGCACGCCCGCTTCGCCGAGCTGCGACAAATGGGCATCCGGACCGTGATGATCACCGGCGACAACCCCATCACCGCCAAGGCGATCGCTGCCGAGGCCGGAGTCGACGACTTCCTGGCCGAAGCAACGCCCGAGGACAAACTCGCCGTGATCAAGAAAGAGCAGGCCCAGGGCCGGCTGGTCGCCATGACCGGGGACGGCACCAACGATGCCCCGGCCTTGGCCGCGGCAGACGTCGGCGTCGCCATGAACTCCGGAACGCCGGCCGCTAAGGACGCCGCCAACATGGTGGACCTCGACTCCGATCCCACCAAACTCATCAATATCGTCGGCATCGGCAAACAGCTGCTCATCACCCGGGGGGCGTTGACCACCTTCTCGGTAGCCAACGACGTCGCCAAGTACTTCGCGATCGTCCCGGCCCTGTTCACCGCCGCCTTCCCGGGGCTGGGACTGCTGAACATCATGGGGCTGGCCACCCCGTCCTCGGCCATCCTGTCAGCGGTGATCTTCAACGCCCTGATCATCATCGCGCTGGTGCCGCTCGCGCTCCGCGGCGTCAGGTACCGGGCCGTCTCCGCCAACCAGGCGTTGGCACGGAACCTGCTGATCTATGGGCTCGGCGGCCTGATCGCCCCCTTCATCGGCATCAAGATCATCGACCTGATGATCTCCTTCATCCCCGGAATCGGCTAGGAAGATCCCTATGAACGCTCTCACCGGCTATCTTCGCCAGGCCGGAACCGCCCTGCGGTTCCTGTTCTTCGCCACCCTGGTCCTCGGCGTGGCCTACCCCCTGGCCGTCTTCGGCATCGGACAGCTCATCGCCCCGTACCAAGCCAATGGCTCCATCATCAGGGACGGGACCAGCGCCCCCGCCGCCTCGGTCCTGATCGTCCAGGCTGGCGCCGACAAAGACGGCGTCCAGGACCCGCGCTGGTTCCACGCCCGGCCGTCAGCCGTGAGCTGGAACCCTGCGACGTCGTCGGCCAGCAACCTGGGCCCCAATGACCCCAAGCTCCTTGCGGCGGCAAAGGCTCACCGGTCCGCCGTCGCCGCCGCGGAAGGCATCAGCGAATCCGCGGTTCCGGCCGACGCCGTCACGGCCAGCGGGTCCGGACTGGACCCGGACATCTCCCCGGAGTACGCCAGGCTGCAGGTGCGACGGGTGGCGGCGGCACATGGCCTGAGCCCTGACGCTGTGGCATTGCTCGTGGAGCAGCACACCAGCAACGGTATGGTCGCTTTCCTTGGCCAGCCATCGGTCAACGTGACCGCCCTGAACCTGGCACTTTCTGCCGCCTCGCCGACATCCCAGCCGGCACAGCGCAAATGAGAGAATGACGGCATGGCACGTGGAACGCTGCGAATTTTCCTAGGGGCAGCGCCTGGGGTCGGCAAGACCTACGAGATGCTCGAAGAAGCGCACCGGCTCAGCAAGCGCGGGGCGGACGTCGTCGTTGCGTTTGCCATGGACCACGGGCGCAGCGAGACCCGCGCGCTGCTGGAGGGACTCGAAATCATTCCGCCCAGGCGGCTGCCTTACCGGGGTACTGAATTTGAGGAAATGGACCTTGACGCCGTCCTAGCCCGGGCACCCGAAGTGGCAATCGTGGATGAGTACGCCCACTCCAACGTGCCCGGCAGCCGCAACCCCAAACGCTGGCAGGACGTCGACGAGCTGCTCGGCGCGGGAATCGATGTCCTGTCCACCGTCAACATCCAGCATCTCGCGTCGCTGGGCGATGTTGTCAGCGCGATCACCGATGTCCACCAGGCAGAGACCGTGCCCGACGACGTTGTCCGCAGGGCCGATCAGATCCACCTCGTCGACATCTCCCCTGAGTTGCTGCGGCAGCGCTTGGGCGACGGCAAGATCTACGCTCCCGAAAAGATCGATGCAGCGCTCTCGAACTACTTCCGCCTGGGCAACCTCACCGCGCTGCGGGAACTGGCGCTGCTGTGGCTGGCCGACCGTGTCGATGAAGGCCTGGCTAAATACCGGGCAGAACAGGGCATCGAGGAGAGCTGGCCGGCCCGGGAAAGGATCGTGGTGGGGCTGACCGGCGGTCCTGAAGGAGAGACCCTGATTCGCCGCGGCGCCAGAATCCTGAACCGCGTGAACGGTGGTGACCTGCTGGCGGTGCATGTCCGCGTCGCAGACGGGGTGGCCAATGAATCCCCGCAGGCGCTCGAAGCCCAACGCCATTTGATCCAGGACCTCGGCGGCAGCTACCACATTGTGACTGGTGAGGATCCTGCAGAGGCGTTGCTGGACTTCGCCCGGAGCGTCAATGCCACCCAGATCGTCGTTGGCATCTCCCGGCGCAAAAAGGTGTCCGCCCTGCTGGAAAACCTGCTTGGCGGAGGCGTCGGAACGCGGGTGGTCAGAGATTCCGGCGATATCGACGTCCATATGGTCTCGCACCCGCTCGGTGGGCGTGGCACCCGACCATCGCGGCAACGCGACCTGGGGCGTGTCCGGGTAACGGTGGGATTCGTCCTGGCCGTCGTCCTCCCGGCCGTGCTGCAGCTCATCCTGATGTTCCTCAACCCGGAACGGAACGTGGCCACCGTGATGCTGGCCCAGCTGAGCGGCTCGATTGCAGTGGCACTAGTCGGCGGGCTCTGGCCGGCTATCCTCGCCGCACTCTGGAGCAGCCTCCTGGTGAACTACTTCTCAACCCCGCCGGTCGGGAACCTCACCATCAGCGATCCACAGAACCTCCTCGCCCTGCTGGTTTTTGTGGGCGTATCGGCGGCCGTCGCAGTCGTCGTCGACCTGTCCGCCCGGCGGTCCAAGGAGGCCGCGCGCGCCCGCGCAGAAGCCACCACCCTCAGCGATCTGGCCCGGAATGCAGCCGGTTCGGATGACATGCTCCATGCCCTCCTGGAGCAGTCGCTGGGCGTCTTCCAGGTCCGCGGGGCCGCCGTCTTCAGCCTCGACGATTCGCGGGGCGACGCCGGCCCCGCAGATGACCGGCGGTGGCGCCTCACGGGTGCGGCCGGGGAACTTTCCGAAGCCGACACCGACCGCGGGGGAGTCAACGGCGAGAACATCGAGGAGATTGATGCGTCCACACGCCTCGTGCTGTTCGGCCGGATCCTGCCGGCAAGCGATCGGCGCCTCCTTGGAGCCTTCGGTATCCATCTTGCCGCCCAGCTGGAGCGCCAGCAGCTCGTCGCCAGCCGCCGGCAGATGCTTCGCCTCGCCGAAAGCAACACGATCCGCACGTCTCTTCTCCGCGCGGTTTCCCACGATCTCCGGACGCCCTTGGCCGGCATCAAACTCGCAGTTGGCGGCCTGCGCCATGACGGCGAAAGGTACACGCCGGACCAGCGGCAAGAGCTGCTGGCAACTATCGAGGAGTGCTCGGACCGTTTGGATGCCCTCGTCGGCAACCTCCTCGATATGTCCCGGATCAGTGCCGACGCCACCACCCCCCTGCTCCGGCCGCTGCGCTGGTACGAGGTGATTCCGGATGCCCTGCGTGCAGTGCCGAAGGGGCGCGTCCGGGTGGAACTGCCCGCCAACATGCCCGAGGTGGATGCGGACGCCGGCATGCTGGAGCGCGTCATAGCGAATATTGTCGAAAACGCAGTGAAGTACGCCCCCGATTCGGACATTGTCCTCGTTGGGGCGGGAGGCGGCCTAAGCCCAGTGGCCCTTGATGGACGTCCTGCCGGGGAACTGCGCATCATTGATCACGGCCGGGGAGTCCCGGCAGAAAAGGTCGTGGAAATGTTCCGGCCGTTCCAGCGTCTGGACGACGCCCCGCAGACAACAGGCATCGGCCTCGGCCTGGCTGTGGCGAAGGGCTTCACGGACGCCATGGGCGGAAGCCTGACCGCCGAGGCGACGCCGGGCGGCGGCCTGACCATGGTCATCCGACTTCCGCTCTCCACCGGCGCTCCGTTCGAACCACGCCACCAACAGTCGCCGCTGCAACCCCAGTCAGCAGTGTCGCGCCGGAGCCATTCACTGCCAGCCGCTGCGTCCGCACCGGATGCCGGATGACCGCCGTCCTGGTGGTCGACGACGACCCGCATCTGCTCAGGGCCCTGCGGATCACGCTGCAGGCGCACGGCTACGACGTGACGACTGCGGAGGACGGCCACTCGGCACTCCTGGCGGCCACCCAGCAACCCTTGGCGCTTGTCATCCTGGACCTTGGGCTGCCCGATATGGACGGAACTTCGGTGATCCGCGAACTGCGCAGCTGGAGCCAGGTTCCCGTGCTGGTGCTGTCCGCCCGCCATGGCTCGGACGACAAAGTCCAGGCTCTCGACGCCGGCGCCGATGACTACATCACCAAGCCGTTCGGGCTGGACGAGCTGCTGGCCCGGCTGCGCGCGCTGCTGCGCCGCAGCGCCGATCCGGAGCACGAACCGGTGATCACAACCGACGCTTTCACCGTGGACCTCGGCAAGCGCCGGGTCACCCGCGACGGCGAGGACGTCCGGCTCACGCCGACGGAGTGGAAAATGCTGGAAGTGCTGGTCCGTAACCCGGAGAAGCTCATCACCCAGCAACAGCTGCTGTCCGAGGTATGGGGTCCGGCCTACGCGAAGGAGACCAACTACCTCCGGGTGTACATGGCCCAGCTTCGCCGCAAGCTGGAATCGGATGCCGCCGCACCCCGGCACCTGCTCACCGAGGCCGGGATCGGCTACCGCTTCCAGCCCTGAAGCGGCGGGCGGCCCCGGTAGGATTCCGGGCATGGACGAGAAGGAGATTCTGCACCGCTACCTGCGCCTGCGCCGCGCCGAACTGCTGGCCAAGCTGGACGGTCTGGATGAGTACGACATCCGCCGGCCCGTGACGCCCACCGGAACCAACCTCCTGGGCCTGGTCAAGCACGTGGCCAGCGTCGAGATCGGCTACTTCGGCGAAGTGTTCGGCCGCCCCCACGCCCAGCCCCTGCCCTGGCTGGAAGAGGGTGCCGAACCGGATGCCGACTTGTGGGCGACCCCGGACGAGACCCGGGACCAGATTGTGGAACTGCACCACGCCGCCGCTGCCCACAGCGATGCCACCATCGAGGCCCTTCCGCTGGACGCCCCGGGCGAGGTTCCATGGTGGGCCGAGGACCGCCGGCACGTCACGCTGCAGCAGATCCTGGTCCACTTGTGCGTTGAAACGGCGCAGCATCTGGGCCATGCGGACATCCTCCGCGAACTCATCGACGGGACGGCCGGGAAAGGACCCGGCGACCCAAACCTGACGCCACGTACCGGCGAGGATTGGGCGGCCCACCGGAACAGGATAGAGACGGCCGCCCGGGCGGCCGCGAGGGCGGCAGCCCCGGTTTTCCGTCGGGAGCCGCCGCAATAGATACTGGGGCAATGAATATTCACAGCGCTCTCGCCCGGGAGAACGCACGGCAGCCGCCGCTGCCGGAGGTACCCGCCCAGCTGCGGGCCGTGCTCAACGGCATTCCGGCGATGGTGGGCTACTGGGATGCCGAGCTGCGGAACCGGCTGGCCAACGACGCGTACCGCGAGTGGTTCGGGGTCTCCCCCGAGGAACTGCACGGCATCCACATCCGGGATTTGCTCAGCGACGCCGTGTACGAGGCCAACTACCCCCACATTTCCAAGGTGCTCGACGGCGAGCCGCAGCTTTTCAAGCGCACGCTCACGGATGCCGCAGGTGCGACGCGTTTCGCCGAGGTCTCCTACATGCCGGACCTGAGCGACGGCGGGGTTCAGGGTTTCTTCGTGATGGTCACGGACATCACCGAGCGGGTGCTCGCCGAGCGCCGCCAGCAGCGCGACACCGACCGCTACCGGGCACTGGCGCGCAGTGTCCCCGGCGTCTTTGTCCTGCTCTTCGATTCGGAACTGCGCTACCTGATCGCCGAGGGCCAAGAGCTGGAGGCCTTCGGCTACCGCTCCGCCGAGCTCGAGGGCCGGCGGATCCACGATGTGCTCGACGGCGCCCTCGCCAACGAACTGGAACCCCGCTACCGCGCCGCGCTGTCCGGCCAGGAGGTTTCCTGGACCCGGCAGATCGGGCCCCGCACCTACCGGCTGAAGGCCGGCCCCGTTTACTCCGACGACGACGCCGCCACCGCCGGCATGGTGGTGGCGGTCGACGTCACCGATCGGCTCCGGCAGGAACAGACGTGGGCCGCGCTGCACGAGATCGCCACCGCCGTCGCCCGCAACGCCGCCCCGGCGGCCATCTCGGAGCAGGTCGCCTTCATTGTGCGGGAGCTCTTCCAGGTGGACTCGGCCGCCGTCGTCCGTTTCACCGGCGCACTGTCAGCGGAAATCGTGGCGATGGCGCCGGCGTTGCCGCCCACCCTGAGCCGCACGCACGTTTTTTCGCCGACCGACATCTCGGCCACCGTCCGCGTCGCCGTAACCGGCAAGCCCGCCCTGGTGGTCTACGGCCCGGAAGGGGGCCCCGCCGCCGAGCAGATGCGGGCCGGAGGTTTCCAGTCCGCGGCGGGCGCCCCGATCAGGGTCCACGGCAGTTTGTGGGGCGTGGTTAACCTGACCTCGAAGTCCAGCACGGGCGTCACCGAGGTGATGCTGGAACGGCTGGCCCAGTTCGCCGAACTGGTGGAAATTGCCATCGGCAACACCGAGGCCCGGGCCAGCCTGGAGTTGCAGGCCACCACCGACCAGCTCAGCGGCCTGCCCAACCGGCGTGCCCTCGAGCAGCACCTCTCGCACGAGATTGAACTGGCGGCCACCCGCGGCACCAGCCTCAGCGCCGTCGTCCTCGACATCGACCACTTCAAGAAGGTCAACGACACCTTCGGCCACATCATCGGCGATGCGGTGCTCGCGGATGTCGCGGCCCGGCTCCGCGGCGTCGCCCGCCAGGATGAGATCGTGGCCCGCTTCGGCGGTGAGGAATTCGTCTGGCTGCTGCCGGGGACGGACGGCGCCGAGGCCCTGCTCGCGGCGGAACGGGCCCGTAAGGCGATCGAGTCGGAGCCGTTCGGCGAGGTCGGCTCCATCACGGTTTCGGCCGGCGTCTGCGAACTCCGCGACGCCGGCAGCCACAGCCTGCTGGCCTGCGCGGACCGGGCGCTGTACGCGGCCAAACACGCCGGCCGCAACCGCAGCGAACGCTACGGCGCCTCCCGCTAGGGCGTTCCCGGCTCGCGGCCGCGGCCGGCCGGAGGGCGGCCGCGTCGGACTCTAGACGAAAGCGGACTTCCCGGTAACGGCCCGCGCCACGATCAGGGAGTTGATCTCGTAGCTCCCCTCGTAGGTGTAGAGGATCTCGGCGTCGCCGAAGAGCTTGCCCATCTCGTAGTCGGTGCTGATCCCGTTGCCGCCCAACAGCGAGCGTCCCATCGCGACGGAGGCCCGCGCCAGCCGGGTGGTGGTGGACTTCGCCATGGCGGCCTGCACCATGTCCAGCTTGCCCTCCTGCTGGATCCGCGCCAGCTGCGCCATCAGCGCCAGCGAGACGCTGGCGTTGCCGAGGATCTCGGCCAGCTGCTGCTGCACGAGCTGGAAGCGCGCCAGCTCCTTGCCGAACTGCTTGCGTTCCAGCGAGTAGGCCCGGGCGACGTCGAACGCGGCCAGCTGGATGCCGGCGGCCTGCCAGCCTACCCAGGCGCGCGAGTCCCGCAGCAGCTCGTTGGCCCGCGAGAAGTCCGTGGCACCGGGCAGCAGGTTGGATTCCGGGATGCGGACCTCGTCCAGGACGATGTCCGCGTTCTGCATGATCCGCAGGCCGATTTTGTTCGCGATTTTGGTGGCGGTGTAGCCGGGCCGGTCCGTCTCGACGATGAAGCCCTTGATCTGCTGGTCCGCGACGTCGCGGGCCCAGACCAGGGCGAAGTCGGCGATGGTGCCGGCGCCGATCCAGCGTTTGGCTCCGGTGATCACCCATTCGCCGTTCTCCAGCCGCGCCGTGGTGGACAGTCCGCCGGCGATGTCCGAGCCGTGGTCCGGCTCGGTCAGGGCGAACGCGCCGAGCTGGGTGAAGGCGGTGAGCCCCGGGAGCCAGCGGGCCTTCTGCTCCTCCGAGCCGAGCTCGTCGATCATGCCGACGATCAGCTCATTGTGGATCCCCACCAGCGCCGAGAGCGAGACGTCGGCGCGCGCCACCTCGACATACATCAGCCCCTTGAAGAGCTTGGAGCTGCCGTCCGTCTGCAGGCCGCCGAGGCCGTGCTTGCCCAGCTCGGCGAGCAGGCCGAAGGGGAACTCCTCGCGGTTCCAGTAGTCGATCGATGCGGCGCGGATCCGGGCCTGCAGGAAATCCCGGATCCCCTGGTAGCGCTCCCGCTCGTCCGCGGGCAGGAGGTCCACGATGTACATCAGGTCTGCGTCCGGGAACGGCGGAGTTGCCGGGGCCTGGGCCGAACTTTCCGCGGCGCCGCCGCGGCTTGCCGTTGCCTGGCCTGCCATTGCCTGGACGGCGGTCTGTCCGCCGGCACTTCCTTGTGACTGCACGGGCACATATCCCTTCGTAATGTGCCGCGCATCGGCAGCAACATCGGCTCTTCCAAACCCTTGGATGTCCTAGTATATTGCACAGTGATGTGGATCACTAGGCCAGCGGCGGCCGCCACCGGACCGCCTGGCTGCGACCGGCTGCGAAAGGTGCACCATGACCGTCACTGAGGAATTCCGCGCCGCGAGGGACAGGCTGCTGGCCCTGCGCGGGGACTACGCCGCCGCCCGGCAGGAATTCAAATGGCCGCGCTTCCAGGAGTTCAATTTCGCCCTGGACTGGTTCGACCAGATCGCCGCCGATCCGGCCAAGGCGGACAAGCCCGCCCTGGTGATCGTGGAGCAGGACGGCACGGCCACGCGGCGCAGCTTCGCTGACCTTTCGGCGCGCTCCGCGCAGGTGGCCAACTGGCTCCGGGCCCAGGGCGTGCGCCGCGGGGACCGGATGATCATCATGCTCGGCAACCAGGTGGAGCTGTGGGAGCTGATGCTGGCCGGCATCAAGCTCGGGATCGTGATGATCCCCACCACCACGCTGATGGGTCCGGCCGACCTGCAGGACCGGGTGGAACGCGGCGGGGCCAGCTGGGCCGCCGTCGGAAGCGCCAACATCGACAAGTTCACCGGCGTCCCGGGTGACTACCGCCTGATCGAAATTGGCGCCGCCGGCAACGCCGAAACCAACACAGCGGCACTTCAGTACAGCGAGGCCGCGGGCGCGGCGGAAGACTTCAGCCCGGACGCGCCGACCCTGGCCGACGAGACCCTGCTGCTCTACTTCACCTCCGGCACCACCTCGAAGGCCAAGCTCGTGGAGCACACCCACACTTCCTACCCGGTGGGCCACCTGTCCACCATGTTCTGGATCGGGATGGAGCCGGGCGATGTGCACCTGAACGTCGCCTCACCAGGCTGGGCCAAGCACGCCTGGTCCAACGTGTTCACGCCCTGGATCGCCGAGGCCTGCGTGTTCATCTACAACTACGAGCGTTTCGACGCGAAGGCGCTGATGGAGCAGATGGACCGCGAGCGGGTGACGAGCTTCTGCGCCCCGCCCACGGTCTGGCGGATGTTGATCCAGGCCGACCTGACCCTGCTCAAGAACCCGCCCACGAAGGTGGTTTCCGCCGGCGAGCCGCTCAACGCCGAAGTGATCGACCAGGTCCACCGCGCCTGGGGCCAGACCATCCGGGACGGCTTCGGACAGACCGAGTCCACCGTGCAGATCGCCAACACCCCGGGCCAGCCGATCAAGATCGGCGCGATGGGCCGGCCGCTGCCCGGCTACGACGTCGTCCTCGTGGACCCGGCCACCGGGGAGGAGTCCGACGACGGCGAGCTGTGCCTGCGCCTGGACCCGCGGCCCGTCGGGCTGATGAAGGCCTACTACGGGGACCCGGAAAAGACGGCCGAGGCCTTCCGCGACGGCTACTACCACACCGGTGACATGGCCAGCCGGGACGAACGCGGCATCATCACCTACGTGGGCCGGGGCGACGACGTCTTCAAGTCCTCCGACTACCGGCTCTCCCCGTTCGAGCTGGAGAGCGTGCTGATCGAGCACCCGGCGGTGGCGGAGGCCGCCGTCGTCCCCTCCCCCGACGCGCTCAAACTGTCCGTGCCCAAGGCCTTCGTGGTCCTGGCGGCCGGCCACGAACCCGGGCCCGAGCTGGCCGAGGACATCCTGCGCTACTGCCGCGAGCACCTGGCGCCGTTCAAACGGATCCGCCGGCTGGAGTTCGCCGAGCTGCCCAAGACCATTTCCGGCAAGATCCGGCGGGTGGAGCTTCGGCACAGCGAGGAACTGCGGCATGGGGCCGGCGGCGTGCCGGAGGGCCTCGGCACAGAGTACTCGGAGGCGGACTTCCCCGGGCTGAAAGGGCAGGGCTAGGCATGGGCACCCCGCTGCCGCGTGATCCGATCGCCGACGCCCAGCGGAACTGGGAACGGCACGGCTGGGCCGACGTCGCCGCCCCGATGGCTGCCATCACGGCCGTCATGCGGACCCAGCAGATCCTGCTGGCACGGATCGAAAGCGCGCTCAAGCCTTTCGGGCTGACGTTCGCGCGCTACGAACTGCTGGCCCTGCTCAGCTTTGCCCGCAGCGGGGCGCTCCCTATGAACAAGGCGAGCGCCCTGCTCCAGGTCCACCCTACGTCCGTGACCAACGCCGTCGACCGGCTGCAGGAAGCCGGGCTGGTGCTCCGCTCCCCGCACCCCACCGACGGACGGACCACGCTGATCGAGCTCACCTCGGAGGGGCGCACCCTGGCCAAGCGGGCGACGGCGGTGCTGAACTCGGAGGTCTTCGGCCAATCCGGCTTCGAGGAGCAGGATGTGGAGCAGCTGATCCGGATCCTCGGTAACTTCCGGCGCAATGCCGGGGACTTCAGCGGC
This sequence comes from Arthrobacter sp. 05L428, assembly GCF_056397665.1. Taxonomy (NCBI): domain Bacteria; kingdom Bacillati; phylum Actinomycetota; class Actinomycetes; order Micrococcales; family Micrococcaceae; genus Arthrobacter; species Arthrobacter sp. 05L428. The sequence goes on along the minus strand of NZ_JBFTNW010000002.1, from coordinate 235,506 downwards.
TAAGCCGTACACTTCGTTTGCGGGCCGTCGGCCGGACGGCCAGGAGGTGAGGAGAGCCCCATGATTCCGGAGATCAACATCTGGGCGGTACTGCTGGCCACGCTGTCCAGCATGGTGGTCGGGTCCGTCTGGTACACGCCCAAAGTGTTCGGCAACTACTGGATGCGCATCGCCAAGGTCAGCCCCAGCGGGGACGCCAGGGACGCCGTCAAGCCCATCCTGATCACCTTGGTGGTCAGCTTTGTCAGCGCCTGGGTGCTGGCTGGCTCCGCCGCCATCTCGCAGCATTTCTACGGCGGAAACTTCCTCGCCAACACCCTGGTTACCGCCCTGATCCTGTGGGCCGGGTTCACGGCCGCCCGCTTCATCACGCACGACGCGTTCGAGGGCCGCCCCGTTGGCCTGACCGTGCTGAACTGCGCCCATGAGCTCGTAACCCTGATGGTGATGGCTCTGATCATCGGTTTGTTCGGGATCAGCGCCGCGTAGCCTTTCAGCAGCGGCAGGCGCTGCCATTCCGCGCCGCCCCGGGGACGGGCCGGCGTGCCTAGACTGGATAGGCGGCAGGCGCCCTGCCGCACGGCACGGGCACCGGAGGAGAGCTGCATGGAATTCGACGAATCGTTCTGGGACGAACGGTACCGCCAGCACGGCCAGCACGGCTCAGTGTGGAGCGGGCAACCGAACCCCCAGTTGGTCGCCGAGGTGGCGGACCTGGCGGCCGGTTCCGCCCTCGACGTCGGCGCCGGAGAAGGCGCCGACGCCGCCTGGCTTGCCCGGCGCGGCTGGCGGGTGACGGCGGTGGACATCTCGTCCTTGGCCCTGGCCCGGGCGGCCGCCGCCCTCGAAGACGACCCGGAGACCGCCGCCCGCATCACGTGGCAGCACCAGGACCTCACGGCCTCGCCGCCGCCGGCCGGGACCTTCGACCTGGTCTCCGCCCAGTACCTGCACCTGCCCGCCCCGCAGCGCGACAGCGTCTACAGCCGGCTCGCCGCGTCGGTGGCACCGGGCGGGACGCTGCTGATCGTCGGCCACCACCCCTCGGACCTGGAGACCAGCGTGCGCCGGCCCTCCGCCCCGGGGTTGCTCTTCACCGCCGAGCAGCTCGCGGCGGAGCTCGATCCGCACGAGTGGGAGATCGTCACCTGCACGTCCCGGCCGCGGGCCACCGCAGATTCCGACGGCGCACCGGTGACGGTCCGGGATTCGGTGCTCCGCGCCAAGCGCAAGGCCTAGCGCGGCCGCGTCACCCCCGGGTGCCCAGCCTTTCCCGCAGCCCGGCCGCGAGTCCGGCGATGGTCAGGAGATCGAACAGGCCCCCGCCGAGTTCCACGAGTCGTCGGCGTCTAACGCCGGCGAGCCGGAGCCGCAGGTGCACCCGCGTCCCGGTTGCCGCGCCCGACGACGGTCGCAGCACTATCGCCCAGCTGATGGTGAGCGCACCGCGCTGCGAGCGGTGCACCAGCGCCTTTGGCGGGTCCACCTCGACGATTTCGAAGCTGGCATTGGGGCCGCCCCAATCAGCAATGACGTCCCCGGCGCTGAGGTCCTGGAGTGCGGGATCAATGGTCCGCAGGGCGCGGCGCCGGGCCGGAATGAGGGCTTCCGCCCAGCCAGGCAGGTACCAACCCGAACGTTCCTTGCCCAGCTGGACGATCCACGGCCAGACGGCGTCGGGCGGGGCCGGCAGCCCGAAGCCCCGGTCCATCACCACATCCGGGACCGGGACCAGCCCGTCGCCGGGAAGCACGGCCCGGACCTCCTCCGGCGTCGCCCCTACCCCCAGAAAGCCTGCGTGCATGGCCGCCTCGCTGTCGGAATTGGATCGCTGCGGCAAGCAGGCGCCGCTTAGCGGTGGGTGAAGTCGGGTTGCCGCTTTTCGCTGAAGGCCGCCATGCCTTCCTTCTGGTCCTCGGTGGCGAAGAGCGAGTGGAACACCCGGCGTTCGAACAGCACGCCCTGGGCCAGCCCGGTTTCGAAGGCCGCGTTGACCGCTTCCTTGGCCACCATGGCCACCGGTTTGGACTTGGAGGCAATCACCTCGGCGGCCTTGACGGCTTCCTCCACGACGTCGGCGGCCGGAACCACGCGGGACACGAGCCCCGCGCGCTCGGCTTCCGCGGCGTCCATGAAGCGGCCGGTGAGGATCATGTCCATCGCCTTGGCCTTGCCCACCGCGCGGGTGAGCCGCTGCGAGCCGCCCATTCCGGGGAGCACGCCGAGGTTGATTTCGGGCTGGCCGAACTTGGCGTTGTCCCCCGCAATGATGAAGTCGCACATCATCGCCAGTTCACAGCCGCCGCCCAGGGCGAAGCCGGAAACCGCCGCCACCACGGGAATGCGGAGCCGGGTGAAGTCCTCCCAGCCGCGGAACCAGTCGGCCGCGTACATTTCCATGTAGCCCTTGGACTGCATCTCCTTGATGTCCGCGCCGGCAGCGAAGGCCTTGGCCGAGCCAGTCACCACGACGGCGCCGACCCCGGGGTCGGTGTCCATCGCGGACACGGCGGCCACGAGTTCGTCCATGGTGGCCTTGTTCAGGGCGTTCAGCGCCTCTGGCCGGTTGAGCGTCACGAGCCCCACGCGGCCGCGGCGCTCCACCAGAATGTTTGCGTAGTCGGTCATGCCTGTCCCCTCGGCTGATGTTCGGATTTGTCCCGGATGTCGGTGATGATGCCGGAGAAGTCCCGGCCGGCACCGCCTTCCGCGGCAAAGGTATCGTAAATTTCGGAGGCCAGCGGGCCCAGCCGGGCGGCGACGCCGGTGCTTTCGAGCGCGTTGAGCGCGAGCTTCAGGTCCTTGGCCATCAGCGCCCCGGCGAACCCCGGCTGGTAGTCGCGGTTGGCGGGACTGGTGGGGACCGGGCCGGGCACGGGGCAATTGGTGGTCAGCGCCCAGCACTGCCCCGACGCGGCGGAGGCGACGTCGAAGAGCGCCTGGTGTGTCAGCCCGAGCTTCTCGCCGAGCACGAAGGCCTCGCTGACGGCGATCATCGAGACGCCCAGGATCATGTTGTTGCAGATCTTGGCCGCCTGCCCGGCGCCGTGCCCGCCGCAGTGGACCACGCGTTTACCCATCACCTCAAGCATCGGTTTGACGGCCTCGAAGTCCTCCTCCAGCGCACCAACCATAAACGTCAGCGTTCCGGCTTCGGCTCCGACCACGCCGCCGGAAACCGGGGCGTCGACGGCCCGGTGGCCGGCCGCCACCGCCAGGGCCGAGGCCTCGCGGGCCTCGTCCACGTTGATGGTCGAGCAGTCCAGGAACATGGTCCCCGGCGCCGCGGCAGCCAGCAGGCCCGGTTGGCTGTGCTGTCCCGGCTGGCCGTGCTGTCCCGGCTCGCCGGGGGTGCCGCGGTAGGCGTCCAGCAGGTGTTTGCCGCTGGGCAGCATGGTCAGCACGACGGCGGCGCCCGCGACGGCTTCGGCGGCCGTGTCCGCGGTCGCGATCCCGTGGGCCCGCGCGGCTTCCAGCGCCGCCGGCACCACGTCGTAGCCGGTCACCGTGTAGCCGGCCTTGACCAGGTTGACGGCCATCGGGCCGCCCATGTGGCCCAGGCCGAGGAAGGCGATGGCGCCAAGGGCGGGCGCAGCGGTTTCCGGCGCAGCGGTCTCAGACATTGTTCTTCTCCATGTTCGTCTCTGAACTCTTCGCCTGCGGCGACAGCTGCAGTTCACGCTCCCCCAGCGGCGCGAAGTAGGCCTCGACGTCGTCGCCGCTGACCTCGGCCAGGCTGGCCGGCTGCCAGTGCGGCGTCCGGTCCTTGTCCACGACCTGGGCGCGGATGCCCTCGCGGAAGTCGGGCCCGGCGAGGAACCGCAGGCCCACCCGGTACTCCTGTTCCAGGGCTTCGGCCAGGCTCAGGCCGTGGGCGCGGCGCAGCGAGGCGAGCGCCACCTTCACGGCGGTGGGGGACTTGCCCGCGATGGTCTCGGCGACGTCGGCGGCCTCGCCGCCCACGGTGCGGAGCCGGTCCAGGATCTCTTCGGCGTCGTCGGACGAGTAGCAGGCGTCAATCCATTCCTGCTGCGCGGCGAGGACCGACGGGGGTGCTTCCCCGGCGAAGCGTGCGACGGCGGCGTCCACGGGTTCGGTTTCCAGCGCCGCGGCCAGTTCAGCGAGCTCTGCAGAGGGCACGAAGGTGTCCGCGAGGCCCAGGAACAACGCGTCGGCGCCGCTCAGATGCGCCCCGGTGAGGGCCGCGTGGGTGCCGGTCTCGCCGGGCGAGCGGGACAGCAGGAGCGTCCCGCCGACGTCGGGCACGAAGCCGATGGTGGTTTCCGGCATGCCCATCCGGGTGCGTTCGGTGACGATCCGGACCGAGCCGTGCGCGGAGATTCCCACGCCGCCGCCCAGGACCAGTCCGTCCATGAACGCCACGTAGGGCTTGGGGTAGTCCGAGATCAGCAGGTTCAGCCGGTACTCGACGGCCCAGAAATCCGCCGTCGCGTCGCCGCCGTCGAGCATGTCCCGGTAGATCGCCACGATGTCCCCGCCCGCGCACAGCCCCCGTTCGCCGGCGCCGCGGACCAACACGGCGGCGACGGCGTCGTCGTCGGCCCAGAGGGTGAGCTGGTCCAGCATCGCCGCCGCCATGCCGGCGGTCAGCGCGTTGACGGCCTTGGGCCGGTTCAGCGTGATGACGCCGAGCCGGCCGCGGCGCTCAAAGAGGACCTCGGCGGATTCTCCTGCGGTCTCTTCGGAGGGCCGGGCCGCCATCAGCTGCCTTCCGGCATCACGAAGCTGGCGCCCTGGCGGATGCCGGAGGGCCAGCGGGTGGTGACCGTCTTGGTCTTGGTGTAGAAGCGGAAGGCGTCGGCGCCGTGCTGGTTGAGGTCGCCGAACCCGGAGGCCTTCCAGCCGCCGAAGGTGTAGTAGGCGATCGGCACCGGGATCGGGACGTTGATGCCCACCATGCCCACCTGCACGCGGCTGGCGAAGTCGCGGGCGGCGTCACCGTCGCGGGTGAAGATCGCCACACCGTTGCCGAATTCGTGCTCGCTGCAGAGTCGCAGGGCCTCGTCGTAGTCCTCGGCGCGGAGCACGCTGAGCACCGGGCCGAAAATCTCCTCCTGGTAGATCTTCATGTCCTTGGTGACGTTGTCAAAGAGGGTCGGGCCTACCCAGAACCCGCCGTCGTAGCCCTCCACCTTGAGGCCGCGGCCGTCCGTAAGCAGGCTGGCGCCTTCCTCGACGCCGGAGGCGATGTAGCCCTCGATCCGTTCCTTGGCGGAAGCGGCCACGACCGGCCCGAAGTCCGAGTCCTTGGCGAGGCTGTGGCCCACCTTGAGGTCCGCGATCCGTTCCTGCAACTTTGCGACGAGTGCGTCGCCGGTGGCCTTGCCCACCGGGACGGCCACCGAGATCGCCATGCAGCGTTCGCCGGCGGAGCCGAATCCGGCGCCGATCAGGGCGTCCGCGGCCATGTCCAGGTCCGCGTCCGGCATGATCACCATGTGGTTCTTGGCGCCGCCGAAGCACTGGGCGCGTTTGCCGTGCGCGGCGGCGGTGGCGTAGATGTACTGCGCGATCGGGGTGGAACCGACGAAGCCGATGGCCTGGACGCGGGGGTCCTCCAGCAGCGCGTCCACGGCCTCCTTGTCGCCGTTGACCACGTTGAACACGCCGTCCGGCAGCCCGGCCTCGGTGAACAGCTCGGCCAGCCGCAGCGGCACGGAGGGGTCCCGCTCGGAGGGCTTGAGGATGAAGGAGTTGCCGGCGGCCAGGGCCGGACCGGACTTCCAGAGCGGGATCATGGCCGGGAAGTTGAACGGCGTGATGCCGGCGACGACGCCCAGCGGCTGCCGCATCGAGTGGACGTCGACGCCGGTCCCGGCACTGTCGGAGAACTCGCCCTTGAGCAGGTGCGGGGCACCGGCGGCAAACTCGACCACTTCGATGCCGCGCTGGATGTCGCCCTTGGCATCCAGGAAGGTTTTGCCGTGCTCGGAGGACAGCAGGGTGGCGAGCTCATCCATGTTCTGGTTGACCAGGTCCACGAACTTCAGCAGGACCCGGCCGCGGCGCTGAGGGTTCATGGCAGCCCATTCCAGCTGGCCCTTCTCCGCATTGGCGACCACGTTTCGGACTTCTTCGGCGCTGGCCAGGGGAAGCCTCGCCTGGACCTCGCCGGTGCAGGGATCGTAGACGTCGCTGAAGCGCCCCGAGGTGCCCTCCACGTGTTGTCCTCCGACGTAATGGGAAAGCTCACGAACCATGATGGAATGCTCCTTTGCATGTGACCTAGATCATCTCTGCACCCGAATATACTCGGACTTCCTACTAATCTCCAGAGTGCCCGGCCGCAGCGGCCTGCCCTGTCCGGCGCGTACTTGCCGCACCGCCGCCCGGCCAAGGAACGGTAAGTTAGGAACTGTGAAGATTGCTACCTGGAATGTGAACTCGCTCCGTGCCCGTGCCGACCGCGTTGAGGCCTGGCTGCAGCGCACCGACTGTGACGTCCTGGCCATCCAGGAAACCAAGTGCAAGGACGACAACTTTCCCTGGGAATTGTTCGAGCGGATGGGCTACGAGGTCGCGCACTTCGGCCTGAGCCAGTGGAACGGGGTGGCCATCGCCTCTCGGGTGGGGCTCGACGACGTCGAGCGCACCTTCATGAACCAGCCCGTCTTTGGCAAGGGCGGCAAGGACGAGGTGCAGGAAGCCCGCGCGATCGGTGCGACCTGCGGCGGGATCCGGGTCTGGAGCCTCTATGTCCCCAACGGGCGGGCGCTCGATGATGAGCACATGCCGTACAAGCTCAGCTGGCTGGACACGCTCCGCGCCCACGCCGAGGGCTGGGTCCGGGCCGACCCGGAGGCGCAGATCGCGCTGATGGGTGACTGGAACATCGCCCCGCGGGACGAGGACGTGTGGGACATCGACTACTTCCGCGCCGAGGGCCTGACGCATGTGAGCGAACCGGAACGCGCGGCCTTCCACGCCTTCAAAGACGCCGGGTTCACCGACGTCGTCCGCCCGCACGCGCCCGGGCCGGGCGTGTACACGTACTGGGACTACACCCAGCTGCGTTTCCCGAAGAAGGAGGGGATGCGGATCGACTTCGTCCTCGCCTCCCCCGCGCTGGCTGCCCGGGTCTCGGGGGCCTCGATCGACCGCGAGGAGCGCAAGGGCAAGGGCGCCTCGGACCACGCCCCGGTCATCGTGGAGCTGGCCGACTGATGGACGCCCGCCAGGGAAGCGCAGGCCCGCGATGACGGGCAACCTCTACCGTGGCCAGGCCGGATTGCCGTTCTCCTCCACGCTCCGGGTCTACGAGCCGCTGGAGGCCTTCCCGGCCGAGCAACAGGCGGCCCTGCGGACCGCCGGTGCCCGCGCGGAGTCCCGCGCCGCGGTGGAGAACGCCGAGCTGCTGGCCTCCCTGGGCCGCATCACCCGCCCCGGCGGGGATCCCTTCCCCACCGGACAGACCGACCTGGTGCGTGTGCTGGCCGTCAGCGGTTCCGCCGCCGCCCGCAACGACGCTGCCGGCAAGGGGGAGGAAATCGGCGACGGCGAAGTCCTGCCGGCCAGGCTGCTGTACTGCCCAAGCCAGCTGGTGCTCCGCGCCGGTCTGGCCGCCAACGCGTTGATGGAGGGGATCCACGGCCCGCTGGCGCAGCTGCTGATCCCCGAGGAGCAGCGGGACCGGCACCAGGAACGCATCGACCAGGTGAAGGCGCGCGAGGGGCTTGGCCGGGTGCACACCCGCGCGTCGACCTGGGGCATTCCGTTCAGCTGGTTCTGCCTCTTCCAGGAATCCGATCCCACGGACGTGGTGGAGTCCGACGGCCGGATCGTCACCGTGCGCATCCGGGCAACGATCGCCGCCGCACTGGAACGGGTCCGGCATGCCGTCGCGCATCTTGCCCTCGCTGCCCCGGACCTGGACATGCTGGAGGACCTGACCCAGCTCACCGAGTGGCTCGAACTCTTCCACCCCGAGTCGGTCGTGGAGCTTGATTACGGCGCGGTGGCGGACAAGGTCTACCCGGACGAGTCCCCGATGGACGTGCGGCTGGGGATCGAGTGCCTTGCCGAGGGTGACATGACCGGAGCGGCGGCCGCCTACCGGCGTCTTGCATCCCGCTGGATTCCGATCCGGCAGCTGGCCCGCGCCTCCTGAGCCCGTACCGCCCGCGCCTCCTGAGCCCGTACCGCCGGCGCCGAAGCCTGGTCCCGCCGCCTAAACCCGCCGGGATCCCTGGCCGGAAGCCGGGGCGAGCGGCACGGCAAGCAACGGGGCCGCCGTCGTGTCCCGCACGATCAGTCGGTGCGGAGCCACCGTGGAACGCACGGCCCCGGCAATCCCGTCGAGCTCATCGAGCAGCATCTTGGTACCCAGCTCGGCCTGCTCGTCGGGGCGCTGGCCGACCGTGGTGAGGCCGACGGCGGCGGAGAATTCGTGGTCATCGATCCCCACCACGGACAGGTCCTCCGGTATCCGGACGCCCGCCCGGCGGGCTTCGAACAGGACCCCCATGGCCATCTCGTCCGAGGCGCAGAAGATCGCGGTGGGCTTCGGTCCGGGCCGGTCCCAGAGCCGCTTGAACGCGTCCTGGCCGCTGCGGACGGTAAAGTCGCCCCACTCGTCCCATTCGGGCCGGACGTCCAGCCCGGACTGGGCCATCACATCCTGGAACGCCTTGATGCGTACCCGCGGAACGTCGAAGTTCAGGTCTGTTTCGTCGTCGCCGTGCAGCAGCGCGATGTCCTTGTGGCCCAGGCCGATGAGGTGGCGCACCGCGGTGGAGGCGGCCTCGTAGTCGTCGATCCCGATGTAGGCGCAGCCCTCGACGTGGCCGCCCACCACGACGAGCGGGATGTCGATTTTTTGAAGGTGCTCGAGTTCCTCGCGGCTCAGGGCCATGCAGAGGACCAGGAGCGCATCGATCTGCTTGTAGACCATGGTCTTGCTGAACAGCCGCTCGCGGTGGCTCCCGTGACCGCCCAGGTTGAAGAGCGAGAGGTTGTACTGGCGGCCGTGCAGCTCCCGGTCCGCGCCTTCAATGGCCTTGGAAAAGAACCAGCGGCTCACGAACGGGGCCAGCACCCCGATGGTCCGGGTGCGGCCGGTGGCCAGGCCCGACGCCGAGGAGGAGGCCACGTAGCCCAGGGCCTCGGCGATTTCGAGGATCTTTTCCCGGGTCGCGGGAGAGACCCTGGGCAGCCCCCGGACGGCCCGGGAGACGGTGGCGGTGGAGACGCCCGCGGCGGCCGCCACATCCTCGATGCTGACGCCGGAGTGGCCGCCGCGTTGCGCCCTGTCTGTTGTCCGTGCCACCGTATCCCCTTGTCGGCTACCCGCAGAAGCGCGGCTAGCGTGCCGCCCCCACGGCGCCGGTCCTTCCTAGTTTCCGATCCGCCCCAGCGCGCGCCCTCAGCGCCGCCGGGTGGCCGTCCGGCCGGGCAAACGCCGCCGGAGCCGGATCATTCCGTACAGGGCCAGCAGCGTCGCCAGCAGCCCGAGCGCCCAGCCGACGGCCGGCTGGGCGGTCACCTCCATCCAGACGGTGACCGCCAGCAGGACCAGCGCCCAGAAGCCCAGGAACCCGATGATGATGTCGAAGTCCTCGCCCGAACGCACCCTGCGGTGCGTGGGGTGGATTTCACCCTGGTTCTGTCCGCGTGCCATCAGTAATCCGCCATCAGGAAACCGTCATTTGACGGCGCCGGCCGTCAGCCCGGCCACGATCTTGCGCTGGAACACCAGCACCAGGACCACGAGCGGGATGGTCACGATGGTGCCAGCCGCCATGATCGCCGTGTAGGGGATCTGGTTGGGCTGTGCGCCGGCGAAGCTCGCGATGGCGACGGTGACCGGCTGGGTCGCGTCGGACGAAAGCTGGCTGGCGATCAGGAATTCATTCCACGAGGAGATGAACGCCAGGATGGCCGTGGTGAAGATGGCGGGAGCCGCGAGCGGCATGATCACCTTCCGGAAGGCCTGGCCCTGCGTGCAGCCGTCCACCCGCGCCGATTCCTCGAGCTCCCACGGCATTTCGCGGAAGAACGACGTCATCGTGTAGACGGTCAGCGGCAGCACGAACGAGATGTTCGGGATGATCAGGGCCTGGTAGGTACCCATCCAGCCGATGTTGGTGAACAGCTGGAACAGCGGGGTGATGAGGGCGACGCCCGGGAACATCGAGGCCCCCAGGATGAAGCCCAGCACAAGGAACTTGAACCGGAAGTTCAACCGGGCCAGGGCGTAGGCCGCGAAGACGCCGATCAGCAGCGAGACCACGGTCACCACGACGCCGATGAACACACTGTTCAGCAGCGCCTGGCCGAAGTGGTTCCCGAAGGACGTATCGAACGCGGTGTTGAAGTTGTCCAGCGTGACGTGCGTCGGCAGGATCGAGGTGTCGTAGGTGAACCCGACGTCGCGGAAGGCGGTCACCACCATCCAGTAGGCCGGGGCGAGGCACCAGATGAGGATCACCAGGGCACTGATGTAGGTCCGGCCCTGGGCCCACTTTTCCCGGTTCTGGGCGACCTTGCGCCCCCGGTCCTGCTGCGCGCGCAGCTCGGTCGCGGCGGTGGTCATTTCTTCCCCTTACTAGCGCCGGTCTGCTGCTCCACCACGTTCGCGCCAAGGAAGCGCACGAAGATGAAGGCGACAAGGAAAATGATGATGAACGTAATGGTGGACAGTGCCGCCGCCACGTTGAAGCCCTGCCTGATCTGGTTGATCACCAGGATGGACAGCGTGGTGGTGTTGTTGGCCCCGCCGGTCAGGATGTACGGCAGGTCGAACATGCGCAGCGCGTCGAGGGTGCGGAAGAGGATGGCCACCATGAGCGCCGGCTTCACCAGCGGCAGGGTGATCATCCGGAACCGCTGCCAGGCCGAAGCGCCGTCAACCTTGGCTGCCTCGTACACCTCGGCAGGAATCATCTGCAGGCCGGCCAGGATCAGCAGCGCCATGAACGGCGTCGTTTTCCAGACGTCGGCGATGATGACCGCCCACTTGGCCGGCCACTCGCTGCCGGTCCACAGGATGGTCGTGTTGAAGAGCTTGTTGGCGATGCCCTCAAACGCGAAGATGAACAGCCACAGCTTGGCAGTGACGGCGGTGGGGATGGCCCACGGCACCAGCACTGCGGCGCGGACCAGGCTGCGTCCCTTGAAGGTGCGGGCCATGATCATGGCCATCCAGAAGCCGAGCACGGTCTCCAGGGCCACGGTCACAACGGTAAAGAAGAACGTCGTGGCGGTCGCGGACCAGAACTGGGAACCCAGGGTCCCCGGCGGGCAGGCGACTGTGCCGCCGTCGGGCGACGTGCACTGCTGGGCGATCCAGTTGACATAGTTCGAGAAGCCGGCTGGGCCGCCCTCGGTGAAGAGGCCGGTGGCCGGATCCAGGCCGGCGTCGGCCTGGAAGGACATCACGATGGCGCTGATAATCGGGTAAACGATAACGACAGCCAGCGCGATGATGGTGGGGGCAAGCAGCCAGGACGCCCACCTGCCCTGGCTGGCGATCACGTTGTCCTCCCCCACCCCCTTGGGTGCGTGGTGGAGCTCGGTCCCGCCCGACGCCGGCTTCTTAACCGGCGTCGGGCCCAATTCAGTTGCCATTTTGGACTACTTTGACTGGGTTTCGATGGACTTCTGCATGTCCGACAGCGCTGCGTCCACTGCCTTCTCGCCCTTGATGGCCGGGTATGCGTTGTCCTGGATGGCCTTGGTAACGGCCGGGTAGAACGGGGTCACCGGACGCGGGACGGCGTTCTCAATCGAGGTCTTCAGCACCGGCAGGTACGGCAGCTTCGCAACCAGTTCCTTGTCGTCGTAGAGCTTGGTCAGCACCGGAGCCAGCGAACCCTGCGTGGCGAAGAACTTCTGCGTTTCTTCCGTGGTGAGGAACTTCAGGAAGTCCAGCGCGGTGGCCTTGTTCTTGGAGTAGACGCTCATGCCGGCGCTGTGGCCGCCGAGCGAGGAGGCGCCGGGGCCGTCCTTGCCCGGGAGTGCGGTCATGCCCAGCACGTTCTTGACCTTGGAAGATCCTTCGGTGGTGGCCAGGTTGTAGACGTACGGCCAGTTGCGCAGGAACAGGAGCTTGCCGTCCTGGAAGGCCTGGCGGGATTCCTCTTCCTTGTACGTGATGGCTTCCTTCGGAATGTTGCCGTCAGCGTAGGCCTTGGCGAGGTTGCTGAGGCCGGTCTTGGCTTCCTCCGTGTTCAGGCTCGGCTTGCCGTCCTTGTCCAGCACGGAACCGCCGAAGGAGTTGATCGCCTCGGAGGCGTTCACCGTGAGGCCCTCGTACTTCGAGAACTGGCCAGCGTAGCAACCCATGTTCTTGGCCTTGGCGATCGAGCACATGCCCATCATTTCGTCCCAGGTCTTGGGCGGCGTGGGAACCAGGTCCTTGCGGTAGTACAGGATGCCGCCGTCGGAAGACTCCGGCGCGGCGTACAGGGTGCCCTTGTAGGACGCGGCGTCGAGGGTTGGCTTCAGCATTCCGGCGGTGTCGAGTGCCATCTTGTCCTTGAGCGGCTGCAGCCAGCCCTTCGCCGCGAATTCGGCGGTCCAGACGACGTCAACGCTGACAACGTCGTAGTTGGCGTTCTTGGCCTGGAAGTTCTGGACGAGGTCATCGTGCTGCTGGTCGGCCTGGTCGGTCTGCTCCTTGAACGTCACCTTCTCGTTCGGGTGCGCGGCGTTCCACTTTTCGATCAGCGGCCGGACCACGTTGCTGTTGTCCTTGCCCTGCACGTAGGTGATGGGGCCGCGCCCGTCCAGGTTGGCTGCCGCGTCGCCGCCGCCGCCACCGCCCGTGGTGCCACCGCCGCCTCCCCCGCCAGCACAGGCCGAGAGGGAGAGGGCCAAGACACCGGCCGCGGCTACGGGAAGTAGGTAATTACGGGATTTCATACAGGTGCTCCTCGCTGAGTACCGGCTGGACCGGTGGTGCAGTTGGTGTGGTGACCATCACACTAGCGACCCGGCGGTGAGGAATGCAAGCGTTTACATTAAACCTTTACGCAATGGAGACCGCCTGCGGCGGCGGTCATTCCGCGCGTTGCCGCGGCGGTGCGGGGTTGCCATCGGGCTGGGGCCTGCGTTTCCGGTGGGGCAAATGTGTCCAAGACCTCACCGTCAGCCGGCCGAAGCCCGGCGTCGGCTCAGCGGACGCGTTCGGCGCGGCCGAACCTGGACCGAGCGCCGGAGCCGATGTGAATCAGCACGGGTGTGCGCTTCCCGATCACGGCATCCAGTGCCTCCACCAGGGCCGAGACCTCCGCAGCCAGGATGTGCGGGGCGACGCCCTGGCGCGGTTGTACCCGGATCCGCAGGGCCGGCTCGCCGGCAAACTCGTAGGTGGCCACCGTGGCGCCTGCCAGGTCAGGCCGGTCGGCCAGTGCCGCCCTTAGGGCCTGTTCCGCCACACCGCCGCCGATCCGGACATTGCCGGGCACTTCGCCGGCGTCGTCCTCGGCGACGAGCAGGTTCGCGCGGCCTTTGCCCTGTTGCGCCAGCCAGGCCACCATGACCCCGATGACGAGCAGCAGCAGGACCACTATGACGATCCACAGCCAGCTCTCGGTCCCCCCGGGGAAGCGGGTGCGGTCGAAGAGTCCGCGGGCGCCGGCCCATACCCCCGCCGACCAGTACTGCCACCAGCGGCCGACGGCGGGGACGGTGGCCAGCAGGATCAGCAGGGCCCCGATGACCAGGAGCTTGGCGCCGAGGATGCCGATCAGGATCCGGTTGAGGATCCGCGGGGTACCGTTCACGCGCCGATCACCCCCGAGGAGGCCAGGTTGACCCGGACCTCCGGCAGGGGCGAGAGCGCCATGTCTCGGAGCTCCGCCTCCACGGCGGACTGGACGTCCGTTGCGCGGAGCGGCACACCGGAGGTGGGCCGGACGTTGACCAGCACCTGCCGCCGGGACACCACCACCATCACCTGCTCCTGCGTCACGTTGGCGGCGAGCCGGGCGCGCCGCGCCAGCGCCGAGGCGATCACCTCGTCATCGACCACGACGGCGGCCCGTGCGTCGGCGAGCACGTGCCGGGCCCGCCGTCCGGGCAACACCGCGTTGAGGAAGAAAAAGAGCCCGGCCGCGAACAGCACCGCGCCGACGACGCCGAGCAGGAGCGGCGGGACTCCGGCCGGGAGGGCGATGACTTTCTCGGCGGCGGTCTGCGGATCGATCAGCCACGGCGGCTGCCCAACGGCCCGCACCGCCGTTTCCAGCAGGGCGTAGACGCACAGCCCGATCACCAGGACTGCCGCGATGACGGCGGCGGACGCCCGGGACGAGCTGGTCTCGCGGGCCAGGACCCGCTCGGTTACGGCGTCGCCTGAGTCTGCCCCGGGACTCGCGGCGGGACCGGATCCGGCTGGGTGGGTGCCCGTGGCAGCGGCCTCCGGGGACCCGGCGCCGCCGTAGGGGCGTTCGGCGGCCTGGCTCACCGGACCCGCCCTCCGTCACTGACGCTGGCCCCGCTGATGCGGATGTCCACCCGGCTCAGCTGCGCACCGCTGAGCTCCGTCACGCGGCGCAGAATCTCCGCCTTCGCGGCCACCGCGCGGTCCCAGATGGGGCCGCCGAAGGATGCCACGCGGGCCGGGTCCCGGAGCACCGCGGTGAGCGACGGGACGGCGATAGGCGTGACGAGGGACAGGGCCAGCAGGCCGTCGTCGTCGGCCCAGTCGGCCCGGACGTCCTGCGGCGGCACACCGAGCGCCTCCGCAGTTGCGGCCCGCGCCACGCTCGTGAGGGCCTGGGTGCTGATCCGGTTGTGTCCGGCCAGCAGCCGTCCGGCGGTGGAACTCATGAGGAGGAACGCCGGCCCGTGAGGGCATCGACGACGCTGCGCAGGTCCAGTTTCCCTTCCGCCGCACGGCCCAGCAGGGCTCCGACGGCCATGAAGAGCAGGGAGCCGAGGAAGCCCCAGGCCCCGAACGTGAAGGACATGAAAGCCAGGAAAGCGCCGGCCGCAATGCCGACTACGGTCAGGTTCACTGCAGGGCCTCCCTCGTGGGTCGTGCCTCGCCGGAGGCCGCGGGCTTGGGCGGACCGGGGACGAAGACGTCATGGATCTCGATATTGACTTCAATGACCTGGAGGCCGACGAGTTCCTCCACGGCGGCATAGACAGCCGCCCGGATTTGGTCCGCCAGGGCATGCAGCGGGGTGCCGTAGAGCGCCACGAGGTCAATGTCCACGGCCACCTGGGTCTCGCCGACCTCGGCGCGCACCCCGGCAGCGTGGTCCGAACTGCCGACCGCGTCGCGGATGGCGCCCAGGGCGCGGGAAGGCCCGGTGCCCAGGGAATACACGCCGGGAACGGCGCGGGCGGCGATGCCGGCAACCTTGGCGACAGCGGCTTCGGAAATCACGGTGCGGCCGGTCGCGGCACGGGCCGCCGCCGGCAGACCCACCCCGGGATCCGCGGACTGAGGATTCTGGTACTCCATCTGGCACTCCCCCTTCTCTTTGACACCACCCTAGCCCTTAGGGCCGACGGTGGGGCCACATCGCCTGGATTTCCGGGCCGCTTCGGACCCGGGAGCCATGTGCCCGAGGAGCTACTTGCAGTTGGCGGCAATCCAACCGGTCACGGGAGCCATGGCGTCCTGGAACTTGCCGCTGGAATAGACGGTCTGGTCGCTCAGGCCCGCGACGGCGACCTCGTTGAGTTTGGCGAAGTCGGCCTTGAGGCTGTCCGGGACGCGTTCGGCCGTGCGGCTGAGTTCGGCCTTGAGCTGCTCAAGTTCGGCGGTTTTGCCCTGTGCCGCCGAGAGCGGGAACAGCGAGGCGCCCGTGGCCTGCTCCGAAATCGTCTTGCAGGCCTCGGCCGCCGTCGGGAAGTCGCCATAGGGGCCGGAGGACTTGGTGGGGCTGGGCGTCGCGGAGGCGGACGGTGCGGGGGCCGACGACGACGGCGGGGCCGCGGCTTCCGGCGCAGAGCAGGCGGTTAGCGCCAGGGCGGCGAGGAGGGCGGTCACGGTCAGCGGGCGTGCAGTTTTCGTCAAAATCACTCTTCTGGTCGGGCGTGCGCCGCGGATCCGTCCAGGGACTGTCCGCAGCGATGGCGTTCTTCCCCAGCGTGCGAGTCTAGCCGGGAGTGCCGGCGTGTCCCCAACCCTGGTCACGGCGCCCGTGTCGGGCGAGGGAATTATCGTCCCGCGCAGCGTTGGACAGCGAATTGTTGGTCGCGCGCTGTTCGGGCAGGCGGACCGCCTCGGGCATGGGGAGATAATACGCGCCGGTGTAGCGTGACGTGTCCCCGGTCAGGGCCCAGACCGAGCCGCGCCGGCGGCCGGCGCGGCTGTCGAGGGTTGTCCGGTCGCGCGCGGCCAGGCGGTCCAGGACCGAGGCGATGACATCCTCATGCGTGCACAGCACGGTCCCCGTGCCGCGGGCATTGTCGACGAGCCGCATCGCCCGTTCGATGCGGCCATCGGAAAGATCACTGGCCACTTCCACCGTCAGGGATGCACGGCGTGCCAGCGGCTCAACAGTGCCGATACACCGGGCGGCCGGCGCGGAGAGGATCCGGTTTATTTCGAAGAACGAGCCGAGTCCTTCGAGGGAGCGGGCTGTCGTGCGTCCTTCGTGGGCCAGCGGCCGGGTGATTTCGGAGTGGTCCCACAGCTGGCGGGGTGTTGCCGTGGCCCCGCGGATAAGCAGCAGCATCCTGTCCCGGGCCGGCACCGCACGGATCCCAAGTTCCCGCTCCAGGACGCCGCCCAGTGCGAGAAGCACGGGCCGTTCGCGTGGTTCGCTCAGCGTGCGCAGCGCCGCCGGAATGCTGAACCAGCGGGCCTCGTCCACTTCATCGTTGGCCGAGAAGATGCCGCCCTGGGCCTCCGCGGCCCAGTAGCGCACCGTCTTGAGGCGCCGGCGGCGGTCCAGATAGGTCACCTGCGGCAGCTCCGCACCGGCCCGGCAGACGAGACCCGTCTCCTCGCCCACTTCCCGCAGCGCACATTCCTGGTCCGTCTCGCCCGGTTGGGCTTTTCCCTTGGGGATGGACCAGTCCTGATGACGGCGCCGGTGGACCAACAGCACCTCCAGCGCGCCCTCCCTTCCGATCCGCCAGGGGAGCGCTCCCGAGGTCGCGGGCCTCGCCGGCGTTCCCTCGCGGATCGCGCCCCGCGCAGGCAGCGGCAAGGCTGGAGGATCTTGGGCCCCCTGCAGCCCGTCGAGCCGGCTGTACAGACCGCCGGCGGCGAGGAGTTGCCGGTGGTTACCGCTTTCCACAATCCGCCCGTGGTCCAGCACGTAGATCTTGTCCGCGCGCCGGAGAGTGGAGAGGCGGTGCGCAATCACGATGACAGTCCGCCCGGCCATCAGCCGGTCCATTCCCTCCATCACGTATTGTTCGGAGATGGCGTCCAGGCCGGAGGTGGGTTCATCGAGGATGACGATCGGTGTATCGCGGACCAGGGCCCGGGCGATCGCGATCCGCTGGCGTTGTCCGCCGGAGAGGCTGACGCCCCGCTCGGCAACCGGGGTGTCATAGCCCAACGGCAGCTGATCAACGAATTCATCGACATGCGCGGCGTGGGCTGCGGCGAAAACCTGTTCCGGAGTGACGTTGTCCGATCCGTAGGCGATGTTGTCGTAGATGGTGCCGTGAAACAGGATGGATTCCTGCAGGACCATCGAGATCTGCTGGCGTACCGAGGCCAGCTGCAGTTCGCGGACGTCCACGCCGTCGAGGAGAACAGCGCCGCCCGTCACGTCGTAGAGCCGCGGAATAAGGCTGACCACCGTTGACTTGCCCGCACCGGTGGGCCCGGTCAGCGCAATCATCCGGCCCGGCTCCACACGGAGGTTAATCTTGTGCAGCACCTCGGAATCGTCGTAGTGGAAGTCGACATCTCGCAGCTCCACCGCGCCCGCCAGCCGCGGCGCCGGCGGGGCACCGGGCGGGTCCGTGATTGCTGGGGCGGTGCTGAGGACGTCCTGGAGCCGCTCCGCGCTGACCTGGCCCCGGCTCATGACCGTCGTCAGCTTGGAAAGTTCCTTCATCGGATCGTAAAGGGCTTTGAGGTACGCCAGAAAGACCAGCAACAGTCCCAGCGTCATCGAACCGTCCAGCACCCGCTGCACGCCCGCCCAGAGCACGACGACGGTGCCGAATGTGACGATGACATCCACCAGCGGGGACAGTGCTGCCTGCAACCGGACCAGCCTCAGGCCCGCATTCATCCGCGCGGCATTGCGGAGCTGGAAATCGGCCTCATGGCGCGCCTCGCTGGAAGAGGACTGCATAACCCGCACCGAGGAGAAGGTCTCCGCCATCGTGGAGGCAATGTCGCTGTCCCTTCTCCGCGCGGCCCGGGACGCAGCCTTGATGCGGGGGCGGTACATCAGCACCGTAGCGAACAGCACCGGTGAGACCGCCAGGGCAATCATGGCGAAGCCCGGATCAACCACCACGCAGATCGTCGTGATGAAAGCCAGAATGAGGATGTTGGGTACCAGGACAGCCAGCATTGAGATGATCATGGCGCGCACGTAGTCGACATCCGTGGTCGCCCGCGTCACCAGATCCCCGAGCCTCTGCTTGTCGTGGAAGGACAGGGAGAGCCGCTGGAGGTGGGTGAACACCTCGGAGCGGACGGATGCCATCACCCGCTCTCCGACGCCGTTGAGCAGCCGCGCCCCAAAATAGTTGGCCGCCGCATTCGCCAGGGTGAACACCAACAGGCACGCAACTGCCACCACCAGCAGCTGCTGACCTTCCAGCCCGGCCGCACCGAACGTTCGCAGGAACTCGTTCTTGCTCGCAGCGCCCGGGGTCTTGAGCACATCGTCGACAATGACTTTCAGGGGCCACGGCAGCGCCACCTGCAGGGCAGCCGCGAGGACCACCAGGGCAGCTCCGGCGGCCAACGCCGCGGCGCGTGGTGCCAAGGCGCGGCGAAACCGCCAAAAAGTCAGAAACATCTGGGCGCCCTTTGCCCGGCGAAGCGGCCGCACCGACGGCGCCGGGCGAGGCGGCCGCAGGCAGCGGGGTTGAAGCGGGCCCCTGCACACGGACACTTCCCAACGGTGTCCGTCTCCTGCAGATCCGAGCTGTCGGCGATCTCCACTGAGCGTCCTCCCCCTCTACGCCATGGGTTCGCTCAATGTCTACCCCCTGCGCCGCGTCCTGTCTATCCGTAGCCTCTGCGTAGTGCCTGCAGGTTCGGACCGAGCTTCCGGGCATCCTCGATTGCTCCAGAGGGGCCGTTTCACGCCGCAATAGGGCCATTACGGAGCGGCGGGTGGGTTAAAGAAGAAAAGCACCAGTTCGTTTATGAACTGATGCTTCCCAGTGGTGGCTCCGACCGGCGTCGATCCGGTGACCTTTCGATTTTCAGTCGAACGCTCTACCAACTGAGCTACAGAGCCTAGGTGACGTGTCACCATGACGGCCGGAATTTCTTCTGGCAATCAGAGCGACCCTGACGGGACTTGAACCCGCGACCTCCGCCGTGACAGGGCGGCGCGCTAACCAACTGCGCTACAGGGCCTTGCTTTTACTGCTTGTTTACTGCTGTTTCTTGCT
Organism: Arthrobacter sp. 05L428; assembly: GCF_056397665.1. Classification (NCBI taxonomy): domain Bacteria; kingdom Bacillati; phylum Actinomycetota; class Actinomycetes; order Micrococcales; family Micrococcaceae; genus Arthrobacter; species Arthrobacter sp. 05L428. The sequence continues at coordinate 215,982 of NZ_JBFTNW010000002.1, read as the reverse complement.
GCCTGCAGTATCGCTACTGCAATTTTTCAAGGCCTTTAGCCTACCAGACTTTTTCATCCGGCTTGACCAGTTCCTTGCGTACCCCCAACGGGATTCGAACCCGTGCCGCCGCCGTGAAAGGGCGGTGTCCTAGGCCGCTAGACGATGGGGGCCAGGACGCCATCCGGTAAAACCCACTGAAACAAGGGCAAAAATTAAGGGCCGAAGCCTTCCGTTTTTGTTCCCTTCGGGTTCCTCCGAACTGGACCTATAAAACTATAGGGCCAACTTCCGGAATCTCCAAAATCCACTCCACAACCCGGGAATAAGCTCTGGACAGGGCCCATGCGGCTGTGCGGATGATGGTCAGATGGACGCCACCGCTGCCCTCAATGAGATCGCTTTCTGGCTCGAACGCGAACGCGCCACCACCTTCAAGGTCCAGGCGTTCCGCAAGGCGGCCGAACTCATCGGAGGCTTCTCCCCCGGGGAACTGGCCGCACGGACGGCGGACGGCCGGCTGAAACGGATGAAGGGGATCGGCGACCGGACCTTCGAGGTGATTGCGCAGGCGGTCGACGGCGGCGTCCCCGACTACCTCGCGGGCCTGCGGGAACGTGGCGCCGAGCCCCTCGCCGCCGGCGGCCATGAACTGCTGGCGAACCTCCGCGGCGACCTGCACACGCACAGCGACTGGTCCGACGGCGGCTCGCCGATCGAGTCCATGCTGGACGCGGCCCGGATGCTGGGCCGTGAGTATCTGGCCTTGACCGACCACTCCCCCAACCTCAAGATCGCTAACGGCCTCAGCGCCGAACGCCTCACCGAGCAGTTGGAGGTGATCGCGGGGATCGTGGCCGCGCAGGCCCCCGGGGCAGGCGCAGGCCACCCCCCGGTCCGACTGCTCTCCGGCATCGAGGTCGACATCCTGGAGGACGGAGCGCTGGACCAGGCACCGGAACTGCTGGACCGCCTGGACATCGTGTTGGCGAGCGTGCACTCGAAGCTCCGCTCGGACAGCCGGACCATGACCCGGCGGATGCTGGCCGGGATCGAGGATCCGCACACCAGGGTGCTCGGCCACTGCACCGGCCGCTTGTTGAACGGCTCCCGCGGGACGAGGCCGCCCTCGGACTTTGACGCGAGGCGGGTGTTCGCGGCATGCGCGGCGAACGACGTCGCCGTCGAAATCAACGCACGGCCGGAGCGCCAGGACCCCCCGGATGAACTGATCCAGCTCGCGCTCGACGCCGGCTGCCTCTTCAGCATCGACAGCGACGCGCACGCTCCGGGCCAGCTGGACTTCCTGCAATACGGCGCGGAGCGGGCCGCCCGGAACGCCGTCCCTGCGGAGCGGATCATCACCACCTGGCCGGTGGAAAGACTCCTCGAGTGGTCCGGACGCGGAGAGTAGCGGCCGGGGCCAGGCGGGCGCGGCGCTCAAGCAAGCAACAACACAGCAAGCGTAATCATCACGACGGCGATTGCGGCGTCGAGCACCCGCCAGGCCGCCCGGCGCCGGAACAGGGAGGCCAGGAATCGCGCCCCCGCGCCAAGGGCGGTGAACCACGCAATGCTTCCAAGGCCGGCGCCGGCCGCGAACCACCAGCGTCCGGACTCGCCGTGGGCGGCCGCGAGCGACCCGAGCAGCAAGACGGTGTCCAGGTAGACGTGCGGGTTCAGCCAGGTGAAAGCCAGGCAGGTGGCCAGCACGGCCGCCCTGCTGCCCGGGGGCTTATCCCCGGGCAGGTCCAGTTGTTCCCCGCCGATCGCGCGCCGGGCCGCGAGCGCTCCGTAGACGAGCAAAAACGCGGCTCCAGCCCACTTGATCACCACGAGGGCGGCGGGCGCCCGGTCCAAGAGGACGCCGATGCCGGCGACGCCCAGCACGATCAGCACCAGGTCCGAAACGGCACAGACCGCCACCACCAGGGCCACATGGGAGCGCTGGATCCCCTGTCGGAGGACGAAGGCATTTTGCGCGCCGATGGCCACAATGAGCGACAGGCCGGCGGAGAGGCCGGAAAACAGGGGAAGGATCACCCTTCGACGGTAAGCGCCGGGCAAAGATGAAGCCAGCTAATCTTTCTGTTGCCACATAAGATTGGCTAATGATGGACATCTCCCCCGAGCAGGCCCGGACGCTGGCTGCCATCGTCACGCACGGAAGCTTCGACGCCGCAGCCGCCCACCTATCCGTGACCCCCTCGGCCATCAGCCAGCGGATCCGTGCCCTCGAGGCCGCGGTCGGCCGTCCCGTGCTCACCCGGGCCCGGCCGGCGGGACTCACCGAGTCCGGCCAGGCGGTGGTGCGGTTTGCCCGGCAGCTGGAGCTCCTTTCCGCAGACCTTGCCGAGGAGCTGCGGCCGGAGGAACCGCACGGGCGGACGCGCCTGACCCTGGTGATCAACAGCGATTCCCTGCATACCTGGGCGCTGGCCGGACTGGCCGCGGTGGCGGGAAGGGTCCAGCTCGAGATTCTCCGGGAGGACCAGGACTATTCGCTGGAGCTCCTGCGCAGCGGCGCAGCGGCCGCCGCCATCACCACCACGGCCGAGGCGGCGCCCGGCTGCACCTCACGTCGGCTGGGTGTCATGCGCTACCTGCCGGTCTGCACCCCCGGTTTCGCCGCCCGGTGGTTTTCCGGCGGCGCCTCGGCGGCTACCCTCGCCGCCGCCCCGGTCATTGTTTTCGACCGCAAGGATGATTTACAGGACCGATACCTCCGGTCGGTAAGCCGTACGGCACTGAACCCGCCCCGGCATTACATTCCGGCCGCCCACGAGTTCGGCGAAGCCATCCGCTGGGGGATGGGCTGGGGGCTGCTCCCCGAAATCGAAGTATCGGAGGAACTGCAGCGCGGCACGATGACGGCACTGGATCCCGCGGCGCACGTGGATGTTCCACTCCACTGGCAGCAATGGCGGCACGGATCGGCCGCACTTGACGAGGTCGCGGCGGCCATCCAGGCCGCCGCCCGCCCGCTCCGGTGAATCAGGGCCGCTGAATCTGCGCCGGTGCGCCGGGCCGGCCGCGGCGCTGGGCTTGGCTGCATTTTGGCAGTAAACCGACTAGACCTGACCGATTCCCGCCAGCTGCCGGGCCGCCGCACGGGCTAGATTGGCAGCATGGCAACAACAGCCGAGACAGGCTCCCCCTCCCCGGACAGCGCACATCCGGACAATACCCACCCGGACAGCACGCACCCGGACAGCACGCATGAAGCGGCCTCGCATGCCGCCCCACCGGCCGCGGCGCAGGCAACTCTCCGGCCCGGGCAGATCAGCAGGCTCGGAATCGCCGCCGTCGTCGTCACCGTGGTGCTCTGGGCGTCGGCCTTCGTGGGCATCCGCGCGGTCGGCCCCAGCTTCTCCCCCGGACCGCTGACCCTGGGACGGCTTGCCGTGGCCGCCGTCGTGCTGGGTCTCGTGGTACTGCCGCAGTTCCGCAAGACCGCCGTGCTGCCCCGTGGCCGTGAGTGGTGGCCCATCCTGGCCTACGGCGTGATGTGGTTCGGCGGCTACAACGTTGCCCTGAACGCCGCCGAACACATGCTCGACGCCGGCACCGCCGCCCTGCTGATCAACGTCAACCCCATCCTCGTCGCAGTGATGGCCGGGATCATCCTGAAGGAAGGCTTCCCGCGCTGGCTGATCATCGGCAGCCTGGTGGCCTTCGGCGGCGTGGCAGTGATTGCCCTCGGTTCCGGCCAGCGCTCGACGGCGGACGTTGCCGGCGTGCTGCTCTGCCTGCTCGCGGCCGCCCTCGCGGCGGTGAGCGTGATCGTGCAGAAGCCGGTGCTCCGGAAGTTCCCCGCGGCCCAGGCCACCTGGTTCGGCATCATGGTAGGCGCCGTGTGCTGCCTGCCCTTTAGCGGCCAGCTCGTCGCTGAACTGCAGGCGGCGCCGCTGCCCGCAACGCTGGGGCTGGTGTACCTGGGCGTCTTTCCCACTGCGATCGCGTTCACCACCTGGGCCTATGCGCTCTCGCTGATCGACGCCGGACGGCTTGCCGCCACCACCTACCTGGTGCCCGGGACCACCATCCTGATCTCCTGGCTGGTGCTGGGCGAGATCCCCACCATCTGGGGCCTCGTGGGCGGCGTGATCTGCCTCGCCGGCGTCGCGCTGACCCGGCGCCGTTCCCGGCCGCTGCGGAGCGCACCGGCCAGGGCATAGAGTTCCGGGTATGCCCGCATCGCTCCCTCCCGGCCTGCCGATCGTGCCCAGCGGGAACGACGACGCAGGCCACAACCACGACCGCCACCACGGACCGTTCCCGATGTCCGAGGACGAATTCGAAGCCGCGGTGGGCGACGCCCTGGACCGGATCCCGCCGGAATTGGCGAAGACCATGAACAACGTGGCGGTCTTCATCGAGGACGACTACACCCCCCAACCGGACGAGGACCCGGACACGGTTCTGCTGGGCCTCTACGAGGGCGTGCCGCTGACCGAGCGGGATTCCTGGTGGGACGCCGGTTCGCTGCCGGACCGGATCACCATCTACCGCCAGCCGATCCTGGACATCTGTGCCTCCCGCGAGGACGTGGTCGAGGAAGTGACGGTCACCGTGGTCCATGAGATCGCACACCACTTCGGCATCAGCGACGAGCGGCTGCACGATCTCGGCTGGGGCTAGCCGCCTCCGGTGGGACTAGCCTTGGAATCATGGGACACGACCACAGCCACTCACACGGGATCACGGCCACCGGGAAGCACCGCAAACGCCTGATCGCCGTGCTGGGCATCACCCTGTCCGTGGTCCTGATCCAGGTCGTGGGCGCCCTCGTTTCCGGTTCGCTGGCCCTGCTCGCCGACGCCGGGCACATGCTCTCCGACGCCGCCGGCGTCTTCATCGCGCTGCTGGCGGCCTGGATTGCCGCGCGGCCGGCGAGCGATGCGCGGACCTACGGCTACCAGCGGGCGGAGGTCCTGGCCGCGCTGGCCAACGCGCTGGTCCTGATCGTCATTTCCGTGGTCATCTTCACCGAGGCCATCCGGCGCCTTGGCTCGGCTCCCGAGGTCCACACCGACGTTATGCTGTTCGCCGCCGTCCTGGGCGCGGTCGCCAACCTGGTCTCGCTGATGATCCTCCGCGGCGCACAGAAGGAAAGCCTCAACGTCCGCGGAGCGTACCTGGAAGTCCTGGGCGACCTGTTGGGCTCCTTCGCCGTCATAGTCGCGGCCATCGTCATCATGGTCACCGGCTACCAAGCCGCTGACACCATCGCCTCGATCCTGATCGCGCTGATGATCCTGCCCCGGGCGTGGCACCTGCTCCGGGACGTCGTGGACGTGCTCCTCGAAGCCACTCCCAAGGGCGTGGACGTCCAGATGATCCGCGAACACATCCTGGCCGTCGACGGCGTGGTGTCCGTCCACGACATCCACATCTGGACGATCACCTCAGGGGTGCCGGTCTTCTCTGCCCACGTGGTCGTGGAGGACGCTGCGCTGGGCGCCCGCGGCGCCGACAGGGTGCTGGACAAACTGGTCACCTGCCTTGGCTCGCACTTCGACACCGAACATTGCACCTTCCAGCTCGAACCGGCCACCCATGCGGAACACGAAGCGCACCAGCACGCCTGACCGGCCGGCGCAGCGGTGTACGGGTACATCTGCCCGCCCCGGCACCCGCTGCAATGCTCGACACGCCCCTGCGAATGTGCCCAAATGACATTGTTGTTGTTTATGTTATTGATGTGACTCTTGTTGCCAAAGTGGTATTTGGCACGTAGCCTCTTCCCTGCTGGGCGATCCGCAGAGGGGCTTTTTCACGCGCCAATTTCAGACCTCGCTCGCGCCAGCCTGACTGCAACGAGGTTTTTCCATGAGTTGGACCGGACCCGGCGGCAGGGCCGCCGCCCTGTGCACCGCCGTCGTACTGCTCGGAACGTTGGCGATCCCCGCCCAGGCCGCCCCGGCCGCCACGAAGTCGGTCCCCGGCCTGAGGATGCCGGCCGCGCCGGACCTCCCGACGCCCGCGGACATCGCCGCGGCGAAGGCCAGCGAAAGCGCGACGGCGGATCAGGTCAACCGGATCGACCGGATCCTGGCCGACGCTTCCGCGGCCAAGGAGGCCGGCCTGGCCACCTCGCTCGCCGCCAACAACGCCTACATCGATGCCCTGGTGGAACTCCAGATCCGGCGGGATGCCGCCGAGCTGGCGGAAGCCAAGGCCGCCGCCGCCGAGTCTGAGCAGAAAAAGGCGCGCAAACTGATTGGCCAACTCGCCGGTGATCTCTACCGCAATGGCGGGATGACGCCGGCGCTCGGCAACCTGGTCGGGGGGAACGGCGAGGCGCTGCAACAGGCAGCCACGCTGGAGGCGGTGGCCGCCAGCCGCACCCGCGCCTTCCAATCAGCAGAGACCGCCGCTGCCGCCGCCCGGTCGTCGAAAGATGCCGCCGCCGAGGCCGACCGCGCCGCCGATGATGCTGCCCGCACCGCGGAGTCCCGCAAGGCCGACGCCGAACGCGCCGACGCGGACCGGCAGAAAGCAGTGTCAGAGGCCGCGGCGCAGCGGACGGTCCTGGTCGGCCAACTCGCCACCCTTCGCAACACCACCGTGGCGCTCGAATCAGCGCGGGTGGATGCACTCGACCGGCAGCGCCAGCAGGCACGGCTCGCGGCCCTGACACGGGAGGCGGCGCCCACCGGACAGCCTGCCCGGGCAGCGCAGCCGGCACCGGCCACCCCGGGCCGGCCGTCCGGCACGACGCCCAGGCCGCCCGCACCGCCGGCCTCAGCCGCGCCGCGGCCGGCGCCGACCGTCCCGGCGCCACGGGATCCCGCGCCCGTCCCGCCGTCCCCGGCTCCTCCGCGGGCCCCCGCGCCGGCCCCGCCGCCTCCGGCCCCGGTGGCCCCGGTCCCGGCCCCGGCCCCCGGCGGTTCCAACCAGACAGCGCTGTCCTCGGCCATGGGCAAGGTGGGCGCGCCCTACTTCTACCAATACGGCGGAACGGGCGCCTACGGCTTTGACTGTTCCGGTCTGGTCCAGAACGCGTTCGCCGCGGCCGGCAAGAGCCTGCCCCGCACCGCCGCCGAGCAGTTTGCGCAGGCGCCGGTGAAGGTGCCGCTTGCCGCAGCGCAGCCTGGGGATCTGCTGGTCTGGGGCTCGGCCCCGGGGTTCTACCACGTGGCCATCTACCTTGGCGGGGGCCGTGTAGTGCAGGCGCTGAACCCGGAGAGCGGGATCACCGTGACGGACCTCGCGTCCATGGCCGGGATGCAGCTCTACCCCTACGCCGCCCGGTACTGATGCCCGGAACGGCGTCGCCCGGATGCCCTAGGAGAGCACGTCCTTCGTAGTGAACCGGGCGTAGGCGAGGGCGCCGAAGACGGCCAGATAGCCGCCCTGCAGCAGGGCATTGGCGGCGAACGAGTCCCAGACGATGGGCTGGCGCAGTAAGTCGGCGAAGTCGAGCCAGCGGTGGGTAAAGAGCCACGGGTGCAGCCACTCCAGTTGGGGCAGCGCATCGGCGACCTGGGAGACGACGGCGAACACCACCGTTGCCGCCATCGCGCCGACGGGCACGTCCGTGAGGGTGGACATGAACAGGCCGATGGCGGACAGCCCCACGAGGGACACGGCCAGATAGGCGGCGATCAGCAGCAGCCGCCCCAACGCCTCGGCGGCGCCGATCGAGTCCCCTGACAGCAGGGTCACGGGACCCACCGGGAAGAGCGCGGCGCCGATGCCTGCCCCGACCAGGGCCACCGTGAACGGGGCCGCGACGGCGAACACGACCGCGCCCGCGAACTTGACCACCAGCAGCCTTCCCCGCCCGGCCGGGGCCGCCAGCAGGTACCGCAGGGTTCCCAGTCCTGCCTCGCCCGCCACGGTGTCCCCGGCGACCACCCCGATCGTGAGCGGGAGGAACAAGGGGACGGCGACCAGCATGGCCGTGACGCCGGCGAACAACCCGTTCTGGCTGATCCGGTCCAGGAACGCGGGCCCGCGCCCGGGCGGCACCGCCGAGGAGAGCCGCACGGCCACGGCGATCAGCACCGGAATGGCGGCCAGGGCGAGCAACATGGCCCAGGTCCGGCGGCGCCGGAACAGGACCCCCAGCTCGGAGCCGAGCAGCCGGAGGGTCGGGGCCGTGGCAGGGCCCGCTGCCCCGCCCTGCACCGTCGAATCACTGGGCAACGTCGAACCCCTCCCCTGTCAGCTCGACGAAGCGGTCCTCGAGGCTGCCCTGTTCCACGGTGAAGCCGCGGACCCGGACGTCGGCCGCTACGAGGGCCGCCACCAGCTGTTCGGGCGTGGGGGCGCCTCCGGCGGGGCCGGAAGGCAGCGGCGCATAGAGCACCTCGCCCGCGGCTGCGGATCCCCCGCCGTCGGGCTGTCCGCTGCCAGAACCACCGCCGTCGGGGGTCAATCCCAGGCCGGCCATCACCCTGGCCGCGGCGCCGGGGTCGGGCGTCAGCAGCCGGACCCTGGACTGCCCGGCCTGCCGCAACCCCGCCAGCGGGCCCTGGGCCACAAGGCGTCCGGCACTCATGATGGCCGCGTGCGTGCAGATCTGTTCCACCTCGGCGAGCAGGTGGCTGGAGACGAACACCGTGGCGCCGTCCGCGGCCAGGGACCGCACCAGGTGCCGCACCTCGCGCGTGCCCTGCGGGTCCAGGCCGTTGGTCGGCTCATCCAGCACCAGGAGCTCCCGGGGTGCCAGCAGGGCATTGGCGATCCCCAGCCGCTGCTTCATGCCCAGCGAATAGGCCCGGACTTTCTTGTCCGCGGCGTGCGCCAGGCCCACCCGTTCCAGCGCGGTGCGCACCCGCGCGCGCCGCGTCCCGGCCTGGGCCTCCGGATCGGCGGCGTCGAAGCGCAGCAGGTTCGCGGCTCCCGAGAGGAAGGGGTAGAAGGCCGGCCCCTCGACCAGGGCGCCCACCCGCGGCAGCACGGTGCGCAGTTGCCGCGGCATCTCCTCGCCCAGGACGCGGACCGAGCCGCTCGACGCAGCTGCGAGGCCCAGCATGATCCGGATGGTGGTGGTCTTGCCGGAGCCGTTGGGGCCCAGGAAACCGAAGACCGAGCCCCGGGGTACGGCCAGGTCGACGCCGTCGACCGCCATTTGCCGGCCGAAGCGCTTACTCAAGCCCCGAGTCTCGATGCTCAGTCCGGCGGACGGCAGTTCGGGTAACGGCGCGACGGCGGTCACCGGGCGGCAGCCGCGGCCTGGAGCCGTTCCAGCGGGACCGACCCGGCGAAGACGCGGCCGTCGTCGAGGATCAGCACGTTCAGCAGGGCGGTCGAAAGGAGCCTGCCGCCGGCCACGGGCACCGTCGCCTGGGCCAGCAGCGACGCCGCGCTCCCGGGGCCGTCCTGCTGCTCCGGCGCTCCCTTGGCCGGTGCTGCCTTGGTCAGGGAGCCAGCCGGCAGTTCGACGACGGATTCCCAGCCGGTTCCGCTGACTTTGACCTTGTCCTTCGACGCCGTGCCGGGGGCCTTTGTGGCTGTGCCCGGGGCCTTCGTGGCAGTGCCGCGCTTTTCCTTGGCGCCGGTCGCTTTGTGGTCCGGGACCGGGAGCTCCTTGACGGTGGCACCCGGCGGCGGGCTGAACTGGAAGATCGCGGCGTCCGGCGCCTGCAGCGAAAGTTTGGTGAACGCGACGCTGAACGCCGGATCGGACTGGCCGCGGGCCTTCACTTCAACGCCGAGCGGCATTCCGCTCTGGCCGTCCACCGAAATCGAGACGGAGGCCAGCAGCGTGGCCGTGGACCTGGGGGTGAGCACCAGCTGGTAGGCGGGGCGGCCGGCGACCTCAACATCCGTCCCGACGCTCACATTGCTGCTCCGGTCGAGGGCGGCGAGCAGCTTGGCGGCCAGGCGGTCCGGGGTCGGCACGGATTCCTGTCCGGACGGGTGACGGCCGCCGGCCGGGAGGACCGCGTGCGCGGCGGTGTTGTCCTTGGAGTTGTAGAACCAGAGCTGGTCGCCGTGCCGGATGACGTCACGTTCGGCGAGCCGGTCCAGCACTTGGATGCGGGCGTTGTCCGCCCCGTCGCGGTAGACCCGGGCCGTGTGCGGTCCCGTCAGCAGCTCCAGCCAGGCGGTGTCACCGGACGCGGTTCCCGGGCCGGTTTTGGGAAGGTCCGGCAGGCCCAGGTCCGAGGTCTGTTCCAGGGTTCCGGAGAAGGACGGGTCGCGGTGCTGGGCGATCAGCTCCAGCACCTGCTCGGGTGATTTGGCGGGCAGCGGGTCCCCCGCGCTGGCCGGCAGGGATCCCGCCAGCACCCCGGCGGCGATCACGGCGGGAACGGTTGCGGCTGGCAGCCAGCGCAACCAGGTACGGGTCATTGCGACCGCGCTCCATCTTGGCAGCTCATGTTTCAACATTACGCCCGGATGCGGCCGGCATCACCGTGTCCCGGCAGATTCCTCCGGGGCAACGCCCGCCGCTGGCCCGCCGCCGTTCCGCGGCCTGTCCGGAACGACGGTGCCGGCGGCGCCGTCGACCGTGACGGCCTGCCCGGTGACGATCAGCGAGGTGGCGTCCGGGACCCCGACGATTGCGGGAATCCCGTACTCCCGGGCGACGACGGCGCCGTGCGAGTTGGGGCCGCCCATTTCCATCACGAGGCCGCCGGCAGTCAGGAACAGCGGCGTCCAGCCCGGATCCGTGGAGGGTGCCACGAGGATCTCGCCGGGCTCCAGCCGCGCCCCCTGCGGCTCAAGGATGACGCGGGCGCTGCCGGTGACGGTGCCGGCCGATGCGGGCGTGCCGGTCAGCACTCCGGGGGTTCCTGCCCCCGCCCCGGCGGCGCCGTCCTGCAGCGCCTCCGGTTCCGTCCCGTCCGAGAGCAGCACCCGCGGAATGTGGCGGCGGCCCAGTTCGCGGGCATAGGCTGCGCGGCGTTCCGCGACGAGGTGCTGCAGCTGGCTCCCGGCGAGGCCGTTACGGACCTCGATCAGGTCCAGGAAGAAGACGTCGTCCGCGTCCGTCAGACGTCCGGACGCCACCAGCTCCGTCCCGATGGCCTGGAGCTGTCCCCGCACCGCGGCCATCGCCTCGACGATGTGGTACTTCGGCATTTCGCGCAGCCCGGCGAACATCCGGGTGCGCTTCAGTGCCGCCCGCACCAGCGCCGCCCGCAGCCTGCCCCGCTCCCCCGCGGCGGCGACCAGTCGCTCCACCTGGGCCTCGGCGTCGCGCGCCGCCTTGCTGAACTGCCGGTCCGGGGCCTGGCCCGGATCCTCCAACCGCAGGTAGTTGGCCAGGACGCCGAGGAGGTGGGTCGGATCGTCGGACCAGCGGGGCATCCCGAGGTCAATTTCCGCCACCGCCCGGTGACCGTAGCGGCCCAGGAAGCCGGCAATCCCGGATTGCACGACGGCGGGCAGTGTCCGGTCGCGGTAGCGGCGGACGAGGTCCGGCACCACGGCATCATCGAAGCCTGCGCCGTCGAAGACGGCGGCTGCGCCGGCGTCGGCCCGGATGGCCGAGGCGAGCCGCCAGAGGGCCAGGTCCATTTCGGTGGTGACGTTGTTGGGCAGCCCCCGCAGGACCGGTTGCAGCGCACCTGGGCCGCCGGCAGATCCAAGCAGCCTGCCGGCGGCCGCGAGCAGGGCAAAGCCCAGGGCCGGCAACGGGAGGATGTTGGGCACCACCGGGAAGAGCTCCCGGCCCAGGATGCGCTCCACGTGGTCCAGCCGCTGCACCGCGGTGGACCCGGCGGGGACCACCAGGGCGGCCCGGAAGCGTTCGCCGAACTGTTCCGCCCGGCGCAGCGCGGCCTTGGGCCTGAACAGGGCACGAAGCAGCGACCCGGGCACCCTGGCCCGCGCCGCCACGGGGCCGATGTGCCGCAGCAGCCGCCACGGGGATCTGCTGGTGACGGAAAACCGGGGGTCCCCGAACAGCTCCCGCAGCACTGCCGCGGAGCGGGCTTCCATCACGTCGAAGACCCGGGGCACGATGGCCCGCCCGACGGTGCTGCGCACCACCGGGGTCAGGTCGAAGAAGAGCCGCTGCCCGGCCTGGACATACGGCGTCGGCCCGTCGTGCGGTGCGGGAACCTCGAAATGCGCCGCCCGCGCCACGGACGAGGCGATCAGCCGGAAGCCTGCCAGCCCCATCGGGGTCAGTGGCCGGGTCAGGCCCTGGGCCAGGCTGAAGCAAAGGTAGACGCGGGTTCCATCGCGGACCGGCGCCCGCTCCGGCCGCTCCGGCAGGGGGTAGAGCGTGGTGATGGGGCGCGACTGCGTCAGCCATGCCGCTCCGCCGCTGTCGATCGCCCATTCGAGGTCTTGCGGCGCCCCGAAGTGCACCTCCGCGCGGCGGCCGAGCAGCTCCAGGCCCAGGAGCTGGACGTCGTCGACACAGGGCTGCGGGCCCGCGCCGGACCGGGCGGTCCGCTCGGTCCGCTCGGTTCCGCCGCCCGGCACCGGCCGGATCACCACCGCTTTGCTCCCGATCCGGCGCTCGAGAATTCTCCGGGTGCCGCTGTCAATGACGAAGTGGTCCGGGTTGACCGCCCCGGACACCACCGCCTCGCCGAGGCCCGGGCTGGCATCGATGACCGCCTCGTGCCGCCTGCCGGTGACCGGATTGGCGGTGAACAGGACGCCGGCCACGGCTGCGTCCACCATCCGCTGGACCACAACGGCGAGCGACACGGCCGCCGGACTGATCCCCTGGATGGCGCGGTAGCTCACGGCGCGGTCGGTCCAAAGCGAGGCCCAGCACTGCCGGACGGCGGAAAGGACCGCGTCGGCGCCCACGACGTTCAGGAAGGTGTCCTGCTGTCCGGCGAAGCTGGCGAACGGCAGGTCCTCGGCGGTAGCGGACGAGCGGACCGCCACCGGGGTGTCCGGTCCCAGCGCCGCGTAGGCGGCCCGGACGGCCTCGGCAATGTCGGCCGGGATGTCCACGGCCAGGACCAGGCGGCGGGCGGTGGCGGCCAGTCCGGCGAGTCCGGGAAGGTCCCCCGGTGCGGCCGCGGCCAACCCGGCGTAGACGGTGTCGAGCCCTGCACCCGAGGTGGCGCGCCGGTAGGCCTGTGTGGTCAGGCAGAAGCCGGCCGGCACCGGGAGCCGTGCGTGCAGCAGTTCGCCGAGGTTGGCGGCCTTGCCGCCGACGGCGTTTAGCAGCTCCGCGCCGACCAGCTCCAAGCCGAGCACCAGCCCCGGGCCCGGCTCATGCCGGGGCGCGTTTGGAACGGGTAACTGCTCCACCTGCCGGCCCTCCCTTCACTGGGGAAGCGCGTGCTCCCGGGTCCGGGCTACGAGTCGCCGAGCATCGGTCCGAAGCTGGGCCGGTCGGCCAGCCGCGGGTCATCCCGGTCCGGAACCACCATGACGGGGCCCTTCGCGTGGTGCAGGATGCCGTCCGAGGTGGATCCCAGCAGCATCCCGGCGAAGCCGCCGCGGCCGCGGGTACCCACCACCACGAGTTCCACGTGCCGGCTCGCCTCAACGAGGATGTCGATCGGCGACCCGTCGACGAGCTGGGTTTCGACGTCGAGCCGGGGGAAGTGGCTCTTAATCCAGGCCACGCCGGCGTCGAGCTGGACCCGGATATCGGCAAAGAGGGCCTCGCGGTCCATCGGGGCCGGAACCCAGGCAAGCGAGCCGCTGTACTGCGGAACGGCGCAGACCAGGCGCAGCGGCGCGGAGAGGCGTTCAGCCTGGGCGGCCGCTTCGAGGACCGCCACCCGGGCCTGCTCGGAGCCGTCCACGCCCACCACCACGACGTTTTCCACCGGCTGGTGGCCTGACTTTTCCCGTTCGGCCCGGACGTGTTTGTCCTGCGTGGTTTCGCCCAGCCGGTCGCCGCAGATCAGCGGCACCGTGACCGTGGGGCATTTGGCGTGGGCGGGAAGAGCGCTGCTGACCGAACCGAGGAGCCGGCCCACGAAGCCGCCCCGGCCGCGGGTTCCGAAAACCAGCAGCTCGGCGGTTTCCGTCATTTCCAGCAGGACACCGGAGGCGTCGCCATTCTCCACCGAAGCATCGACGTCGATGGAGTACCCGGCGACCTTGTCCAGCGCCTGCTTCAGGATGGCCTCCGCGCCCTCGCGGATTACCGAATCGTCCACCGTCGCGTACCCGCCGTCCAGCCCGGACGCGGCAAAAACCGGCACCGAGTAGGCGGTCACGATGTGCAGCGGACGGTGCCGGCGCTCGGCTTCCCGGGCCGCCCACACCAGGGCGCAGTGGCTGTGGTCCGAGCCGTCCACACCGACCACTATGCCCCGAGGAGCGGAGCCGTGGCCGGCGGCGTCCCCCGCCGGATCCGGATGCACCTGTTCTCGGGCCATGGGGTCCGCCTCCTCGCGTTACGTGGCTGTGTTGCGGCTATTCTGCCAGAAGAGTCAGGCCGCGGCTTCCACCCGGGACGCAGGCAAGGTTTACCCAGTGTTTACACGGCCTCCGTGGCCCCGGAAACCCGCGGATCATTGGTTAATGCGTCTGCCGGAACCCGGACAAACCGGCGAAAACCCGCACAAATACAATGTCGGGCCGGCCCTGTTCACAGCCCGCAATCTTGGGTATCCTCTGAGGCATTGCTGAACCGAGACTCGTCTTTCAGATCGCAGCCTCCCCTGTGGAGTGCGTCGGGACGGATCGCCGGAAAAGCGTTCCGGGCATGGGCCCGGAATCCGCATCATTCGAGGAGGGACCCCGCAGTGTCGAGCATGCCTGTGTACGGCGGAATCGAACGGACCAGCACTGTGGTCATCGGCACGGGCCTGTCCGGCCTGGCGGTCGCCAGCGAGCTGCAGCGCCGGGGGGTTGAAGCCATCGTGGTGGACGGCCTGGATCTGCTCGGGGCCGGGAACCCGGCCAACACTTCCTCGCTGCAGCGCTGCGACGCGGCGGACGCAGCCACCCTCCGGGAGCGCAACGAGATCCTGCGCCACCTGCGGAACTACGCCGCCAGCCACCACCTCGATGTCCGTAACAACGTCCGCGCGCTGCAACTGGACCACCTTGACGCGGATGGCCCGGCGGACGCCAGCCTGGACTTCCAAGGAACCGGGCAGCCGGCACAGCAGTGGGCCGTCAGCACCCCCAACGGAATCCTGTACGCCGACCATCTGGTCCTCACCCGCTGTGCGCACAGCCAACTGCGCCGCATGCTCGCTGAGCTGGGGGTTGCCGCGGGCCAGAACCTCATGGCGGCCATGCACGCACTCGGCATGTACCTCGTCGGCGTGGGCGAGCTGATTACCCCCACGCCGAAGGAAGTCCTGCGCCAGGCCAAGCTGGTGGGCCAGGCGATTTCCGCCAAAGTCCATCCGGAAGGCATGCCCGCGCTGCTGTCCGCGGGGCTGGCGCTGCCGGCCTAGGAGCCGTCTTCGGCCTCCAGCCTAGCTCCGGGGTCCCCCGGTGGATTCTTCCGGGTTGGTGGCTGTGTCGGCGTCTGTCTCGGCGTCGCCGTAGCCGTCTTCGTCGTCGCCGCCATTAAGCCGCCGCTTTGCCATCAGGCCCAGGGCCACCAGGATGCCGACCGCCACCGCCACGAAGATGACGATGCTCCACGGAAAGGGCTGCGAGGCGTCCGGCGCCGGCGAGGGCGCGATGGTCGTTCCCGGCTGGGCGGTACCCAGCGTCGGGACCGTGCCCGGCGCAGGTGCGCTGCCGGCCGCCGTCGCGCCTGCCGCCGCGGTAAAGGTGAAGGTGCCCTCTATCGGGTGGCCGTCCGAACTGGCCACCCGCCACTGCACCGTGTAGAGCCCGGCCGGCGCGCCCGCCTTGAGCTTTTGCGAGGCCACGTTGTCCACGATGTCCACACCGCCATCGGCCCAGTTGCTGCCGGTGGCGTCGCTGACCTTGATCTGTGTGCCGAGGGCGAGCGGATGATTGCTGAGCGTGATCGCAACCGCTGCCGGCGGGGTGGGCACCGTCGCGCCGGCGGCGGGGCTGGTCGACTCCACGGCGTCGTGGGCCGACGCCGGACCGGCAGCCAGGAGGGCTGAGCCCAGCAGGACCGTGGCCGCCACGATCAGGCCCAGCAGGGCGCCCGGAAGTTGTCGGATGAAACGCATGGCTGGCCTGCTCCTTGTGTTGGCTTCCTTACAGACTAGGCGAGTTTGGCGGGTGGGCGCCGTCACGCCTAATAGGATTTAGCTAACACCCCTTTTCCCTCCCGGAGGACCAATGCTTAAGCAGGGCTCTGCACTCGACCGGTATTTCAAGATTTCCGAGCGGGGGTCGAACTTCTCGCGCGAGATCCGTGGCGGGTTCGCCACGTTCTTCGCCATGAGCTACATCGTGGTGCTGAACCCGCTGATCCTTTCCGGCCCGGATTCGTCCGGCGGAACGCTCGGCTTCCCGGCCGTCGCCGCCGTGACCGCCCTCGTGGCTGGCATCCTGACCATCCTGATGGGAGCCTGGGCCAAGCATCCCTTCGCGCTGGCAACCGGCCTCGGCGTCAACGCCTTCGTGGCCGTCACCGTCGCCACCAACCCGGGCCTGACCTGGCCGGACATGATGGGCCTGGTGGTCCTCTCCGGCGTCACCATGCTGATCCTGGTGCTCACCGGTTTCCGGACCGCCGTGTTCCGGGCGGTCCCGGAAGGGCTGAAGACGGCGATCGTCGTCGGCATCGGCCTCTTCATCGCCCTGATCGGCCTGGTCAACGCCGGCTTCGTCCGCCGCATCCCGGACGTCGCGGGCACCACGGTCCCCGTCGGCCTCGGCTTCGACGGCAAGCTGCTGGGCTGGCCCACGCTGGTGTTCGTGATCGGCCTGGTCCTGACCATCGCCCTCGTGGTTCGCAAGGTCAAGGGCGCGATCCTGATCGGCATCATCACCTCCACAATCCTGTCCGTGATCCTGGAATTCACCCTGCACATCGGGCCCAGCTTCGACGGCAAGAACTTCAACCCGCAGGGCTGGTCCCTCGTGGCGCCCAAGTTCACCGAATGGGCCGCCCCGGACCTGTCCCTGATCGGCAAGGCCAACCCGTTCGGCGCCTTCGAGCACCTCGGCTTCGTGGCCGCGACCCTGCTGGCGTTCGTGATCCTGCTGAGCATCTTCTTCGACGCCATGGGCACGATGGTTGGCCTGGCCACCGAGGCCGGCACCATCGACAAGGACGGCAACATCCCCAACGTGGACCGCGTGCTGCAGATTGACGCCCTGGGCGCAATCGTGGGCGGCGGCGCGTCCGTCTCCTCCAACCAGATCTACGTCGAATCGGGCGCAGGCATCGGCGAAGGCGCCCGCACGGGCCTGGCCTCGATCGTCACCGGCCTGCTGTTCCTCGTTGCCATGTTCTTCACCCCGCTGATTAACCTGGTGCCGTTCGAAGCCGTGGCTCCGGCGCTCGTCGTCGTCGGCTTCATGATGGTCTCCCAGGTCGGCAAGATCGACTGGCAGGACTGGGGCATCGCGATTCCCGCGTTCCTGACCTTCACGCTGATGCCGTTCACCTACTCGATAGCCAACGGCCTCGGCGCCGGGTTCATCTCCTTCGTGCTGATCCGCCTGGTCCAGGGCCGCGCCCGCGAGGTGCACCCGCTGATGTGGGCCGTGGCCGCCGCGTTCCTGCTGTTCTTCGGGATCGGCCCGATCGAGGCCGCGCTCGGTATCCACTAAGGATCCCGGCCCGTCTCCCATCCGCCGAGATGGCATTTCGCGGCAGTGTTTTCGTGGAACATTGCCGTGAAATGTCATCTCGGCGCCGTTTAAGCAGGGTTTCCGGGATTTCGGACACTCCGACGGCGGCGCTGCTGGTTTTCCGGCCCGGGCTGCGGTGAGCTAGGGACATGCCTTCTTCCGCCCGCACCGCCGACGTCCCGCCGCAGCCTTGGACCGGACGGTTTGACGGCGACGGCGCCGACCACCGCCGCTGGTGGCAGGCCGTGACGCCCTACACTGCCCACCCGCTCGGGAACCGGCAGCCGGCCGCGTCCGCCGGCGCGCGGCCTGCTGTCATCCTCGGCTTCGGCAGCGACGCCGGAGTGCGGCGCAACAAGGGCCGGGTCGGAGCGGCGGCCGCGCCGGCCGCCATCCGCGCCGCCCTCGGCCCGCTGGCCTTCCATTTGGACCGGGAAGTGCACGACGCCGGCGACGTCACCGTCACCGGGGACGCGCTGGAGGCCGGGCAGGCACGGGCCGGGCTCGCCATCACCGGCCTGCTCGACGCCGGTGCCCTGCCGGTGGTCCTCGGCGGCGGCCACGAGACCGCCTTCGCCAGCTACCTGGGCGTGACCGGCTCCGCCGCGGTCCGGGAGGGGCTGAAGGTGGGCGTGCTGAACCTGGATGCGCACTTCGACCTGCGCGACGAGCCGGTGCCCAGTTCCGGCACCCCGTTCCTGCAGATGGCCCGGGCGGAAGCCGCCGCGGGACGCGAACTAAAGTACGCCGTCGTCGGGATTTCTGAACCGAACAACACCAAGGCGCTGTTCCGGACCGCCGCGGAGCTGGGCGTGGACTACCTGCTGGACGAGGACTGTTCCGCGGACGCCGCGCAGGCTTTCGTGGCCGCGTTCCTGGCCCAGGTGGACGCGCTGTACCTGACCATCGACCTGGACGTGCTGCCGGCGTCGGTGGCGCCCGGGGTGAGCGCCCCGGCGGCCTACGGCGTCCCGCTGCCGGTGATCAGCGCAGTCTGCCGGCAGGTGGCCGCGAGCGGGAAACTGCTGCACCTTGATGTCGCGGAGCTGAACACGGACTTCGACATCGACGGCCGCACCGCCAGGGTCGCCGCGCGGCTGATCAACACACTGCTGCGGTAGCTGGCCGGCGGCGCGGCACGGCTCGCCGGGGGCGCTCAGATGGCGGTGCGCGGCGCCTGGCCCTCGTCGCCGTGCTGCTCCACCGCGCGGCGCTCACGCAGCCGGTCCAGCCGGTTCATCACCGGCGCCGTCGTCGCGCCGTGCAGCACGATCGACATGGCCACGACCAGTCCCACGAACGCCCAGAGTTCCTGCGCCTGGGCGCTGAAGTTGCCGCGGCCGAGGGCGTAGCCGAGGTAGTACAGCGAGCCGATGCCGCGGATGCCGAAGAAGGAGATGGCGATGCGTTCCCGCGGGCCGGTCTTGCCCCGGGCCAGCCCGAGCCAGCCCGCCAGCGGTCGGACCAGGAGCAGGAACGCCAACGCCACCAGCACCTCGGCCCAGCCGATCCCGGCCAGCAGGCCGCGTGCGATCGCCCCGCCCAGCAGCACCAGGATGACCACGGTCATGAGCCGTTCCAGCTGCTCCACGTACGAGTGCATCACCCGGTGGAAGCCGTGCGTGCGCTCGGCGGCCCGGATGGTGACAGCGCAGACGAACACTGCGACGAAGCCGTAACCCTCGACCATTTGCGTGACGCCGTAGGCAAGGAAAGTCGCCGCGAGGGCCACAAAGCCCTCGGAGTGGTTGGAGAGCCGGACGCTCTCATGCCGGGCCGTGAAGAAAAGCCGCCCCAGCAGCTTGCCCGTCGCGAGTCCCAGCAGCACGCCGATGCCGATCCGCCAGAGCACGTCCACGGCCAGCCAGTGACCCAGCCAGCCCGACGGCGAGGCGCCCACGAAGCTGATGGCGATGGCCAGGTAGACGAAGGGGAACGCCAGCCCGTCGTTCAGGCCCGCTTCGGAGGTGAGGCCGAAGCGGATCTCGTCCTCGCGCTCGGTCTCGCCTTCCTCGTCCGCGGGCTCCCCCACCTGCACCTCGGAGGCCAGGACCGGGTCGGTCGGGGCCAGGGCGGCCGCGACCAGGAGCGCGGCCCCAAGGCCGAGCCCCAGGAACCACATTCCCAGCAGGGTCAGGCCGATGATACACAGCGGCATGGCCAGGCCCAGCATCCGCCAGGTCGTGGACCACCGCCGGCGACCGACGGGCCGGTCCAGCGCCAGTCCGGCGCCCATCAGCGAGATGATGACGCAGACTTCGGTCAGGTGGGTGAAGAACTCCCCGTGCTGCAGGGGGTCGGGGTTCGGCAGGGCCGGCATCAGCGTGAACGCCAGCATCCCTGCCCCGAGGAAAACCATCGGCATCGACAGGGGCGCGTTGCGCAACAGCTTGGGCAGCACCGCCGCGATGAAGACGGCGATTCCGGCCGCAAAAAAGACAATACTGGGAGCTTCGAACATGTGCACGCCCTCCTGCCACAACCGGGGTGCAGGCCCGGAATGGGTCGGGGCGCCGTTCCAACAGAACGGCGCCCCTCGCCTAAAAAGATATACCGCCACCTGCACACTATCGGCTCCGGACCGGGACGCCACGCCGGACAGACTAGAATAGCGGGTGGCCAACCGGCCAGATTCTAGGAAAGACCAGTCAATGAACACACACACCATGCGGACCCAGGCCTCTGACGCCACGTCCATCAAGCTCTCGTTTGCCAGCGCGCAGGAGGTCCACCACGGCCTCGAAAACGCCGTCAACACCTTGATCGCCTCGGCCGTCCAGGACCGCCGCTGCGGGATCCGGGTTACCCGCCACGAGCCGGGCGCCTACACCGTGGCGCTGGACGACACCGTGCCCTTCGGTGAGACCCACGAGGACGTCGCGGCCTAGTCAGCGCGGGCCGGAACAGGCCAAGGGCCGGTGAGGGATGCACCCCTCACCGGCCCTTCTTTGTGCTTGATTCTGCGCCGCGGCGCCGGCGCCTAGCTGCGCCGCACCTGCACACCGTCGGACTTCAGGAACAGCTGCGCCTCCGAGGGTGTACCCGGCACCAGCCAGAGCACATTTCCGCTGGACGACACTTCTTCGACTTCCCCGGCTGCCAGCAGCTGTGCGTGCTTGAGGATTTCCACCTGGTCCCCCGCCTTGAGGCTCCTCCAGTCGGAGACCGTGGCGGCGAACGCCGTGCGCCTGGACATGACCGTCCCGCGTGATTTCATGAACTTCTACCCCTTTGTAGGTTCGTTTTTTACTTTTCCGCCACAACGTCTTTGGTGTGGGCTACATCATATTCTTACTACATTTGCTGCGCCCCCGGCGGCCGTGTTGCCGAACATTTCGGGGGCTCCGGGAAATGCCCGGCCGGCTCGTATTTTCTTTGCCGTCAGGCCAGATTTCCGACGGCGGATTCGGCGGCGGCGCGCACCTTGCCTGAGGCCACGAGCAGGTCGGCTGCCTCCAGCTCAGGTGAGAGGAACCGGTCGGTTCCGGGCCCCTCGACGACGTCGCGCAGCACCGCGATCACCGCGGCCCCTGCCGGGCCCGGCGTGAGTTCGCCGCCGGAGAGCTGGGTGCGGATGTCCAGGGCCCGGGCGGAGGTCACCAGCTCGATCGCCAGGACGCGGCGCAGGTTCTCCACCGCGCGGCGCAGCTTGCGGGCCGCGTGCCAGCCCATCGAGACATGGTCTTCCTGCATGGCCGAGCTCGGGATCGAATCCACCGACGCCGGAACGGCCAGCCGCTTGTTGTCCGAGACCAGCCCGGCCTGGGTGTACTGCGCAATCATCAGGCCGGAGTCGACGCCGGGATCCGCGGCGAGGAAGGCCGGCAGCCCGTGCGAGCGGGCCGGGTCCAGCATCCGGTCGGTCCGGCGCTCGGCGATGGAGCTCATGTCCGCGACGGCGATCGCGAGGAAGTCCAGCACGTAGGCCACCGGGGCGCCGTGGAAATTGCCGTTGGAGCTGACCCGGCCGTCCGGCAGGACCACGGGGTTGTCGATCGCGGCGGCGAGTTCGCGCGAAGCGACCAGCGCAGCGTGGTCGACGGTGTCGCGGACGGCGCCGGCCACCTGGGGGGCGCAGCGCAGCGAGTAGGCGTCCTGGACCTTGGTGTCGTTGACCCGGTGCGAGGCCACGATCGGGGAGTCGGACAGCACCCGCAGCATGTTGTCCGCGGAAGCGGCCTGGCCCGGGTGCGGCCGGAGCGCGGCGTGCAGCTCCGGCAGAAACACCTGGTCCGTGCCGAGCAGCGCCTCGACGCTGAGCGCGGCGGTGATGTCCGCCGTCGTGAGCAGCTGGCGGATGTCCGCGATGGCCATCAGCAGCATGCCCAGCATGCCCTCGGTGCCGTTGACGAGCGCCAGGCCTTCCTTCTCGGCGAGGGTGACGGGTTCAATGCCGTGCGCGGCGAGGAGCTCGGCGACGGGGCGTCCGCCCTTGCCGCCGAACAGTTCGCCGTCCGGGCCCACCGCTTCGCCCTCGCCCATCAGGACCAGGGCGCAGTGCGAGAGCGGCGCGAGGTCGCCCGAGCAGCCCAGCGAACCGAATTCGCGGACCACCGGCGTGATGCCGGCGTTGAGCACGTCCACCATGGTCTGCAGCACCACGGGGCGGACGCCGGTGCGGCCGGAAGCGAGAGTCTTGGCGCGCAGGAACATGATGCCGCGGACCACCTCGCGTTCCACGGCCGAGCCCATGCCGGCGGCGTGGCTGCGGATCAGCGACTTCTGCAGCTGGGTGCGCAGCCCGCCCGGGATGTGCCGGTTGGCCAGGGCGCCGAAGCCGGTGGAGATGCCGTAGGCCGGCGTCTCGCTGTGCGCGAGGTCGTCGATGTGGGCGCGGACCTTGGCGACGGCGTCGAGGGCGTCCTGGGAGATGGTCACGTGGACGCCGTGGCGGGCGACGGCGACGACGTCCTCGGGGGTGACGCCGCTGGAGCCGAGGGTGACGGTGAGCGGTGAGTGGGTCGTAAGGGTCACTTTGTGGTTCCTTCGTTCATGGGGATGCGGACGCCGCGTTCCTTGGCGACCTCGACGGCGCGCTCGTAGCCGGCGTCGGCGTGGCGGATGACACCCATGCCGGGGTCGTTGGTGAGCAGGCGCTCAAGCTTCTGCGCGGCGAGCTCGGTGCCGTCGGCGACGGAGACCTGGCCGGCGTGGATGGAGCGGCCGATGCCCACGCCGCCGCCGTGGTGGATGGACACCCAGGTGGCGCCGGACGCGGTGTTGAGCAGGGCGTTGAGCAGCGGCCAGTCGGCGATCGCATCGGAGCCGTCCGCCATTGCTTCGGTTTCGCGGTACGGGGAGGCGACGGAGCCGGAGTCGAGGTGGTCCCGGCCGATCACGATGGGCGCCTTGACCTTGCCCTCCTTGACCAGCTGGTTGAACAGCAGGCCGGCCTTGGCCCGCTCGCCGTAGCCCAGCCAGCAGATGCGGGCCGGCAGGCCTTCGAATTCGACGCGCTCCTGCGCGGCGTCGATCCAGCGGTGCAGGTGCTTGTTCTCCGGGAAGAGCTCCTTGATGGCCTTGTCCGTCACCGCGATGTCCTCGGGGTCGCCGGACAGGGCAACCCAGCGGAACGGGCCCAGGCCCTCGCAGAAGAGCGGGCGGATGTAGGCCGGGACGAAGCCGGGGAATTCAAAAGCGCGGTTGTAGCCGCCCTTGCGGGCCTCGTCGCGGATGGAGTTGCCGTAGTCGAAGACCTCGGCGCCGGCGTCCTGGAATTCGACCATGGCCTGGACGTGCTTGGCCATCGAGGCCTGCGCCTTCTTGGTGAAGCCTTCCGGGTCGGCGGCGGCCTCGCGGTGCCACTCCTCCACCGTGATGCCCTCGGGCAGGTAGCTCAGCGGGTCGTGCGCGGAGGTCTGGTCCGTGACGATGTCCACGGTGAGCTCGCCGGCGTTGTGGCGGCGCAGGATCTCGGGGAAGACGGTGGCGGCGTTGCCGACGTAGCCCACCGACCAGCCGCGGCGCTCCTCCTTGGCTTTGAGCACTTTGGCGATGGCGGTGTCGAGGTCGGTTTCCACCTCGTCGAGGTAGCGCTTGCCGGCCCGGCGGCGCAGGTGGCTCTCGTCGACGTCGACGATCAGGCAGGCGCCCTCGTTGAGGGTGACGGCGAGCGGCTGCGCGCCGCCCATCCCGCCGCAGCCACCGGTGAGCGTCAGGGTGCCGGCGAGGGTGCCGTTTTCGTCCCCGGTGAGCTTGCGGGCGATCGCTGCAAAGGTCTCGAAGGTGCCCTGCAGGATGCCCTGGGTGCCGATGTAGATCCAGGACCCGGCGGTCATCTGGCCGTACATCATCAGGCCCTCGGCCTCGAGCCGGCGGAATTCGGGCCAGTTGGCCCAGTCGCCGACGAGGTTGGAGTTGGCCAGCAGCACGCGCGGAGCCCACTCGTTGGTGCGGAAGACGCCGACCGGCTTGCCGGACTGGACCAGGAGGGTTTCGTCCTTTTCCATGGTTTCCAGGGTGCGGGTGATCGCGTCGAACGCCGCCCAGGACCGGACCGCGCGGCCGGTGCCGCCGTAGACCACGAGGTCATCCGGGCGCTCGGCCACCTCGGGGTCCAGGTTGTTCATCAGCATGCGCAGCGGGGCTTCGGTCTGCCAGCTCTTGGCGGTGAGCTCGGTGCCGCGGGCTGCTTTGACCGGGCGGGCACCGGTGGTGAAATCGGCGGGTGCCATGGGGGCTCCTTCGTTGTTTCGGGTGGTTCCTGGGAGAGGTTCTGTATCAACTAAAGCCTGTCCGGAGCCCCGGAAACAGGGGCTTCGCGCGGGTGCTGTCCGGGATTCCAGACCCAACTGGCTAGCAGTTGTTGTCGTTTTGCGCAGCCATAACGACAACTACTGCGAGCCAGTTGGGCTGGGGCGGCCGTGGATCCGGACCGAGAGATCGTCCGCGACCTTCTTGACCCGCGCGGCCAGGACCGGCCACTGGTCCGTGGGCAGCTTGTCCTCCAGGAACGTCACGGCGACGGCGGCCGTCGGCCAGCCCGTGTGGTCCGTGACGGCGGCCGCGATCGAGCCGAAGCCGGGGGTCACTTCGCCGTGTTCGGTGGCGTAGCCCCGCTGCCGGACCTGGTCCAGATGCGAGGACAGTGCGGAGTACTTGGTGATCGGCGATTCGGTCTCGTGCCGGGCACTGAAGGCCGCGGCGTTCGGGTACAGCGCCCGGACCTGGGACTTCGGCAGCGCGGCCAGGATCGCCCGGCCGCTCGCGGTGAGGTGGCTGGGTAGCCGGACGCCGACGTCGGTCACGAGGGAGGGCCGGTTTTTCGCCCGCTCCTCGACGATGTAGAGCACGTCCCTGCCGTGCAGCACGGCGAGGTGGGCGCTCTCCCCGATCACGTCCACCAGCGTCGCAAGCATCGGCCGGCCGAGCCTGGAGAGCGGCTCCTGGCGGGAGTAGGCGGAGCTGAGCTCGAAGGCGCTGATGCCGAGCCCGTACCGCTGCTCCTCGTGCAGGTGCAGCACAAAACCGTTCGCCTCCATCACGCCGAGCAGATGGTAGACACTGGAGCGCGGCAGGCCCAGCGCGGTGGCAATGTTCGACGCCGCCATCGGCCCGCGCTTGGAGGCCAGCAGTTTCAGGATCCGCAGCGTGTTCTCGGCCGCCGGTACCTTGGACGCCGGCCTGGCGGCGGCCGGCCTGGCCGCAGCCGGCTTCGGCAGGGCACTGGGGGTTCCCACGGGCGGGGTGGTGGCGCTGGCGGCTGACATGTGGTCCTCTTCGTTTCGGGTGTGTCCGGTATCCCGTACTTAAGCATGCCCCCGGCTGTCCACCCTCAAGGACTCAGCGCATCTCACGTTGTCTGGAATACCAGACAATCATGCTAGACCGGGCGGGGGACTTCCGCCCCTAGCCCGGCCACGGGAGAAGGTGCTTCGCTGAACGAAGCCGCCGGAACATCAGGAGGACCGCCGTGCGCTGGATCGCAGGACTGTTCTTAATCGCCCACGGCCTCGTTCATCTCGCCATCTGGCTGCCGCGGCCGGACGAAAAGGCGCCGTTCGACGTCGGCCGGTCCCCCTTCGCCGGGGAGGTGCGCCGTCTCGCTGTTGCCCTGGCCATCGCCGCCGCGGCGGTACTGGGGCTGGCGGGCCTGGGACTCCTGGTGGCGGCGCCGAGGTGGATCCCGGTCACGGTAGCCGGGGCCGGAATCTCGGCCGCCCTGCTGGTGCTCACGTTCAACCCGTGGTGGCTGATCGGGCTGGGCATTAACGCAGCCATCATCGTCCTCGCCCTGCAGCAGCCCGGGTGACGGGTGTGGATACCCGGCGCACGGAGTTCCAGGGGGCGCAGCTGAAAGCGGTGAAGGCGGTCCATACCCTGGCGTGGTTCACGATCGAGGCGGCGATGGTCTATGTCCTGTACTCCGGGATCCGGGGACGCTCCGACCGGAGGGCGGGCGTCGCCGGCGCCGTGGTCTTCGCCGAAACCGCGGTCTTTGCGGGCAACGGCTTCCATTGCCCACTGACGGCGGTCGCTCAACGGCTCGGCGACAGCACCGGCTCCGTCACGGACATCTATTTGCCGAAGTGGTTTGCCCACAACCTCCCGGCGATCCACGTCCCGCTAATAGTCGCGGCGGTAGCGCTCCACTGGCGGAACCTTCGCCGTCAGCCCCGGTAGAGCCGGACCATCGCCGCCGCGGTGGCTGCCCTCAACCGCGACGGGTGCATCCCGTCGTTAGGCCGCCCCGCCGTCGCGCCTTCCCAGACGGCGGCCCAGAAAGCGTCGGGACCATTAGCGGCAGCGGCCGGCGGGCGCAGGTACCAGTCGAAGCCGCGCGGGCGGGGCGGCACGCCGGCATGAACCAGATAGGTGTCGATATCGTCGTCGATCGACTCCAGGTCCGCGTCGGTCAGGAGCGAGGGTTCCCGGGTCACGCGTCCGTCGCTGTATTGGGTAACGACGACGGTCTCACGGTTGCGGGGCGCGGCGGGGACCCGCACGACGTTTGGCGGACCGGCGGCCCACACCATAAGCGCACCCCAGCCGTTTTCGGGCGCCGGAATCCAGCCTTCGGGCGCGGTGGACGCCTGCCTGGCACCCCACGGATCCTCACTCATAGGCCCACCCTAACCATCTCGCCGGAATTCGTTGCCCCGAGTATCCCGTGACCGGGATCCAAGTGGTGGTCGGCGAAGAAGGGGTACGTGTTACGCGTGTTACTGGTGGGACGAGTTCGTACAGTGGGCGGACGGGGGCGCCGGAACGAAGACGGCAAGGCTGGGGAATCCGTCCACGTCGTTTCGGTCCCCCGTGAAGGAACTTCGTTCGCTGGCAAGGAGCAGCCCGATGCGCATTTCCCCAGCACGGCCAATCAGCACAGCCCAGCCCGCACGCCCGCAGCCGGCTGCCCGTGTCGCCCGGGCCTTGCGGCAGGCTGCACGCCGCGTCTACGAAGGCCGCGTCCCGTTCCGCATCGGCCAACTGGTCGTGGGCGACGACCCGTTCAATGGGCGCAGGGAAGGGACGGTCGAGGTCATCCGCGCCCCGTTCGTCGGCCTGCGCGTCCCCGGGACTCCCGCCGGAACCCTGTTCTACTTTGATCACCGCAACGTACGGCAACCCGAATAGGCAGACCAGGACGTCCTTTGCAGTCCGCTCCGGGAAGTCCTTCCGCATCCCCGACTCGGCGCTGCAGGACGGCATCCCACAGACCGCCACGACGACCATCTGGCAGCATCAAGCCGGCTGCTCGCCGGCCCGGGCCCCTACGCGGGCGGCTAAGCCTGCCGTTCGGCCCTCCGTCGGAAACCGCCCGGCCAGTCGGACCTCCGGATCCGGCCTAGTTCCTGAACCGGCCCCAGGTGCCCCCACTCGTCTCGCCCGAGCCGGGCCAGCGGCCCGAGCAGGTCGATGCGCGGGTGGCTGCCATCCAGGACATCGGCAGAGATCGCGGCGTGGGTGACCTCGCCGAACACCAGCACGCAGTCACCCATGGCCAGCGTCGAATGCAGGCGGCACTCCAGGGCCGCCGGCGACTCCGCCACCCGGGGCACGCTGACCGTCAGGCTGGCCTCCCGGGTGAGATTGGCGGCATCGAACTCGCTGACCTCCGGCGGGAAGTTGGTGCCGGTCGCGTTGACCTCGGCGAGGAAGTCGGCCGGCGCAAGATTGACCACAAATTCGCCTCGCGCGGAGATGTTCCGCAACGTGTCCTTCCGGCCTACCGAGGTGAACTGGATGATCGGCGGTGTCACCGACGCGACAGTGAAGAAGGAATGCGGAGCGAGGTTGTCCACCCCGTCGACGGAGGTGCTGGAGACCCAGGCAATAGGACGGGGCACGACGACGGCTGTCAGCAGCCGGTAAAACTCTGCGGAGGGCAAGTCGGCGGGGCTGAAATCCTTGCGCATGCCCCCAGCCTAGCGGCATGCCCCGCGGCGAAGCCGCCACCAAACCTGGCCCGGCTGACAGACAACTGACCCGCCCGGGCAGAGATGCCCGGGCGGGTCAGGGCCAGCGCGTCAGAGCCAGCGGGTCGGAGTTGTGAACGCCCTATCGGGCGGACCAGCCACCGTCCATGGTGTAGCTGGCGCCGGTGACCATGCCGGCGTCGTTCGAGGCCAGCCACGCCACCAGCGAGGCCACCTCCTCGGGTTCGACCAGCCGCTTCACGGCCGCCTCGGTGAGCATGATCTTGGCCAGCACCTCGGACTCCGGAATGCCGTGCACCTTGGCCTGGTCCGCAATCTGCGACTCGACCAGCGGCGTCCGGACATACCCGGGGTTGATGCAGTTGGACGTGACACCGTGGGCACCGCCCTCCAGCGCCGTCACCTTGCTCAGCCCTTCCAGGCCGTGCTTGGCGGAGACGTAGGCGCTCTTGAACGGCGAGGCCCGAAGCCCGTGGACCGACGACAGGTTAATGATCCGGCCGAAGCCGTTGGCGTACATGTGCGGCAACGCGGCCCGGATCAGCAGGAACGGCGCCTCAAGCATGAGGGTGACGATGCGGCGGAAATCTGCCGGATCAAAGTCCTCGATCGGGCTGATGCGCTGGATCCCGGCGTTGTTGACCAGGATGTCGCAATCCAGGCTGAGCGTCTGCAGGGCCTCGACGTCGAGCAGGTTCACCGCCCACGCGGTGCCCCCGACTTCGTCGGCGAGGGCGGTGGCGGCGGCTTCGTCGACGTCGGCAACCACCACCTTCGCGCCCCTGGCAGCGAGGGCACGGACGCTGGCAGCGCCGATCCCGCCCGCGCCGCCGGTGACCAATGCCTTGCGGCCGTTGAGTGTATTTTCCATTACCCAGCCTTCCAGTTCAGAGATTCACGGTCATCAGATTCAAGCAGTTCAGCGGACGTTCAAGCAGCTCAGCGGACGGCCGCTACTGCAAGGCCTTCACGTTCGGCGTCGGCCCGGTCCACGTCCTCGAGGGCGATGCCCTTGGTTTCCTTGAGGCTGAGCACTGCCACCGTGGTGATGGCGCAGGCCACCAGGAGGTAGATGGCGGTGGGCAGCCAGGAACCGGTGTCCTTGAGCCACGCGGTGGCCAGCAGCGGCGCGAGCGAGCCGGCGAAGATCGAGGTGACCTGCGAACCCAGCGAGACGCCCGCGTAACGCATCCGGGTCGGGAACAGCTCCGACATCAGCGCCGGCTGGCCGGCGTACATGAAGGCGTGCAGGCACAGGCCGATCGTCACGGCGAGCACGATGACGACGGGGTTGCGGGTGTCGAACATCGGGAAGGCGAAGAACGGCCAGGTGGCTCCGGTGATGGCTCCGACCAGGTAGACCGGCTTGCGGCCCCAGCTGTCCACAAGCCGTCCGACCTGCGGGATGACCAGGAAGTGGATGAGGTGGGCAATCAACAGGGCCAGCAGCAGCGAGGACGTGTCGTACTTGTGGACGCTCTTGAGGTAGACAATCGCGAAGCTCACCACCAGGTAGTACATGATGTTTTCCGCGAACCGGAGGCCCATGGCCTGCAGGATGCCCTTGGGATACTTGCGGATGACTTCGCGGACGCCGTAGCTGGCGGCCTGCTCCTGCTCCAGCTGCGCCTTGGCCTCGAGGAAGATCGGGGCTTCGGAGACGTTGGTGCGGATGTAGTAGCCGACGAACACGATCACCGCGGAGAGCCAGAACGCCACGCGCCAGCCCCAGCCGAGGAAGTCCGCGGCGCTGAGCACATTGGACATGATGAACAGGACCAGGGTGGCCAGCAGGTTGCCGACCGGGACCGCCGCCTGGGGCCAGCTGGACCAGAAGCCGCGGGACTCGTTGGGGCTGTGCTCGGCAACGAGCAGCACGGCGCCGCCCCATTCGCCGCCCAGCGCGAAGCCCTGGATGAAGCGCAGCGCCACCAGCAGGGCAGGCGCGAGGTAGCCGATGTCGACGAAGCCCGGGAGGCAGCCCATCAGGAAGGTGGACACACCGATGATCACGATGGTCAGCTGCAGGGTGGGCTTGCGGCCCAGCTTGTCGCCGATCTGGCCGAAGACGATGCCGCCGAGCGGGCGGGCGACGAAACCGACGGCGTAGGTCAGGAACGCCTGGATGATGCCGTCCAGTTCATTGCCGGTGGCGGGGAAGAAGTACTTGCCGAACACCAGGGTGGCGGCGGTGGCGTAGAGGAAGAATTCGTACCACTCCACGACGGTGCCGACCATCGATGCGGCGACGATTTTCTTCAGGCCTGCACCCTTGGTGGCTGCGGCGGGGGGTGTTGCGGAGCGTTGGTCTACGCTCATTTCGTTCTCCTTAGTGTCCACGATGACACGCGCCGTGATGCACAGCACTGAAAATGGGCTTCATCGAGTATTGCCGCAGATACCTTGCGGTTCAATGGCCAAACCGGCACGATGTATGTGCAGAATTGCAGATATGAATGCAAATCCCGACGACCTGCTGGTGCTGCTGGCGGTCTCGCGCTCGGCCAAATTTACGACGGCAGCCCAGGTCCTGGGCTTGAACCACACCACGGTCTCCCGCCGGATCGCTGCCCTGGAGAAGGCCCTCGGCGGCCGCGTGCTGTCGCGGGCCGCGGGCGGCTGGGAACTGACGGAACTCGGCGCCTCCGCGGTCGCCGTCGCCGAGCAGGTGGAAGGCGCCGTGCGCTCGCTCGAAAAGCCCGGCACGACGCCGGATCCCGTCACCGGCGTCGTGCGGATGACCGCCACCGACGGTTTCAGCGCCTACATCGCGGCCCCCGCGGTGGCCCGGCTGCGCCGCCACCACCCCGGGCTCAGCGTGGAGATCATCACGGTGACCCGGCGGGCGCTGCAGCAGCGCTCCGGCCTGGACATCGAGGTGGTGGTCGGCGAGCCGCAGGTGCATCGGGCCGAGGCGGCCCGGCTCGGCGAATACATGCTGGGGATGTACGCCTCGCGGAGCTACCTGGCCGAGTACGGGACGCCGCGCTCCGTGGACGAACTGGAGGCGCATCCGCTGGTCTACTTCGTCGATTCCATGCTCCAGGTGGACGACCTCGATGCCCCGCGGCGGCTGGTGCCGACCATGCGGGACGGGCTGAGTTCCACGAATGTCTTTGTCCACGTGGAGGCGACGCGGGCCGGGGCCGGAATCGGCTTCCTGCCCTGCTTCGCCGCGGACCTGCATCCGGACCTGGTCAGGCTGTTGCCGGATGAGTTCGCCGAACGGCTGCCCTACTGGATGGTCCTGCGGCCCGACTCGATGCGCCGGCCGGCCGTCGCCGCCGTGGTCCAGGCCCTGCGCGAGCAGACCGACGCTCACCGCGAGGCGCTGATGGGCCGGGGCGGGTACGCAGCGATTGCTCCGTAGGCGCCGTTTTGGGGCCGCAAAAGGGCCGTTACGGAGCTGTCGACGACGTCGGGACCGCGGCTTTCGGGTCCGCGGCTTTCGGGTTCGCCGACGTCGGGACTACCGCCAGCGGGACCGCCGCCTCCGGGTCGTGGCGGACGGCGGCGCCGGCGGCGAAGGCGCGCACCTTGGCATCGTGCCAGATGTGCGCCGGCACCGCGCCGCCCAGCAGGCGCCGTGCGAGGCCGGGGTCGTCGTCGAACGGCGCGTCGCTGCCGGCGATGATCATGTTGCCGTAGCGCCGGCCCTTGAGCATGGCCGGGTCGGCGATGATTACCGTGTGCTCGAAGGCCGCAGCGATCGTGGCAGCGTCTTCGCGCGCGTTGGCCAGCGCCGGGGCGTCGCCGGAATTCACCAGGTAGATCCCGCCGGGCGCCAGGACACGCTTGGCGTGGCCGGTGAATTCGCTGGTGGTGAGCGGCCGCGGGGTGACGGAGCCGGCGAAGACGTCGCGGATGATGAGGTCCCGCGTCTGCGGCGTGAGGCTCTCGGTAACCTCGCGGGCCTCCCCCACGCGCAGGCGCAGCAGCGGCGCCTTGGGCAAGTCGAACCAGCCGCGGACGTACTCGGCAAGTTTCCCGTCCAGCTCCACCACCACCTGCCGGGCGTCCGGATAGGCGGCGTGGAAGTAGCGCGCCAGCGAGCAGGCTCCCCCGCCCAGGTGCAGGGCACGCAGCTTCGGCCGGGTCGGCGGCGGCCAACGCGACTCCACCAGCGCCGCAATCCAGCGCATGTACTCGAAGTCAAGGAACAGCGGGTCGGCGAGGTCGATATGGGAGCTCATCACGCCGTTGATCCGCAGCAGCCACCCGGTCGAGTTGTCCTGGTCCGGGATCAGCTCGCAGTCGCCGGTGTCGATGTAGTAGACGCCCGCGACCGGGCCGTCCGGGCGGCTGCCCTTCGGCACTTCCACCACTCCCGGCGTCGACGTCCCGGCGTTTCGCCCGGCCGCCCTGCCGCGCTTTGCCATCAGCTATCCGCCATTCCGCTCATGGACCAACCCTAGCTGGCCAGCGACGGCCGATTTTCAAAATTTCCTTGTAATCAAATGCGAAGCGTGCTTACTATCTAATAGTAATCATGCTTACTATTCGCGTTCGGCGCTGCTGGTTTGCTAACCGGCAGCAGATCTACAAGGAAAGAGAGCGACGATGACAGAGAACCAATGGCCCCAGGACGGTAGCTACGGAACCCCGACGGCGACGCAGGGCACGGAGCTAGGTACAGAGCCGGCGCTGCGGCAGAGCTCGACGTTCCCGCCCGCCTCCACCGGGACGCCCTCGAAGACCGACACCGCCAGGGGCGAAGCCGGCGAGGTCAAGCAGCAGGCCGCGGAATCGGCCCAGAACGTCACCGAAACGGCAAAGGCCGAAGCGGCCAACGTGGCCGGCGAGGTCAAGAGCAACGCCAAGGACCTCATCAACCAGGCCCGGACGGACCTGACCGCCCAGGCCGGCACGCAGCAGCAGAAGGCTGCCCAGGGCCTGCGCTCCATTTCCAGCGAACTCCACACCATGGCTGAGGCCTCGGACCAGCCCGGCGTCGCGACCGACCTGATCCGCCAGGCCGCCGAGCGGTCACAGTCCGTGGCGACGTGGCTTGACAACCGCGACCCCGGTTCGTTGCTCAATGAGGTCAAGTCCTTCGCCCGCCAGCGGCCCGGCACCTTCCTGCTGGCCGCTGCCGGCGCCGGCATCCTGGCCGGACGCCTCAGCCGCAGCCTCAGCGCCGGGGCTCCAGATACGACGTCCACCGGCACCACCGGCACCCCGGCGCAGTACAGCGCCCCGGTCACCCGGGTGCCCGACGCCGGCGTCGCGGTCCCCCCGCCGCCGGTGACCTACCCGGAGACGACGACCGCCGGCGTAGCCGATACCTACCCGCCCAGCCCGCTTGAGGGCACCGGCGCGCACGCCGACCAGTGGGCTAACGACCCGCTGGCCGCCGATCCGTACCGCATTGATCCCACCGTCGACCCCGACCGTAAGGATCCGTTCGACGGAGGCCGTCGATGAGCAGCGAGATGCCCACGGGCGCCCCGATGCCTCCCACCGAGGCCCATGTGAAAGCGGAAACCAACTCCCTGGGCGATCTACTAGGTGACGTCACGCGGGACATGTCCACCCTGATGCGTCAGGAAGTGGAGCTCGCCAAGGCCGAACTGAAGCAGACCGCCGGCCGGGCCGGCAAGGGCGGCGGCATGTTCGCCGGTGCCGGCGTCGCAGGCCACTTCGTCCTGCTGTTCCTCTCCCTCGCCCTCTGGTGGGGTTTGGGAACGCTGATGGGGCTGGGATGGTCCGGCGTCGTCGTCGCGATCATCTGGGGCATCATCGGCGCCGTCCTGGCCTCGATGGGCCGCAAGGAACTCAAGGCGATGAAGGGCATGCCGCAGACCGCGGAAACCCTCCAGGAAATCCCCCCGACCCTCAAGCCCAGCCACTAGAGCGAGGAAAACACAATGACTGAAAACCCGGATGCCATCCGCGCCGACATTGAAGCAACCCGCGCCCGGCTCGGCACCAACGTCGACGCCGTGGCCGACAAGGTCACGCCGTCGCACATCGTCCAGCGCCAAACCGACAAGGTCAAGGACGCCGTCTTCGGAGTGAAGGAGAAAGTCATGGGAGCAGCCGACCACACCGCCGGCAACGTGCATTCCGCAGGCGGCAGTGCCGCCTGGCACCTGAACGACGCCGGCTCCGCCGTCGCCGACGCACCGCACCTGGCCAAGACCAAGACGCAGGGCAACCCGCTCGCGGCAGGGCTCATCGCCTTCGGCGCCGGCCTGCTGGTGTCCTCGCTGATCCCGGCGAGCCAGAAGGAACGCGAGGCAGCGGACGCCTTGAAGACGGCCGCCGAGCCGCTCACCACGGAGCTGACCGAAGCCGCGCAGCACGTGGCCGAGGGTCTGAAGGAGCCTGCCCAGGCCGCCATGGAGAACGTCAAGGCCACGGCCACCGACGCCGCCCAGAACGTCAAGGGTGAAGGCCAGACGGCCGTCGCCGACGTGAAGGACCGCGCGGCCGACGCCAAGGACAACGTCCAGCAGGCCTAGCCCGACCCGGAAGACGGCCGGTTGCCCTCGCTGACGCGCTGGGCAGCCGGCCGCTGCGCTTAACCACGAAAGAAGATTCCGATGGCCAAGAACCTCACCAAGGCGGACACTGGCTCCATGGACGACGCCGAAACCCCCGAGAGCAGCACCGCCAAGGCGCGCACTGCCCCCGCCCCGGACGACGCGCGCAAGCCGGACCGCCCCACCGATGTCACCAAGCCCTCCTGGAAGTACATCGCCAAGAAGACCCTGCGGGAATTCACCAAAGACCAGTGCCCCGACCTCGCGGCGTCGCTGACCTACTACTCGGTGCTCTCAATCTTCCCGGCGCTCCTGGCGCTGGTGTCCCTGCTGGGTCTCTTCGGAGACGCCCAGAAAACCACCTCGGCGCTGCTGGACATCGTCCAGGGCATCGCACCCGGCCAGACCGTGGACACGATCCGCCCGGTAGTCGAAGAACTGGCCAGCTCCTCGGCCGCGGGCCTGACGTTCATCGTGGGCCTCCTCACCGCCCTCTGGTCCGCCTCCGGCTATGTCGGGGCGTTCGGGCGGGCCATGAACCGGGTGTATGAGACCGACGAGGGCCGGCCGTTCCTGAAGCTGCGCGGCACCATGCTCGGTGTCACGGTCGTCAACCTGCTGATCGTCGTCGTGCTGGCCGCGATGCTCGTGCTCAGCGGCCCGGTGGCCGAGTCCGTCGGAAACATCATCGGTCTGGGCGGGGCGTTCCTGGCCGTCTGGAACATCGCCAAGTGGCCGGTGATGCTGGTGCTCGTGATCGTGGCTATTGCCATCCTCTACTACGCCACCCCCAACGTTAAGCAGCCCAAATTCCGCTGGATGAGCATGGGATCGGCGATCGCCCTGGTGGTCTTCCTGCTGGCATCCCTGGCGTTCGGCTTCTACGTGGCCTACTCCAACAGCTACAACAAGACCTACGGTGCAATCGGCGGCGTCATCATCGCGCTGCTCTGGCTGTGGATCCTGAACATGTCGCTGCTCTTCGGCGCCGAGTTCGACGCCGAAACCGAACGCGGCCGCCAGCTCCAGGCCGGCATCGAGGCCGAGGAAGCCATCCAGCTGCCGCCGCGCGACACGAAGAAGAGCGACAAGCTGCAGGCCAAGGAGGAAGAGGACATCCGCCGCGGACGGGAGCTGCGGGAAGAACATAGCGGCCCCGAACGGGCGGGGGACTAAAGCCCCTAGCCGTCCCGTTCCCCGCACCGGTAGTACTGGGGGACGCACCGCTGGGGAGTGCTACGTCCGCCTACCCGGGAGGATCCATGCCGGCACCCGCAGCAGGTCCCCGGCCCGCCGCCGTCGCCGTGGGCTACGACGGCTCCGAATCCTCTCAACTCGCTGTCCGCTGGGCCGCCGACCACGCCGCCCTCCGGGGAGTCCCCCTGCGGGTGGTCCACGCCTGGGTCTGGCCGATGTTCACCAAGGACCTGGGACCCGTCAAAGGCGTGGCCGGCAGCGGCCTCCGGCATTCCGCCGAGACCATCCTCGCCGAGGGCGTGGGGCTGGCCCACGGCGTTGACCCCGGGCTCGCCGTCGACGGTGTCATGGAGGCCGGACTGCCCGCACAGGTCCTGCGCCGGGCCGCCGCGGACGCCTCCCTCCTTGTGGTGGGTAGCCGGGGTATAGGCGGCGTGCTCGGCCACCTCGCCGGCTCGGTCTGCCTGGAGCTGGCCGGCGCCGCCCCGTGCCCGCTGATGGTGGTCCGCCGTCCGCACCTGCCCGGCAGGCCCGTCGTCGTCGGCGTCGATGCCGCGGCCCACAGCTCGGCGGTGCTGGCCGACGCCGCCCGCCTCGCCGTCGCAATGGGCGCCGAGTTGCAGCTGATCCATGTTGATCCGGACCATGGCGGCGACCTGGCGGAGCACGGCCGCCACGCCCCGCTCCACGGCGCGGAACTGCTGGAGTACTCCCTCGGCGAAGCAGGGAGACTCGCCCCCGGGCTGGCAGTCTCCGGCACGCTGAAGGAGGGCCGGGCGGCGGCCAAGGAACTCGTGGAGGCAGCCGAAGATGCGGATGTGCTGGTGCTGGGCACCCACAACCGCGGCGGAGGCATTGGCAACACCGTCTCGGCGGTGCTGCACAAGGCGGCCTGCAACGTCATGATCACGCGCTGATTCCGGCCCCGGGATCACGGCCGCCGCAGCCCGGGTCAGGAAGATGAGCCAGAAGGGGAGGCCCTGTGCGAGCCTGGTGGGTTGCGCAGCCCGGACCAATCGCGACGGGTCCGCTGGTATCCGGCGAGCGCCCGGACCCCAGCCCCGGCCACGGGGAAGTCCTTTTGCGCGTGCGGGTGTGCGGGGTGTGCCGCACGGACTTGCACCTGGCCGAAGGCGAGCTGGCCCCCAGACGGGCCGGCGTCGTTCCCGGGCACGAAGTGATCGGCGAGGTGATCGGCGCCGGCCCGGGCGCGGACCGGTTCCGCCCGGGCGAGCGGGTGGGAGTGGCCTGGCTCGGCGGCACCTGCCGGTCCTGCCTGTTCTGCCTGCGCGGGCAGGAAAACCTGTGCCTGTCCCCCACCTTTACGGGCTGGGACCGCGACGGCGGCTACGCCGAACTCATCACCGTCGCCGAGGACTTCGCCTACCGGGTGCCCGAAATCTTCCCGGATGAGGAGGCGGCTCCGCTGCTGTGCGCGGGCATCATCGGCTACCGCGCCCTGAGCCGGGCGGAACTGCCGATCGGCGGCCGGCTGGGCATTTACGGCTTCGGCGCCTCGGCCCACCTCGCCGCACAGATTGCGCTCTACCAGGGGGCCCGGGTCTACGTCATGACGCGGTCTCCCGAAGCCCGCCGCCTCGCCCTGGACCTCGGCGCCACCTTCGCCGGCGGAGCCGAGGATGAGCCCCCGGACCCCCTCGACTCCGCCATCCTCTTCGCTCCCGCCGGGACCCTCGTGCCGCCGGCGCTGCGTGCCCTCGACCGTGGCGGAACCCTCGCCGTCGCCGGCATCCACCTCAGCGACATTCCGCCGCTGCACTACGCCGCCGAGCTGTTCCAGGAGCGCCAACTGCGCAGCGTCACCGCCAACACCAGGGCCGACGGCGAGGAGTTCTTCCGGCTCGCCGCTGAGATTCCGCTGCGCCCCACCACGGTGGCCTACCCCTTCGACGCCGCAGACCAGGCGCTGCGGGACCTCGCCGGGGACCAGGTGACCGGCGCCGCCGTCATCCGCGTGGCCTCCTGAAGCAGGCCCCGCCCAACTGGCTCGCAGTTGTTGTCGTTTTGAGGGCTCAAAACGACAACAACTGCCAGCTAGTTGGGTGCGGAATCGGCGCGGAGGAATTCATGCTGTTCGCCGGCCCGCAGCAGCACCTTCCGGGGGCCAACCCGGACCAGCACGGGGGCGGCGTCCCCGGGGGCGGCGGAGACCATGAGCCGGTCCGTTTCCAGATGCACCGCCAGCAGCTGGTCGCGGTAGCGGACCTGGAACTCGACCCGGCGCAGTTCAGCCGGGAGCCTGGGCGTGAAGTCGAGGGCGTCCCGGGTGATCCGCAGTCCAGCGAAGCTGCGCTGGACGACGTCGATCGAGCCGGCCATGGCGCCCAGGTGGATGCCCGAGCTCGTGGTCCCGCCCTGGGTATCGTCCAGGTCCGCGTCCAAGGCTTCGCGGAACGTGGCCCACGCCCGCTCAGGATCCCGTTGCGCGAGGACCGAGGCGTGCGCCACCCGGCTGAGCGTGGAGCCGTGCGCGGTCCGGGCCAGGTAGAAGTCCACGGTCGCGGCCATCTGGGCGGCGGTGACGGTGTAGCCCATCCGGCCGAGGAATCCCACGAGCTGGTCCTCGCCCAGGACGTAGAGCAGCATCAGGACGTCGGCCTGTTTGGCCAGCCGGTAGTGGTTGGTGCTGTCCCCTTCGGCTTCCAGGATCAGGTCCAGCCGTTCAATGTTGCGGTAGCTGCGGCGGTAGTGGGTCCAGTCCAGTTCCCGGAGCGCGCCATAGCCGGCGAACTGGCTGATGATGCCGTCCCCGTGGAAGGGCACGAACATGCGCCGGCTCAGCCGCTCCCAGCCAGCGATTTCCGCTGCCGTAATGCCGAGCCTGGCCCGGAGGTCCTCCATGTCGAACCCCTGGACGGAGCGCATAATCCACTCCGCCTGGTCGAACACCCACGCGGCCATGATGTTGGTGTAGGCGTTGTCGTCGAGGCCTCCGCCCGGGTTGCCCTGGGTGCCGGTGTGGTACTCATCCGGCCCCATCACACCCCTGAGATGGAACCGGTCCTCGATGGCGTCGTAGTCCGCCATCGAGGCGAACAGGCGGGCGACGTCGACAATGAGTTCCGCGCCGTGCTGGGTCAGCCAGCCGCGGTCCTGGGTGGCCTCGAAGTACTGCCAGGCGTTGTAGGCCACGGCCAGGCCCACATGGCGCTGGAGGTGCGAGTAGTCCGGCATCCAGTGCCCGGACAGCTTGTTGAAGAGCAGCTTGGGCGTCTGCTCGGTGCCGTCGCTGCCGCTCTGCCAGGGGAACAGCGCGCCCCGCAGCCCGGCCGCCCGCGCCGCATCCCGGGCCGTGCCGAGCCGGCGCCAGCGGTAGTCGACGAGCTCCCGCGCGAGCGAGGGCAGCCGGGAGTTCAGCACCGGCAGGACAAACAGTTCGTCCCAGAAGACATGCCCGCGGTAGCCCTCTCCGTGCAGTCCGCGGGCCGGCACGCCCGCGTCCAGCTCGGCGGTGTGCGTCGTCAGTGTCTGCAGCAGGTGGAACACGTGCAGGTTCAGGATCAGCTGCGCCTGCGACGGGGCGTCGGACTCGATGATGAACGGAGCCAGCAGCAGGGACCAGGCCTTCTCATGCTCCGCCAGCAGCGCCTCGAAGCCGCCCGCGCGCGCCAGCACCGCCTCCGCCCCGGTCAGCGGAGAGGAAACCGCGTGGTCCCGGGAGCTGGCGACCCCCACCGTCTTGGTCACCGTCACCGCTGTCCCGTCCGCGGCCGCCACCTCGAAGCGGTGCGCGTACAGGCCGCCAAGCTGCTCGAAGGCGGAGTTAGCCGGCCCTGACACCTCGGTGCGGACCGCCAGGGCGATGCCGACCCGGCTCTGGCTGGTCTGCACCTGGACGTTCAGCACGACGGCGCCCCGTCGGGCAGTACTCTGCCCGCGGGCGGTGTGCCCCCGGGCGGACTGCCCACCGGCGCTCCGCCCACCGGCGGACTCCCCACCGTCGGATTCCGTCACCTGCACCGCCGTCAGGTGCCGGTTGGACAGCTGAGCGTCCTCCGGGACGTTGGAGTTGGTCACGTCCGTGTCGCAGCCGCTGCGGACGCTGATGCTGCCGCTCCAGCCGTCCGCGGTCAGCACCGTCTCCAGCGCGGCTAGGTGCGGCTCCGCCATCGACACAAGGCGGCGCTGCACCAGCCTCAGCCGCCGGCCGGCGTCGTCCTCCAGCAGCGCCTCCCGGGTGAGCAGCGCGCGTTTGAGGTCCAGGGTGCGGCGCTCCTGCTTGAGCACCAGGCCTCCCTCCGACCACCAGGCGCCGCCCTCGATCCGCAGGTCAAGGTGCAGCCAGTCCGGAATGTTCACCATGTGCTCGTCCACCGTCTTCTGGCCCTCCACGACGCTGGCCAGCCGGTTGTAGACCCCTGCCAGGTAGCTCCCGCGGTAGTGGATCTCACCGCCGCGGTGCTCCGGCGCCGCACCCCGGGTGGCCATGTAGCCGTTGCCCAGCGTGGTCAGCGCCTCCCGGTGCCCTTCGTGGGCCGGGTCGAAACCCTCGTAGACCAGCATCCAGGGGTGCGTGATGACCAGGCCGATGTCCAGTTCGCTGACGTCTTCGACCACGATGTCGGCGCCGGCGGTTTCCAGTTCGGCCCGCCGGCCGGTCCGGTCGATCCCGACGACGAGCCCGAAGCCGCCGCGGCGGCCCGCTTCGACCCCGGCGACGGCCGCTTCGATGACCATGGCCCGGCCGGGCGGGATGTCCAGCCGCCGCACCGCTTCGAGGGCCAGGGCCGGCGACGGCTTGCCGGGGATGGCCTGCCGCAGCGCCGCCTGGCCGTCCGCGACATGGTCGAAAAAGCCTTCCAGGCCGACGGTGGCGAGCAGCGCGCCCGCGTTGGGCGCCGACGTGGCCAGCAGCACCGGAATCCGGCCGGCCCGGAGCCGTTCCAGCAGGGCCAGGGTGCCGGGGAAGGCCCGGGGCGGCTGGCCGCGCAGCAGTTGGCCGAAGAGTTCGTCCTGGCGTTTCCCGAGTCCGAATGCCGTCCAGTCGCCCGGACCATCCGCCGGCGAACCCGGCGGAAGCGAGACGCCGCGCGAGGCCAGGAACGCCGAGGCAGCCTCGGCGGGCGTCCTGCCTTCGATGTAAAGGGTGTAGTCGGCGTCGGCAATCGGGTCCCGGCGGGCGCGCGACGGCAACCGGGGGTCCCGGAAGACGTCATCGAGGAGCCGCTTCCAGGCAGCGGCACGGAGTTCCGCGGTATCAAGCACCACGCCGTCCAGTTCAAAGACCACCGCGTCGACGGGTGCCAGGGCAGCTGCAACTGTGGGCGACTCCGTCATGCGTTATTCGTAGCAGTCATCCCCGTCGGGGAACAGTGGCGGTCGGCCCGGTTACGGGCGGTCAGCCGAGGAGCGCGTCCAGGGTCGTGAAGCCGTAACCGGCCTGGCGGATCCGGTTGATGAGTTGCGGCAGCGCGTCGGCGTCCAGGGTGGTGCCGTCGTCGGGGTTGGAGCCGATGTGCATCAGGACGATCTCCCCTGGCTGCAGGCCGGCGAGCGCCCGGTCGGCGACGATCTGGACCGTAACGCCGCCGCTGGAGCCCTTCCAGCCGAGGGTGTCGACCGTCCAGCGCACCGGCAGGTAGCCCCGCGCGTTCACGGCGGCGATGGTCCGTGCGTCCCGCTCGCCGAACGGGAAGCGGAAAAGCGGCCGGGAATCCGCGCCTCCGGCCGTGATAGCGGCCTGCGCGCCGGCGAGCTGCTGGGCGATCTGGGCGTCGGTGAGGGAGGTGAACCCCGGATGCGTCATCGAGTGGTTGCCCACCCGGTGGCCGGCGGCCACGATCGAGGCGACGCCCGCGGGGTTGGCGCTGGCCCAGTTGCCCGTCAGGAAGAACGTTGCCCGCACTCCGGCGGCGCCGAGGGTGCGCAGAATGCTGGGCAGGCCCGCCGAATTGGCCCCGGCGTCGAAAGTCAGGGCAACCACGCGGCCCGCGCCGGGGATGACCTCGACGTCGGCGCCCCGGAGCGCCGCGGGGAACGGGGCAGCGGGTGTCGGGGGCGGCGGGGGCGGCGGCGCCTGGGTCACGGGCGCCGTCGTGACCGTCGGAGGGATCGGAGCGGCGCTCGACGGCGGCAGGGGCGACCGGCTTGGCGTCGCAGCGGGTGAGGGGGTGCCCGGCGCAGTGCGCGTCGGCGAAGAGGTAACGGAAGCCGACGCCGCGCCGGTGGCCGGGGCCGTCGACGGAGCGGCGGCAGGGGGTCCCCCGGAGAGCACAACTGCCGTCACCACCGCGCCGACCACCAGCAGCACCGCAGCCACCAGCGCAAGCACCCGGCGCCGGCGCCCGGCGAAGATCGACCACATGCCTCACCATGGCACCACAGGCCCCAGTGGGGTAGGGCTGAAAGGCCCGACGAACCCCCAGGTGTCCGTCCGGCCCGGAGCCCGGGAGGGGAGGGCCGCGCAGTAGGATGCAAGTAGGCGCAGACGCCGGGTCTTGCGCGAGGAACGAGGCGGGACAACCGTGAAAATTGCGCTCCGGTATCCGCTTGTCACGGGCACGGTCGCCGCCCTCCTGGCGGTGATACTGCTGCTTGCCTCCGGCCAGGAAGCTATCGCGCGGATCGCCGCCAGCATCTATGCGCTGGCTGTGGCGGCCTACCTCGCCGTCGGCATGGTCCGCCGCCTGGTCGGCGGCCAGTGGGGCATCGACATCCTGGCCGTAACCGCCATTGTCAGCACCGTACTGGTGGGCGAATTCGTCGCCTCGATGATCATCGTGCTCATGATGGCCGGCGGCACCGCCCTTGAGGACCACGCCGCCGGCCGTGCCAAGAAGGAACTGACGTCCCTGCTGGAGCGCGTCCCGCAGACAGCCCACCGGGAACGCAACGGCGGTGCCGCCGGAAGCCACGCCGCCGAAACCGACAGCCAGCATGAGGACGTGGCGGCCACCGACGTCGAAGTCGGCGACATCCTGCTGGTGCGGCCCGGCGAAGTGGTGCCGCTGGACGGAGTGCTGCTTTCCGAGTCCGGAACGTTTGATGAATCCTCGCTGACCGGGGAGAGCCTGCCGGTGGAGCGTGCCGCCGGCGAGGGCCTGATGAGCGGGTCGTTGAACGGCCAAGCGGCCATCCGGATGCAGGTCACGGCGCTGATGGAGGACTCGCAGTACAGCCGCATCGTCGCGCTGGTGAAAGAAGCGGCCGACAGCAAGGCACCCATGGTCCGCCTGGCCGACCGCTACGCCGTCCCGTTCACCGCCCTCGCCTACGTTCTCGGGGCGATCGGCTGGATCGTCAGCGGCAGCCCGGTCCGGTTCGCGGAGGTGCTGGTGGTGGCCACGCCGTGTCCCCTGCTGATCGCCGCCCCCGTGGCGTTCCTGGGCGGCATGAGCCGTGCCGCGCGTGGCGGCATCATCGTCAAGTATGCCGGGGTTCTCGAGCAGCTGAGCCGGATCAAAACGGTGGCCTTCGACAAGACCGGCACCCTGACCTACGGCCGCCCCTCCCTGGTGGGCATCCGGACCGCGGGGTCCTTTACCGAGGACCGGGTCCTCGGGCTCGCGGCCTCCGCCGAGCAATATTCTTCCCACGTGCTCGCCGCCTCGGTGATGGACGCGGCACGGTCCCGTGGCTTGGTTTTCGAGTCCGCCACGGAGGCCACCGAATTCGCCACGCACGGCGTCCGGGCGCGCTTCGACGGCCGGGACGTCGTCGTCGGCAAGCCAAATTTCGTGTCGGAATCGGCCGCCGGTGTCGTGGAAACCGAGCTGGCCAGCGGCGAGCTCGCCATCTACGTGGGTGTGGCCGGGGAGTTCGCCGGGGCCCTGGTGATGAGCGACCCGATCCGCGGGGAAACCCGCCGCACCGTGGCCGAACTCCGGGAACTCGGCGCCACCCGGACGGTCATGCTCACCGGCGACGCCCTCGCCACCGCCGAGCACATCGCGGCAGAGGCCGGGCTGACCGATGTCCGCGCCGAGTGCCTGCCGCCGGACAAGGTGGAGGCCGTGCGCTCTCTGCCCCGCCGTCCGGTCATGATGGTGGGCGACGGCGTCAACGACGCCCCCGTCCTGGCCGTCGCCGACGTCGGGATCGCGATGGGCGCGCGGGGTTCGACGGCGGCCGGCGAGTCCGCCGACGTCGTGATCATCCTGGACGACCTGTCCAAGGTGGCCTCGGCCGTGCGGATCGGCCAGCGCACCGTGAAGGTGGCGCTGCAGAGCATCTGGATCGGCATCGCGCTGAGCGTGGCGCTGATGCTGGCGGCAGCCGCGGGCTACGTTCCGGCCATCGCCGGCGCCCTCTCCCAGGAGGTGGTGGACCTCGCCACGATCCTGAACGCGCTCCGGGCGCTGGGCTCCGGGACGCGGACCCCGCGGCCGGGCGGGCCGGCCGGCCGGCCTAGCCCGCGGACGCCAGCTTCTCGGCTTCCGCGATCCGCGGGACGGTCCTGAGGTAGCTGTCCGGGTTCAGCGAGATCGAATCGATGCCCTCGCCAACCAGGAACGCCGCGAACTCCGGGTGGTTGCTGGGGCCCTGGCCGCAGATACCGATCTTGATCCCTGCCGCGTGCGCCTTCCGGATCGCCTCGCTGATCATCGCCATGACGGCCTCGTCGCGCTCGTCGAACAGCGCCGCCAGCTGCGCCGAGTCCCGGTCCACGCCGAGGACCAGCTGGGTGAGGTCGTTCGAGCCGATCGAGAAGCCGTCGAAGCGGGTGGCGAATTTTTCAGCCAGGACCACGTTGGAGGGGATCTCGCACATCATGTAGACCTGTAGGCCGTGCTCGCCGCGGACCAGCCCGTTCTCAGCCATCACCGCCAGCACCTTGTCCGCCTCCTGCGGTGTCCGGCAGAACGGGACCATGACGATGATGTTGCTGAAGCCGATCCGCTCCCGGACCCGTTTCAGCGCCCGGCATTCGAGCGCGAAGCCTTCCCGGTACCGCGCGTCGTAGTAGCGCGAGGCACCCCGGAAGCCGAGCATCGGGTTCTCCTCGGCCTCCTCGAAGGAGGCGCCGCCGATCAGGTGCGCGTACTCGTTGGTCTTGAAATCGCTGAGCCTCACGATCACCGGGTTCGGATGGTAGGGCGCGGCGATCTTCGCGATGCCCAGCGCCAGGGCGTCCACGAAGTAGTCGCCTGGATCGGCGTAGCCGCGCGTCAGGTCCCGGATCTGCGCTGCTTCCTGCGGGTCCGCGACCCGTTCCGGGTGGACCAGCGCCATCGGATGGATCCGGATCAGGGCGCTGATGATGAACTCCATCCGGGCCAGCCCGACGCCGTCCGCGGGCAGCCGCCACCAC
This sequence comes from Arthrobacter sp. 05L428, assembly GCF_056397665.1. Taxonomy (NCBI): domain Bacteria; kingdom Bacillati; phylum Actinomycetota; class Actinomycetes; order Micrococcales; family Micrococcaceae; genus Arthrobacter; species Arthrobacter sp. 05L428. Next base: position 171,097 of record NZ_JBFTNW010000002.1, on the reverse strand, counting down.
TGGAAGGCGGCCGCGGGGCTGGCGATGTTCACCATGACTTTGGTGCGCGTCGCCGGCAGCTCGCCCAGATCCACGTCCTCGGTTTCGAACGCGAGGCTGCCGGCATAGACGCGGCCCGTATCGCCTTCGGCGCAGGACAGGGTCACGGCCTGGTCCTCGGCCAGGACACTGGTGGCGTTGCCGGTCCCGACGACGGCGGGCACCCCCAGTTCCCGGCTCACGATGGCCGCGTGGCTGGTGGGGCCGCCGTGGTCGGTGACGATCCCGGCGGCGCGCTTCATGATGGGCACCCAGTCCGGGTCGGTCATTTCGGTGACCAGGATGGCGCCGTCCCGGAACTTGTCGATGTCAGCGGCGCTCCTGATCACGCACGCCGTCCCCTGCGCGATCGAGTCGCCGATGGCCGCCCCGGTCACCAGCACCGCACCGGTTTCCAGCAGGTGGTGGAGCGTGAAGCGGGAACCGGTCTTTTGCGACTGCACCGTCTCCGGCCGGGCCTGGACCATGAAGAGCTCGCCCGTCACGCCGTCCCGGGCCCATTCCATGTCCATCGGCCGGCGGTAGTGCTCCTCGACGCTCACGGCCCAGCGGGCCAGGGTGAGGATCTCGGCGTCGGCCAGGACGAAGGACCGGCGTTCCGCTTCCGAGGTGTCGACGGTGCGGGTGCGGGCGTGGCCGCCGCGGCTGTAGACCATCTTCTGCGCCTTGGAGCCGAGGGTCTTTTCGATGATCGGGCTGGGCCTTTCCGCCAGCCCTTCCGCCGGTCCTTCCGCCGGTCCTTCCGCCGCCGCGGCCTCGCTCAGGAGCGGCTTGAAGACGAGGTACTTGTCCGGGTTGATCGTGCCCTGCACCACCGTCTCGCCGAGACCCCAGGCAGCGCTGATCACGGCAGCCCGCGGGAACCCGGAGTCTGTATCGATCGAGAACATCACTCCGGAGGCGCCGACGTCGGAGCGCACCATCCGCTGGACCCCGATCGAGAGTGCGACGTCGAGGTGGTCGAAGCCCTTGACTTCCCGGTAGCTGATGGCCCGGTCCGTGAACAGCGAGGCGTAGCACCGCCGGCAGGCGTCCATCAGTTCCCGGTCGCCGGTGACGTTCAGGAAGGTTTCCTGCTGGCCGGCGAAGCTGGCATCGGGAAGGTCCTCGGCCGTGGCGCTGCTGCGGACCGCGACCGACAGCCGCTCCAGGCCGGCGCGCTGGCCCAGATCGCGGTAGTGCGAGCGGATGGAGTCGGCGATGTCCGGCGGGAAATCGCTGGCCAGGAACAGCTCCCGGATGGCTTCCCCGGTCTCGCGCAGCGTCGCGTCCCCGGAGCGGTAGGCCAGGATCCGCGAGCGCATCGCCGGTTCGATCCCGTTCGCCGCGACGAAGGTCCGGTAGGCCGCGGCGGTGGTGGCGAAGCCGTCGGGAACCCGTACGCCCCGGGCCTTGAGGGACTGGATGAGCTCGCCCAGGGAGGCATTCTTGCCGCCGACCTGCGGGACGTCCCCCATGCCAATTTCTTCAAACCACTTCACGTGCTCGGGCATGCCGGCGCTCCTTTGGGCGTTTGTCCATCCATGGTCCGATCCTGCGGCCCGGGGCGGTGTGGGGTCAGAGGCTTTGGACCTCTTAGCCGGCGCGTTGGGCGGGCCGCCCGGACGTGCCGTGCCGGGCCAGCTTGTAGAGCCAGTCCGCGACCAAGACCGCCGGAATGGCGGCGAGGGCCACGGCCAGCCCGCCGGGTGTCGGCGGGGCATGTCCCAGCAGGGCGGCGACCGGGCCAAGGAACAGGAAGACGGAGAGCAGCCCCAGCTCCGCCAGCACGGCCCAGAGCAGCAGCCGGTTGGTGAACCAGCCCAGCTGCCAGGGCGGGGAGGTGGCGCTGCGGCAGGCGAAGGCGTTGGCGAGCTGGGCCAGGACCACGGTGGTGAACGCGGCGCCGGAGGCCGCCATCAGCGCGTCCGACGGCGGCAGTGCGGCTCCGGGGCTCCAGCCGGCTCCGAAGAGAACGGCGGTGTAAGCGGTCATCTCCATCAGCGCCTCTACCGGGCCCAGCAGGCCGAAGACCCGGAACATCAGGGCCCGGTCCATCAGGTGCCGGCGCTCCGGCGGACGTTTCAGGGCCCCTTTGCTGGGCGCTTCGCTGCCGAGGGCCAGGGCCGGCAGCAGGTCGGTGCCGATGTCCAGGGCGAGGATCTGAAGCACGCTCAGGGCCAGCGGGAACCGGCCACCGGACAGGGCCCAGAACACGAACGGCGTCAGCTCGGCGACGTTGTCCGTGAGGTGGTACGTCAGGAAACGGCGGATATTCGCGTAGGTGGCGCGGCCCTGCTCCACGGCCGCGATGATCGTCGCAAAGTCGTCGTCGAGCAGCACCAGGTCCGCCGCCTCGCGGGCCACATCCGTGCCGCTGAGGCCCATCGCGACGCCGATGTCCGCCTGCTGCAGCGCAGGCCCGTCGTTGACGCCGTCACCGGTCATGGCCAGCACGTGGCCGCGGTGCTGCAGCAGCCGGGCCACCCGGAGCTTTTGTTCCGGCGTTACCCGGCTGACCACGACGCCGTCGCGGTCCAGCAACGCGGCCAGGACCTCGTCATCCTCCGGCAGGTTGTGGCCCTCCAGCACCAGCTCCGGGGAGCCGATCAGGCCGGTTTCCCGGGCAATGGCGGCGGCCGTGAAGGCGTGGTCGCCGGTGACCATACCCACCTTGATGCCGGCGTCGCGGGCCGCCTGCAGCGAGAGCCGGACCTCGGCGCGGGGCGGATCGTGCAGGCCGATCAGGCCCAGCAGCGTCAGCCCGCTCTCCACTTCGTCCGCCGTCGTGCCGTCCCGCACCGGTCCGGGCAGGCTCCGCTGCGCGACCGCGAGGACCCTGAGCCCGTGCGAGGCCATCTGGTCCACCATCTGCAGGGCACGGTCGGCGCCGCCGGCGCCGCCCACGTCGCCGTCGCCCTCACTGTCGCCGTCGCCCCGGCACAAGGGGATCACGGACTCCGGGGCCCCCTTGACGAACAGCGTCGTACCGACGATGGCGGACTCGCGCAGCCGTCGCGGATCGAAGGCGAAGCGGTGCGACGGCGTTGGCTCCGCCGGCCCGCCGCCGGGGCCGGCCAGCCGCGTGGCCAGCGCGTCGATGGCGGCCTCCATCGGATCTCCCTCGGCGATCCACTGCCCGTCGTGCGGCACCGCCCGGCCCACCGAGGCGGCACGGGCGGCGGCGCTGAGCCGCTGCCCCGCCTGGAACGCCGCCGCTCCGGCGTCCGCGCCACCCTCCCCCGTGACCTCGGCTTCCGGCGCGTAGCCGTTCCCGGTGACGCCGAGCAGCCCGGAGGGTGTCCAGACCTCGACGGCGTTCATCCGGTTCTGGGTGAGGGTTCCGGTCTTGTCCGTGCAGATGAACGTGGTGGAGCCAAGCGTCTCGACCGCCTGCAGGTTCCGCACCAGGGCCTTGCGCGCGGCCATCCGCTGGGCTCCGATGGCGAGCGAGAGGGTGACGGTGGGGAGCAGGCCCTCGGGCACCAGCGCCACCGCCACGCCGATCGCGAAGAGGAACGCATCGCGCCAGGAGATGCCCACCAGCAGCGAGAGGATGAAGAACAAGGCACCGATGCCCAGGGCCACGCCGGCGACAATCCGGACAATCCGCTGCAGTTCCAGGGCCAGCGGGCTCGGCGGCGCCTCGACCTTGCCGGTCAGTGACGCGATCTCGGCGAGCCGTGTCTGTCCCCCGGTGCTGGCCACCACTCCTTCGGCCGTGCCGATGACCAGGAAGGTTCCACCGAACACGGTGTCCCCCGCAGCCTTGCTGACCGCTTCGCTTTCGCCGGTGAGCATCGATTCGTCCACCGTGCAGCCCGCAGCCAGGGCCAGGCGGAGATCCGCCGGCACCCGATCGCCGGCAACCAGCACGACGGCGTCTCCGGGCACCAGCTCGGTGGTGTGCACTTTGACGATGCGATTGTCCCGGCGCACCGAGACCATGGCGGGCAACAATTCGCGCAGCTTGGCGGCCGCGTGCTGGGCGCGCTCCTGCTGGATGTAGGCGAATACCCCGTTCACCACGATCACCACGATGATGGCGATGCCCAGTTGCGGCATGCCGGCGACAAAGGCGAGGGCGGCCGCCACCCAGAGCATGACGGCAAAAAAGTGGGTCAGTTCTGCCAGCAGCCGCCGCCAGCCCGGCACGGCACGGACCTCGGGCAGCCGGTTTGCCCCGGCACGCTCCAGCCGCAGGGCAGCCTCCGCCGAGCTCAGTCCGGAGATCCCGGGCAGCGGCCCGGCCGCGGCAGGGTTCACCGTCCGCCGCCCGTCATGCGCAGCACCTAACGCCAGCACTGCCCAGGTGCATCATGCCTCCGAGGATGCTCCGGCGCGGCACCCCTGGTTAGGGCCAAAGGTCACCGGGCGCCGGCGCGCGGCTACGCTGCCCCGGAACGGCTTCGGTTGCCGGGCCCGCCCTCAGCTGCCAGTGGCGGCAGGCGGCCGCTGCCGTCCCAGCGAACGCAGGTACGTCCCGAAGCCGTGGGGCGCCCGTGCGTGGGTCCGGCCGGAGGTCAGCACCCGCATGCTGTCCGTTGCGAGGACGGTGAAGGCGAGGCTGCGCAGGCTCTGGACCAGGGTGCGGTCCTCGTGCGTTTCCAGGTGCGAGAACCCGCCCGCGGCCAGATAGGCCGAGGCCCGGACGCCGAAGTTGGCGCCGTAGATGTGCGGGTGGTTTTCCTCGAAGGGGTGGCGGTCCAGCCAGCGGCGCAGCAGTTCCGGGTCCATCCCGACCGGGTCCGGTTCCACCGAGCCGAGCACCGCGTCGGCACCGGCTTCGGCGAATTCGAGCTGCCGCACCAGCCAGTTCACCGGGACCTGCGAATCGGCGTCGGTGTTGGCCAGCCAGGTCCGTCCCGGCCAGGGCCGCGGTTCGGAACGCTGGCCGGGGGCGCGCCGTTGCGGGCCGAGCACGGCGGCGCGGACGCCTGCCGCCCGGCTCGCGCCGGCGCTGCGCAGCCGGACGTCGAGCGCGCCGAAGCGCGGGTCGGCGTCGACGTAACCTGCGGTGATCTCGGCGGAGCGGTCGGTGCAGCTGTCCAGGACCACTGTCACCCGGACGGCGACGCCGGGCCGCTGCCGCTGCAGCTCGTCGGCGGCGCGCTGCACTGCCCGCAGCGCCCGGTCCAGGTGCTGGTCCTCGTTGTGGGCCGGCATCACGACGGCGACGGCGTCGATGCCGGGGCGTCGTTGCGGGGGCCCGGCCGGGGCCGCCACGTTGCTCACGCGAGCGGCTCCGGGGCGCGGAAGACTTCCAGCACGAAGTCGCGCTCCCGGTAGAGGCCGGCGTCGGCCCAGCGAAGTTGCCTGCGGGCTGCTGCGTGGACGGTGTCGCCGTCGAGCTCCCAGCCCTCGATCGGGTGCCGCCAGTGGCAGAGCGCCAGGGTGCCGCCGGGCAGCAGCGTGGCCTCGACCCGTTCGAACAGGGCCGCCAGCTCCTCCGGCGAGAGGTAGTAGCCCACCTCCGACACCACGATCAGATCAAACGCGCCCTCCGGCCAGTCCTGCGGCACCGTCAGGTGGCGGGTCCGCGCGGCCGGCAGGTGCGCGAGCCGCCGGGCGGCGTGGGCCAGTGCCGCGCTGCTCGCGTCGACGGCCAGGAAGCTGCCGCAGCGTTCGGCGAGTTCGGCGCTGAGGGTGCCGATCGAGCAGCCGATTTCAAGGCCGGCGGAGTAGCTCCGGCCGGGGAGCGCCGCGAGCGTCAGCGCGCGCTTGCGGTGTTCGTACCAGCTGGTGGTGTACTCCCAGGGGTCCTCGCTCCGGGCGTGGACAGTGTCAAAGAGGCCCTCCGCGTCCGCCGCGGCGTAGGCGGAGGGCGCGACTGCGGCGTGTGCCGCCGTGCCGGCCGGTGGGACAGCCGGAGTGCCGGGCCGTTGCCAGGCGAAGGTCTCCCAGTGCCGGGAAAAATGCTGCAGGAAGGCCGACGGGAGCAGCACTTCGTCCCCCGGCTGGTCCGAGAGCGCCCGGACCTGCGAGGTGTGCGCCGCCATGGCCTGCGCCTTGGCCTGCTCCTCGGCCGGGGTCAGCGGGAGCCGCAGCCAGGACTGCCAGGCCGGGTCCTCGGGGCCGGCCCAGAGCCAGTACCAGACCGGGTACTCCAGCAGCCCGTAGCCGGAGGCGGCTGCCGCTTCCGCGGCGGCGGAGCCCAGGGCGTCGTGGTCGGTATGGCCGTCGTTCCGGTAGGGCGCCACCAGGACGACGCGGTCCGCGGGCCGGCCCGTGGCAGCCGCGGCCTCGCGGATCGCGGCGAGGACCTGGTCCCGGTGGCCCGCGAGCTTCCCGTCCGGCAGCCCGAGGTACTGCCAGCCGGCGTCCGGGACGAGCCGCCCGAGGGCGCCGGCGAATTCGCGCAGCCGCAGGTCGGCAAGCTGTTTGGGTGTGGTGCTGGGCGAATCGGGGTGGGAGGCCTCCCCTGCCGTGCACAGCAGCACCCGCACCTCCGCGCCGAGCCCGTGCAGCCGGGCCATCAGGCCGCCGGCGCCCAGGGATTCGTCGTCGGGGTGGGCGGCCAGGACGATGAATGCCCTGCCAGCCAGCTCCCCGGCGTCGAGCGGGAGCTCCGGCAGGGCGGCGGCGCCGCTGCGGGCCCAGTCTTCTTCGTTGGTCCCGGCGTCGTTGTGCGTGAAGCTCACCATGGGTGGTCCCCCTTGAACGTCAGGGCGCCGAGCTGGGCGTCGTCGCGCATGGCGTGGTGCTGCCGGATGTAGAGCGAGAGGTCGGCCATGCGTTTGCCGTAGCGTGCGTCGAAGGCCAGCGGGGCGGGCCCGAGGTTTTGGCTCACCAGCGACTGAATGCGTGCGACGGCGGCGGCCACGCTGCCGCGGACGCGCAGCGCCTCGCTCCACGCGCCGGCGCCGGAGAGCTCCCCGGCGTCGATCCGGGCCGCGGTCCGGGCGAGGTACTGGGTGAGCCCGGTCAGCGTGCGGTCGATTTCGCCGAGGTGGGCGAGGGCGAGCTGGTCCGGTTCGCGGCCGCCGTCGGCCGCTTGTTTCAGGGACTCAACATAGTTGCGGGCCACGGCGACGGCGCCGCCGAACCAGCAGGCGGCGACCCCCATGCCGCCCCAGGCGAACCCGGGACGCTGGTAGTACCAGCCGGCCGGGCCGAGCGGTATGGCCGGCACGGCGTCGAAGTGCACGGTGCCGCTGGGGACCTCGCGCAGGCCCAGGCTGGTCCATTCCGGGTCCGCGAAGCCGACCCCGGCGGCGTGCAGGTCGACGGCGAAGGCGGCGCGGCCGCCGCCGTCGAGGTGCGCGGTCAGCACCGCGTGGTCGAGCTGCGCGGCGATGGAGCACCACGGTTTCGAGCCGGTCAGCACGACGGCGCCGCCGGCGTCCTTGGCTTCCAGCTTCAGCCCGGGGGCCTCGGCGGCGAAAACGCCCCAGGTGCCGTCGAAGGGGAGATCGGCGGGGGCATCATCGAAATCCGCCGCAGCGGCCTGGGCGAGGATCGCGGCGGCGTCGAGGTGGGGTTCCAGGATCCGTCCGGCGGCGACGTCGACGGCGGTGACCGACGCGAGGATCTCCCACAGCAACGCGGTGTTGCCCGCCCCGGGCTTCGGGGCGCACTCCCCCGCGTCCTTGGCGAGTGCCAGCAGGGCCGGGACGTCCCCGACGCCCGCCTCGGCGGCGTCCAGCAGCGGTGAGATCCCGGCCAGCTCGCCCGTCGTGGAGCTGATCCGCACGGCCTTGGGAGGGCGGGCTTCCTGGGTCGCGTTCATTGCCTCGTCCGTGTCCTTTGCGATGTGCGCCTGGTGTTGTCCGTGCCTGTAGCGGCCGGTCGAAGCCGCCGCTGGGTAAATCTAAGCATACTTAGCACTTCGCCCGGTCCTCGCCCGCCGGACCGGGACGCCGCACCGAGCACCATCCCGTGCTACCGCACGAGGGCGAGCGCGAAGCCGTCCCAGCCCTTCGATCCCACCGTCTGGATCACGGTGGCGTCCAGCCGCGGGTCCGCGCCCATCATCTCCAGCGCCGCGACGATCCCCGGGGCGTTGACAGGATCCAGGGCCGGGTCCAGCACCGCGCCCTCCCACACCACGTTGTCCATCACCACCGTGGTGCCTGGCCGGCCCAGCCTGATGGCCCAGTCCAGGTATTGCAGGTTGTGTTCCTTGTCCGCGTCGATGAACACAAAGTCGAAAGGCCCGGCGCCCTCGCTTTCCAGCACGGGCAGCGTGTCCAGGGCCGCGCCCACCCGGATTTCCACCAGGTGGCCCAGCCCGGCCTGGTCGAGATTGGCGCGCGCCACCTCGGCGTGCCGGGGCAGGTATTCGCAGGTGACAAGCCGGCCGCCGTCGGGCAGGCCCTGTGCCATCCAAATGGTGCTGAACCCGGCCAGCGTGCCGATCTCCAGCACCCGGCGGGCGCCGGAAAGCTGGACCAGCAGCTTCAGGAGCTTGCCGGCGTTCGGGGCGACCTCGATGGGCGGCATCCCTGCTTCCAGGGCGGCGGCCACGGCTCGCCGCAGCGAGGTATCGGGCCGGACCACCACGCCGGAGAGGTACTCCTCGACGGCGATCCAGCGGGATGTGGGCTGATGCTCGATCATGCGGCCCAGTCTTTCAGCTGCCCCCGCCGGTGGGTAGGGCCGGCGGCCTCCCGGCTCAGGCCCGGGCCCGGAGCGGCTACTCGCCGAGCGCCTTCTCCAGCCGGTCGAGTTTGCCGGTCAGTTCGCCCGTGTAGCCGGGGCGGATGTCGGCCTTGATCACGAGCGAGACGCGGCTGCCATAGCGGCCCACGGCTTCCGTGGCGCGCTTCACGACGTCGAACACCTCATCCCATTCGCCCTCGATGGTGGTGAACATCGAGTCCGTGTGGTTCGGCAGCCCGGACTCACGGACGATCCGCACCGCCTCGGCGACGGCATGGTGGACCGAGGCGTCGTCGGCTTCGGAGCCGGCGGGAGCGCCGCTGGGACGGCCGGAGGGTGCGACAGAAAATGCAAGCAACATGGCTCCAGTCTGCCACGCGGGATCCGGCCTGCCCGGGCCCGCAATCTCGGGCCGACACGTCACAATTGGGCGTACCCGCCGGTAACAGGTTTCCTCCACCTCCGCGTTGCTAACCTGAGCAAATGAACCGGGCAGTAGACCGCAGGCCGCTCCGTGCGGATGCAGCGCGCAACGTCAACAAGATCATTGCCGCGGCCCGCCAGTGCTTCCGTGAGCACGGCCCCGAAGTCCCGCTCCAGACCATCGCCGTCACGGCCGGGGTGGGCCCCGCGACGCTGTTCCGGAACTTCGCCGACAAGGAAGAACTCGTGCTTGCCGCGCTGCACCAGCAGCTGAAACTGCGGGTGAACCCGGTCATCGAAGAGGCCCTGGCCGGCAAGGACGCGGCGGAGGGCCTGTTCCGCGTCGTCGACGCGCTGATGGGGGTTGCCAGCGACGAAGCCAACCTCCTCGGCGCGGTGGCCGGCCGCCGCGGGGTGCTGACCGGCATCACCGGCGACCTGATCGAATCGGTAGCCGTCCTGCTGGGCCGCGGCCAGGGCCAGGGCACGCTGCGCAGCGACATCTCGATGACGGACATGATCCGGCTGCTGGCCATGCTGATCGGCGTGGTGGACACGATGGAGGCCGGTTCGGATGCCTGGCGCCGTCCGGTCGCCCTGGTCGAGGACGCCATCCGCGCAGAACGGCCCGATCGTCCGCTGCCACCGCAGTCGCTGGTGCCAGGGACCGCGTACGGCACCGCATTCGGCGTCGGCTTCGGCTCTACCTACGGAAACACGTACCGTTGAGCCCATGACATGGGAAACCGCCGCCGGCGTCCTCGGCGGCCTCTTGCTGGTGTATGCCGTGCTGCTGGTGCTGCTCTGGGGGTACGCGCGGCGGCACCCCGAAACTGTCACCATGAAGGACGCCCTGCGGCTGCTGCCGGACCTGCTCCGGCTGATCCGGCGGCTGGTGGCCGACCGCACCGTCGCGGTGGGCGTGCGCGTCCGGCTCGCCCTGCTGCTGGCGTACCTGCTCTCGCCGATCGACCTGGTGCCCGACTTCCTGCCCGTCATCGGCTACGCGGACGACGTCGTGATCGTCGCCCTGGTGCTGCGCTCCGTGGTCGCCCGGGCCGGCGCGGAGTCCGTCGAACGGCACTGGCCCGGGACGCCGGAGGGCCTGCAGCTGATCCTGAAACTGGCCGGCCTCGGCAACGCCCGGTGAGCTGGCCCACTCGTTGGCCGGACGCGGAATAGGGTCCCGGAAGCAGTCGTTGACGCCTGCATGAAGGCGATAACGTACAGCGAATATGGAAATCCGGACGTCCTCGAGTTGGCCGACCGCCCGATGCCAAAGGTCGGGCCGGGCATGGTCCTGGTCAAGGTCAAGGCAGCCTCGGTAAATCCGGTCGACTGGAAGATCATGGCCGGCTACCTGGATGCCGTCATGGACCTGCAATTCCCGGCAATTCCCGGCTGGGATGTGGCCGGCGTCGTGGAATCGGTCGGCATCGACGCGCCGCATTTCCAGCCCGGCGATGAAGTCATCGCCTATGGCCGCAAAGACTATGTCCACGGCGGGAGCTTCGCTGAATACATCGCCCTCCCGGAACGCCTCCTCGCCCGCAAGCCCGCCTCGCTGGGGTGGAACGAGTCCGCCGGGCTTCCCCTGGCGGGACTGACGGCCTATCAGGTCCTCACGCGCCTGGGCCTCAAGGCCGGCGAGACCGTATTGATCCATGGCGGGGCCGGCGGCGTCGGGTCCCTCGGAATCCAGATCGCCGCGGCGACGGGTGCCCATGTGATCGCGACGGCATCAGAAAAGAACCACGAGTTCCTGCGCTCCCTCGGCGCCGAACCCGTCAGCTACGGTGATGGACTCGCGGACCGGGTGCGGGCACTTCGCCCCGAAGGAGTGGAAGTCGTGGCGGACTTCGTCGGCGGCAACCTCGACACCACCCTGGCGGTGCTGGCCGACGGCGGCCGGCACGCCTCCATCGCTGACAGCGACGTTGAGCAGCACGGCGGCACCTGGATGTGGGTGAACCCCGTGGGCGCCGATCTGCGGGACCTCGCCGAGCTGGTCGACGAGCGCAAGCTCCGGGTCGAGGTGGCGCAGACCTTCCCGCTGGCGCAGTCGGCAGACGCCTTCCGCCTCAGCATGGAAGGACACACCCGCGGCAAGATTGTCGTGACCGTCGACGCCGGATGAGCGGCGGCAGCCGGAGTCCGGCTGCCGCCGTCCCGCCGACCCCTGAAACTGAACCCGTCAGTGCCCGCCCTGATCCTCCGCGGGCTTTTCCCTGGCCTCGTGCAGGTGGTGCGCCTCCTGCAAATGCTGTTGCAGCTTCTCTTCGGCCTCACGGCGGCGGCGGGCCATTTCGCGCAGTTCCCGAGTGGATTCCGCGCCCGGGGAAACGAAGTGCTCATGCGGCTTGGAATGGTGCGCCTTGCCGGCGGCATCCGCTCCCGCGGCTTCCGGGGTCGCCGCGTCCGCATCGCCCGGCCCGGACGCAGCGGCATTCGGAACGTCTTTTTCGGTCATCATCGAATGCTCCCATTGGGCGCCCGGCCCGGCTAGGGGCTAAAGACCGTTGAGCGCCCGACGGCGGAGCGTCAGTTCCAGCCGAGCAACCGCAGCCCGGCCGCCGCGCCGGCGCCAGCCAGGACCACCACCAGGAACGGCGCCCGCAACCACAGGGCGACGGCGGCCGCGGCCAGGGCACCGAGCCGCGCGTCCAGCGCCAGGGACTGCCCGGACGCCACTGTGTTCACGACGGTCAGGGAGGCCAGCAGCCCGATCGTCATGGTGCCGGCGATCCGGGACATCCTCGGATTGCGCAGCAGGCTGGCGGGGACAAGGTATCCCACCAGTTTCCAGGCGTACGCCAGCACGCAGGACAGCAGGAGCCAGAGCCAGAGCGTCATGAGGCCTCCCCCGGGCTGTGTCCGGAGCGACGGACAGCCTCATGCTCCTCGGCATACGGGTCGACGTCGGGTTCGAGGCCCTCGTCGCTGCGGCCGTGACTGAACCAGCCGACCACCGCCGCCACGAACGCGGCGACCAGGATCGGCACCCCGGCCGGCACAAACGGCACGGCCAGGACGGTTGCCAGGGCGCAGACGACGGCGATCGCGACGGGTTCGCGGCCCTTCAGCCGCGGCCACAGCAGGCCGAGGAACGCCGCCACCGCGGCGCCGTCGAGCCCCCACTGCTTCGGGTCGCCAAGGGCGCTGCCAGCCAGCGCCCCAACCGCGGTGAACAGGTTCCACAGCACGAAGATGCCCAGCCCCGCCGTCCAGAAACCCCGGCGCTGCTCCGCCGGGTCGGTCTGGCCGGTGCTCGTGGCCGTCGATTCGTCGATGGTCACGTGGGCGGCGGCGAACCGGCGCCAGCCCCGCGGCTGGAGCAGCGCGTTGAGCTGCATGCCGTAGATGCCGTTGCGCATGCCCAGCAGGGTGGCGGCGCTCATCGCCGCGACGCCGGAGCCGCCCCCGGCCACGACGCCGATGAACGCGAACTGCGAGCCGCCGCTGAAGAGCAGCAGGCTCAGGGCCATGGTCTGCCAGAAATCGAGGCCGGAGGTGACGGACAGCGCCCCGAAGGACACCCCGTAGAGCCCGGTGGCGATGCTGATGGAGAGCCCCACCCGGACGGCCGGGGATTGTGAGAGCTTCACCGGCGCCGCCGCTTCGGGACCGGCTTCGTCAGGCTCCACGCCCAGGCGATGAGCGGCGCCTGCAGCGGCAGCCGCAGGCTGTGGAAGCGGCGCTGCGCGGGCGCTCCCCCGGGTCCGAACGCCCTGCGAAGCGCGTCAAGGTGTCCGGCGAGAAACGCGGTGAACATCCCGGTGACGCAGCCGGCGGTCGCACGGCGGGTGGGCGGGATCAGGAGTCCGACGGCGGCGCCGACCTCCAGCAGACCGCTCGCCGCCACCCACTCCTCCCGGGACAGCACGGCGAGGGGTCCGTTGCGCCGGCCGCCGGAGTCGTCGCGGCAGAGGAACTCCGGGACCACCGGGGTGAAGAAGTCCGGATCGCGGAAGTGTTTGGCCGCGCTGGCCAGCAGCAGCCCGCTCAGGGCGGCCGCGGAAAGTGTCTGGGTTGCCCGGGGGGACCAGCGGAAAGGCATGCAACCATGCAACCACAGCGGCGGGGCGCCCGGTAACCGGGGCCTTAACCTGCGCCGGGTGCGATGCGCCACCCGGGCGTGGGCCGCGAAAGCAGGACCTTCCGCAGGGGTCCGGGAGCGGTGCCCGGGAGTACCTTGTTGACTATGAGCAGTGTCGTGCAGATGACCGGCGTCGTAAAGCGGTTCGGGGCCGTGACCGCCCTCGACGGCCTGGACTTCGAGGTGGCCGCCGGCGAAGTGCATGGCTTCCTGGGACCCAACGGGTCCGGCAAGTCCACCACGTTGCGGCTGCTGCTGGGCATGCTGAGGTCTAACGCCGGATCCATCCGGGTGCTGGGACTGGATCCGTGGCGCGACGTCTCGACGCTGCACCGCAGGCTGGCGTACGTTCCCGGCGACGTGGCCCTGTGGCCCAACCTGACCGGCGGCGAGGTGATCGAGCTCCTGGGCAAGCTGCAGGGCGGCCAGGACCGGGCACGGCGGGACCGGCTGCTGGAACTTTTCGAGCTGGATCCGACCAAGAAGGCCCGCACCTATTCCAAGGGCAACCGGCAGAAGGTGGCCCTCGTTGCCGCGCTGGCCACCGACGCCGAATTGTTCCTGCTGGACGAACCCACGAGCGGACTGGACCCGCTGATGGAGGACGCCTTCCGCGGCTGCGTCCGCGAACTCCGGGCACAGGGGCGCACCGTGCTGCTGAGCAGCCACATCCTCAGCGAAGCCGAGGCGCTCTCCGACCGGGTGAGCATCATCCGCGCCGGCCGGGTGGTGGAGACCGGCCCGCTTGAGCAGTTGCGCCACCTGACCCGGACCGCCGTCACCGCCGACGTCGCCGCCGTGCCCCAGGGGCTGGAACTGCTGCCCGGCGTGCACGATGTGGTGGTGGTCAACCACCGGGTTAGCGCCCAGGTGGATCCCGCCGGGCTGGGCCCTTTCCTGCAGGCCCTTACCGCGGCCGGGCTGCGGGCGCTGACCAGCCAGCCGCCGACCTTGGAGGACCTGTTCCTGCGGCACTATGGCCCCGGGAACGGCTCAGTTAACGCCGGGACCGGGGCGGGCCCGCGTGACACCGGGGCCGAAGCGGTGGGTTCCGCGGCTGCGGGGCCCACCGGGCCGGGATCCGGCAATGCCTGAGACGCTGGCCGGCACCGGAACGCTGGTCCGGTTGGGGCTGCGCCGGGACCGCTGGCTGCTGCCGGTGTGGGTGCTGGGATTCGCCGTCGTTGCCTACTCGACGGCGGTGGCCGGCGCGGAACTCTACCCCGACGTCCGCAGCCGGATCGAAGCCGCCAATGCCGTGAATGCCACCGCGTCAATGGTGGCTATGTTCGGTCGCATCTACGACCCCGCCTCCCTTGGGGCGCTCTCGCTGATCAAATACACCGCGTTCATGACGGCCATCCTCGCGGTCCTCATGGTCATCCTGATCATCCGGCATACCCGGGCAGACGAGGAGGGCGGACGGCTGGAGCTGCTCGGCGGCGGCCGGCTGGGACGCGACGCCGCCCTGGCCGCCGCCCTCATGATCGGCCTGGGCGCCAGCCTGGGCGTGGGACTGCTGTCCGCCGCCGCCCTCGCCGCCGGCGGCCTGCCAGCTGCCGGGTCGCTGGCCTTCGGCCTCGGCTGGGCCGCCACCGGGATGGCCTTCAGCGCCGTGGCCGGCGTAGCCGCGCAACTGACCGCGAGCGCCCGCGCTGCCACCGGCTTGAGCGTTGGCGTCGTCGCCGTCACCTACGGCCTGCGCGCCGTCGGAGACCTTGCCGAACCGGGCCCATCGTTCCTCTCCTGGCTTTCGCCGATCGGCTGGAACCAGCAGATCCGCGCGTTCGCCGGGGACCGATGGTGGGTGCTGGCGCTGCCGGTCGCACTCTGCGTTCTCCTCATCCCGGCGGCCTTTGTGCTCCGGGCACGCCGGGACCTGGGCGCGGGGCTCCGCGACGAGCGTCCCGGCCCCGCCGTCGGCTCGCTCTCCGGGGTCTGGGCTCTGGCCGTGCGCCTGCAGCACAGGGTGTGGCTGGCCTGGGCCGCGGCGTTCGTCGTCTTCGGCGTCGTCATCGGCTCGCTGGTCAGCAACGTAGCGGAGATGCTCAGTTCCCCCAACGCGCAGGACCTGATCAAACTGATCGGCGGCGCCTCGGCGCTGCGGGACGCCTTCCTGGCCGCCGAGATCAGCATCATGGGCCTGCTCGCCGCGGCCTACGGGGTGGCGTCGGTGAACCATCTGCGCAGCGAGGAGTCCGCCGGGCACACCGAAGCACTGCTGGGGACGGCCACCACGCGCAGCCGCTGGGCAAGCAGCCACTACGTATTCGCGCTGGCCGGGGTCGCGGTGCTGATGGTGCTGGCCGGGGTCTCGATCGGTGTCGGCGCGGCAGCCGCCGTCCAGGACAGCGGGCTGGTGGGCAGCGCCACGGTCGCCTCGCTCGCGCAGATTCCCGCCGCGTGGGTGCTGACCAGCGTGGCGCTGGCGGTGTTTGGCTGGGTGCCCCGGCTGGCTGGCGCGGTCTGGGGCGTGCTGCTTGCCTTCGTGGCGCTCGGCGAGTTCGGGGTGCTCTGGAACGCACCGGGATGGCTCATGGACCTCTCCCCTTTCCGGCACTCCCCGCTGCTGCCGGTGGGCACCGACGCGGTGCCGGCACTGCTGGGCCTGACCGCCGTCGCCGTCGGGCTCGCCGCGCTGGGTTACCTGGGCTGGCGACGGCGGGATCTGGCCGCCTAAGGGCACCACCAGTGGCTCCAGCTGGAGCGGCAATTAAGTGTCGCTGGCCGCTGGCCGTGAGCCTCCTGGCTGCAGTTCTTTGTCATACGCCTGCGCCCTGCAGTGCGCTGTTAGTTGCCGTTGTACTCGTCGTCGGTGATGTGCTCACCCCAGGTCGTGGTGGCGGCGGGGTCTTCGCCGTTCTGCAGCATGGCGATGTGTTCCATGAAGCAGCCGGGGGCGGCAGCATGCCAATGCTCCTCGCCGGGTGGGGTGTAAAGCGTCTGGCCGGGGTGGGCTTCGATGATCTTGCCGTCGCGGCCGCCGAAGCGGGCGACGCCGTGGGTGACCCGAAGGTATTGGCCGTGCTCGTGGGAGTGCCAGGCGGTGCGGGCTCCGGGGGCGAAGCGGACGGTTGCGACGACCATCGTCTGGCCTGGCTCATGGGGCAGAGCGATCGGGTCGAGCCAGACGTCGCCGGCGAATTGTGCGGACGGGTTTTTCGAGGTGGGCACGGCGGGTTCGATGTTCATGATTTTCCTTAGTTGTTGTCGGTGAAAAGTTGCTTGGCGACGCCCATCGCAGCCATGCCCTTGGGCCAGCCGGCGTAGAGCGTGATGTGGGTGATGGCTTCGATGAGCTCTTCCTGAGTCACGCCGTTCTCCAGGGCGCGGCCGAGGTGGAAGGCCAGCTGCTCTGTGTTTCCCCCGGCGGCGAGCACGGCAACGGTGATGAGGCTGCGGTCCCGCGCGGAGAGTTCAGGCCGGTTCCAAACGTCCTCGAAAAGCACGTCGTCGGTGAGTGCAGCGAGCTTCGGAGCGAAGTCACCGAACATTTTCCGGCCGCCGCCGATCTGCTTGGGTTGGTCAGTCATGATGTTCCTTCTTTCGGTGCGGTGTACGGGACGAGTCGGCGGGGCCGCCGGCATGGCTAGAGGCGGCCGGGGAAAGCGCTGCGGCGCCCGTAGATGGTCAGCATGAGCGCGGCCAGGCCGGCGGCGATCATCACGTCCGCCAGCACGAGGCCGCTATCGCTCGTCAGCAGGGCGGCGCCGAGGATGCCGGCGGTGAAGATGGCGAGGTTGAACGCCACCGGCAGGAATGAGTTCGCGACGTCGGAGTCCGCGCCTCCGGCGGTGGTCAGGGCGGCTTGGAGCTGGGCGGCGGCCCCGCCGAAGGTGCTCCCCCACAGGACGGTCGCGGCGATGATCGCCGGGGCCGATGTGTGGCCGAGCAGCAGCACCACCGCAGCCGAGATGAACAGGGCGACGCTTCCGTGCAGGAGCGGGCGGGGGTGTTTGTCGAGGAGGGCTCCGGTGATGATGATGCCGGCGATCGAGGAGATCCCGAAGATGAAGAGTTCGACGTCGACGGTGAGGCTGGTGCCGGTGGCCCGCAGGTACGGGGCGATGTAGGTGTAGATGGTGTTGTGGGCCAGCATCCAGGTGAAGATGACGGCCAGGATCACGGCGATGCCGGGGATGCGGAACACCCGGACCAGTGGAAGCCGGGAGGTGCCAGGCTGCCCGCCGGCATCGGGGGCGATGACAGCAATGAATACACCGGCGATGATGGCCACCGCGGTGAGTCCGGCGAAGGCCCACCGCCAGTCGAAGGCCGTTCCGAGCCAAGACCCCAGCGGTGTGCCGAGCGCGAATCCGACGGGCGCCCCTACCGAGACGATCGCCAGAGACAGGCCTGCCCGGGATGGCGGGCTGATCTTCCGGCCGTAGGCGGCCAGCATCCCCCAGATGATTCCCGAGAATGCGCCGGCGACGAAACGCGACGCCAGCGACAGGGTCACGTCGCTGGAGAGGGCCGTGGCGCTGTTGGCCAGGATGAGGCCGAGGAGCGCGCCGAGGAGCAACGGCTTGCGCCGCATGCCCCGGGTGAGGGTGATGGCGGGGATCGTGATGATCACCGTGCCGAGGGCGTAGGCGCTGACGAACAGTCCGACGGTGCCTTCGCTGGTCCCCATTCCGCCGGCGATAGACGGCAAGAGGCCGGCCGGCATGGTCTCCATCGCAACGAGGACGAAGCCGATAACGGCCAGCACAGCCAGGGTGGCGAGCGGCAGTCGTTTCTGATGTTTAGTAGCTGCCGGGTCAGTAGCTGCCGGGTCAATGGCTGCCGGGTTCGACGCCGGGAGGGTGGTGGTGTCCATATGCTCTCCTAGCCCGCAGGGGAAGCGGACGGGTCATGTGCTGGGGATCTTCATCCAGTCAACAGGTGATGCACTCCGCGTGGGAGTCACTGTTGAGGGGTGTACCGGGAGGGCGCCCCTTGTTCAATCGCACCGATTTATCCTTGAAGCATGGATAACCGGGCTGAAGTGCGTGAGTTCCTGATGTCGCGGCGCGCACGCCTCACCCCGGAAGAAGCCGGGCTCGTAGCCGGCGGAAATCGGCGCGTGGCTGGGCTGCGGCGCAGCGAGGTGGCACTCCTCGCCGACGTCAGCGTGGAGTACTACGCCAAGCTAGAGCGCGGTTCGATCGCGGGTGCGTCCTCGTCCGTGCTCGATTCCCTTGCCCGCGCCCTCCGCCTCGACGACGCCGAACGTGCCCACCTTTTCGACCTCGCCCGGGCGGCAGACGGCATTCCCGTCTCCGGCAGGCCCCGGAAACGTGCCGCCACCCAGGCCAGCGCGCGACTGAGCCTGCAGTGGGCCCTGGAAGCGATCACCGAGGGCGTCGCCTTCGTCCGCGATCCGTACCAGAACCTGCTGGCGACCAACGCCTTGGGGCGGGCCTTCTACTCCCCGCTGATCGGAGACGGCGGCCGCCTGCCGAACCTCGCCCGGTTCCAGTTTCTCGACCCCGTTTCCCGGGACTTCTACCCCGACTGGGAGCTGTTCAGCGAGATGTGCGTCGGCATCATGCGTGCCGAGGCGGGCCGCGACCCCCACGACCGCACCATGCAGGACCTCGTCGGAGAACTCTCGACCCGAAGCGAGCCCTTCCGTGCCCTCTGGGGTGCGCACAACGTACGCACCCATGGCTCCGGAACTAAACGCTTCCTTCATCCCGTGGCCGGTGAACTTACCCTGGCCTACGAAGAACTCGCCATCACCGCAGAGGCTGGTCTCGTCCTGATGGTCTACACCGCAGAGCCCGGTTCCCCCTCTGCAGAACGGCTCCGCCTCCTGGCAAGCTGGGGTGCAAGCGAGGACACGCCCGCGGAACAGCACCGGACCACCAGCTGACAGGCACCGGCACGCAGCAATGCCCTAGAGCGGGGCGAGCAGCTGGGCGCGGACCTCGGCGGGCCGGTTGGTGGTGATCTCGTGGATGCCCAGTTCACGGCAGAGGTCGACGTCGTCCGCCGAGTCCACGGTCCAGACCCGGAAGCGGCGGCCCGATTCGAGCCAGCGCCGGACGGTGCGGGAGTGTCCGCGCACGTAGCCGATGCCGGGCCCGGCCAGGCCCACCTCGCAGTCGTCCAGGATCCGCTCCCCCTCGGTCTGCGCAGCTTTCATGACGTTGGCGAGGGCGCCGCCGGTGATCGCCCCGAGGCCGAGTTCTTCGCGGATTTCCTCCACGTTCACGTCGTCCACGAGCTGGCAGATGGCCGCGGCGGGCACGCTCTGGAGCAGGTGCTTCACCGAGTCGGGGCTGAAGCTCATGAATGAGACCCGGATGTTGTCCAGCATCGAGGTGGCCCGGTCCCAGCCCTCGGACTCGAGGACAGCCAGGACCCGGTCCTCGAGCTTGAGCTGGTAGGGGCTGGGGTGCTTGAGTTCGATCGCCAGGCCGATCTCGCGGCCGGCCAGGCGCAGGATATCGAGCAGTTCGGGGAGGGTCAGGAACTGCTCGGACCGGGCGCCGTACTCCTCGGGAATCCGGGCGCCCTTCCAGGAGCAGAAGTCCAGCAGCCGCAGCTCCGCCAGGGTGTGGTCCGCGACCGGGCCGGTGCCGTCCGAGGTGCGGTCCAGGTTGGCGTCGTGCAGCAGCACCGCGTGCTGGTCGCGGGTCAGGTGGATGTCGCATTCGACGCCGTCGGCGCCGTCGGCGATCGCCTGCAAATAGGCGGCACGGGTGTGCTCGGCGAAGGCTCCGCTGGCGCCCCGGTGGGCGTAGACCAGCGGGCGGGCGGCGGCGGACTCCTCGGTATTCATGCTGACACGTTAGCGGACGTCGGTTACGGATGCGCGGCTAGGCTGGGCACATGCAGGTGAACACTGAACGACCCGCCCGTCCCGCCGTCCCCCCGGCCGGCGTCGAACACCGACTCTCCGCCGCGGACGCAGAAAAGGCCGCGGCGCTGCGGAAGATGAAGCTGCTGGCGGTGTCGCTGCTGATCGGCATGGCCGTCATTTTCGTGCTCGCCTTCGCCCTGCAGAAGCAGTACCCGTGGCTTGAGTACGTCCGGGCAGCGGCCGAGGGCGGCATGGTGGGCGCCCTCGCGGACTGGTTCGCGGTGACGGCCCTGTTCAAGTACCCGCTGGGCCTGAAGATCCCGCACACCGCGATCATCCCGCGGCGCAAGGACCAGATCGGGGCGTCGCTGGGCGAATTCGTGGAGACCAACTTCCTCTCCGAACAGGTGGTGAAGGAGAAACTGGCCAGCGTTGACATTGCGCGCAAGGTCGGCGGCTGGCTGTCCGGGCCCGGTGGAGCCGAGCGGGTGGCCAAGGAAGGTGCCGCCGTGATCCGCGGCGCCTTCACGGTGCTGAACGACGACGACGTCCAGGCCGTCATCGAGGGCATGGTCCGCCGGCACCTGCTGGCTCCGCCCTGGGGACCGCCGGTGGGCCGGCTCGCCCAGCGCGTGTTCGACGACGGCCACCACCACGCTCTCGTGGACCTGCTCGTGGACCGTACGGTGGACTGGGTGCGGGACAACCACGAAACGGTCAACCGGCTGGTCACGGACCGTTCCCCCACCTGGGTGCCTACGTTCGTGGACGGGCTCGTAGGCGACAAGGTCTACGTGGAGATCCTGAAATTCACCCGGACCGTGCAGGCGGATCCGCAACACCAGGTCCGGCTCTCCATCGACAAATACCTCAAAGAACTGGCCCAGGACCTGCAGCACGATCCGGTCATGATCGCCCGCGCCGAGGGCGTCAAAGCGCAGGTGCTGGGCGACCCGGAGGTCCGCGAACTCGCCTCCCGCACCTGGGGCACGGTCAAGGCCGCACTGCTGGCCGCCGTCGACGATCCGCACAGCGAACTGACGGTGAAGTTCAAGGCCGCCGTGCACGACTTCGGCACCCGGCTGGTGGTCGACCCCGAGCTGGCCGGCAAGGTGAACACCTGGATCGGCGACGCCGCCGGGTACCTGGTGAACAACTACCGCTCGGACATTGCCGGCGTGATCACCGATACCGTGGCCCGCTGGGATGCCGAGGAGACCTCGCAGAAGATCGAACTCCAGGTGGGCAAGGACCTGCAGTTCATCCGGATCAACGGCACCGTGGTGGGCGCCCTCGCCGGGCTGGCCATCTTTACCGCCGCGCACTTCGTCTTCGGCTGACCCGGATGGATCCGGCACAGACACCCCGCCCGGAGGCCGCCTTCGAAACCGGCCGGTTGCTGCTGCGGCCATTGCGCGTGTCCGACGCCGCGGTCCAGCACGAGCTCTGGACCGAACGCGACCCCCGTGTCCCGCCGCATCGCCGCATCAGTCCCGACGGCCACCCCACGCTGGAGGAAATCGCCGACGGGATCCGTCGGGACGACGGGCTCCCCTTCCCGGGGCTGCTGGCGGCGGAGCAAAAAAGTTCGGGGCAGGTCATCGGCTACTGCGGGCTGATTCCCAATCGGCATGGGCAGGACGGGGAGCCGGAACTCGCGTTCGAGTTCCTACGAAGGGTCTGGGGGCAGGGGTTGGCGAGCGAGGCCTCCCGGGCCGTCCTGCAGCAGGCGCAGGCAGCCGGTTACCCCTGCCTTTGGGCCACCGTCCGCGATTGGAACACCCCGTCACGCCGCGTCCTGGCCAAACTTGGCTTCGTCGAAACCGGCCGGGTGGACCTGGACGAGGTACACGGCGACTCCCTCTTCACCCGGAAGACGCTCTGAGCCCACCGGTCAGCTCGGCGGCCCGCTTGGCCGTCAGGCGTGCGCGACTGTGGCCTTGACGCGGCCATGCATGGCGAAGACCGTGAACGCCAGCGCCGCGAGCGCCGTGACCACGAGCAGCATCAGCCCGATCGAGTAGCTGCGGGTCGCGGCGTCGTAGGTGGCTCCCATCACCAGCGGCGGGAAGTAGCCGCCCAGGCCGCCGGCGGCGCTGACCACCCCGCTGATGCTCCCGACCTTGCCGGCCGGGGCGAGCACCCCGACCCAGGCGAAGACGCCGCCGGTGCCCAGCCCCAGGGCGGCCGCCATGGCGACGAACGTCAGGCCGGCGGGCACATCGCCGTCGGGCTGCAGGTTCACCACCCAGGCGAGCACGGCGACGCCGGCGAGCGAGACCACCACCACGGGCTTGGGGCCGAACCGGTCCGCGAGCACTCCCCCGATGGGCCGGGCCAGCACGGCGGCCAAGGCGAAGCCGGCGGTACGCGCGCCGGCGGCGCTGGGGTCGAAGCTGTAGATGTCCCGCAGGTACGTCGGCAGGTAGGTCGCGAAGGACACAAATCCGCCGAATACGACGGCGTAGAGGAAACACATCTTCCAGGTGACCGGGGTTTTTGCGGCGTCGAGCAGCTTGGGCATGACCGGCGCGTCCTGGCGGCTCCACGCCGGGGACTCCTTCATCAGGAACCAGACCAGCGCGGCCATGACGGCCAGGACTCCGGCGATCAGCAGGTGCGTCGGAAAGTAACCGATCCAGGCGACCAGCCGCGGGTTCAGGAACGCGGCCAGGGCGGTGCCGCCCATCCCGGCACCAAACACCCCGGTGGCGAAGCCGCGCCGTGACGGTTCGTACCAGGCGCTGACGAAGGGGATGCCGACGGCGAACACGGTGCCGGCCACCCCGAGCAGCAGCCCGGCGCCGAGCACCAGCGCGAAGGAGCGGATGGTGCCCCCGACGGCCACCAGCAGAATCGGGACAATGGCCGCCAGCAGCACGAAGCTGAAGAGGGCGCGGCCGCCGTACTTGTCTGTCAGGGCGCCGACGACGATCCTGCCCAGCGAGCCGACGAACACCGGCATGGCGACGAGGATGCCCGTGGTGGCGGGGTTGAGCTGGAGGTTCTGGGTGTAGAAGGCCCCGAGCGTGGCCACGGAATTCCAGGCCCAAAAACCGGCCACCGAGGCCGCGGTGGCTAGCACCAGGTTGAGCGTCTGGCCTGCCGGCGCGGTTGCGGACGGGGTCACTGCTCCGGCCACGGAGGTCTCCTTTCGGGTCGGGAAGGCTTCGGGAAGGCTTCGGGAAGCTGCGGCATAGCCGGCACCTCAGCGGTTGCGGGTGTCCCGGTCGCGGGTTCCGACGGCGGACCAGCCGCGGCGGGCGGCGGTGCCGGAGGACCGCGTGGCGGCCGCGCCGGCCCGGCTGCCGTCCCGGTCCCGGTCGCGGGAGCGGTAAACGATGTACGGCCGGAAAAGATAGTGGAACGGCGCCGTGAACGCATGGACCAGGCGGGTGAAGGGCCAGATGACGAACAGCGCCATGCCCACCAGGGTGTGCAGGTGGAAGGAGAAGGGCGCCGCCGCCATCGCCGCGATGTCGGGTTGGAAGATGAACAGCGAGCGGAACCACGGCGCCACGGTTTCGCGGTAGTTGTGCCCGTGTTCGCCCTCGAAGACGCTCGCCAGGGTGGTCCAGAGCCCGAACACGATCGCGCCGGTGAGCACGACGTACATGGTTTTGTCGTTCCTGGTGGTGGCCATGAAGACCGGACCGGTGGTGCGGCGCCGGTAGATCAGCAGGATGATGCCGCCCAGGGTCCCCACCCCGGCGATGCCGCCAACCAGGAGGGCGTTGAAATGGTAGAACTCCTGGCTCATGCCCACGGCCTGGGTCCACGCCATCGGAATGACCAGGCCGAAGAAGTGCCCCGCGATCACGGCGAGCAGGCCGAAGTGGAACAACGGCGAGGCGATCCGCAGCAGCCGGGATTCGTAGAGCTGGGAGGACCGCGTGGTCCAGCCGAACTGGTCGTACTTGTAGCGCCAGATGAGGCCGCCCACCAGCACAACGACCATGACGTAGGGCAGTACGCCCCAGAGCACGATGTCCAAGGCGGAGATTTCGACGGCGGATCCGGGCTCGGCCTCTACTGCCAGCATGGTCAGGCCCCCTTCACGGGCAACAGTCGCGGATCATACGGGTCCAGGCCCACCGCCTCGGTGGGCGGCCCGTAGCCGGCCATCCGCATCACGGCCTGCTCATCCGCGGGTGATTTCCCGGGCAGGGTGGCGCAGACGGCCCGCAGGATCCGGGCGTGTGGGAGGTCGTCCCGGAGCAGGCCGAAGCGCAGCATCTCCAGGCTGGCCCGGAACCGGCTCAGCAGCTCGCGGCCGGCCGCCAGGTCCACCAGTGCGGCGTATTCCAGCACCATCGGGAGGTAGTCGGGCAGTTCACCGTGGGTGTCCACCAGGATGTCGCTTTGCCGGTAGGTCTTCTTGAAGTTCCCCAGCACTTCGCCGCGGCGCCGGGTGTCTCCGTCGGTCCAGTAGGACAGGTGCAGGGCGTGGCGCTTGCCGAGGTCGAACTCGCGCACATAGTGGGCCTGCAGCTCCAGCGGCGGGGTGGCGTCCAGCCGGTCCAGCACCTCGGCGAAGTCCGCCCCGGCGCCGGGAAACTCGGCCAGCGCGGCCCGCATCAGCGGCACCCGGCCGATCAGTTCCTCGTCCGGGTAGGACAGGCACCAGGCCGCGGCGAGGTAGACGACCTGTTCGCGGCGGCTCACGGCTGGTCCTCCGCCGCCGCCAGGGTGCCCGGTTCGGCCCGTTTGTCCGGGAACAGCCCGGCCGGCGCTCCCGTGCCGTCCCAGTTCAGCAGGTTCACCCGTCCGCGCAGCGTCGTTTCGCCGGGTGCGGCGCCGGAGGTTTGCCGGTCCCGGAGGGCGTTGAAGGTCTCCACCGCCACCGGGACGGGCCTGCCGCTGGCCTCGCCAAACGGCGAGGAGTCCTGCATGCCCGGGCCGCCCTCAAAATCCAGCGAGCAGCCCATTTCCTCGAGGTCGTGGGCCTGCTCCACGTGTGCCTTGGGGATCACGTAGCGCTCCTCGTACTTCGCGATCGCCATCAGCCGGTACATCTCGTACATGGTCTGGCTGTCCATCCCCACGGCTTCCGGGATGGAGTCGTCCGGGTCGTTGCCGAGGCTGATGCCCCGCATGAAGGAGCGCATCGCGGCGAGCTTCTTTAGCACCGCGGTGACCCGGTCCGCGTCGCCGGCGGTGAAGAGTTCGGCGAGGTATTCCACCGGGATGCGCAACGCGTCGATGGCGCCGAACAGGTTGCCGGCGTCCTCGCCGTCGTGGCCCTGGTCCCGCAGCAGGTCCACCACGGGTGAGAGCGGCGGGACGTACCAGACCATCGGCATGGTCCGGTATTCGGGGTGCAGCGGCAGGGCGACCTTGTAGACCTTGGCCAGGGCGTAGACCGGCGAGCGCCGGGCCGCGTCGATCCAGTCTTCCGGGATGCCCTGGGCCCGCGCCTCGGCCTGCACGGCGGGGTCGTTGGGGTCCAGCAGCACGTCCATCTGGGCGTCGTAGAGCTCCTGCGGGTCCGTCACGGCGGCCGCCGCGGTGACGGCGTCGGCGTCGTACAAAAACAGCCCCAGGTACCGCAGCCGGCCCACGCAGGTCTCCGAGCAGACCGTCGGGAGTCCTACCTCCACCCGCGGGTAGCAGAAGGTGCACTTCTCGGCCTTGCCGGTCTTGTGGTTGAAGTAGATTTTCTTGTACGGGCAGCCGGTGACGCATTGTCGCCAGCCGCGGCACTTGTCCTGGTCCACCAGCACAATCCCGTCCTCCACCCGCTTGTAGATCGCGCCGGAGGGGCAGGAGGCCATGCAGGACGGGTTCAGGCAGTGCTCGCAGATCCGCGGCAGGTAGAACATGAAGGTCTGCTCGTAGGCGAACTTGATCTTGTCCTCGGATTCGCGCCGGACCTTTTCCACGATCGGATCCAGGTGCCCGTTCTCCGTGGAGCCGCCCAGGTCATCGTCCCAGTTCGCGGACCAGGTGATCTTGGTGTCCTCGCCGGTGATCAGGGACTTTGGCCGCGCCACCGGGAAGTCGTCGCCCAGCGGTGCGTCCACGAGGGTCTTGTAGTCATAGGTCCACGGCTCGTAGTAGTCCTTGAGCTCGGGCTGGACCGGGCTGGCGAAGATCCCCAGGAGCTTCTTGACCCGGCCACCGGCCTTGAGCACGAGCTTGCCGCGTTTGTTCAGCACCCAGCCGCCGTGCCACCTCTCCTGGTCCTCGTAGCGGCGCGGATACCCCTGCCCGGGGCGGGTTTCGACATTGTTGAACCAGACGTATTCGGTGCCCGCACGGTTCGTCCACGCCTGTTTGCAGGTCACGGAGCAGGTGTGGCAGCCGATGCATTTGTCCAGGTTCATGACCATGCCCATTTGGGCCATGACACGCATCAGTACTGCACCTCCTGGGAGCGACGGCGGACGGTGGCCACCATGTCGCGCTGGTTTCCGGTGGGGCCAAGGTAGTTGAACGCGTAGGCCAGCTGGGCGTAGCCGCCGATCAGGTGCGAGGGTTTGACCAGCAGCCGGGTCACGGAGTTGTGGATACCGCCGCGCCGCCCGGTGGCCTCGGACTTCGGCACGTCGATGGTGCGTTCCTGGGCGTGGTGGACGTAGACGACGCCGGCCGGCATCCGGTGGCTGACGATCGCGCGGGCCACCAGGACGCCGTTGATGTTCACGCACTCCACCCAGTCGTTGTCCTTGACCTCGATGGCGTCCGCGTCGGCCGGGCTCATCCAGACCGTGGGTCCGCCGCGGGAGAGCGAGAGCATCAGCAGGTTGTCCTGGTATTCGGAGTGGATGGACCATTTCGAGTGCGGCGTCAGGTAGCGGACCACCACCTCCATGGACCCGTCCCGGCCGAGTTTGGGTTCGCCGAAGAGCCGGTGCATGTCCAGCGGCGGCCGGTAGATCGGCAGCGCTTCACCGATGTCCAGCATCCAGTCGTGGTCCAGGAAGAAGTGCATCCGGCCGGTCAGGGTGTGCCACGGCTTGAGCCGCTCCACGTTGATGGTGAACGGTGCGTAGCGCCGGCCGCCGGTCTCGGAGCCGGACCATTCCGGCGAGGTGATCACCGGGACCGGGCCGGCCTGGGTCTGCGCGAAGGTGATGAACTTTTCCTCGGACCCCTCGGACAGGTCCGCCAGTTTCCGGCCGGTGCGGACTTCCAGGTCCTTGAAGCCCTGCACGGACAGGGCGCCGTTGGTGGTGCCGGAGAAAGCCAGGATCGCCTCGGCCATCTTCGCGTCGGTGTCGATCGCGGGGCGGCCGTCCGCGGCGCCGCCGAGCATCACCCCGTTGGACCGGCTCAGCCGCTCCAACGGCCCTGCCAGTTTGTAGGTGACGTTTTTGACCGTGAAGCCCAGTTTGTCGGCCAGCGGACCGACGGCGGCCAGCTTGTCCGCGATGGCGGTGTAGTCGCGTTCCACCACGGAGAAGATGGGCATGTTCTGTCCCGGCACGGCGGGGATGGACGCGTGCCGCCAGTCGCGGACTATCCCGCCGGGCTGGGCGAGCTGGCCGGGGGTGTCGTGCTGCAGCGGCACACTGACCAGGTCCCGGCGGACCCCCAAGTGCGTCCTGGCCTGCCGGGAAAACTCCTGGGCCAGCAGGTGGAAGGTGTCGAAGTCCGTCTTGGTCTCCCACGGCGGGTCGATCGCGGGGGTGAAGGCATGCACGAAGGGGTGCATGTCGGTGGAGGACAGGTCGTGTTTCTCGTACCAGGTGGCGGCCGGGAACACGACGTCGGAGAGCAGCGTGGTGGAGGTCATCCGGAAGTCCGCGGAGACCAGCAGGTCCAGTTTTCCTTCCGGCGCCTGCTCGTGCCATTTCACGTCCCGCGGCTTGAGGCCTTCCGCGTGGTCCTTGCCGAGCACGTTGTTGTGGGTGCCCAGCAGGTTGCGCAGGAAGTATTCGTTGCCCTTGGCCGAGGAGCCGAACAGGTTGGAGCGCCACAGCACGAGGGTCCGCGGCCAGTTTTCCGGGGCGTCCACGTCCTCGATCGCCGGGTTCAGGGTGCGGTTTTTCAGTGCGTCGGCGATGTAGCCCGGGGTGTCTTTCGCGGTGCCGGCGGCGACGGCGGCTTCCGCCTCGTCCGCGATGTCCAGCGGGTTACGGTCGAACTGCGGGTAGAACGGCATCCAGCCGAGTCGCGCGGACTGGGCCATCGCGTCCGCGGTGTGCATGCCATCCAGGGCTCCGGTGGACAGCGGAGACTTCAGCGCGTCGGCGGAGTAGCCGTCCTGCCGCCACTGGTCCGTGTGCATGTACCAGTAGCCGGTGCCGATCATGGTCCGCGGCGGCCGGGACCAGTCCAGCGCGTTCGCCAGCGACACCCAGCCGGTGGCGGGGCGGGTCTTCTCCTGGCCCACGTAGTGCGCCCAGCCGCCGCCGTTGCGGCCCATGCAGCCGGTCAGCATGACCAGGGCCAGCACGGCCCGGTAGGTGGTGTCGCCGTGGAACCACTGGCAGATGCCGGCGCCCATGATGATCATGGACCGGCCCTTGGACTGCTCCGCGTTGCGGGCGAACTCCCGGGCCACCCGGATGCAGGCCTGCGCCGGGACGGAGGTGATCTCCTCCTGCCAGGCCGGGGTGTAGGGCGTCGCGGCGTCGTCGTAGCCGGCCGCCCAGTCCCCCGGCAGACCCTCGCGGCCCACGCCGTACTGGGCCAGCATCAGGTCGAACACGGTGGTGACCAACTGGCCCTCCACCTCGAGGACGGGCACGCCGCGTCGGAGCACGCTGCCCTCGCCGCCGGCGTCCTCGAAGCATGGCAGCAGGATCTCGGCGTTTTCAGCGGAGACCTCCCGCAGCGACAGCGCCGGCTCGATGCCCTCGAGGTCCAGGTTCCATTTGCCCTCGCCGCTGCCGGAATAGCGGAACCCCATCGAGCCGTTGGGGACGACGGGCAGGCCGGTCTTCTTGTCGAACAGCACCGTCCGGAACGCCGCGTCCTCAGCCAACGACTCGGCTTTGAGGTCCCTGGCGGTGAGGAACTTGGACGGGGTGAGGGTGCCGTCGTCGCGCCGTTCCAGCCGGACGAGGAACGGCAGGTCGGTGTACTGCCGGACATAATCGGAGAAGAACGGCACGTCGCGCTCAACGAAGAACTCCCTGAGCATGACGTGCCCCATCGCCATCGCCAGGGCGGCGTCGGTGCCGGCCTGGGCGGGCAGCCATTCGTCGGCAAACTTCGTGTTGTCCGCGTAGTCCGGGCTGACCGTGACCACCTTGGTTCCGCGGTACCGCACCTCGGCCATCCAGTGCGCATCCGGGGTCCGGGTCACGGGGACGTTGGAGCCCCACATCATCAGGTAGCGCGCGTCCCACCAGTCGCCGGATTCCGGGACGTCGGTCTGGTCGCCGAAAACCTGCGGGCTGGCCACCGGCAGGTCGGCGTACCAGTCGTAAAAGGACGTCATCACCCCGCCGATGAGCTGGATGAAACGGGTGCCGACGGCGTGCGAGACCATCGACATGGCGGGGATCGGGGAGAAACCGGCGCAGCGGTCCGGCCCGTAGTTCTTGATCGTGTTGACGTGCGCGGCGGCCGCGATCTCGATCGCTTCCTGCCAGGAGACACGGACCAGGCCGCCCTTGCCGCGGGCCTGCTGGTAGCGGCGGCGCCGCTCCGGGTCCCCCACGACGTCGGCGAAGGCGAGCACCGGGTCGCCCAGCCGGGCCTTGGCCTCGCGGTACATCTCCACCAGCACACCCCGGGCGTAGGGAAAGCGGACCCGGGTGGGCGAGTAGGTGTACCAGGAGAAGGCGGCTCCGCGCGGGCAGCCGCGCGGCTCGTATTCGGGACTGTCAGGGCCCACCGAAGGGTAGTCGGTCTGCTGGGATTCCCAGGTGATGATGCCGTCCTTGACGTACACCTTCCAGGAGCAGGAGCCGGTGCAGTTCACCCCGTGGGTGGAGCGGACCACCTTGTCGTGGCTCCAGCGGTCCCGGTAGAAGATGTCGCCCTTGCGGCCGCCTTCCCGGAACACCGCCCTGCCGTCCTCGGTCTGGTCCCATTTCGTGAAAAAGCGGCCAAGCTTCAACATTGCGTCCGAGGCGGGTCCATCCAACCCCGCGGGGCCTCCGGCAGTCATGCCCCCAAAGCTATGGGGCACCCTGCTCCCCCGATAGGGCCCTACGGCACTAGTGTCACAACCGCCACTTTAGTCTCAGCGCGGACTGCGAAACGGGACTCAGGCGAACGACTCGAGTTCGACGCCGGCCTTCTCCAGCGCGGCGCGGACGGCGGCGGCCACCTGCACCGAGCCGGGGGTGTCACCGTGCAGGCACAGCGAATGCGGTGTGAGCGTGACGACGGTTCCGTCGACCGCCAGGACTTCGCCCTTGAGGGCCAGCCGGAGCGCGCGCTCGACGATCACGTCCGGGTCCTCGATCACCGATTCCTCCTCCAGCCGCGGCACCAGCGAGCCATCCGGGAGGTAGGCGCGGTCGGCGAAAGCCTCGTGGAACACGGGATTGCCGGCCTCACGGGCAATCCTGAGCAAGGCCGAACCCTCCAGGCCCAGGATCGGAAGCCCCGGATCGTAGGCCTGGATGGCGGCGACCACGGCGGAGGCCTGTTCGTCGTCGTGCATCGTGCGGTCGTAGAGGCCGCCGTGCACTTTGACGTAGTCCACCGAGGCGCCCACCGCATGGGCCACGCCGTCGAGCGCGCCGAGCTGGTAGAGAACCGCGCCGAACAAGTCGTCGAAGCTCATGTCCATGGCGCGGAGCCCGAAGCCGGCCAGGTCGGGATAGCCCAGGTGGGCGCCGACCCTGACGTCGAGTTCGTAGGCCGCGCGGCAGGTGTCCAGCATGGTGACGGGGTCCCCGGCGTGCAGACCGCAGGCCACGCTGGCGCTGGTGACGAGCGGGAACATCGCCGCGTCATCGCCCATCGTCCAAGAGCCGAAGGACTCCCCGAGGTCAGCGTTCAGATCCACGGGTTCCGCCTTCCAGGTCCGGGCCGGCTTCCGCGGTACCGGCGCCGGGCTTCAGCTCGCCGGGGATGGTCACCGGCATCGGGCCGAAGGCCTCCTTGGCGTTTTCGACGACGGCGCGTCCCATCATCCGGTTGCCCACGCCGCCCACCACGGCGCCGATGCCGAAGGGCAGGGCGCGGCCCAGCAGAGCGGTGCCCTGGCGCTTGAGCAGGTTCCGCAGGAAGGCCCGCTGGATCCGCTCTCGCACCGACCCGAAGCCGATCATCGGCGCCCTGCGTGCGAAGAGCGTGCCCCAGGCCTGGGTTGGCCCCTTGCCCTGCCCGGCGGCGTGGCCGCTCAGCGAGCTCAGCAGGGCGGTGCCTTCTTCGCCGAGCATGATGGCCATGACCAACGTGCTGGCCCTCTCCGGGTCGACCATTCGCACCCCGTGCAGTTCCGCCAGCGAGGTGGCGAACAGCGCGGTAGCCTCCAGGAATCCGACGGTCGCGGCGGCGGAGAGACCCAGCGCGGCCACGGTGCCGACGCCGGGGATAACGGCCGAGCCGCCGACGAGGGCACCGCCGCCGGTAACGGCGGTCAGGTAGTTGCGTTCCAGGATGGCGGCGAGCTGCGCCGCGGTGGCGTTCGGGTGCTTCCGCTGCAGCCGGCGCAGGTTCGCCAGGACCAGCGGCCGCTGGATTTCCACCGCGCGCAGGAGCATGTTGTGGACGCCGGGCTTGGGCTTGCCGTCGGCGTCGAACATTGCGCTGTGGGCGGTCTTTTGGGCAATTCTCATTGCCGGGTTGCTGCGCTTGGCCATCATCGCCTCTCCGTGAACCGTAAGTGTGCTGAACATCGTCCAGCCTTAACACTAGGCCACGTGCCGCCTGGCCGCTCTTGCGCAGCCCCGGGCCGGTGCCGCCGCCGGGCAGGGACGCTAGAGCACCCAGGATTCGGCCAAGGCGATGAACGCCGAGGAGGACGGTCCCAGCGGACCGGGATAGACCGCCGGCGTGCCCGGCCACTCCACCCCGAATTCCGCGAGCCGACCGGTGCTGCAGGGCAGATAAACGTTGCTCAGGGCGGCGCTGCCTTCGCCGAGCTGGAAGTTGGGGGCGGTGAACTGCCTTCGGTCCAGGATGCCGCTGATTGCCAGCTCCGCCTTGTGGCCGGTTGCGCGGAACCCGGTCGCCGGGTCCACTTCCACCGTGAACTCGTCGTGGGTGTGCCCGATCCCGGTCAGCGGGAATCTGGACGCTTCCGGGAAATAGCGGGTAAGTTCGGTGGCCAGGGTTTTCGCGAGGGCCTCATTGGTGCCGTAGCTGCGCCAGCCCTGCAGGGTCGCAACCAGCAGGGCGCTCCCGGCACCCCAGCGTGACCAGTCGGCCCGCCAGAACGTGGCGAAGCAGCTGGCCGGCTCGCCCGGGACCTGGGCGCCTCGGGAGTCCGCCGGGTGCAGCGCCAGGCCCGCGTTGATTCCCACGAATGCCAGGCTGCGCCGCGCCGCTGCGGTGGCCGTTTTCTCCATGTGAGGAGCCTAACGGGACGGCAACGGCTGCGGCCGGAAGGTCTTCACCTCCGACCGCAGCCGTGTCCTGGCTGGGCTTCCCGTCTGAAGCGGTCCCCACTGAAGCGTTCCCGCCCGGGGCGCTCCCGCTTAGCGCGGGGTGCGGATCAGTTTCTTGTTCACGAATTCGTCCATGCCGAACCGGCCCAGCTCACGCCCGACGCCGGAGCGCTTGACGCCGCCGAACGGCAGGTCCGCCTGCGTTACGGCCACCGAGTTGATGAAGACCATGCCGGTATCCAGCCGGTCCGCGAGGTCCTGGGCCTTGCGCGGGTCGGCGCTGAAGACCGAGCCTCCGAGCCCGTACGGGGACCCGTTGGCGAGTTCGACTGCCTCCTCGGCGCTGGCCACCTTGTAGATGACCGCGGCCGGGCCGAACAGCTCCTCGGAGAAGGCGCGCATCTCCGGCGTGACGTCGGTGAGCACGGTGGGCTCCACGAAGGCACCCGGGCCGTCCACGAGGTGGCCGCCGGTGCGGAGCGTGGCGCCCTTGTCCACGGCGTCCTGGATCTGTTCGATCAGGCCGTCCGCGGCGCTCTGCGAGGAGAGCGGACCGAACTTGGTGTCCTCCAGCAGCGGGTCCCCGGGCTTGATCCCGGCCATCCGGGCGGTGAACTTTTCCACGAAGGGCTCGTAGAGGTCCTCGAGCACGATGAACCGCTTCGAGGCGGTGCAGGCCTGCCCGGCGTTGCCCATCCGGCCGCCCACGGCGGCCTTGACGGTGGCGTCGAGGTCATCGGAATCCAGCACGATGAAGGGGTCGCTGCCGCCGAGTTCCAGCACGTACTTCTTCAGGTTCCGGCCGGCCACTTCGGCCACGGCCGAACCGGCCCGCTCGCTGCCGGTCAGGGAGACGCCCTGGATCCGGCTGTCGGCGATGACCTCGGCGACCTGTTCGTTGCTGAGGAAGAGGTTGGTGTAGGCGCCCTGTGGGAGTCCGGCATCCTTGAAGATTTCCTCGATCGCGAGGGCAGACTGCGGGCAGCTGCCGGCATGCTTGAGCAGGATCGTGTTGCCCAGGACCAGGTTCGGCGCCGCGAAGCGCGCCACCTGGTAGTACGGGTAGTTCCACGGCATGATGCCGAGCAGGGGTCCGACTGGAGCCGAACGGACGACGGCGGAGCCGCCGCCCTTGACCTCCAGCGGCTCGTCCTTGAGGAAGCCCGGGCCTTCCGCGGCGTAGTAGTCGTAAATATCGGCCACGAGCTGCACTTCGCCGCGGGCCTGTGCCAGGGGCTTGCCCATCTCGGTGCTGATCAGCCGGGCGAGCTCGTCCTGGCGTTCCCGGTACAGTTCTGCGACGCGGGCGATCACCTTGGCGCGGGCCTCGACAGGGGCGGCGCGCCAGGCCTGGAACGCCTGCTGCGCGGCTGCGAGCGCCTCTTCCACCTCGCCTGCGGTAGCGAGCGGGAATTCCTTCAGAGTTTCTCCGGTCGCGGGGTTCACTGTCTTGTAGGCAGTCATTGGTCCACCATCTCCGTTTCTGGCTGGTTAGAGCCGGTTCGGACGCGGACCGCCGTTGGCGCCGGATACGGCGTCGAAGGCGGTTCCCGCCCATTGCGCGGGGCCGGCCTGCCTGCAAAGGCGGGCCAAGTCCCTTAGGCGCCAACCGAGGTGTCCCCGGGAGTATTCCATCCAGCCGCGGCCGTTGCCGTCCCCAGACCTCAGGGACGGCCAGCCGCCGCCACCTGTCCCCTAGAGTGCCACGTCGCCGCAGAGGTGGACCTGCACCCCTAGCTCGGCAAAGAATGCGGCCTTGGCTTCCAGCGCCTTGTCCGCCGTGGCGGCGTCCGGGGCGTAGACCACCTGGGCGTGGTTGGCCTTGTGGCGGGCCATCAGCTGGTCTCGGCTGACGCCGTCGAGGACGGCGTGCATGATCGGCCACTGCGGGTCGGTCGCGTCCAGCCGGCGTTGGGTCTCCTCCGCCGGAAGCTCGACGACGTGGCCGCGGCCCAGGTCCACGTGCAGCCGGTCGTCCATGATGAAGACCCGGGACCAGACGATCTCCCCCGGCTTGGAGACACCGCTGAGGGTGCCGCCTCCCAGCGGAAAGAACATCTCGGGCTGTCGCATGGAGTACGACTTGTCGTAGCCGCCATTGTGGGAGGCCGGCACGGAGCCGGAGATCTCGAAGACCCAGACGAACTCGCCGTCGTAGTCGGCACCCCAGCGCACGTCGTGCAGCGTGGTGGCAGGATCGAGCCCCATCGCGGTCCAAATCCGGTTGGTGATGAGGGCGTCGACGGCGACCCCCTCGTCCACCTCGTTGAAGTGCGGCAGCGCCTTTCCGGCGAACAGTTCCCGGCCGCCGTCGCGGGAGTAGACGGGCGGGCGCTGGACGTTGTTGAGCAGGCCTTCGGCCAGGTCGGACGCCGGGACGGTGTCCTTGAGGCCCTGCTGGTACTGGATGCCGACGGCGTCGACGCCGTAATCGTCCGAGATGCGCAGCGCGGCAATGTACATCTTGAGCTGGCTGTGGACCTGGTCGGGGGTCAGCTCCGTCGCAGGGTCGGTGCCGAAGTGGAAGGTCAGGCCGGCGTCGTCGAGCCAGCTCTTCACCGCGTCGGCCTCTGCGTCCGGGACCTTCAGCATCTCGGCCACGAGGGCGCTCTGCGAGAGCCGCTCCTTGTAGATGCCCAGCGGGTTGAGCATTTCGTCGTCGATGATGGCGTTGTACATGCCCATGCAACCCTCGTCGAAGACGCCGATGATGGCCTTGTCGGCCATCAGCTGCTGCGCCAGGGCGCGTCCCAGCCGGACCTCCTCCGTATCCGCCAGCGGCGGCAGTTCGCGGACGTGGCTCGTGTCGTGGGTGATGCTGCCGGAGGTGAGCCAGGATTTGAGCTTGCCCACCGCCCATTCGTCGGTGAAGTCCTCGCTCCACAGCGCGGAGTAGTCGACCTTGGCCTTGGTCAGGCTTCCGGTGAGGTTAAGCAGGCCCACCAGCCCCGGGAAGTCGCCCGCCCAGTTCGCCACGACCAGGATCGGGCCGCGGTGCGTGCGCAGGCCGGCCAGGACGTGGTGGCTGTACTGCCAGACGGCCTCGACAACCACCACCGGCGCCGTCGGCGGAATGTTCTTGAAAACTTCCATACCCATGCGCTGGCTGTCGATGAAGCCATGCCCGGTGTCGGGGTTGACGCCGTGCGCGCGGACCACCTGGTAGCCGAGGGACTCCACGGCGGCCGCGAAGTGCCCTTCGAGCTGCTGCTGGGTGGGCCAGCACTTGGTGTTGGCAGCGAGCCGCAGGTCGCCGCTGCTGATGGTGTAGACCGTGTTGGCCTCGGCGTCGGGGGTTTCCGTGATGGACGGGAAGGTGTAACTGCTCATGGTGTGGTTTCCCTTTCAAGGTTTTGGGGGCTCAGACGTTCCTCGCGTCCGGCGAGGGCGTGGGCAATGTCCTGGGTGGCCGGGTAAAGGCGTAAGTAGAGGTCGTACAGCTCCTCATAGTCCGCGCTCACGGCAGGGTTGGGGTGGACGGTCCGGGCGGGCGGATTCCACTCGCTGATCCGGACCTCGGCAACCGTGCCCGCGGCCAGATACGCGGCGCCGTAGCTGGCGCCGATGGTCTGGCTCGGAATGAGCTGCGGCTGCCCGGTCACGTCGGAAACGATCTGGGTCCACAGCTCACCCTGGGTTCCGCCGCCGACGGCCACGATGCGCCGGATGTTTCCGCCGGCCAGCTCCATGGACTCGATGTTGTGCCGGACGCCCAGTGCCGTGGCCTCCAGGGCGGCGCGGTACAGGTCGCCGCGGGTGTGCGAGAGGGTCAGCCCGGCAATGATGCCGCGGGCTTGCGGATCCGCCACCGGGGTCCGTTCGCCGGCGAAGTAGGGCAGCATCAGGAGTCCACGGGCGCCGGGGCCCGAGGCGGCGGCCAGCTCCAGCAGTTCCGGGAAGTCGAGGGAGCCGAACAGTTCCTTGAGCCAGGACGTGACCGCCCCGGAGGTGGCCATCCCGCCGGCCAGGTTGCGGGTTCCCTCGAACGCGCCGACCGTCCCCCACAGCTGGGGTGAGGTGACCCGGTCCGGGACGGTGTTGACCAGGAACATGGTGGTGCCGTACATCAGCATCAGGTCGCCATTGTTCTGGCTGTCCACGCTGACGGCTTCGCTCCAGGCGTCGATGGTTCCGGCAATCACCGGGACTCCGGCCGGAAGCCCGGTGGCGACGGCGGCCTCCGCGCTGACGTACCCGGCGGTGTCGCCGGGCCAGAGCAGCGGCGGAAGTTCCAGCCCGGGAGCGATCTTGCTCGCGAAGGGCGGATACCATTCCAGCGTCCGGGTGTCGTACAACGGCGTGCACTGGCTGGCGGAGTGGTGGTCCAGCACGTACGCGCCGGTGAGCTGGTAGGCCAGCCAGGAGGAGGGCATAAAAAGCCGGCGGCTCCTGGCGAAAGTGTCCGGCTCGTGCCGGGCCAGCCACGCCAGCTTGGGCCCGACGGCCTGGGTGGACAGCACGGAGCCGCAGCGCTCCATAATGAGCTCGTCGCCGCCCAACTCAGCGGTGAGGGACTCGATCTGCTCGGTGGCCCGGGAGTCGATGCCGTAAAGGATCGCCGGGCGCAGCGGGGTGCCGTCCTGGTCCGTGACGAGGACGCAGGGGCCCATGCCGCTGACGCCGACGGCGACGATTTGTTCGTCCGCGCCCGTGCCGGCCAGCAGTTCGCGGCTGATCGCGGCGAATTCCTCCCACCACAGGTCCCCGTCCATCTCGGCCCAGCCCGGCCGGGGCCGGCTTACCTCGTGGCTGCGCGCGGCGGAACGGAGCACCTTGCCCTCCAGGTCCACGACGACGCCCTTGCTGCTGCTGGTGCCGATGTCGACGCCGAGCACCGCCCGGACCGGCTGATCCGTCACTGTGCCGGCCTCAGGCGCAGGCCCTGCATGCCGCCGTCAACCGCCAAGGAGGTTCCGGTCGTGGAGCCGGAGGCCGGTGACGCGAGGTAGGTGATGGCGGCCGCCACCTCGTCCGCGGTGACCAGCCGGCCGTGGGGCTGGCGGGCGTTGAGGGCGGCGCGTTCGGCCTGCGGATCGTCGCTTTGGGCCATCAGGCGGCCGATCCACGGGGTGTCAGCGGTGCCCGGGTTCACGCAGTTGACCCGGATGCCTTCGCGGATATGGTCCGCGGCCATGGCCAGCGTCAGGGACAGGACCGCGCCTTTGCTGGCACCGTACAGCGCCCGCTGCGGCAGCCCCGCCGTGGCCGCGATGGAACACGTGTTGACGATCGCGGCGGCCGGCGAGCGCCGCAGATGCGGCAGTGCGGCCCGGCTGACCCGCACCATGCCGAGCACGTTGATGTCGAGGACGCGGTGCCATTCATCGTCGTCGTTGTCCGCGATCGTGCCTTGGGCGCCGATCCCGGCGTTGTTGACGACGACGTCGATCCGGCCAAAGTGTTCGGCGACCCCCTGGACTGCCGCGACCACGGAGGCGTCGTCGGCCACGTCGCAGCGCACCGCGAAGTGCCCCTTCGCGGCGTCCTCCGGGTTCAGGTCCAGGACCGCCACCGAGGCTCCGGCGGCGGCGAGCCGGGCGGCTGCCGCGGCGCCGATGCCGGAAGCACCTCCGGTCACAATCGCGACCAGCCCATCCATCTCCGTTGTCATGCTTGTCCTTTCCAAAGACATTTAATTGCTTGCTCGCCGCCTGCCGGGCCGGTCAGGCCCGGTGAGGCAGGCTGGCGCGGCGGCTGTTCAGGACTGCGCGAAGACCTGCCGCTGCCGGCCCAGGCCCTCGATCTCGACCTCGACGACGTCACCGGCTTTGAGGTACGGGAACTTGCCGGAGAGCGCCACGCCCTGCGGGGTGCCGGTGAGGACCACGTCGCCGGGCTCGAGGGTGAGGTACTGGCTCAGGTGGTGGATCAGGAAGTCGACCGGGAAGACCATGTCAGCCGTGCTGGAATCCTGGCGGGGCTCGCCGTTGACCCAGCTGCGGAGCCGGAGCCTGCCCGGATCGACCTCGTCGGCGGGCACGAGCCACGGCCCGAGCGGGGAGAACCCGGGCGAACACTTGCCCTTGGACCACTGGCCGCCGGACTCCTCGATCTGGAAGGCACGCTCGGACAGATCGTTGGCAACCAGATAGCCCGCGATGTGCGCGGCAGAGTCGGCCGGCGAGCCGAGGTAGCTGGCGCGCCGGCCGATCACCACCCCGAGTTCGACCTCCCAGTCGGTCTTGGTGGAATTGCGCGGGATGAACGCCGCATCATCCGGGCCAGCGACTGTGTTGGGCGTCTTGAGGAAGATAATGGGAACCTCGGGCGGCAGCGCCCCGGATTCGGCGGCATGCGCGGCGTAGTTCATACCCACGCAGATGACCGCGGACGGACGGGTGATCGGAGCGCCGACCCGGAGGCCGGCGGGATCCAGCGGCTCAAGCTCTCCGCGCTCCAGGGCGTTCCGCGTGGCGGCAATTCCCCCGCCGGCAAGGAACTCGCCGGTGATGTCCGAAGTCAGGGGAGATAGATCATATGTCTTTTCCGTACCTGCGCCATTTGCAGCAATCACGGCGGGGCGTTCCGCACCAGCGGGGCCCAAGCGAACCAACTTCACACTTCCTCCAAATCGGGCAACTCTGCCCGCCGCTAACCCGGCGGCCGGACCGGCCGCGCGGAAAGGTGTCGCACACCACAATACAGACCACACCGTCGTTGACAAGCCATACATCGGATGTTTACTGTCGAATTCACCGCCCGACCGGGCGACGCGAGATTCCGGGGCTGCCCGGAGCATGAGGAGTTCCCACGTGAGTACCATCACCGCCGTCACGGTCAGTGACGTCCGCTTTCCGACGTCGTCGTCCTTGGACGGCTCGGATGCCATGAATCCCGACCCGGACTACTCGGCGGCCTATCTGGTGATCGGCACCGACGCCGGCGACGACCTTGAAGGCCACGGCTTCGTCTTCACTATCGGGCGCGGCACCGAAGTGGTGGCCAGCGCCCTGACAGCCCTCGTCCCCTATCTCCAGGACCGGAACGCCGAGGAGCTGCTCGATGACATGGGCGGTACCTGGCGCTCCATGGTGCACGACTCGCAGCTGCGCTGGCTGGGGCCGGAGAAGGGGATCATGCACATGGCCATCGGGGCGGCCATCAACGCCCTGTGGGACTTGAAGGCAAAACGCGCCGGGTTGCCGCTGTGGCAGCTGCTGTCCCGGCTGTCGCCCGAAGAGCTGGTTGACCTGGTGGACTTCCGCTACCTCAGCGACGCCCTCACCCCGGAAGAGGCCCTCGCTATCCTGCGGGGCGCAGAAACCGGCCGTCCGGGTCGAGAGTCCGAGCTGCTCCGCGCCGGCTATCCGGCGTACACCACCACCCCGGGCTGGCTCGGCTACGACGATGCCAAGCTCTCCCGGCTGTGCCGCGAGGCCGTCGCGGACGGCTTCCCGCTGGTCAAGCTCAAGGTTGGCGCCAACCTGGCGGATGACGTCCGGCGTCTGCGCGTCGCCCGGGACGCCTGCGGACCGGGCATCAAGATCGCCGTGGACGCGAACCAGCGCTGGGACACCACGGAGGCCATCGAATGGATCCGCGGCCTCGGCGACCCCGACCTCGCCTGGGTGGAGGAACCGACGAGCCCGGACGACATCCTGGCCCATGCCGCGATCGCCCGCGCCATCGCCCCGATTCCGGTGGCGACCGGGGAGCATGTCCAGAACCGGGTGGTGTTCAAGCAGATGCTGCAGGCCGGATCCCTCGAGGTGCTGCAGCTCGACGCGGCGCGAGTTGCCGGCGTGAACGAAAACATCGCCATCCTGCTCCTCGCGGCCAAGTTCGGGGTCCGGGTCTGCCCGCACGCCGGCGGCGTAGGCCTCTGCGAAGCCGTCCAGCACCTCTCGATGTTCGACTACGTGGCAGTTTCCGGGCAACTCGAGGGCAGGATGATCGAATTCGTCGACCACCTCCATGAGCACTTCGTCGTCCCGGTCGACGTCCATGGCGGGCGCTACTGGCCCCCGGCCGCCCCGGGCGGCGGCAGCGAAATGAGAGCGCACTCGCTCGCTGAGTTCTCCTTCCCGGCCGGTCCGGCGTGGTCCGCTCCGGCTGAAGCTGTGGCAGGCTAATCCGATGAGCACAACCCCGGAACGCATCGCCCTGCACACCCGGCTCAAGCCCGGCCGCGAGGCCGACTACGACCGGATCCATGCGCGGATTCCCGCCGAGCTCGCGGACGCCATGCGCGGGATCGGCGTCCACAGCTGGCGGATCTGGCGCAGCGGACGCGAACTTTTCCACGTCGTGGAGGTCGAGGACTACGCCACCATGCGCAAGTTCCTGGCCGAGCACCCTGCGAACGTCCCCTGGCAGGCGGAAATGGCCGAGCTCCTCGAGGTCGAGGACGACTATTCGGGCGAGGACCGC
This sequence comes from Arthrobacter sp. 05L428, assembly GCF_056397665.1. Classification (NCBI taxonomy): domain Bacteria; kingdom Bacillati; phylum Actinomycetota; class Actinomycetes; order Micrococcales; family Micrococcaceae; genus Arthrobacter; species Arthrobacter sp. 05L428. Next base: position 130,335 of record NZ_JBFTNW010000002.1, on the reverse strand, counting down.
GGCATCCCGATGGTGTGGGAGCTTGCACGGCAATGACTCAACTGCCCCTCGGCCGGCTGGGCTACGGCGCCGCCGCTCTCGGGAACCTGTATTCGAGCATGGATGACGACGACGTCCGCCGCACCCTGGAGGCCGCCTGGCTTGGCGGGATCCGCTATTTCGATACGGCGCCGCACTATGGACTCGGGCTCTCGGAACGGCGGCTCGGCGACTTCCTCCGCACCTGCCCCCGGGAGGACTACGTCATCTCCACCAAAGCCGGCCGCCTGCTGGAGCCCAATCCGGCCTTCCGGCCCGGCGAACCGGACACCGAGGGCTTCGCCGTCCCGGCCCGGAGCACCCGGCGGTGGGACCTCACCGAGCGCGGCATCCGGCAAAGCCTGGAGGACTCCCTGGACCGCATGGGCATCTCTCGGGTGGACATCCTCTACCTGCACGACCCTGATGCCTACGACATGGACGCCGCTCTCAGTGAGGCCCTGCCGGCCCTGCAGCGGTTGAAGGCCGAGGGCCTCGTCCGGGCCATCGGGGTGGGATCCAACTCCGCGGAGGCCCTGCACACGCTCGTCGACCGCGCCGAACTGGACCTGGTCATGCTCGCCGGCCGCTTCACCTTGCTCGAGCAGCCCGCCCTGACCGGGCTGCTGCCCCGATGCGTCGAACGCGGCGTCGGCGTCGTCGCCGCCGGAGTGTTCAACTCGGGCATCCTGGCCACGGCTGAAGTCCCGGCGGATGCCCATTACAACTACGGACCGGCGCCGCAAGAGCTGCTGGCCCGGGCACGGCGGCTTGCCGCCGTCTGCGCCTCGTTCGGGGTGGACCTGCCCGACGCCGCCATCCAGTACCCACTGCGGCACCCGGCCGTGTGCAATGTGGTCATCGGGGCGCGGGGCGCGGAGCAGATCAGTGCCAACATCGCCGGCATGGACCGGGCGCTCCCCCGGGACCTTTGGGACGCGCTCGAAGCGGAGGGGCTGATTCCCCGGTGAGCGGGCTGCCCACGGTGGACTCGCACCTGCACCTGTGGTGCCTGGGCCGCAGCCGGTATGGCTGGCTGGATTCGGTGCCGGAGCTGAAGCGGACCTTCACCGCCGCGCAGGCCCGGACTGAGCTCGATGCGGCCGGCGTGGCGGAGGCGATCCTCGTCCAGGCGGACGACACGCTGGAGGACACCGGGTTCCTGCTGGAAACGGCGGATGCCGAGCCGTGGATCCGCGGGGTGGTCGGCTGGATCCAGCTGGACTCGCCCGCCCGCGCAGGGGCCCAGCTGGACCAGTGGCTGGAATCGGACAAGTTCTGCGGGGTCCGGCACCTGGTCCACGACGACCCGCGGGACGGCTTCCTCGCCCTCGCCCCGGTCCGCGAATCGCTCTCCCTGCTCGCCGCGGCCGGCCTGCCCTTCGACGTCCCCGACGCATTCCCGCGCCATCTGGGGGCCGCGGCCGACCTGGCCGGGGCACTGCCGGAGCTCACCGTCGTCGTGGACCACCTGGGCAAACCGCCGCTCACCGACCCGGACGCGATGGCGCGATGGCGCCGCGAACTGACCGCGTGTGCGGGCCGCCCCAACACGGTGGCGAAGCTCTCCGGACTTCATATTCCCGGTGCAGAATATAACGCTTCCGCCTTGGCGCCGGTGTTCCACGAGTCCCTCGAGCTGTTCGGTGCGGAACGGCTCATGTACGGCGGCGACTGGCCCGTGTCGGTCCTCTCCGGCGGCTATCAGCAGACCTGGCAGGTGCTGAAGGAACTGATCGAAACGCTCAGCCCCGCCGAACAGGACAACGTCCTCGCCGCCACGGCGCGGCGGGTATATCGCCGCGGCACGGTAGCCTGATCTTTCCCGCCCGGGGCCTGTGGCGCCCGGTCTAAGATGTTCTTCAGGCGTGCCGACGCCGGATGCACAGAATGGCGCTTCCCATGACAAACCCCCCAGCCGCAGCCCCCGCGCACACCGCGGTGCCGAGCGACGCCTCCCCGGCCAAGATGGTCAAGGACGCATCGCTGCCGATGTACAAACAGCTGTGCGACCAGCTGATCCTGGAAATCTCAACCCGCAAGCTGGCACCGGGATACCGTCTCCCTGGCGAGCACGGGATGTGCGAACTGTACGGGGTTTCCCGCACCGTGGTCCGGCAGGCGCTCGGGCAGCTCGAACACGACGGCGTGATCGAACGGGTCAAGGGCAAGGGCACCTTCGTGGCCCCCCGCAAGGTCTCCGAAAGCCTGGTCCATACCCTGCGCGGCCTTTACGCGGACGTGGAATCCCGAGGCGGCAGCGTCTACAGCGATGTCCGCCGCCAGGAGCTGGTCCCGGCCGACGACACGGTGGCCGAGGCGCTCCGGATCCCAGCGGGCGAACCCGTCGTCGCCCTTGAGCGGCTCCGCTACGTTGAGGATTCCCCCTGGTCCCTCACCACGACCTACCTTCCCGGCGACATGGCCGAGATCGTGCTTGGGGCCGACCTCCGCAACCAGTCGCTGTACGCCTTGCTGGCCAGCAAGGGCATCCGGGCGCACCACGGCATTCGCTCGGTCGAGGCCACGGTGGCAAACAAGACGCAGGCCGAGGCGCTGGGCATCGTGAAGGGCGCCCCGCTGATGCAGCTGCGGAGCATCGTCTACGACGCGGCGGACCGGCCGCTGGAATTCTTCGTGGCCCACCACCGCGGAGACCAGAGCCGTTTTGAGGTGGTCATTGACGCCGCCTCGGCGGGCTCCGGCACGGCTGGCTTCCACCGGGTCACCACCGGCTGAACGCCCGGGCCGGGCAGGCCCGCGCCTCCTGACGATTCCCAAGGACCCACTGGGCATGTAACCTGTAATTACAGGTTGCCGCTTCGGCAACGGACCATTTGCTGATCCTCAGGAGACTTCTGCCCGTGAGCGAATTCATCACTCCCCCCGTTCCGCCCATGACCATCCGCTTCGACGCGCAGGCCGGCACTCTGTCGCCGCAAGGCCCGACGCTGGAACGCCGCATGTCGGACCTTGAAGGCCTGTTCGCGGACAAGGACGCTTGGAACGAGGCCGTCGCCAACGGCAACCCCGTGGTCTACTCGGTGGTTTCCACGCCGGTGCCGGAAGCGGACCGGGAACTCCCGCAGTCCATCACCACGATCCAGCCCGGCACCACCGCCGGGGAGTTCTGGATGACCAAGGGACACCAGCACCCGAACCACCAGGGCGAAATCTACCTGGGCATCTCCGGGCAGGGCGGGCTGCTGATGTTCGACGGCGAGAACACTTCCTGGGTTGACATGGCCCCCGGCGTGATCGGCTACATTCCGCCGGGCTGGGCGCACCGCAGTATCAACGTGGGCTCCGAGCCCTACAAGTTCCTCGCGGTCTACCCGGGCTGCGCGGGCCACGACTACGGCTGGGTCCTTGAACACGGCATGGGCCAGCGCGTCTACTCCGCGGACTCCGGCCACGAGTTCGCACCCTTCTTCGCAGCACAGGCCTAAGACGGAAGGACCGGTCCCATGATCATCGCTCACGATCTCGGCACGACGGGCAACAAGGCATCCCTGCACGAGGCTGACGGAACCCTCCTGCGGGCCGTCACCATTGGCTACGAGCCGCACTTCGCTGCCGGCGGCCGCGCCGAGCAGGACCCCGACGTCTGGTGGAACGCGGTGGTCCAGGCCACGCAAAAACTGCTGGCCGAGACCGGCGTCGATCCGTCATCGGTGCAGGGCCTGGTGGTCGGCGGGCAGATGATGGGGGCCGTACTCCTCGACGGCAACTACGCGCCGGTCCGGCCCGCCCTGATCTGGGCCGACCACCGGAGCGTCGCCCAGTCCGACGAACTGGCCGGGGCCTTCGACGAGCAGGAGGCCTACGCCATGCTCGGCCACCGGATCAACCCCACCTATTCGCTGAGCAAGGTCATGTGGGTCCGGGACAACGAGCCCGAGGTCTTCAGCCGGGTCCGCCACGTCTGCCTTGCCAAGGACTACGTGGTGCACCGTCTCACCGGGCGGCTCGCGACGGATCACTCCGACGCCTCCGCCACGAACGCCTACGACCAGACCACCGGAACCTGGTCCGAGCGGATGCTGACCGCCGCCCGGATCGATCCGGCACTGTTTCCCGAAATCCTCAAGTCCACCGACGTCGTCGGTCCCCTCACCTCCGCCGCTGCGGCGGCCACCGGCCTGGGAACCTCGACGTCGGTGGTGATGGGCGGCGGTGACGGCCCGGTCGCGGCCGTAGGCGCCGGCGTCGTCTCCGAGGACGACCAGGCGTACGTCTACCTTGGCTCCTCCTCGTGGGTGCAGATCGTCACGGCCGCGCCGCTGATCGACCCGCTCCGCCGGACCATGACGTTCGACCATGTCATTGACGGGAAGTACGTCCCGACCGCGACCATGCAGGCCGGCGGCGCGTCCCTCCAGTGGGCCGTCGGACTGTTTTCCGACCGCGGCGAGAAGGACCGCTTTGATCGGCTCATTGCCGAAGCGGCCGGGGCAACTGCGAGCGAGTCGGGACTGTACTTCCTGCCGCACCTGCTCGGCGAGCGCTCTCCCTATTGGAACCCCCAGGCCGCCGGCGCGTTCGTCGGCCTCGAGATGCACCACGGCCGTGCGAACATGATCCGCTCCGTCCTCGAGGGTGTGGCCTTCAACCTGGGAACGTGCGTCAACGCCTTCAACGACGCCGGGGCGGCCATCAGCCGGATCGACGCCATTGGCGGCGGTGCGGCCAGCGACACCTGGCTGCAGATCATGGCCGACGTCTGGGGCGTGACCGTCCGGCGCCGGAGCATCGTCGAAGAGGCCAACAGCCTCGGCGCCGCCGTGACCGCCAGCGTGGGACTCGGACTCGTGGACGACTTCAGCGTCGCCCGGGACCTGTCCCGGGTGACGGCCGAGTTCCAGCCCGACCGCGAAGCGCACGAGCGCTACACGGCCGCCCACCAGATATTCCTCGACGCCTACGGCCAGCTGGAACCGTGGTTCCCCACCCGCCGGGGGAAACACTGATGCCGGTCATCCTCGTCACCTCCCGCTCCTTCTCCTCCGGCGAACAAGACCTGGTCTCCCGCCTGGAAAGCCGCGGCCACACCGTTCGGAGTGGCCCCTCGGACCACTCCCTGGACGCCATCGGCGCCGATCTGGCGGTGGCGGACGGGTGGATCGCCGGAACCGGCGAGGTCACCGCGGCCCACCTGGACGCGGCGCCGCGGCTGAAAGTCCTGGCCCGCTACGGGGTGGGGTTCGAAGCCGTGGACGTCCGGGCCGCAGCCGAGCGGGGCGTGGTGGTCACGAACACCCCCGGCGCCAATTCCAATGCTGTCGCCGAGCATGCCCTGGCACTCATGCTGTCCGTCCTGCGCACCGTTCCGGAGGGCGACCGCCGGGTGCGGAACCGGGACTGGTCGGTCATCCGGGGCCGCGAGCTGGGCTCGCTGACCGTGGGCCTGGTGGGCTTCGGCCGGATCGGGCAAATCGTGGCCCGCTTGCTCTCCGGATTCGGTTCCCCCGTGTACGCCTCGGACCCGTTCATGGGACCCGAGCTGATCAGGAGCCTCGGCGCCGAGCCCCTGGACCTGGCGGAAATGGCGGCCACCTGCGACGTGATCTCCCTGCACGCCCCGGGTGGCCAGCAGCTCATCGACGCGGCCTGGCTGGCCGCCGCTGCGAAACCGCTCGTCGTGGTCAACACCGCCCGACCGGAACTTGTGGATGAGGAGGCGGTCGCCGAGGCCCTGCGCACCGGAGTGCTCGCCGCCTTCGCCGCGGACACCCTGCGCGGAGACACGAGCGGGCAGGACTCCCCCGTGCTCGATCCGCAGCTCGCGGCCCGGGTGGTCATCACTCCGCACTTCGGGGCGCAGACCGTCCAGGCCGTCGACGGCATGGGGTCCATCGCCGTGGACAACCTGCTGGCCGTCCTGGAAGGGCGGACGCCGCCCAACCCCGTCAGCCCGACTCCTACGAAAGTGAACTAATGGCCGACCTCCTCAAACTCAGGCAGACCGGGATCCTCGCCGTCGTGCGGGCTCCCAGCACCGAGAGCGCCATCCGCGGCGCCGCCGCCCTGTTGGAAGGGGGTGTGACCGGACTGGAAATCACCTATTCCACCCCGGATGCCCCCGCCGTCATCCTCGCCCTGCGCGCCGAATACGGCGACAAGATCTACCTGGGCGCCGGCACCGTCCTCACCCGGGCCCAGGCCGAGGACGCCGTCGACGCCGGCGCGGAGTTCCTCGTCAGCCCCGGCACCGTCGCCGGGACCGTGACGGCAATGAAGGCCACCGGATCCCTCGTCATGGCCGGTGCCCTGACGCCCACCGAGGTTCTTACCGCAGTCGGCCTGGGTGCCGACGTCGTCAAGATCTTCCCCGCCTCCCTTGGCGGCCCCTCCTACTTCCGGGCGCTCCGCGGCCCGTTGCCGGACGTTCCCCTGATGCCCACCGGAGGGGTCACCCCCGGCAACATCGGTGACTGGTTCGACGCCGGAGCCGTCGCCGTCGGGGCCGGCGGCGACCTCTGCTCCACCGCAGACCTCGCTGCCGGACGCTACGACCTGGTCCGCGAGAAGGCCCTCAACTTCAGCGCCGCCTTGGAAAGGACGCTTGCATGAACGGCTACATGGGATTTGTCGGTGTGACCACCTCGGGGTCCTCGATCATGAAGATCTTTCCGCAGTGGGCCCGGATCCTCCAGCTGCCCACCGACCGGCTCACCGGCCACGACCTCCCCCTGGGGGCCAGCCGGGAACAGTACCGGGAGCTCGTCACCCGGATTCGCGACGACAAGGACCACCGCGGCGCCCTGGTCACAACCCACAAGATGGACCTTTACCAGGCCGCCCACGACCTTTTCGACGAGGTTGACGAGTTCGGCCGGCTCTGCGGCGAAATCTCCAGCATCTCCAAGCGGGACGGCCGTCTCATCGGCCACGCCAAGGACCCCATCACCGCGGGCCTGGCGCTCGAGGAATTCCTGCCGCCGGGCCACTTCAAGGAAACCGGCGCGCACGTTATCTGCCTGGGCGCCGGCGGCGCCGGAACCGCCCTGAGCTGGTACCTGGCCGGCCACACGGACGCGCCGGAGAAGATTGTCTGCACCGACACCAGCCCGGTCCGGCTCCAGCACCTGGCCGACGTCCACGCCCGGGGCCAGCTCCCCGCTGCCCTCTTCGAGTACCGGCTGATCGAGGGCCCCGGGGACACCGCGCGGGTGATGGCCGAAGCCCCGGCGGGCAGCCTCGTGGTCAATGCCAGCGGCCTCGGCAAGGACCGGCCGGGATCGCCCCTCCCGGACGGCGTCGATTTTCCCCGGGACGCGATCGTGTGGGAGTTCAACTACCGCGGCTCCCTCGAGTTCCTGGCCCAGGCCCGGGAACAGGCGGAACGGCGCCAGCTGACCGTCGTAGACGGCTGGCGCTATTTCATCCACGGCTGGAGCCAGGTCATCGCCGAGGTGTTCGACGTCGAACTCACCGACCAGCTGCTGGACCAGCTGGCCGAAGCCGCGGCCAGCGCAAGATGACCTTTGTCCGCACCGTCCTCGGCGACATCGAACCGGCGTCGCTCGGACCGACGAACTACCACGAGCACCTGTTCCAGTCCTCTCCTCTGTTGCCCGGGGACGAGCTGGACGACGAGGCGCTGTCCGGCCGGGAAGCAGCCCTGCTGCGCGGCGCCGGCATGGCGGCGATGGTGGAGGCGACCCCGCTCGGCCTGGGGCGCAATCCCGCGGCGGCGGCACGCATCGCCGCCGCCGCGGGGCTGCACATCGTCGCCACCACGGGTGCCCACCGGGAGGCGCACTACCCCGAAGGGCACTGGTTGCGCGGGGAGCGGGAAGAGAAACTTGCCCGGCGGTTCACCATTGAGCTCACGGCAGGCTGCGGGTCACCCGACGAATCCGCAGCGCCATCGGCGGACGTCTCCGGCCCGGAGGCCGGCGCTGCCGTCTCGGGCCCGGTGCCGGTGCGCGCTGGGCTGTTGAAGGCCGGGATCGGCTACTGGTCCATCACGGCCTTCGAACGCCGCGTGCTGGCGGCCGTGGCGGTGGCCCACGCCGTCACCGGCGCCCCGATCATGGTCCACCTGGAGTTCTGCACGGCAGCCCACGAACTGCTCGACCTCCTGGCCGCCGCCGGCGTCCCGGAGTCCCGCGTGGTCCTGGCCCACGCCGACCGCAACCCCGACGCCGGGCTGCACCTCGAGCTGGCCTCCCGCGGCGCCTACCTGGGCTACGACGGCATGGCCCGGCCCAAGGGCCGCACGGACGCGGAGATCATCACCCTCGCCGAGCAGGTCATCGCCGGCGGCGGTGGAGGCCGCCTGCTGCTCGGCGGCGACGTCGCCCGGCGCACCAGGTACGTCTCCTATGGCGGGATGCCCGGCCTGGCCTACCTCTCCGAGCGCTTCGTTCCGCGGCTCGCGGACCGCGTCGGCGCTGCCGCGGTGGACCGGATCCTGGTGGGCAACGCCGCCCGGGTGCTGCAGTGGCGCACCGGCCCCGAGCCCGACTAGGCAACGCCGGTCCGCCGACCAGCCGCAGCACACACAGAGAGAGGCCCCGGAGAAATCCGGGGCCTCTCTCTGTGTGTGCTGCCAGGTGCAGCGGCCGCTGCTTAGTGGTGGAGCAGCTTACTGGTAGAGGACAGCTGCGATCTTGGCGTCGTCCATGTTGTTCTTGTCGTACCAGTAGAACGGGGTGTCAGTGACCTTCGCCATGGACTTGCCCTTGGAGGCGTCAATCGCGGCCTGCACCGTGGCGGCACCCATGCCGATCGGATCCTGCGTGATGGCGCCGGCCATCAGACCGCTGCGGATCGCGTCGAGCTGGGCTTTGCCGGAGTCGAAGCCGATGACGGTGAGCTTGCCCGGCTTGAGGCCGAGTTCGGTGACGGCGTTGACGATGCCGACGGCCGAGCCCTCGTTGGTGCCGTAGAGGCCCTTGAGGTTCGGGTGGGCCTGGATCATCGCCTTGGCGATGTCCGCGGACTTCAGGTGGTCACCGTCGCCGTACTGGACGTCGACAACCTTGATGTCCGGGTACTTGGCCTTCATCTCGTTCAGGAAGCCGTCGCGGCGTTCCACACCGGTGCTGTTGATCTGGCTGTGGCCGACGACGGCGATCTCGCCGCTCTTGCCGATCAGTTCAGCCATGTGGTCGGCCGCCATGGCGCCGGCATCCATGCTGTTGGTCTTGGCCAGGTTCACCGGGTAGTCGCTCTTGCAGCCGGCGTCGAACTGGACCACGGGGATGTTGGCTGCCTTGGCCTGCTCAATCGCCGGGACACAGGCTTCCGGGTCCAGGGCGGCGTAGGCGATCGCCGTCGGCTTCTTGTCGATGGCCGCCTGGAGCATCTGCAGCTGCGAATCGACTTCGGTTTCGGCAGCCGGGCCCTCGAAGGTGATCTTGACGTTGAGTTCCTTGGCCTTATCCTCGGCACCCTTCTTCACAGCCTGCCAGAACTGGTGCTGGAAGCCCTTGGAAATCATGGCCACGTACGGGGTACCGCCATCGCCCCCGCCGCTGGGGGTCGCGCTGCCGGAGCCGCCGCAGGCGGTCAAGGAAAGAGCTGCGGCGAGGACGCCCGCCGCGAGGGTCTTTTTACCGAGTTTCATGTAAATCTCCATCCAGTGAGCGGGCCGGCAACATTGCGGGCCCTTGACCATTGTTGTTGGTTTCGAACGTTAAGTACAGGTAGATACAAGTTATTTTTGGAACTAATTTTTCCGTGGCCCGGTCGCCGGCCTGGTGGGCTGCGGCGGGCCCCGCCTAGGCCTCCCGGCGGCGGCGCAGCGAGTCGGTGAACACGGCGACGAGGATCACGATGCCCACCACGACGGTCTGCCACTCGGTCTGCACCGACATGATGCGCAGGCCGTTGATCAGCACGCTCATGATGAGGGCGCCGATAAGGGTGCCGAGGACCGAGCCCCGGCCGCCGAGGAGGGAGGTTCCGCCAATGATGACGGCGGCGATGGCCTGCAGTTCGTAGCCGGATCCCAGCTGCGGCTGCGCGGAGTCGAGGCGGGCGGCGATGACGACGCCGGCCACGCCGGTGAAGATGCCCGCGACCGTGTAGACGAGGATCTTCCACTTGCCGGTGTTGACACCGGAAATTTTGGTGGCTTCCTCGTTGCTGCCGATCGCGAAGATGTAGCGGCCCAGCAGGGTCTTGCCGAGCACCAGGTACGCCGCGATGCCGGTCAGGACCAGGATCAGGACGGCGTTGGGCAGGCCCGGGATGAGCTGGCCCAGGGCGATGTCCTTGAAGCCCTGCACCTTGCTGAAGTAGATCGGCCGAACGCCGGAGAGGACCAGGGCAAGGCCCTGGGCGATCAGCATCATGGCCAGGGTGGCGATGAACGGCGGAAGCTTCAGGATGGAAACGTTCAGGCCGTTGATCAGGCCCATCAAGGCGCCCGTTGCGATGCCGCCCAGCACGCCGATGTACAGCGGGAGCTGCAGGTTCACCAGCAAAAGGCCCGTGACCACCGAGCACAACGTCATGCCCGTTCCGATCGAGAGGTCGATTCCGGAGGTGATGATCACGAGTGTGGTGCCGAACGCCAGGATGCCGATCACCGCGGTGGACAGCAGGATTCCGGAGATGTTCGTCCAGGTGAAGAAGTTGCCGCTGGCCAAGGAGAAGAAGGCAAGCAGGACGATCAGGGTTCCGAAGGCCAGCGACTGCTGCAGCCGCTGGCGCAGGAAGGATCCCCTGGGTGATTCGCGCTTGACCGCGCCCGCGGGCGCCTCCGTGCGCGGTTCAGACTTTACTTCGCTCATTTTTCCGCTCCCTGCTGCTCCACACGTGTGGCGTAGTCCATGATTGTTGCTTGATCAGCACCGTCGCTGTCGATTTCCCCGGTGATGCGGCCTCCGGCCATGACCATGATCCGGTGGGACAGCCGGAGGACCTCCGGCAGTTCCGAGGAGATCATGATGATCGACTTGCCCCGCGCCACCAGGTCGTTGAGCAAGCGGTAGATTTCTTCCTTCGCACCGATGTCAATGCCGCGCGTCGGCTCATCGAAGATGAGGATGTCGCAGTCGCGGGCCAGCCATTTGGCGATGACGACCTTCTGCTGGTTGCCACCCGAGAGGTTCTTCGTGGTCGCAAACATCGACGGCGTCTTGATCCGGAGCGAGTCGATGTACTTCTGCGAGGTGCCCTTGCCCGAGCCCGACTTCATGAACCCGACGGGATTCGTGTAGTTGCCCAGCGAGGACAGCAGGATGTTGGTGTTCACGTCACGGTCCAGCAGCAGGCCCAGGCTCTTGCGGTCCTCGGACAGGTAGCCGATCCCCTGCTTGACGGCGTCGGCGGGCTGGCCGATCTTGACTTCCTTGCCGTTGACGAAGATCCGCCCCTCGGTCATCCGGTCCGCGCCGATGATGGCCCGGGCCAGTTCCGTCCGGCCCGCACCCATCAGTCCGGAGAATCCCAGGATCTCGCCGCGCCGCAGCTCGAAGCTGACGTCCTTGAGCAGTTTCCGGGTGCTGAGGTTTTCCACCCGCAGGACAACGTCGTCCACGTTGTCCCGGCGGACGTTCTCCGGTCGGGCGTTCTCGTCGATCTCCCGGCCGACCATCAGCTTGATCACTTCGTGCTGGCTGGCCGTGGCGGTATCCATGGTCGCGATGTATTTCCCGTCGCGCAGGATGGTGATGCGGTCGGTAATCCGCCTCAGCTCCTCCATCCGGTGGGAAATGTAGATCACGCCTACGCCGCGGTCGCGGAGGTCCCCGATCAGGCGGAACAGGGTCTCGGTCTCCGAGGTGGTGAGGGCCGACGTCGGCTCGTCCATAATGACGACCTTCGCGTCGAAGGACAGCGCCTTGGCGATCTCGACCATCTGCTGCTTCGCGACGGTGAGGTTCTCGACCAGGTCGGTCGGGGCGAATTCCTTGATCCCAAGCCGGCTTAGCAGTTCGGCGGTCTGCCGGTTCAGCTTCTTCTCGTCCAACAGAAGGCCGCCGAGACGCCTCGGCTCGCGGCCGATGTAAATGTTCTGGGCCACCGTGAGGTGGGACATCAGGTTCATTTCCTGATGGACGATGATGATGCCGAGTTCCTGGGCATGGCGCGGGCCGTCGATCTGGACCGGGACGCCTTCGAGGTAGATGGTCCCGGCATCCTTTTGGTAGATGCCGGAGAGGATCTTCATCAGGCTGGACTTTCCTGCGCCGTTCTCGCCGACGAGGGCGATAACCTCGCCTTTATGGACGTCGAAGTGGACATCACTCAGAGCCTGGACGCCGGGAAAGCTTTTGCTGATCCCTTCGACCTTCAGTAGTGGTTCACCCACTGTCTCACCTACTTCTTCGGAGATAACGCTGGTGCCTTGCGGCCGGTACTCGGTGGATTTCGGACGACGGCCGGCAACACTGCCGGCCTCAACTTGTATCTCGATGTATCTATCCTTGGTCCATAACTAGAGTAAGGTCAAATATGACCTAAAACACACCCTTTGGTCGGATGTCTAGAAATCGTTATGGGAGAAACATATGATGATTGGCTGCCACAGCCTAGTCTGGAACGGCTCGCTGGACCCGATTTCTTTCGCGGAGTCAGCACGAATGACGGCCGAAGCCGGCTTCGACTTACTGGAAATCCCGCTTATGGACCCATGGTCCTTCGACCCGAAGCAGGCCTCCCGCTCCCTCAAGGAACAAGGGCTGGCCGCCACCGCCTCGCTAGGTCTGACCGCGCAGACCGACCTCAGCAGCGAGGATCCGGCCGTGGTCGCAAGGGGCGAAGAGACCCTGAACAAGTGCCTGGAAATCGTGCACGATCTTGAGGCGGACTACCTGTGCGGCGTGATCTACAGCGCCATGCAGAAGTATTCCAGGCCCGCTACTGAAGCAGGCCGGCGCAACAGCGCCGATGCCTTGCGGCGGCTCGCGGAGCGCGCAGCAGTTCTCGGCATCCGCCTCGGCCTGGAAGTGGTGAATCGCTACGAAAGCAACTTGCTCAACACCGGCAGGCATGCCCTGGGGTTCATCGAGGAGATCGGCCACCCCAACGTCTACCTGCATCTGGACACGTACCACATGAACATCGAGGAGCCGGACCTGCTGAGCCCCGTGCTGGCGGCGGGCAACAAGCTGGGCTACGTGCACATCGGCGAGAGCCACCGCGGCTACCTCGGCTCCGGCAACGTGGACTTCGGCGCCTTCTTCCGCGGCCTCGCCCTCACCGGCTACGACGGCCCCGTGGTCTTCGAATCCTTCTCCTCCGCCGTGGTGGACGAACACCTGAGCAACACCCTGGGCGTCTGGCGCAACCTGTGGGACGATTCGGCGGACCTGGGCGCCCACGCCAACGACTTTATCCGGGGCCAGCTGGAGTCGGTCGCCTCCATCGCAAAGCACTAAACATCTGATCTATAAGGACTGACATATGACAAACCAGAGCGGAAACGGCCGACAAGGCGTCATCATCGTCGGCAGCATCACTGCGGACGTCACGACTTTTTCCAAAAGACTGCCAAAAAGAGGGGAAACCATCCTCGGCGAGGAGTTCACCCTGCTGCTGGGAGGCAAGGGAGCCAACCAGGCCGTCGCGAGCGGCCTCGCCGGCGCACCCTCCTTCATGGTGGGGTGCGTGGGCAACGACCTCTTCCGGCCGTTGGTCACGGGAGGGCTGGAGGACCACGGCGTCGACACCAGCGAGCTGCGTGTGGTCGAAGCTCCCACCGGAATCGCCCACATCAGGGTGGACGACTCCGGCGAAAACGACATTGTGATGGTGCCGCTCGCCAATGACCATCTGGGGCCGGAACAGATCACCGCCGCGATCACGCGGCTGGCGGCCAGGGCATCGGTACTGCTGACCCAGCTCGAGATCCCCCGGGAAGCGGCCGCGCACGCGGTCCGGGCAGCCCGGGCGGCCGGGCTGACGGTCATTCTGGACCCGGCGCCGGCCGCCGCGCTGGACCAGCAGACCTGGGCAAGCGTGGACTATGTGACCCCGAACGAGACGGAGGCGAGCCTGATCACCGGGATTCCGGTCACGGACCAGGCCAGCGCCATCCGCGCCGGAGAGTGGTTTCTGGCCCAGGGAACCGGCGGCGCCATCATCACTCTCGCCTCCGCCGGCGCGGTCCTGGTCACTGCCGACCGGCAGGCCGTCTTCGAGTCCTTCCCTGTCACGGCGGTGGACACCACGGCCGCCGGGGACGCGTTCTCCGGCTACCTTGGCGCCTCGCTTGCTGCCGGCCTGCCCATTGACGACGCGATCCGGCGCGCCATGGCTGCCGGGGCACTGGCCGTGACCAAGAAGGGGGCGTCACCCAGCCTTCCCTCCGCGGCAGACGTCGAGCTGTTCCTTTCCGACAACGTCCCGAGCTACTAGGAGTACCCGCATGAGAAAGAACCAAGGAATCCTGAACGGGCAGCTGTCGCGCATTGTTTCCGAGACCGGCCACACGGACACCCTGGTGGTCACCGACGCGGGCCTGCCCATCCCGGCCGGGGTCGAGCGCGTGGATCTGGCCTACTTCCCCTCCGAACCGCCGTTCCTCAAGGTCCTCGATGCCGTGCTGGCAGAGTTGGTGATCGAGGGTGCGACTCTGGCCGAAGAGCTCCGCGAGGCGAGTCCGGCGATGCTGGCGCAGATCCTGGAACGCCTCGAAACGGCCGGCATCGTGCCGGAGTTCGTGCCGCACACCGAGTTCAAGGCGCAGACGTCCGGAGCCCGCGCGGCCGTACGCTCGGGCGAGTTCACTCCGTACGCAAACGTGATCCTGCACGCCGGCGTTGCCTACGGCCCGGGCAAGGACTAGGCGGGGCCATGCACTTCTACTTGGACACGGCCACGCGGGCCGAGGCCGAACCGCTCTTGCGCAGCGGCCTGTTCGCGGGACTGACCACGAACCCCAGCATCCTCGCCGGCGCGGGTGTGCTCAACCGACAGATTCCTGAGCTGGTCGACTGGGCCTCCGCGGCCGGCGCCGGCACGGTATTCGTCCAGTCCTGGGGTTCCACCCGGGCCGAGCTGGAGGACCGCGGCGACTGGATCCACTCGCTGGGCGACAACCTCGTGGTGAAGGTTCCCGCCACCGCAGAGGGCGTCGCGGCGGCCAGGGCGCTGGCGGACCGGGGTGTGCGGGTGCTGGTCACGGCCGTCTATGCGCGGGAGCAGGCGCTGCCCGCCATGGCTGCCGGCGCGGAGTTCCTGGCCCCGTACCTGGGCCGGATGAACGACGCCGGCCGGGACGGGGCCGGAGAGATCGCCGCCATCCAGCAGTGCATCACCGCCGGGGCCTCGCCGCTGAAACTCCTGGTGGCAAGCCTGCGGGAGACGGCCCAGATCTCGGCGCTGGCACGGCTGGGGGTCTCCCATTTCACCTTCGGACCGGCCACGTGGCATAAGTTCTTCGCGGACCCGCTGACGGCCGCCGCGGTGGAGGTTTTCGAAGCCGAATCCGCGCGGATGGAGGTGGGCGGCTAGGACCCGGGCCGTTCCGGTTTGGCCGGCAGGGAGCGCCTGAGCCAGTGTTCAACGCCGCTGACGTGGACGATCGTCAGCGCCCGGGCCAGGTCGGCATCGTGGTTCGCCAGCGCGTCCGCGATCGCCCGGTGTTCTGCGAGAGTCCGGGCGACGGCGTCCTGCTCCGTGAGGGCCCGCCACACCCGGGCGCGCACGGTGCGGCTGTTGAGCCCGGACAGCAGGCTCGCCAGATAGGAGTTGCCCGAGGCCTCGGCGATCAGCGCATGGAAGTTCAGGTCGTGTTCGACGAGGTTTTCCGCCGACTCGACGTCGACGTCGTCGATCTCCTTGTGCAGCAGCGCGAGCTGCTCCGGCGAGATCGCCTGCGCCGCGAGCGAGGCCGCCGAGGCTTCCAGGATCCGCCGTACCTCGAGTAGTTCCAGGACCGAGGAATCACGGCTGAGATCCACCATGAACGCCACGGATTCCTTCAGCAGGGCCGGCTCGAGGCTCGTGACATAGGTCCCGTCACCGCGTCTGACATCCAGTACCCTGATGGTTTCGAGGGCCTTCACGGCTTCCCGCAGGGAACTGCGGGAGAGCCCCAGCTTTTCACTCAGGTCATTTTCCGGAGGGAGTTTGTCTCCGGGCGACAACTCGCCGGTGAGAATCATGTCCTTGATTCTGGCGATCGCATCATCCGTTAGGGCCATTCGCCCAGCATAGTTCACCACCGGAACGGCCCGATGCCGCCAACCCGGACCGGTCACAGAGACAAGGAGCCGCGTGGAACCCATCCGCAGCCAGGGGATTGAACTCGAGGCGGTCTTCTGGGATCTCGACGGCACGCTGGTGGACACCGAGCGCCACTGGACCGCGGTACAGACGGAACTGGTCGAGAGCTTCGGTGGAACCTGGACAGAGTCCCAGGCGCTGTCGATCATGGGCCGGTCCCAGGCGGACTCGATCAAGGTCCTGCAACGCGCGGGAGTCCGCCTGTCCTTCGAAGAGATCGCCCGGCGGGTCATGGAAGGCGTCCGGGACCGCATCAGCGAAAGCGTTCATTGGCGTCCGGGTGCCGCGGAGCTGCTGGCCGGCCTCCGGGCGCACGGCGTGCCATGCGTGCTCGTGACCATGTCCCATCGCCACATCGTTGGCGACATCCTGAACCACTTTCCGGCCAACAGCTTCGAACTCGCGGTGACCGGGGACATGGTTACCCAGGGCAAGCCGCATCCCGAGGCCTACCAGACCGCGTTCCGCCACCTCGAACGCACCCGGCCGCGGCTCTCCCGCCGGAGGGTCGTCGCCATCGAGGACTCGCTGCCCGGAACCCGCGCGGCCCGGGCAGCCGGACTACCGACGGTCGGTGTCCCGCACCTCGCGCCGTTGCCGGCCGCCGACGGACTGACGATCTGGCCCACCCTGGCAGGCCGCGGCGTCGCCGACCTGCATGCGGTCATCGCCGCCCCGGACCACGGCCGCGCCGAAGGCCCCCAAGGGTCGTAGCGCCTGGGTCCGGGAGCGCCTAGGATTCGGTTGCCGCCACCGGGGTGAGCCAGCTGAGCTCCGAGCCGTCTTCCTCGATCAGGGCGCCAAGTTCGGCGTTGAAGGCCTTGCTGTGGTCCGCGGCGATGTGCGCCCGGAATGCCTCTTCGTCGCGGTAGATCTCATAGACAAAGTAGGCATTCGGATTTTCACGCCGCGTGTGCGGATCGAAGACAATGTTCCCGCTCTCCCCGCGAACCCTGGCAGTCAACTCAGCCATCATCTCCGCGACCCGGTCCTCGGACCCGGCCTTGACCGTAAATTCAGCATACAAAGCAACAGGCACTGGCATTCCTCTCCCTCGGTGGATCCGACTCTAGCCGTCCAGGCGGTCGGAGCGAAGCGTTGACGCGGTGGCGCAGGCACTCCCCCCGTAATGACTGCGCGCCGGACGGGCGCCGCGGCCGCTACCCGTTAGTTGACGGCGCGCACAACCGGGATCGACGCCGTCGCCGGCCCTGGGAACACGGTTGGCTCCGGGCTCACCACGGCGTGTAGCGGCACGGCCACCGGTTCACTGCCCACGGTGAACCGTTCTCCGCGCACGTCGACGTCCAGCGGCGCGCCCTCCCGGACGGTCAGCCGGAGCGCCGCGTGGTCCAACTCGACATGCAGAAGGCCGCCGCGGAGTTTCAGGTGGAAGGACAGGGAATCCCATTCGGCCGGCAGCCGGGGATCGAAGTACGGCACCTGGCCCTGGTCCCGGAGGCCGGCGAAGCCGCTGACCAGCGAGCTCCAGACCCCGCCGGTGGAGGCGATGTGCACGCCGTCGATCGTGTTGCCGTGGGTATCGTCCAGATCGATGTACAGCGCGTGGATGAAGTGGTCCAACGCGGCCTTGCCATAACCGACCTCGGCGGCCATGATGCCCTGCACACAGGCGGACAGCGTGGAGTCGCCGGTGGTGATGGGGTCATAGAAGTCGAAGGCGCGGCGCTTTTCCTCCGCGGTGAAGTCCTGCCACTGCAGGAACATCGCCAGCACCGTGTCCGCCTGCTTGAGCACCTGATGCCGGTAGATCACCAGCGGGTGGAAATTCAGCAGCAGCGGGTATTTGGACCGCGGCGTGTCCCAGTCCCACGGCTCCAGGGTCATAAAGTCGTTGTCCTGCGAGTAGACCTGAAGGTCCTCGTCGTAGGGCAGCTGCATCCGGTTCGCGGCCTGCTCCCAGACCTCACGCTCGGCGTCGTCGATGCCCGGGTGGTCCAGCGCCGCGGCGGCGCGCAGGTTAAAGCGGGCCATGACGTTGGTGTAGAGGTTGTCATTGACGACGGCGGTGTACTCGTCCGGGCCGGTCACGCCATGGATGTGGAACAGCCCGTCCTTGCCGAAGAAGCCCAGTGAGGCCCACATCCGGGCGGTCTCGATGAGCAGATCGGAGCCGAGGGTCTCCTCGAACCCGGCGTCACCGCTGGCCCAGATGTAGCGGTTCGTGGCGAAGGCGACCGCGGCGGCGATGTGGAACTGCGCGGTGCCGGCGGCGTAGTAGGCGCTGGCTTCCAGGCCGTTGATGGTGCGCCACGGGAACAGGGCGCCGTCCACGCTGAGCTCCTTGGCGCGGACCCTGGCCTCAGGGAGCAGGTCGTGGCGGAACTCGAGGACCTGGCGGGCGTTGGCGGGGCTGGTGTAGGTCAGGTAGGGCAGCAGGTACACCTCCTGGTCCCAGAAGTAGTGCCCGTCGTAGCCGGAGCCGGAAACGCCTTTGGCCGGAATGCCGGCCACGTCTGCACAGGCCGTGGCCTGGGCCAGCTGGAAAAGGTTCCAGCGGATGGCCTGCTGCAGCTCGGCCTGGCCGCCCACCACGATGTCGCTGGTGGTCCAGTAGTCGCGGTAATGCGCCACGCTCTGGGCAAAGATCTCGGCGACTGGCAACAGGGCCCGCTCGGCGGTGTCGGCGAGGTCTTCATCCGCGGCTGCGGCGCGTCCCACGGCGTAGGAGACGCTCTTCTCCAGCACGAACGGTGTATCCGCGCTGACGGCCAGGACGTAGCGGACGCTGCTGTCGTCCTGGTCCACCTGGGTGTCGAACGGCTGGACTCCGGCGGAGGTCCAGTGGTCCACGGCCATACCGAGCCGCTGCTTGGACTCGGCGGCCTCCCAGGAGAGCCGGAGCGAACCGTCGCCGCCGTCGAGCCTTACCGGGAGCAGCACGCGGCCGGCGTGCCGGCCGGCGCGGCGCGGGTCATGCGCCGAGTGGTCCTCTACCGGCTGGTCCTGCCGGTTCACCACGGCGGAGGTCACGTCCGCGGAGATGTCCCGGTCCGCCGCAACTTCCAGCGAGATGCCGAGGGCGCCGCGCGCCTGGTACCCCACCGCGCGGCGTTCCGTGGTGGTCACGGTGGCGCCGGAACGGCACTGCCAGGTAATCCGGCATTCGTAGATGCCGGTGGCGAAGTCCACGCTGCGCCGGTAGTCCAGCACCGTGGATTCCTCAAGCGTGAGCATCTCGCCGTCGATGACCACGACGAAGTTGTTGGCATCCGGAACGTAAAGGATGCGCTGGCCGGTGCGGGCGAAGCCATAGGCATTTTCCGCGTGCTTGATGTCCCAGATCTCGTGGAAGCCGTTGATGAAGCTGCCCGGAAGCTCGGCGTCGGCGGCCGCCCAGTGGGCGCCCCGGATGCCGAGGTGGCCGTTGCCGAGACTGAAGAGCGTCTCCAGCGTTCCGGCATTGCCCGGCAGGTGGACGGTTTCCACGAGCTGCCAGGGGTCATTGGGGAACCTGGCGCGGTCCGAGGTGATGAGAGCCATGGTTGGGGTCCTTTGGCGGTGACGGTTGTGCGGGTGGGTGGTGGCGGCGGCCGGCTAGAGCAGTTCGGCCAGATCGTTGACCACGATCGTGGCGCCGGCATCGAGCAGGGTCTTCCGGCCCGCTCCGCGGTCCACGCCGATGACCGAGTGGAAGCTCCCCGCGCTTCCAGCCTGGACACCGGAGACGGCGTCTTCGACGACGACGCACTCTTCACTGGGAAGTCCCAGCAGCCGTGCGGCGTACTGGTAGGTGGCCGGGCTGGGCTTGCCCGGCAGTCCCTCCGACACCGCGACGACGCCGTCCACCACCACCGGGAAATAGTCCGAGAGCCCGGCGGCCTTCAGCACCGGGACGGCATTGCGGGAGGAGGAGACGACGGCGAGCTTGAGTCCGCGCTTGAGCGCGGCGTCGATGAAGCGGACGGAGCCCTCGAAGGGCTGCACGCCGCCGGCGGCCACGATGTCGTTGAACACCTTGTTCTTGCGGTTGCCGAGGCCGTGCACGGTGTCGTGCGCCGGATCGTCGTCGGCGGGGCCTTCCGGCAGCACGATGTTCCGCGAAGCCAGGAAGTCACGGACGCCGTCGAAGCGGGGCTTGCCGTCGATGTGGTCGAAGTAGTCGCTCTCGCGGTAGCCCGGGGCCTCCGGCACGCTCTTGAGGAAGCCGTCGAAGAGTTCCTGCCAGGCACGCTCGTGCACCACCGCGGTGGGGGTCAGGACGCCGTCGAGGTCGAACAGGATGGCGGAGGCGCCGGCGAGCACGTCTGCCGGTGCGCCGGCGGCGTTGGAGGTCTCAGTCATGGGGCGAATGTCCTTTCAGACGGTGGCGGGGAAAGTCTTGGAAAAGAAAGTTGGCGGGCCGCCCGCCGGTACGGGGCGTGCCTGCGGGCGTTGGCCGGCATCAGCGTCGGCGGCGGGTGCTCCTGCGCTCGACCAGCTTGGTCTCCAGCAGGTGCGTGGCGGGGGGATTCGGAAGCCCGGAGCGGTGGAGTCTTTCGATCAGCAGGTTGGCGGCGAACGCGCCCTGGTCGGCGACCGGCTGGGCCATCGTGGTGAGCCCGAGGAACCAGCTCATCTGATGATCGTCTATCCCAATGATGGAGACGTTTTTGGGCGCTGACAAACCGAGGTCCCGCAGGGCCATCAGCGCTCCGAACGCGGTCTCGTCGCAGCCGGCGAAAACGGCGGACGGCATCCTGCGGTTCTCGATCAGTTCGGTCATGGCCCGTCGTCCGCCCTCGATGCTGGATCCGGCGTCCAGCACCAGGTCGGGATCAACGGTCAGTTCGTGTTCGGCGAGGGCCATCTCGAAGCCGCGCCGCCGCGCGTCCGCGGTGACCACGGAGCGCTCCCCCGGCTCGCGACCGGCCAGCATCGCCAGGTCCCAGTGGCCTAACCCGAGCAGGTGGCCCGTGGCTTGCCGGGCGGCCCCTTCATTGTCGATTCCCACGTTGTCCCACGGGACGCCGTGCATGCCCACGCTCGCGACGGCGAGGCCGGAGGCTTCGACGGCGGCGATTTCGCCGCCGTCGAGGGCAACGTTCAGCAGCAGGACCCCGTCCACCCGCTGGGCCAGTCCGGCCAGGTCGCCGAAGAGCTTGCGCTGCACGCTGGGCCGGTTGCGGAGGCTGATCAGCACGGTGTCGTAGCCGCTGTCGGCGAGGACTTCCTCCGCAGCCTCGACGGCCTGGGCGAAGAACCAGGCCGTCGCGGTGGGGACGATGATCGCCACTGCGCCAGTGGTTCCGCCGGCCAGGCGCGAGGCCGCGGACGATGCCTTGTAGCCGAGCTTGGCGGCCGCGTCGGCGACTTTTGCCTGGGCCTTTTCGGACACGTTGGGGAGGTGCCGGAGAGCCCGGGAAACGGTGCAAATGGAGAGCCCGGAGAGGGCTGCGACGTCCTGGATGGTCACGCGTGGAGCCTTAGCCATGCGACACGGGCCTGGACCTTTCTTCCCCCTGCAGTAGTGGGCCGATCAAATTGGCCAAAGTTGAGTGTAAACGCTTATAAATTCGGCGCGCAAGTGGCGGCGGTTTTCCATCGAATGGAATTGCCAGAGGGTACGGAATCCGGCTCCTGAAGGTACGGAGTCCGGCTCAGCGCAGCACGTAGTGGCGCAGGAACGCGCCGACATCCACGAGTTCCGCCCGGGAGATCGCGTGGCCCATACCGGGATAGCTGCGCGCCGTGAGTTGGGTGTTGCGGTGCAGCCATTCCTCGGTGTGTGCCGTGGCGGCGTCGTTGATCACGGGATCCGCTTTGTCGCGCCCCCAAAAGAACGGCGGCCTCGCGTCGAAAGACTCGCTCATGGCCAGCAGTTCGTTGTCCAGCACGAAGCCCGACAGCCCGACGACGGCACGGAACCCCTCCGGCCGCAACCTCAGCAGGGTGCTCGCCATGGCCATGCCCTGGGAGAAGCCGAGCAGGCTGACGCTGCTGTGCCGCCCCTTGACGGCGTCGATCCAGCTGAAGACCGAGTTCGTGGCGCTGATGACGTCCGCGAAGTCGTGGGTGAGGAAGTAGTCCAGCAGGAACCAGCCGTAGTCATCGCCGATCACCTTCGGCCCGCGCAGGGCGGCGCAGGTGAAGTCGGGCGGCAGGCTGGCAAACAGGTCCGCCATCCGGGTCTCGTCCGTGCCGTAGCCGTGCAACATCACCAGCAGCGGCGTGCCAGCGCGCTCCGGCTCCGGCCTGGACCAGACAACAGTATTCATGGGGCCAGCCTAGCCAGCCCGGCCGGTGGTGCCGCTTGGCGCCACGGCGTCCGCTCCCCGTGTCCTTGCGCCGGCCCCTGCGCCGGCCCCTGCACCGGTTACCGCGCCGGTTACCGCGCCGGTTACCGGTCCTTGCGCCGGACCCTGCCACGGTTTGCGCTACGGCCCGGGAATTCCGCTACGGATTCGGACAGCTGCACCCCGGATCCGCGCCGCGCTTGCCCGGAGTTGACGCCCTTGTCCGAAAACGCCGCGGAAATGGCCCGATATGGCCCCTCACCTGCGGATTTCCCCGGCGGGGCGCGGCCAAAATCGTTGAAAGGACACGTACCGGGCTGTAGCGTGACGCTGGACAGCATGCTTAGCAATACCTATCGGTCCCACCCGGACAACAAGGAGCAAGTCATGAGAATCGGTTCCTCCATCTTCCTTATCGCCATCGGCGCCATCCTGGCCTGGGCCATCGCGCCCGGCCTGATCCCCAACGTGGACCAGACCATGATCGGTTACATCCTGATGGTGGTCGGCGTCATCGGGCTGGTCGCGTCCCTGATCCTGGCCTCCCCCGGCCGCAGCCGCACCCGCCGTGTCAGCGAGACCCGTTCCGTCGTCGACCCCAACACCGGCGAGACCATCACCCGCAATGAAAGCCGCGACGCCGGCATCTGATCCCCCGGCGCTGCGACGCGCCACCCAACTGACCCGGACGCCGGGCCGGACCTCACAGGTCGGGCCCGGTGTCGGGCGTTTAAGCTGCGGGCCCGGGGAGCTTCCCACGCCCGTCTGGCACGGCCCCGCGTCCGGACATGCCCAACGTCGGGCTTGTCCAATGGACATAGACCTGAACTGTCCACACCCCGGGCCGAGCAATGGACATGCTCCGCCGGGCAAGCGCAGTCCGGACATGCCCACCCCCGGGGTGGTCAATGGACATAGACCCGAAGTGCCCATTCCCGGACCCAGGGAATGGACATGTCCCCCGCTCTTGGTCCGCAGGAAATGGACATGTCCAACGGCTGCGGGGAACGAAGTCCGGACATGCCCAGCCTCGGACGCGGCCAACGGACATGATCCCGAAATGCCCATGCGTCGGCCCGGGGAATGGGCATGTCCCCAACTCCCGGGTGCGAAGAATGGGCATGTCCCCTTCAGGGCACAGGGGCTGGGCATGTCCCCGGGCCCTCCGACACCTCGTCTGCGTTCATGTGGTTTTTCGTTGACAAAGCCACATGAACAAAGATAAAGTCAATCAATTCCACTTCATGCTATGGGGGTCACCGAAGCAGCCGGAAGCCGCGGCACAGGAAATAGCAGCACTCGAGTAAATGTCGCAATGGAGGGCACGTGTTCGCCGAGGAACGCCAACAACTGATCGTGGAGCTCGTCGCCGCCAGCGGCCGGGCCAGTGTCACCGACCTCGCCGAGCGCTTCAGCATCACCACGGAAACCGTCCGCCGCGACCTGGCCGCCCTTGAAATCGCGGGCACGGTCCGCCGGGTCCACGGCGGCGCTGTCTCCCCCGAGCGCATCAGCACCACGGAAGAGAGCATCCTCGAGCGCACTGTGCAGCGGCAGCCCGAGAAGACCCGGATCGCGGAGGCGGCCCTGGCCCTCATCCCGCGGGGCCGGTCCGGCAGCATCCTGATCGACGCCGGCTCCACCACCGAGGCCCTCGCGGAGCTGCTCGCTGCCCGCACGGCCGCCGCCGGAGCGGCCTCCGGAACCGGGGCCGACGCCGAACTGGTGGTCATCACCCATGCACTGCCCATCGCGGCGAGGCTGTCCGGCGAACCCGGCATCGCCCTGCACCTGCTCGGCGGCAAGGTCCGCGGCCTGACCCAGGCCGCCGTCGGCCAGTCCACCGTCGAAGCTGCCGGGCGGATAAGGCCCGACATCGCGTTCATCGGCACCAACGGTATTTCCGCGGCCTTCGGGCTGAGCACTCCCGATCCTGAAGAAGCTGCCGTCAAGGCCGCCTTCGTCCATTCAGCGCGCCGCATTGTGGTGCTGGCTGATACCTCCAAGCTGGATGCAGAGACGCTGGTCCAGTTCGCCTCCTTGAAAGATCTGGACACCGTGATCACAGACACGAAACCCAGCCCGGCCCTCGCCGAAGCCCTCGCGGACGCCGGAGTGGAGGTGGTGGTCGCATGATCGTCACCCTCACGGCCAACCCCAGCCTGGACCGCACCGTGGCGCTGCCCGGCCCGCTGCTCCGCGGCGAAGTGCAGCGCGCCATTTCCGTCCGGCAGGAGTCCGGCGGCAAGGGAGTCAATGTCTCCCGGGCACTCGTCGCCTCCGGGCTGCAAACCCTTGCCGTGCTGCCGGGAGCGGCTGCGGACCCGGTGCTCGCCGGCCTGCGCGACAGCGAGGTGCCGTTCGCCGCCCTGCCCATCGGCGAGCCGCTGCGCAGCAACGTGGCGCTCACCGAGCCCGGCGGCGTCACCACCAAGATCAACGAGCCCGGTCCGGCGCTGAACGGGGAACAGCAGGAGGCCCTGATCGGGCTGCTGCTGGATTCCTCCCGCGGCGCCAGCTGGGTCGTCCTGGCCGGCTCGCTCCCCCCGGGAGTCCCGGTCGACTTTTACGCCACCGTTACCCGGCGGCTGCGGTCCCTGCACGACGGCACCGAGGCACCCCTCATCGCCGTCGACTCCTCCGGCGAACCGCTCGCCGCCGCGATCTCCGGGGACGCCCTGGGGAAACCGGATCTGCTCAAACCCAACGCCGAGGAACTGGCGGAACTGGCTGCCGCGGCCGGGTTCGCCACGGATAAGTCCGCCGAGGAACTCGAGGGTGACCCGGAGGCTGCCGCGGCAGCCGCCGCCGCCGTCGTGCGTTCCGGAGTGGGTGCCGTACTCGCCACCCTCGGTTCCAAGGGTGCGGTGCTTGTGACGGCCGACGGCGCATGGCTGGCCACGCACCCGCCGGTCAAGGCGGTCAGCACGGTCGGCGCCGGCGATTCCTCGCTTGCCGGCTACCTGCTCGCCTCCAGCCAGGGCGCCGCCCCGGCCGATTGCCTGCGTCAGGCGGTGGCCCATGGTGCCGCCGCTGCCTCGCTGCCCGGCTCCACCGTCCCGGCAGTGCATCAAACAACCCCCGCCGCCGTAACCATCACGGCCCTGAAGAAGGATTGACAGTGACCCAGCTCATTACTACCGAACTGGTCGAGCTCGACCAGAATCTAGGCACTACGCCCGAGGACGTGATCCGGCACCTGGCAGGCAGAGTTGCCGCCAACGGACGCGCCACCGAAGTCGAAGGGCTTTTCACGGACGCCTTCGCCCGCGAATCCAAGACCGCCACGGGGGTGCCGGGCGGCATCGCGATCCCGCACTGCCGCTCGACGGCGGTCACGGAAGCGACGCTGGCCATGGCACGGCTGTCCCAGCCGGTCGATTTCGGCGCCAAGGACGGTCCGGCCGACCTGATCTTCTTCATCGCGGCCCCGGAAGGCGCGGACCAGGAGCACCTCAAGCTCCTGTCCAAGCTGGCCCGGTCCCTGATCAAGAAGGACTTCACCGCAGCGCTGCGGGCAGCCGCCACGCAGGCCGAGGTCGTGGAGCTTGTCGAGGGCGCGCTGGCGGACAAGCCCGCCAGCCACGCCGCCGACGTCCCGGCCGACACTGCCGCTCCGGCAGCGGCCGGCTCAACCGCGGCAGCGCCGGCGGCCCCCGGGACTCCCCGCACCAAGCGCCTCGTCGCCGTCACGGCGTGCCCCACCGGCATCGCCCACACCTACATGGCCGCCGACTCGCTCGTGGCTGCGGCCAAGGAAGTCGGCATCGACCTGCAGGTGGAGACCCAGGGTTCCTCGGGCGCGAAGGCCCTCGACCCGGCCGTGATCGCCGCGGCCGACGCCGTCATCTTCGCCGTCGACGTCGACGTCCGCGGCAAGGAGCGTTTCGCCGGCAAGCCGGTCATCAACGCCCCGGTCAAGCGTGGCATCGACGAGCCGGACAAGATGGTCCAGGAAGCCCTCGCCGCGGCCGACAACCCCAACGCCCGGCGCGTGCCGCACTTCGGCGCCGAGGAACAGGCCCAGCACGAGGCCGAGGAAAAGGGCGAGCACATCGGCCAGAAGCTCAAGAAAGCCCTGCTCACCGGCGTCAGCTACATGATCCCGTTCGTGGCCGGCGGCGGCCTGCTGATTGCCCTCGGCTTCCTGATGGGTGGCTACCTGATCACGAAGTACGCGGACACGATCGTGGTGCAGAACAGCCTGTTCAACCTGCCAACCGAGTTCCCGGACAACGCCTGGGGCCCGCTTGGCGCCTACATCGGGGCCGTGCTGTTCAAGATCGGCGCGCTGTCGCTGGGCTTCCTGGTCCCGGCCCTGGCCGGCTACATCGCCTACGCCATCGCCGACCGCCCGGGCATCGCACCGGGCTTCGTCTCCGGTGCCGTGGCCGGGTTCATGGGGGCCGGCTTCCTCGGCGGTATCGTCGGCGGCCTGCTCGCCGGCTACATCGCCCTCGTGATCGGCCGCTTGCAGGTGCCCCGCTGGCTGCGCGGCCTGATGCCGGTGGTTATCATCCCGCTGCTGGCCTCGATCGTCGCCTCCGGACTGATGTTCCTGATCCTCGGCGGCCCGATCGTCGCCATCACCAAGGGCCTGAACACCTGGCTCTCGGGCCTGACCGGCGCCGGCGCGATCGCCCTCGGCGTGATCCTGGGACTCATGATGTGCTTCGACCTCGGCGGCCCCGTCAACAAGGTTGCCTACTCCTTCGCCGTCGCCGGGCTGGGCGCCGCATCGCTGGATAACCAGGCGCCGTGGCAGATCATGGCGGCCGTAATGGCCTCCGGCATGGTGCCGCCGCTGGCCATGGCCCTCGCTTCCACCGTCCTGAACAAGAAGCTCTTCAGCCTCGCAGAACAGGAAAACGGAAAGGCGGCCTGGCTGCTCGGGGCGTCGTTCATCTCGGAAGGGGCCATCCCCTTCGCCGCAGCAGACCCGTTGCGCGTCATCCCCGCCAGCATGGTGGGCGGCGCGGTGACCGGCGCCATTTCGATGGCGGCCGGCGTCGGCTCCAAGGCACCGCACGGCGGCATCTTCGTTTTCTTCGCGATCGACAACTTCCTGATGTTTGTCGTCTCGATCGCGGTCGGCACGGTGGTCACCGCGCTGTCCGTGATCGCGCTCAAGCGCTGGGCAGTCAAGAAGACCGTTGATACGGTTGAACCGGTTCCCGTAACCGTCTGAGCCGGTCCACCACAGACCTTCCCAAGCTGATAATCCAAAGCTGAATTCAAGGAGCAGAAATGACCGAACGTAACGCCACCATTGCCAGCCGCGTAGGGCTGCATGCCCGCCCGGCCGCCATCTTTGCCGAGGCTGCAGGCGAGTTCGATCTCGAAATCACCATCGCCCGGCTCGGCGAACCGGAGGACGAGGCCATGGACGCCGCCAGCATCCTGTCCCTGATGAGCCTGGGCGCATCGCACGGCGAGGTTGTGGTGTTGCGTGCCGAGGGCGACGGCGCCGACGCCGCCCTGGACCGCCTCGTCCAGATCCTCGAGACGGACCACGACGCCGAATAGCGCCAGCAGCGCGGACGGCGGCCCGGCAGCACCCACGGGGTGGTGCCGGGCCGCCGTCGTTTCCGGGCGCGCCCGCGCCGGAAACGCTTCATAAGGGGCCTTAGTAGATGCTTGTTTTCCCCGGCGGGCGTCGATAGCTTGGGAATCGTGGTTGCCGCCCCGGGCAGCCGCCAGGACCAGTTCCCGGCCTCAAGGAGACGAACCATGGCAAGCGTGCAAGAGAGCATTGACGTCGACGTCCCCGTGTCGACCGCATACAACCAGTGGACCCAGTTCGAGACCTTCCCGGAATTCATGAAGGGCGTCGAGGCGGTGGAGCAGATCGACGAGACCTCGCTCCAGTTCCGGACCGACATCGCCGGGGTGCGGCGCGATTACCTCGCCCAGATCACCGAGCAGACCCCGGACCGCAGGATCGCCTGGGTCAGCCAGGACAAACCGCGCAATGCGGGCACCGTCACCTTTGAATCCCTCGGCGCCGAGCGCGCCCGCGTCAGCGTCGAACTTGAGTGGGAGCCCGAGGGCGTGGTGGAGAAGACCGGCTCCGCGCTGGGTGCGGACAGCCGCCAGGTCAGCGCCGACCTGGGCCGTTTCAAGGAGTTCATCGAGTCCCGCGGCATCGAGACCGGCGAATGGCGCTCCTCCGTGGACCGCGGCGAGGTCGACGACGTCGTCCCCGCCGATGCTGTTGTCCCGGCCGATCCGGCCGATCCTGCCGACGGCGGGCCGCGGTAGCCATGCCTGCGAAAAAAGGTGCGCCGCAGGGTTCCGAGAGCCCCAGCATCAAGGACCCGGAACTTTATGAAGCGCTGTTGGAGGACGGCGCCTCGAAGCAGAAGGCAGCCCGAGTCTCCAACGCGGCGGCCAAGCGGGGCAGGTCATCGGTGGGCCGCAAGGGCGGCAAGTCCGGCGACTATGAGGACTGGACCGTCCCGCAGTTGAGGGAAAAGGCCAAGGAGATCGGCCTGAAGGGCTATTCAGCGAAGAAGAAGAGCGAACTGATCTCCGCTCTGCGGAATTCCTGAGCCGATGACGCCACAAGCGCGGGGGGCGAACCCGGACGCGGGCTCAGGCGCCCTTGCGCGCAGCCCCCTTCGCGGCGGAAGTTTTAGACGCTGTGGTTTTAGACGCTGTGGTCTTGGACGCTGTGGTCTTGGACGCTGTGGTCTTGGCGGCGGCCGCCCTGGAGGCGGTTCTGGAGGCGGTCCCCGTCCCGCCGGCACCGCCGGAGGCGGCCTTTGCAGTGGACTTGGCCGCGGCCTTCGGAGCCGTCTTGGACCCGGGCTTCCCGGCCGGCGCAGCTTTCGCCTTGCTGCCGGCCGCCGCTCCGGCGGTTGCGCCGTCGTCGTCGCCACCGCCCGCGGCCGCTCCGCGCTTTCGCTCGATGCTGCGCTTCAGCGCGTCCATCAGGTCGATCACCTCACCGGTTCCGGCTTCCGCCGCCGGAGCACCGAAGGTCTCCTCCGTGTCCAGCGACTCGCCCTGTTCGATCTTCGCGTCGATCAGCTGCCGCAGTTGGAGCTGATAGTCGTCCGTGAACTGCTCCGGCTCGAAGTCGGCCGCCATCGAGTCCACCAGGGCCGCGGACATTTCCCGTTCCTGAGCCGAGATCCGGACGCTCGTCTCGAGCGCGGGGAAGCTCGCCTCGCGCACCTCGTCCGCCCACAGCAGCCCCTGCAGCACCAGCACGTCGCCGCGGATCCGCAGCGCCCCCAGCCGGGTCTTTTCCCGCAGTGCGAACTGGACGATCGCCACCCGGTCGGTGTCCTCCAGGGCCCGGCGCAGCAGCACGTAGGCCTTGGGCGACTTCGCGTCCGGTTCCAGGTAGTAGCTCTTCTCGAACATCATCGGGTCCAGCTGCTCGGCGGGCACGAACTGCACCACCTCGATCTCGTGGCTGTTCTCCGCGGGGATCGACTTGAGCTCCTCACGGCTGAGGATCACCGTCCGGCCCTCGTCCTCGTAGGCCTTGTCAATGTCCTCGTAGTCGATGATCTTGCTGCAGATCTCGCACCGGCGCTGGTAACGGATCCGGCCGCCGTCGGCGTTGTGGACCTGATG
Organism: Arthrobacter sp. 05L428; assembly: GCF_056397665.1. NCBI lineage: Bacteria > Bacillati > Actinomycetota > Actinomycetes > Micrococcales > Micrococcaceae > Arthrobacter > Arthrobacter sp. 05L428. The sequence goes on along the minus strand of NZ_JBFTNW010000002.1, from coordinate 100,303 downwards.
CAGGCTGATGTCGTGGTCCTCGGTCGCGCTGTAGACCTTGACCGGCACGTTGACCAGCCCGAACGCTATTGCGCCTTTCCAGATGGCTCTCATGGCTCAAGTGAACACCAGAGCCGCACGGAGGTGAAGTGTTTTGGCTGACAGCAAGGAACGCGTCCGAGTCGACGGCCGGGAACTGGTGCTGACCAATCTGGACAAGGTGATGTACCCGGAGACCGGGACCACCAAGGCCGATGTGCTCGCCTACTACGCCGCGGTGGCGTCCGTGCTGATCCCGGCAGCGGCGAACCGACCGGCCACCCGGAAGCGCTGGGTCCACGGCGTCGGGACCGCGGAGGCGCCCGGCGAGATGTTCTTCCAGAAGAACCTGGACCACTCCACGCCGGGCTGGGTGCCGCGCGCGTCCATCACGCACAAGGAGCGGACCATCCAGTACCCACTGGTCAACGATCCGGCCACGCTCACCTGGCTGGCCCAGATTGCGGCGCTGGAGATCCACGTGCCGCAGTGGCGGGTGGATTCGCACGGCAACGCCCTGCCCCCGGATCGGCTGGTGCTGGACCTGGATCCCGGGGACGGTGCAGGACTCGCCGAATGCGTGGAAGTCGCCAAACTGGCGCGCAGCATCCTGCAGGACGTGGGCCTGGAGCCCGTGCCCGTGACCAGCGGCAGCAAAGGCATCCACCTCTACGCCGCGCTGGACGGCTCGCAGAGCTCGGACCAGGTCTCGGAGTTTGCCCACGAACTGGCCCGGGCACTGGAGGCCGACCACCCGGACTTGGCGGTCAGCGACATGAAGAAGACCCTGCGCAGCGGCAAGGTGCTGGTGGACTGGAGCCAGAACAGCGCCGCGAAGACCACCATCGTGCCCTACTCGCTCCGGGGCAGGCTCCGTCCCACTGTTGCGGCGCCGCGAACCTGGCGGGAGCTCGGCGCGCCTTCGCTGCACCAGCTCGACTACCTGGAGGTGATGAAGCGGGTGAAGGCGGGCAAGGACCCGTTCGCGGTCATCTCCGGGGCAGGGCACGCCGGTGCTCCACACGGCGCGCCGGCGGCCGGCGCCGGGGGCACGCCCGGATCCGACGGCCCAACCGCCGGCGACGGCGGCGACACCGACCCCCGGCTGGAGACCTACCGCACCAAACGGGACGCGGCCGCCACGCCGGAGCCGTTCACGGCCGAACAGCACCGCAGCAGGACCGACGGCGGCACGCTCCGGGAGAGTTTCGTGATCCAGGAACACCACGCCAGCCGGCTGCATTTCGACTTCCGCCTCGAGCGCGACGGCGTGCTGGTGTCCTGGGCGCTGCCCAAGGGTGTGCCAACCACCAAGGCCAAAAACCACCTCGCCGTCCAGACCGAGGACCACCCGATGGACTACGCGGACTTTGAGGGGACCATCCCCAAGGGCCAGTACGGGGCGGGCACGGTCAGCATCTGGGACCGCGGGCACTACGAGTGCGAAAAATGGATCGCGGGCAAGGAAGTCATCGCCACCCTCACCGGCCAGGAAGGCGGGGGGCTGGGCGGCACCCGGAGGTTCGCGCTGATCCACACCGGCCAGGCCAACGATCAATGGCTCATCCACCTGATGGACACGCCCGATGCCGGTCACGGCAACCCACCCGCCGCGGAGCGGCCCCTGCCGGCGACTGAAGACCGCCCGGCTGACTTGACCCCCGCCCCGGACCCGGCGGAGCTCTCTCCGATGCTGGCCAGCGCGGGAACCCCTGCCGACCTGGCCGACAAGGACTGGCAGTTCGAGCTGAAATGGGACGGCATCCGGGCCCTGGTCTTGGGCGACGCTCAACGGATCCGGCTGATCAGCCGCAACGGCAACGACATGTCAGCCAGCTACCCGGAGCTGACGGACCGCTCCTGCTGGCCGCCGCAGGAGTTCGCCGCCGACGGCGAGATCATCGCCGTCGGACCGGCCGGCAAGCCCGATTTCGGGCTCCTGCAGGGGCGGATGAAACTGAGCAAGGCCGCCGACGTGGCGAAGGCGCAGGCCTCCACCCCGGTGCGCCTAATGCTCTTCGACCTGCTTACCGAGGGCGGCGAGGACCTCCGGCGGCGCCCCCTCCGGGAGCGGCGGAACCGCCTCGAAACCTTCTTCCGGGATGGCGCCCGGGACGGCGCCTGCCCGGTGGAACTCTCCGAGGTGATCGACGCCGACGTCGGGCACATCCTGGAAAGCGCGGAGGAGCTGGGGCTGGAGGGCGTGATGGCCAAGCGCACCGGCGGACGCTACGTCGGGCAGCGGAGCCGGTCCTGGCTCAAGCTCAAGTTCGAGAAGACCCAGGAAGTGGTGGTGGGCGGCTGGCGGCCCGGAAACGGCGGGCGCCGCGACTCGGTCGGTTCACTGCTGCTGGGCATCCCGGACGGGGCGAAACTGCGCTACGTGGGCCGGGTGGGCAGCGGGTTCAGCAGCCGCGAACTCCGGGAACTGCGTCAGCAGCTCGATGCCATCCCACGCAAGACCTCGCCCTTCGCCGAGGTCCCGGCGGAAGATGCCTCCGACGCCCGGTGGGTGTCCGCCAGGCTGGTCGGCGAGGTCACCTTCGGCGACTGGACCGGAGGGGGCAAGCTCCGCCACCCGGTCTGGCGCGGCTGGCGCCTGGACAAGACACCGGCCGACGTCGTCGTCGAACATAAGTGAGGGCCCGCCGTGGCGGGCCCTCATGGTTCTTAGTCGTGATGGGGGATCTGCGGCCGGCTTTGCCGGTGGATCGCCGCGTCTGCCACTTGCTGTCCCTGTTGCCCGCGGACCACGTCCCGGTCCTTGGGGTGGCGGTGCTTCCCGCTGCCGTCCGGCCACTCATGGCCGTCGGCGGGCGAGGGCGGTTCCGGTCGCTTGCTCTCCGGCCCGGGAACCTCGTCCATGGACTCCGCAAGGTGACTCGCAACCTCAGGCTCGATCTCTTCGTTCGAGTGATGATCCGCCATGGCTCTTCCTTTCTGCGATGAAATGAAGCGTCCCCCAATCGTAGGTCGGCGCCGGTGAGATGTCTCTAGGTCCTACCAGCGGACTTTCTTCTGCGCGGGGCCCTGCTTGCCGCTGGCGTGGGTGGGCTTGTGGCTGCGGCCGACGCTCTGCAGGCCGGCGCCGCCGCGGGATTTGCTGGCAAGCATTTCCTTCTGGGCATCCGTGAGGCGGGACTTAACGCCCTGCTCGGGTTTTGGCGCGGCCTGGGGTTCCTCGCGGCCGCGTTCTTCCGCGCCCGGGGCTCCGGGCTCTTCGTGCTTGCCGGATTTGTCAGTCATGGAAGGCGCTCCTCGGCTCGGCGTGTGTTGGCACTGGCGGTGGCTCCACCATAGGCAGTTTCCGCGCGTCTTGAACAGAGCCGGGGACGGCCCGCTGCCGGCCGGAACGGGGGCGGAAAGGAGCCCAAACGGGCCGGCTTGGAAAAAACTTCCCCAAAAATTCCGGAATGTGGCTTCTTCCTAGGAACGGCGCGGCGAAACCGCACCCCGGATCGGGGCAGATGGCACCGCATTGGCACCGGAATCGGCTGATCATACGCCACCGGAATCGGAAACGCCATGGAAATCCCGTAAAATTGAAAGCCTGCCCGGAGCGGGGCAGCTACAAGTCGCAAGCAAATGATCTCCCTAGGAGCTTTCCAAATGCCCACAGACCGAAGCACGACCGACTCTTCAGCAGGCGTTATTCACGCCGGCGGAACCAACCAAGGCGCACCCCGGGGCGCCAAGAAACCACGGCTTCGTCGCCGTCGACTCCGCGAGTCCGACGTCAACGTCGTCGACCAGCCGATGCTTAAGAAGGCGCTAGGCGGCACCATCGTGGGTAACACCATGGAATGGTACGACGTCGGCGTGTTCGGCTACCTGATCACCACCATGGGACCGGTGTTCCTGCCGGAGGCGGACAAGTCCGTCCAGACCCTCTTCCTGCTCGGCACCTTCGCCGCCACCTTCATCGCCCGCCCCCTCGGCGGCGTCGTGTTCGGCTGGCTTGGCGACAAGATCGGCCGGCAGAAGGTCCTCGCCGCGACCCTCATGATCATGGCGGCCAGCACCTTCGCCGTCGGCCTCCTGCCCGGCTACGCCCAGATCGGCATCTGGGCCGCAGTCCTGCTGGTCCTGTTCAAGGTCATCCAGGGCTTCTCCACCGGAGGCGAGTACGCCGGTGCCACGACCTTCGTGAGCGAATACGCCCCGGACAAACGGCGCGGCTTCTTCGCCAGCTTCCTGGACATGGGCAGCTACCTCGGCTTCGCCGCCGGCGCCGCGCTCGTTTCCGTGCTGCAGCTGACCCTCGGCCAGGACACCATGGAGCAGTGGGGCTGGCGTATTCCGTTCCTGCTGGCCGGTCCGTTGGGCCTGATCGCTGTTTACTTCCGGAGCAAGATCGAGGAATCCCCCCAGTTCCAGGCCACCCTGGATGCCCAGGAGAACCTCGCCAAGGACGCCACCGCCGCTGACACGTCTGCGTCCAAGGGACCGGTGGGCATTGTGAAGGCCTACTGGCGCTCCATCATCGTCGCAATGATCCTGGTAGCCGCAGCCAACACCGCCGGCTACGCCCTGACGTCGTACATGCCGACCTATCTGACCGAGTCCAAGGGCTACGACGAGGTGCACGGCACCCTGTTGACCATCCCTGTGCTGGTCATCATGAGCCTGTGCATCCCGCTGACCGGCAAGCTCTCCGACCGGATCGGCCGCCGCCCCGTGCTGTGGATCGGTGCCATCAGCACCGTCGTCCTGGCCACCCCGGCATTCCTGCTGATCGGCGTCGGTGAGATCTGGTCCACGTTGGCCGGCCTCGCCCTGATCGCCTTCCCGGTGACGTTCTACGTGGCCAACCTGGCGTCGGCCCTGCCGGCCCAGTTCCCGACGGCCAGCCGCTATGGCGCCATGGGCATCGCGTACAACTTCTCGGTGGCCATCTTCGGCGGAACCACCCCGTTCATCGTCGCCGCCCTGATCAACGCCACCGGCAACGACATGATGCCGGCTTACTACCTGATGGCCACTTCGGCGATCGGCGCCGTGGCGATCTACTTCCTCAAGGAATCCGCCCAGATGCCGCTGCCGGGCTCCATGCCGAGCGTGGACACCCAGGCCGAGGCCCGGGAACTGGTCGCGACGCAGGATGAGAACCCGCTGATCGACCTTGAGCACATGGATATGCCGCTCACCTCGGCCGAAGCAGCCGACGGGGACGCCGGGAAGGTTCCCGCCCGCGCCTAGTCCAGGCCCGCCGGTCCGGACCGCGTAGCCCAGCGCCCCGCCCGTAGAGGCCTGTCCCGCACGCTTTTCCATTGGGGGAAGCGCGCGGGGCAGGCCTCTGGCGCGTCCCCAGCCCCCCCACACCCACCCGCAACCCCAGGAGGTCCGCGTGCAGTCCCTGTTGCGGCATGTCCGTGTTTTGCACCGGCTTGGCCCGGCGAACCGAGACAGCGTCTCCGCGCTGCGCGTCGCCGTCGGTGTGGCGGTCCCTTCGCTGGCGCTGCTCGCCGCCGGGCGCCCGGACCTCATCATCTACGCCGTGTTCGGCGCCCTCACCGGGATGTACGGCCGCTCCGAACCCCACCAGCTCAGGCTCAAGCACCAGCTTCAGGCGGCCTTCGTCCTGGTCGGCGGCCTGGGCGTCGGCGTGGCGCTCTCGGTGAACCACCTCCATTCGTGGACTCTCGTGGCCGTGGAAGCGACCCTAGCGGCCGCCGGATCACTCTTCGCGGACAAGGTCGGGCTCACGCCCAACGGCCCGTTCTTTGGCATCCTGGCGCTGGGTGCCTGCGCCTCCATTCCCACCGCGGTGCCGTGGCAACTCGCCCTGCTGATCGGTGCGGCGTCCGCCGCCTTCTCCATGGCGGTCGGATTCGGCGGCTGGGTCCGCGGCCGGGCCTGGGAGCGCGGCGCCGCCCGCGTTGTGCCGCCGCTGCGCGGGATCCGCCGTCGGGCCGCCTGGATCCACGCGGCCCGGTACCTGGCCGCGGTAGCAGCCGCCGGCAGCGTCGGGGTGCTCAGCGGCAGCGCGCACCCGCACTGGGCCATGGCCGCCGCGGCGGTACCCCTGGCGGGCGCGGACCTGCCCAGCAGCGTCTACCGCGGGCTGCACCGGATCGTCGGCACCCTGCTGGGCCTGGTCGTGGTGGCCGTGGTGCTGTTTCCGTGGGCGGGCTCGCCGCTGCGGCTCTTCCCCGGCCACGAGACCGCCGTCCTGGCGGTGCTGGTGATCGTCCTGCAATTCACCACCGAGCTCTTCATGGCACGGCACTACGGGCTCGCGATGGTGTCATTCACGCCCGTCATCCTGCTGATGACACAACTGGCGTTCCCCGCCGATCCCCGGTTCCTCGTGGCCGAACGGGCGGTGGAGACCCTGATCGGCGCGTGCACCGGCATCGCCGTCGTGGTTCTGATCCGGCGCCGGCGGCCGCTGGCCGCGACGCCGAACGCCTAGCCCGGCTGCCTCTACTTCGCGCGCCGCGGCGGCCCCGCGACGAGCCGCGCGGGCAGCACACGAGCCGCTGCCGTGAGGAGCTTGTAGCGTTTGCTCGGGATCGAGACGGCCTTGCCCTTTTCGTTGTCGGCGAGGCCTTCGCGGACCACCTGTTCGGCCTGCAGCCACATCCAGCCCGGGGTCACCGCTTTGTCCATGCCCATCCGGTCGTGGAATTCGGTGTGCGTGAAGCCTGGGCAGACGGCTGTCACCTTTACCCCGCGCCCGGCATAGGCGAGGTTGGCCCAGCGGCTGAAGCTGAGCAGCCATGCCTTCGCGGCGGAATAGGTTTCCCGCGGCAGGAAGGCCGCCACGCTCGCAACGTTGATCACCCGGCCCGAATGCCGCTGCAGCATGCCCTGCAGCGCGGCGTGCGTCAGTTCCATCGCCGTTTCGACGTGCAGCTTGAGGTGCCGTTTTTCGTCCGCGATGTCATTGTCCGCGAAGGAGTGAAGCAGGCCGAGCCCCGCGTTGTTGACCAGGATCTCGACCGGGCGCGCCGGATCGCTCAGGCGATCGACGACGGCGGACACTCCCCCGTCGTCCGCCAGGTCAGCCGCCAGCACCTCCGCCCGGACGCCGTAATTGTTTTCCAGCTCCGCCGCTCGGGCCAGGAGCCGCGCCTCATCGCGTGCCACCAAGACCACGTTGTGTCCCTGCTGGGCCAGCTGGCGGGCGAACTCGGCCCCGAGGCCGGCTGTTGCACCGGTGATCAGGGCGGTGAGGGCCGGGGCCGATGGGCCGTGAGCGGTTGTGTTCATAGCCACAGCCTAGCGCCGCCGCGTTCTGGGCCTCAGGCCAGGGCCGGCCCCGGGGCGAGTTCGCCTTCGGCCGGGCCGTCCGGAGCGCTATCCAAGGCGGCGCCGACCGGCCCAGCAACGTCCAGCGCAGCCCCGTCCAGCTCAGCCTCGTCCATGGCGCGGTAGCGCTGTTGCAACTCTTCGGCGGCGAGCTCGTACCAGGTGTGGGCGCCGAAGGAGGGGCTGGGGGTGTCCAGGTGGCGGTACAGGGCGTCGGCCAGCTGACCCAGGGCCGCGTCGGAGAGCGCCTGCACGGTGGCGGCCGGATCCAGTGTCCCCTCGAAGTAATCGGAGAGCTCAAGGCCGTCGATGAGATCAGGGCCGGGCGCAGCGGCGGTGCCCGCATCGTCCGGCGTGTGTCCCTCGATGTCGAGGTCGGCGACCTCGCCAAGGAGCTGGCCGGTGACGGCCCCGGTGATCTCGCCGTCCAGCCCGGCCAGGACCTCGCCGTCGGAACCGACGTGAACCAGGCAAATGGGCAGCTCGGCCGGTTCCTGCAGGAGAAGCCGGAAGCCCTCGCTACCGCCTGCCGCAAGGCCGACGGCGGCAGCCACGGGCTCCTGGGGCGCCGCGGGGGCCTGGTTTGCGGCGAGTTGCCGGAGGTAGAGCAGGATCTCCGGGTCGAGGTGGGAGGCGCCGTGCAGATCGATGCTGACGTCCGAGCCGGAGGCCAGTCGGCTGGCTCGCCGCATGATGTGCAGCAGGGCGGGGTAGTTTGCCTGGGTCAGGCAACCGGTGACTTCCAGAGTCACGTGTCCGGGATCGACATCAACACGGACAAGCACACGCAGTTTGTGGTTCACGGGGTTCTCCAAATGACACGTCCTTGAGCCAACTGCATAACTCAAGCTAAACCATACGAAATTGTCGCCCCGCTCACAAGCGGTTACGCCCCGGCTGGCGCCTGATCCGGCCAGTCAATGCACTGGTTGTAGGCGTCATGCTTGCGCAGGTAGCGGTAGATGTAGGGGCAGTGCGGGATGATCCGCTTCCCGGAAGCCACCACGTCGTCCAGGGCGAAGTGCGCGAGCACCCCGGCGAGCCCCTGGCCCTTGAATTGCTCGGCTGTCTCGGTGTGGATGAAGTCCACATGGCCCGGCCTGTCGATGTAGCGCACCTGGACCGCGAGCTTGCCGCCAACATGCAGCTCATAGCGGTGCAGGTCATCATTGCGGGTGGTGGAGACGTCCGGGCTGAACGTGTCTTCAGTTTCTGCCGAGTTCTCCGTCATGGTTCGAGATTGGCACGTAATGGCGGGTGTGGCAATGGCCGCACCGATCCACCGGAATCACTGGCTTCGGCGTTACGGGGCGGAACGCGGCCCAGCAGCAGCACGGCGAGCGCGAAGCAGGCCGCACCGCCGCCGAGCAGCCCTACCGTGAGCCCGTTCAGTGCCGCGTCGGCCACCGGGATGAAGACGACGACGGCGGCCGTCACCACGGCAGCCGCAGGCCGCGCGCGGGAGCTGCCCGGCGCCGTCGGCTGCTCCTCCAGCCCCCCAAACAGCGCCAGCACGGGCAGCAGCAGGGCGGCGACGCCTAACAGCACCAGCGGCCGGGTCCACCACCACGCCGCGGTCCCCCCGGTCGGCTGCGGAAAATCGGTGAGCAGCAGCAGACCGGACATCGCTGCCAGCAGCGGCAGGTGCCACAGGTAGACGGTCATGGACCGCCGTCCCACCCGGGCCAAGACCCCGCGGACCGGGCCGAGGCCGGCCAGCCGGGCGAGGAGAGGCCGGAGAAGCTGCAGCCCGGCGGCCTGGGAGACGGCAAGCAGGAACAGGGTCAGGTTGGGCGGGTTGAGGTTGACCAGCATGTTCCCGGAGTACAGCCGGAGCACCACCAGGGCGCCGAGCGTCAGGTTGCTCGCCGCCACGATGCCGAGCAGCCCCGAAGGCGTCAGGCCCTGCAGTTTCCCGTCGGCCAGGATGAAGCCAAGCTGCTGCACAGCGCACCAGAGGAAGGCCATGTTGGCGTAGGCCAGTTGAGGCAGCGCGCCGCGGAGGCAGTCCACGGCCACCACCAGGCAGAGGAGGGCGGCCAGGGTCAGCCACGGTGCGCGGGCATGGAGTGCGGCCAGCCAGGGCAGATTCAGCTGCGCCGCGAGGTAGGCGGCCAGGAACCACAGCGGCATGCCCGCGCCGGCGGCCAGCAGTTGGATCACCTGCGGGTCCACGCCGCTGAGCCGTGCGGCCCACAGGCCGGTGAACATGACCGACAGCAGCACGGCGGCCGGGCGGATCAGCCGCAGGAGCCTGCCCTGGACGAATTCGAAGGCGCTGCCGCCCTGGGACCGCAGGCGGCGCCAGGAATACAGTCCGGTGACGCCGCCGGCGACGAAGAACAGGGGCATCACCTGGAGCACCCAGACCACGGGTTCGAACCAGTGCTGGTTCCCCAGGGTGTTGTCGGAGCTCACGGTGCCGTCCGGATGCAGGACCGGGCTGACCATCATCGTGTGGGCAATAACCACCAGCGCGAGGCAGAAGAACCGGGCCAGGTCGATGACCAGGTCTCGCTCCGGCACGGCTGGTGCCGGGCCGCCTGCGGGTTGCTGCATGGCGCTCCTTACCGTCGCGGCACGGGCAACCGGCCGCTTTTCCTCCATTGTCGGCCCAGCCGGAGGGAACGCAAGAGGCCAGGACCATCAGCTGGTCCTGGCCTCCGGTGATGGATGCGCTCAGGCGAGCGAGAGGAAAAGCTTCTCCAGTTCCGCACGGTCCAGGCTCGGGTCCTCCTGCTGCATGCACTGCTGCAGACCGGTGGCGATGATGGAGAATCCGGCCTTGTCCAGGGCACTGGAGACGGCGGCAAGCTGCGTGACGACGCTCTTGCAGTCCCGCCCCTCTTCGATCATGCGAGTGACCGCCGCGAGCTGGCCCTGGGCGCGGCGCAGGCGGTTAATAACGGACTTCATGTCGGTGGGATCGAGTTCCATGGGTGCCTCCCGGAGTAGACGGATTACATTCCATGGTATACCCCCCTTGGTATTTCACATACCCCTAGTGGTATAAGCGTCCCCTGGCCGGGCCTAAACCGCGGCGGAATCCTCTCCGGTAGGGACGTAAGTACCTACCGGACGGGGGCTCACGGGCGTATTTCTGGGGGTGTGAACGCGGCCAGCTTCGGTGATCCGGTAATGGCCCGCAAAGGCGCCACCGGCGCCGGTCCGGGCCCCTGGAAACGCTACGTCGCCCTGGGAGATTCGTTCACAGCCGGCCTGGGCGATCCCGAGCCCCTCAGCCCCGGCGGAATGAGGGGCTGGGCGGACCGGATCGCGGAGGAATTCAGTGCCGCACGCGGGGATTTTTCCTACGCCAACCTGGCCGTCAGCGGCCTTGTGCTGCAGCAGATCGTGGACCAGCAGCTCGGCCCGGCGATCGCCCTGAAACCGGACCTCGTCACGCTGTCCGCGGGTGGCAATGACCTGGTCTTCCACCGGCGCGATCCCGACCGGCTCGCGGTAAGCCTCGATGCAGCGGTCGCGGCCCTCTCCGCCGCGGGGGCAACCGTCGTGCTCTTCACCGGGCCGGACTGGGGCGACACCCCGGTCTTCGGCCACATCCGCGGCAAGGTGGCCGTCTTCAACGAGAACATCCGGACCATCGCCGCCCGCCATCACGGCGTCATCGCGGACTTGTGGGCCTTGCGGCAACTGAGCGACCCCAGGATGTGGGATCCGGACCGGCTGCATTTTTCCCCGCTCGGACACCACACGATCGCCGGCATGGTGCTGGACACCCTGCAGGTCACGCACAGCCTGCAGCCGCTGCAGCCCAAGCCGCTGCCCGCCGGCAACTGGCGGGAGACCCGGGCCGGCGACCTGGCCTGGGCCACGCATTACCTGCTGCCCTGGATGATGCGGCGCGTCCGGCCGCGCGACGGAAGCGCCCCTCCCGCCCCCAAGCGGCCCGAACCGGGTCCGGTCTTCGGATCGCCGACCAACGCGGCGCACCCCTAGTACGGCCGGGCTGTGTCGGCTAATCTGCAGGGACGGCCTCCGGCCAACGGCCGGGGACAGCAGACCGATGACGATCCCGAGGAGCGAAGTTGTCTAATCACACCTACAGCATTTCTGAAATTGTCGGGACCTCGAATGAAGGCGTGGACGCCGCCGTGCGCAACGGCATCTCCGAGGCTGCAAAAACCCTCCGGAATCTGGACTGGTTCGAAGTCAAGGAAATCCGCGGACACCTCGAAAACGGCCAGGTTGCCGACTGGCAGGTGACCATCAAGCTCGGGTTCCGCCTGGAGCGCTGACGTCCGGGAGGGCGGCGCATGGAGTACACCCAGCTGGGCCGTTCCGGCCTGAAAGTCTCCCGCCTCTGCCTGGGCACCATGAACTTCGGGCCGCAGACCGAGGAATCGGACGCCCACGCGATCATGGATTCCGCGATGGACGCCGGGATCAATTTCTTTGACACGGCCAACGTCTACGGCGGCTCCACGCACCGCGGCTGGACCGAGGAGATTTTAGGCCGCTGGTTCGCCAAAGGCGGCGAGCGCCGGGAACGGACGGTGCTCGCCACCAAGGTCTACGGCACAATGGCTGACCGGCCTAACGAGTCCCGGCTCTCCGCGCTGCATATCCGCCACGCCCTCGACGCAAGCCTCCGGCGCCTCCGGACGGATTACATCGACCTGTACCAGTTTCACCACGTGGACCGGAACACGCCGTGGGACGAAATCTGGCAAGCAGTTGACGTCGCCGTGCAGCAGGGAAAGATCCTCTACTCGGGCAGCAGCAACTTCGCGGGCTGGCACCTGGCCCGGGCGCAGGAAGCGGCCGCCCGCCGGCATTCGAACGGCCTGGTCAGCGAACAGTCCATCTACAACCTGCTGACCCGCAACGCCGAACTCGAGGTGATTCCGGCCGCCCAGCACTATGGCCTGGGGATCCTGCCGTGGTCTCCACTGCATGGAGGCCTGCTCGGCGGAGTTCTCAAGCAGGAGCACGAGGGTGTCCGCCGGAGTGAAGGCCGCTCGCTTGAGGCCCTGAAGAAGCACCGGAACCAGATCCGCCGGTACGAGGACCTCGCGGACGAACTCGGGCACGAGCCGGGGGAACTGGCGCTGGCCTGGCTGCTGCACCAGCCGGCTGTCACGGCGCCGGTCGTCGGCCCGCGCACCCGGGAGCAGCTCGGCGCCACCCTGCGCTCCTTTTTGGTGCAGCTCGACGTCGAGGCCCTGGGGCGCCTCGACGCGATCTTCCCCGGCCACCGGACCGCCCCGGAGGACTACGCGTGGTGAGGACTGCGGCGGCCGGCGTCGCGCTTGGGACGGGCGTTTTTGACCGCCCGACACTCCCGAAATTCCCTGTGAATACAAGGGTTTTCCAAACTTTTCCGGGTGTCGAGTGGCGTTTTGATAGTAAGCATGATTAGTATTTAGGCAGAAGGATGAAGCGCACCCGGCAACCCGGGTGTCTCCTCAATGAAAGAGAAGGGCCGATAAAATGGGTTTTTTCGCATTTCTTATTCTGGGTCTTATTGCCGGAGCAATTGCTAAGGCTATCCTGCCGGGACGTCAGGGCGGTGGCTGGGTCATCACGCTGATCCTCGGTGTTGTGGGCGCCCTCCTGGGCGGCCTCATCGGTAGCGCTATCTTCGGCACGGGACTGCAGGAATTCTTCTCGCTGACCACGTGGCTGCTGGCGATCGGCGGTGCGATCATCGTACTGCTGGTCTACGGCATGATCACCAAGCGCTCGCACCGCTAAAACGGTGTGACCGGAAAACCGGTCCCGGGATTATTTCCTGGGGCCGGTTTTTTTGGTACCCGTCGACATTTCAACACGACTTCAAGAGCACCCTTCCATAGAACACAGAGCAGGAGTACAGCATGAAAGCCAAACTTCTTTTCGGCACCGGCCTCGCGGCAGGTTACGTCCTTGGATCCCGTTCCGGGCGGGCAGCCTACGAAAAACTGAAAGCGCGGGCAGCGGGCCTCTGGCAGAGCAAGCCGGTCCAGGACAAGGTGGCGGCCGCGACGGAAGCGGTCAAGGAAAAGGCCCCCGAGGTTTCCAGCCAGCTCACCGAGGCCGCCCGCCGCGCGGGCACGGTCATCAGCTCCGCCGTCCACCGGGACGAGACCTCAGCCGGGAGCCCCGCACCCTCGGGGACGCCGTCCGCGGCGACCCCGGCCGCAGCGGGCACGCAGGCCGGCGGCGCGATCCCCGCACACAGCACCCACCCCGGCACGGCCAACCTGGGGACCTCCGGCGGCGCCCACGCCGCCGTGGACACGGCCTCCGACGTCGCTTCCGATCCGGCTTTGAACGATGAGACCGGGCAGGACTGGTCGGATGAAGGCGGCGCTACGCCGGCCGGACCGGCAACCAATGTCGACCCGGACAAGCACTAACGGGTCCCCGCTAACGGCCCTGCTTTGAGCGTCTGGCAGCAACCGCGCCCAGTACGACGGTGGCGTCCCGCTTCCGGGAGCTGAAGACCCGGCCGGAGAGCCCGCTCCCGGCGAAGATTCGGACCGTCTGAGGCGCCTGCTGCCGGCTCGTCTCAATCAGTAGGTGGCCGCCCGGCGCCAGCCACTCCGGCGCCGCGGCGGCCACACGCCGCTGCAGTTCCAATCCGTCCGGGCCGCCGTCGAGCGAAGTCCGCGGCTCGTGCAGGCGCGCTTCGGGCGGCATGGTCCCGATCATCCCGGAGGGAACGTAAGGCGCGTTCACCGCCAGAAGATCCACCCGGCCGCGCAGCCGGTCCGGCAACGCCCCGTACAGATCGCCCTCGTGGACCTCTCCGCCCAGCGGGAGCACGTTACGCCGCGCGCAGGCCGCCGCCGCAGGATCGATGTCGGCAGCATGCAGCTCCAGCGGCCCCGCCGCAGCCGCCAGCGCGGCAGCTACGGCACCGGAGCCGCAACAGAGGTCGACGACGACTGGAATCCCCACTGCCCCGGCCGCCCGGCGCGCCTGCAGGACTTTTGTTCCCCGCCGGACGAGATACTCGGTGCGGCGGCGGGGCACAAAGACTTGCGGGTCCAGGGCGATGCGGAGGCCGCAAAACTCCGCCCAGCCCAGCACTTGCTCCAGCGGCACGCCCGCGACCCGCTGCCGGACCAGCGTCTCCAGTTCTTCGTCCGTGGCCGCCGTGGCCACCAGCAGGGCGGCCTCTTCTTCGGCGAAGACGCAGCCGGCGCTACGGAGCCGGCTGATCACCTCCGCCGCCCGCGGGGGCATGGTCCGCATGGCGTCACGCCCTTCCGCCGCGCCCTCCGGCAGCCGTGTCCGCAGCCGCCCTGAAAGGCCCATGCTATCCAAAGCGGCACCGCGGCCCTACGCCTTGCCCGCGGAATATCCCGCGAACCGAATCGCACCGGCCAGGGGACCCCTGGCTGAATATTTGCTGGAAAATCCATGTGCAAGCGCTTACAATTGTGACTTGGCTCTCAGTAGCCGGTCTCCCGCATCCGTCCCTTCGTCGAGGCAACGTCGCTCACCCGGAAGGTCTCCATCGTGTTCACCCGCAGCTCCAGCCTGCCCAGGCCGCCCCGTTTGAGGCGCGGCGCAGGGCGCCACCACACCGCCCGCGCCGGCGTCGCCCTCGTGGCGGCGCTGGCCGCCGCCGCCGTCGCCGTCGTCCCCGCCCAGGCCGCCCCCGACCCCCGGGGCCCGGGCGCCCCGTCGGCTGCGCATTCGCTCCGCGGGCCGGTCACCGACGAGCGGTTCTACTTTGTGATGGCGGACCGCTTCAACAACGGCAGCGCCGCCAACGACGACGGCGGCCTGGGTCCCAACCCAATGGTCTCCGGCTTCGACCCGACCAAGAAGGGCTTCTACAACGGCGGCGACCTCAAGGGCCTGCGGGACAAGATCGACTACATCCAGGGCCTCGGCACCACCTCGATCTGGCTGACTCCGAGCTTCAAGAACAAGGCCGTCCAGCCGGAGGACCAGTCGGCCGGCTACCACGGCTACTGGGTCACCGACTTCACCCAGATCGACCCGCACCTGGGCACCAACGCCGAGCTGAAGACCCTCATCGACGAGGCGCACGCCCGCGGCATGAAGGTCTACTTCGACATCATCACCAACCACACCGCCGACGTGATCGGCTACGAGCAGGGCGACCGCACGGCGTACAAGTCCAAGGACGCCGCCCCCTACCTGACCGCCGCGGGCGAACCGTTCGACGACCGTGACTACGCCGGCACGGGCACCTTCCCGAAGCTGGATGCGGCCACCTCGTTCCCGTACACGCCGAAACTCGCGCCCGGCGAAGAGAACCTCAAGGTCCCGGCCTGGCTCAACGACACCACGCTCTACCACAACCGCGGCGACACCACCTTCGAGGGCGAAAACTCCTCCTACGGCGACTTCTTTGGCCTCGACGACCTGTTCACCGAGCACCCGAAGGTGGTCAACGGCATGGTCAACATCTACGAGAAGTGGATCGGCGACTTCGGCGTGGACGGCTTCCGGATCGACACCATGAAGCATGTCAACGACGAGTTCTGGCAGCAGTTCGGCCCCCGCGTCCTCGCCTACGCCAAGGCGCACGGCAAGGACGAATTCTTCATGTTCGGCGAGGTCTTCGACACCTCCAAGAGCTTCACCTCCCAGTTCACCACCCGTAACAAGATGCAGGCCGTGCTCGACTTTCCGTTCCAGGAGGCGGCCCGGAACTTCGCCTCGCGCGGCCAGGGCGCCAAGGAGCTGGAGACCTTCTTCGCCGGTGATGACTGGTACACCGACGCCGACTCCAACGTCTACGAGCTCCCCACGTTCCTGGGCAACCACGACATGGGCAGGATCGGCAGCTTCATCACCGCGGACAACCCAGGCGCGGACGACGCCGAACGCGTCGCGCGGGACCGGCTCGCCCACGAGCTGATGTACTTCTCCCGCGGCAACCCGGTGGTCTACTACGGTGATGAACAGGGCTTCACCGGCCCCGGCGGGGACCAGGATGCACGCCAGACGATGTTTGCCAGCAAGGTCCCGGACTACCTCGACGATGACCTGCTCGGCACCGACGCCACGCATGCGGGCGACAACTTCAACACCGCCCACCCGCTGTACCGCGACATCAGCGAACTCGCGGCCCTGACCACCGAACACCCGGCGCTGCGCAACGGCGCGCACCAGAACCGGTACGCCTCCGACGGGCCGGGCATCTACGCCTTCTCCCGGACCGACGCCAAGGACCAGCGCGAGTACGTTGTCTCCATCAACAACAGCAAGCAGGCCCAGACCGCAGCGGTCCCCACCTACGTGGGCAAGCGCACCTTCAACCGGATCTACGGGGAGGCAAGCGCCGAGGCCAAGACCTCGGCGGACGGGAAGCTGACGGTCACGGTTCCGCCGCTCTCCGCCGTCGTCTACGAATCCGCCGGCCGCATCCCGCACTCCAAGGCAGCGCCGGCCGTAAGCCTGCAGGCGCCGGCAGCCTCTGCCGCGGACAACAGCCGCGTACGCGTCGCGGCCGACGTCGACGGCACCTCTTTCTACGAGGTAACCTTCCAGGCCCGCACGGCGGGCGGCGCATGGGCCCCAATCGGTACTGACGACACGGCGCCCTACCAGGTCTTCCATGACGTCTCCGCCCTGAAAGCCGGCACCGCCGTGGAGTACCGCGCCGTGGTGCTGGACAACGGAGCGCACACCTCGGTGAGCCAGCCCCGCAGCGTCACCGTCCCGTCCCCGGTGCTCAGCATCGTGAACCCCAAGGAAGGCAGCAGCGTCCGCGGCAAGGTCGAGGTCAGTGCCGTCGCCAGCCCGGAGAAGGCCGACTACGTGGTCCGGTTCGAACGCAGCATCGGCGGCGGGACCTGGACGAAGTTTGGCGAGGACAGCTCCTCCCCCGACTACACCGCCGTGGATGACCTGGCGGGCCTGTCACTGCCGGACGGGACCCAGCTGCGTTATCGCGCGCTCTTGACGGTGCCGGGGGCCGGCGAAGTGGTCAGCGACGTCCGCACGGTGGTCGCGGGGGACCTCCCCCAGCCCAATTCGGTCACCATTGCGGGCAGCCTCAACTCGGAAATGGGCTGCCCCGGGGACTGGCAGCCGGCCTGCCCGGCAGCCTTCCTCAAGCTGGATCCGGCGGACAAGGTCTGGCGCCTGGCCGTTCCCGACCTGCCCGCCGGCAGCTACGAATTCAAGGCCGCCATTAGCGGCTCCTGGGACGAGAACTACGGCGCGGGGGGCGGCGCCAACGGCAGCAACATCGTGCTGAACCACCCGGGTGGCGCGGTGACCTTCCGCTACGACAACAGCACCCATGTGATGAGCCCGGTCTACGCCTCGCAGCAGCCGGCCGCGGTGGCGGCTGCCGGGGACCTCGATTCGGAGCTGGGCTGCCCGGGCGACTGGATGCCGGACTGCCCGCAAGCCCAGCTCGCGCTGGATCCGGCGGACCTCGTTTGGAAGCTGACGTTCCCGGAGCTGCCGGCCGGCACCTACTCGTTCAAGGCCGCGCTCAACCGTTCCTGGGCCGAGAACTACGGCGCAGGCGGAGTCCCGGGCGGTGGAAACCTCAGCCTGGTGCACGACGGCGGCCCGGTCACCTTCCGGTATGACCACTTCACCCACCTGATCACCGCCGGCTAGCACCGGGGTCCGACGGACACAGGAAGAACGCCGAAGGCCGGCCTGCACTGAGCGTGCAGGCCGGCCTTTTGACGTACCGGGAGTCGAACCTCGAGTCGGTCAGCCGGCCACTCGGTCCGCGCCTCAGCCGACCAGACGGAGCGGCGGGAGTGCCCGGGCCAGCCGCGTTGCCAGCTTGTGGGCCGCCGCCGCCGAGGGCCGCGCTGCGGGGTCCATCGCCGTCATGGCCGTCAGCAGCGACACCCAGCCGGCACCGAGCTGGGCCGGAATTTCCGGTCCCCGCAGGGTGCGGGCCACGAGCGACTCGACCGGCGTCCCGGGGTAGGCCTTCACGCCGGTAAGGCACTCCAGCAGCACCAGTCCCAGCGCATAGACATCCGTGGCAGCGTTGACGGGCTGACCGGCCGCCTGCTCCGGGCTCATGTAATGCACGGTGCCCGACGAATCCCCCGGTTCAGGGGCTGTCCCGGCCGGCGTGGCGATCCCGAAGTCGGCGATTCGTACCGAGCACCTCCGGAGCGCACTAAGCAGGATGTTTGCGGGCTTGATGTCCCGGTGGACCAGGCCGCGCGCGTGGACGTGCCCCAGCCCGGACAAAGCGGCGGCGGCCCAGCCGGCCACTTCCTCCGGCCCGGTGGCGCCGCCGCGGATCCGCTCGGCAAGGCTGCCCCCGTAGGCGAATTCTTCGACCAGGAAGGGCCGGCCCGCCCACTGGTCACCGGGCGGGACCGTGCCGGCGGCAATGAAGCGGACCACGGCGGGGTGATCCAGGGAGGCGAGTACGCGCGCTTCTGCGTGGATCCGGTTGGCGTGCTTCTCGGCGGGACCTTCGGCCACCTTGATGGCGACCGGACGGTCGCTGAGCAGGTCTGTTCCGCGGAACACCGTGGCAGTCGCACCGCGTCCCAGGAGCTCGTGGACCAGGAAGCGTCCGCCGGGAGCGTCCGGCAGCGGCAGGACCCTGGCATTGAGGCCGGCGCCGGACGCTGCTGCCGCTCCGGACGCGGGGCGGCTGTGTGCCACCGCGAGCACTGGAAGGGCGGTCACGAAAGCGCGGCCAGCGCGTTGGAAGTGTGGACAATGCCATCAAGCTGGAAACCGCAGGAGCAACGCCACACCGGCGGCAGCTCCGCGGAGCCGATCCCGGCGTCGAACGAGTAAGCGGACATGGCGTCCAGCGCCGGGGCAGTCCACTCCATCGGAGCTCCGCAATGGCTCGGTGCCTTGCTGGCGGTGGTCATAGGCAGGACGGGGGCGGCGGCGCCCGGCTCTGCCGGGGAGTCCGGCGCACCCAGAGGGGCCGCACCGGCTCCCGGGATTCCGGTGATCGTCAACAACTCAGCCACGACTCCTCCACGAAAACGATTATCTAACACAAGTAGTAAGCATACATATCACTAGTCCAACTAGCTAGTTGCTGTCTAGATAATCTTCGCGGATGTTCCTGTCGGCTTAGTGGCGCTCGACCTGTTCGGTGAGGGCATCGGCCATCCGGCGCAGGAAGGACACGATGATGCGGCTCTCCTCCGCGCTGAGCTCTTCGGCCACCGCCAGCATCCTGCGGTGCATCTCCCCCAGCGTCTCGCGGACTTCCGAATCCGTCGCGGCGGTCGGCACGATCACCAGGGAGCGGCGGTCCGTGGGATGGGGCTCGCGTCGCACGTGGCCGCTGCCGACGAGCCGGTCGATCAGCGAGGTGGTGGACGCCGTCGTGATGCCCAGCGTCCGGCTCAAGTCCTTGGGGCCCACCCGCTCCCCGGCGGCCTGGGCGCGCAGCAGATAGCGAAGGGCCAGCAGGTCGGTTTCCCCCATGCCCATCGAGTCCCGCGTCGAGCGCCTGGTGGCAACCTCGGCGGCGCGGTAGCCGCGGAGGGCCTGCAACACCGCGGTGGGCGGGTCAAGCCGCTCATCCGGCCCATACCAGTACCCTGAGCCTGCTGCGCTGTCCGAGTTCATCCGATAATCCTAGCCGATCTAACTACTAGGCAGGCTTGCTTACTGCACGGGGACGGCCCGGGCGGGCGCGTCAGTCCCCGGACGCAAAAAACCCCCGGCGTCCTGTCGCCAGGATGCCGGGGGTTTTTCCACTCTTCGCTAAAAGAGTGGGCCCTGTGGGGATCGAACCCACGACCCACGGATTAAAAGTCCGATGCTCTACCAACTGAGCTAAAGGCCCCAGCCGACAGCCCCAACCGGCGGAAAAATCCGCTGTTGACAGGCGCGTCGGCCCAGTCCATTTCTGGACGTTAATACTGTACCCCAGACGCAGGCGAGCTTTGTCACCGGGCCCGACGCGCCGCCGTCGTCCGCTTCCCGGGCGTTGTCCCCGCACACGGGGGCATGCTCGATTCCCGGAATGCACAGGAGTAGCGTGGTGGCATGAGCGAGCAAGCAGGAGCCAGCAGCCCCGGACCGCACCGTCACCACAAGCCGAAGCCCTTTGCGCCGATCGACTTTGAGCCTTTCGCCGGGGGTGCGGACCCGGCGCGGGTTTCCGAGGCGGCCCACCTCGCAGCCCAGGCGCTCGTCCGCCGCGGACGGGACAGCGACGACCCCAAGGTCACGCGGCGGCTGGTCAAACTCGCTGATGAACAGGGCCTCGATGCCATAGCCGAAATGTGGGCGGAGAGCCCGGCGCGGTCCCTCCCTGGCGCGCTCTGGCGGCTCTACGCGCTGCGGGCCGCCACGATCCGGGATCCGGAACGGATTTCGGTCTACTTCAGAGCGGGCAAGGACACCGCCCAGGTGTCCCACGTGGTGGCCGGCGCAGCCGAGCCTCCGGGCGCCGAGGAAATGAAGTCGATGGCGGACGCCATCCTCTCCGGCGCCTTCGACGGGGAGTTCGACGTCGCACTCGAGCGCTCGGCGGCATTCTGCCGGGTGGTGGCGCTGGGCCAGGCCACACTTGCCGACGGCGCGGAGCACAGCAACGCCAATCATGCGAGCAAGCTGACGCGGAATTCACACCTCCTGGTCAAGACCGCCGAGGACCTCGAACATGCCGCCAACGCCTGGCGGCTGGGCGAGCTGGACTGAGCCCTCCGGCGGCTGGTGGGCGCCGGAAATCGGCCGTCTAACCCCGCCGTGCGGGCACTGTCAATACGCACGCCGGGGCCCTGCTGTCAATGTTGACTTGGTCCCCCCGAAGTAGAAAACTAAAGGCGGTGCCGAGCCGCGAAACCCCCGGGCTTCAACAATTAGCCGCCTAGAGCGGCCTACCGCCGAGAGGCGTATCCGGTTCGGCACCATTTTCATGCCCGTTGCCAGTGGCCCGTTCCGGCCGGCCCGGCGCCCGGACTTCGGCCGGCCGTTCCCGCCGGCCGAAGTCCGGGCGGTAAAGTAAACCCCATGCGCGGGCCATCGTCACGTTCCAGGGCCGGCAGACAACGCCCGTGTAAGCCTCGTCCGGAGACCGGTAACCCCACGTGAAGCTGCGCCTTTTCCCCCAGGAGCCCGCAGGGCTGAACCTGCTGTCCCAGATGGCCCACCAGATAGCCGTGGCCACGGGAACCCTCTCGGAGATCCTTGGCGCGCCCGCCAGCGAACATGCGCGGCTGGTGGAGGACATGCACGACCACGAGGCGAAGTCGGCGGAACTGCATTTTGCCCTCCTGACCCACATGCGGACCAGCTTCCTGAATCCGCTCCCCCGCGAGGACATGTATGCGCTCTCCCGTTACCTCAACGAGGCAATGGAGAAGCTCGACGCCGCCGCGGACCTCGTCTTCCTGTACAAGCTGGAGCGGCTGCCCAAACGCGCGGCCGACCAGCTGGAAATCATCAGCCGGCAGGCCGAACTCACCGTTGACGCCATGCGCCAGCTGAACAACCTCGATGACCTGGAGGACTACTGGATCGAGGTCCTCCGTCTCACCAAGCGGGCTGAGCGCACCCACCGGGTCTGGGTGGCGGACATGATCAAGGACATGAAGTCGGCGCAGTACGCGCGCAACCGCGACATCGCGGACCAGCTCGTGGAAGTCACCAAGGACATGCGGCGGATCGCCACCCAGGTGGGCAGCATCATCGTCAAGGAATCCTGAGGTGTCCGTCGTTTTCTTTGCCCTGGTGGTGCTCTTCGCCGGGGCGTTCGCCTTTCTCAACGGCTTCCGCGACGCGTCCTCCTCGGTTGCCCTCGCCGTCCGGACGCGTGCCCTGACCCCCACCGTCGCGGTGCTCCTGGCCGGGCTGTTCAACTTCATCGGCGCCGGGCTGAGCGCAGCCCTGGCGCTGGAGGTCAGCCGGACCTGGGTGGTTCTTCCGCCCGGCGGCAACGGCCTGACCATCCTCATCGCCGGCCTGCTGAGCGCCGTGCTCTGGGGCCTCTTCACGTGGTGGCGCGGCATCCCGGCCTCCTCGACACACGCGCTCGTGGGGGGCCTGGCCGGGGCCGGCGTCGCCAGCGTTGCGGTAGGCGGACATTCGGTCCTGGGCGTGGACCAGTCCTTGCTTTTCCAAGTGGTGCTGCCCCTGCTGCTCTCCCCGGTCATCGCTTTCGCGGGCGCCTATCTGCTGGTCTGGCCGGCCACGTGGGCAGCCCGCTACACACCGCCGAGCGTCGTGAATACCAGGTCCAGGCGCGCCCAGGCCATCGCCGCGGGCGCCGTCGCTTTCGGCCACGGCCTGCAGGACGGCCAGCGCACCAGCGCCGTGCTGATCCTGGCGATGCTGGCCGCGGGGCTCCCCGACGACGGCACCACCCCCGTCTGGGTGGCGCTCCTGACCGCGGCCATGCTGACGGCAGGCACACTCGCAGGCGGGTGGCGGATCTCCTACACGATCGGCTACCGGATGATCCGGGTCGACCCCCTGCGCGGCTTCGTCGCTCAGCTCTACAGCAGCGCCATCCTGCTGGTGGGCGCGATCGGCCTGCACTGGCCGATTTCCACCACCCACACCGTGACCTCCGCGGTGCTGGGGGCGGGCACCAACCAGAGATACACGGCGACCAACCGCCGGCTGGTGCTGCGGATCCTCGCCTTCTGGGCACTGACGCCGCTGGTCACCGCCGCGGCGGCCTTTGTGCTGGAACTCGCCCTGTCGCCCCTCGCGGGGCTCTAGGGACCCGTCGGCTGCTCTTATCCGAAGCGGCCGGAGACGTAATCCTCGGTGGCCTTCACGGAGGGGTTGCTGAAGATGGTGTGGGTGTCCCCGTACTCGATCAGCTTGCCGGGCTTGCCGGTGCCGGCGATGTTGAAGAACGCCGTCTTGTCCGAGACGCGGGCAGCCTGCTGCATATTGTGGGTCACGATCACCACCGTGTATTCGTCCTTGAGCTCGTTGATGAGGTCCTCAATGGCGAGCGT
The DNA here is from genome assembly GCF_056397665.1 of Arthrobacter sp. 05L428. Taxonomy (NCBI): domain Bacteria; kingdom Bacillati; phylum Actinomycetota; class Actinomycetes; order Micrococcales; family Micrococcaceae; genus Arthrobacter; species Arthrobacter sp. 05L428. Next base: position 77,159 of record NZ_JBFTNW010000002.1, on the reverse strand, counting down.
GGAGATCGGGTCCAGCGCGGAGCAGGGCTCGTCCATCAGGATCACCTGGGGCTCCACGGCGATGGCGCGGGCGATGCAGAGGCGCTGCTGCTGGCCGCCGGAGAGCCCCGAACCGGGCTTGGCCAGGCGGTCCTTGACCTCGTTCCAGAGGTTGGCGCCGCGCAGGGAGCGCTCCACGAGCGAGTCCGCCTCGCCCTTGGAGATCTTCTGGTTGTTCAGCTTCACGCCGGCCAGCACGTTGTCCCGGATGGACATGGTGGGGAACGGATTGGGCCGCTGGAAGACCATGCCGATCTGCGAGCGCACCGTCACGGGGTCCACGCCGGGACCGTAGAGGTTGTCGCCGTCGAGCAGCACTTCGCCTTCCACCCGGGCGCCGGGGATGACTTCGTGCATCCGGTTCAGGGTGCGCAGGAAGGTGGACTTGCCGCAGCCGGAGGGGCCGATGAAGGCGGTGACGGACTTGGCGTCGATGTTGATGTTGACGTCCTCGACGGCCAGGAATTTGCCGTAGTAGACGTTCAGGTCTTTGACGTCGATGCGCTTAGACATGCTGTTCCTTCACTTGTGGTGGTGGGGCCGGGTGCCTGCGGTGGCCTTAGCGGCCGGCCTTCGGGGCGAAGATGCGGGCCACCAGGCGGGCGGCCAGGTTGAGCAGCATCACGAGGATGATGAGGACCAGGGCCGCGCCCCAGGCGCGCTGGTCGGACGGACCCGGGTTGGACGGCGAGGTCGGGTTGAGGATCTGCGTGTAGATGAAGGTGGGTAGCGAGGCCATCCAGCCGCCAAACACGTTGTTGTTGATGGAGGTGGCGAAGCCGGCGGTGACCAGGATCGGGGCGGTTTCGCCGATCACGCGGGCAATGGCCAGGGTGACGCCGGAGGCGATGCCGGAAATCGCCGTCGGGATGACCACCTTGAGGATGGTCCGCCACTTGCGGACGCCGAGGGCGTAGGCGGCTTCGCGGAGTTCGTTCGGCACGATCTTGAGCATTTCCTCGCTGGAGCGGACCACCACCGGGATCATCAGCACCGAAAGTGCGACGGCGGCAACGGCCCCGGTCTTGGTGCCCGGGCCGACGACGGCGAAGAAGAACGCTGCGGCGAACAGGCCGGCCACGATTGAGGGGATGCCGGTCATCACGTCGACGAAGAAGGTGATGGCACGGGCCAGCGCCCGGTCCTCGCCGTATTCGACGAGGTAGATCGCGGTCAGCAGGCCCACCGGGACCGAGATGACGGTGGCGAGCAGGGTGATCTGCACGGTGCCGACCAGGGCGTGGTAGATACCGCCCAGCACGGGGGCGCCCTGTTCGACGGCCTTGTTGTCGTAGGCGCCGGTGACCCCGTTCATCGAGGTGGTCAGGAAGCCGGGGTCCACCAGTCCCGGCAGACCCTTGACCAGCACGGTCCAGATCACCGAGATCAGCGGCAGCAGGGCAATAAGGAAGGCGCCGGCGACGAGGCAGGTGGCCAGTTTGTCCTTAGCCTTGCGCGAGCCCTCAACTACGGCGCTCCAGCCGACGAGCCCGGCGGTGAAGAGCAGCGCCGAGACGATGCCCCAGCCGAAGGCGTTGAAGCCGACCAGGGCCAGGATGGCGGCACCGATGACGAGGGCGAGGGCCAGGACGATGTACGGCGCGGCCTTGGGCAGTTGCCCCTTGGTCAGGGCCGAGCGTTTGCGCACCGGGGTCAGGGTGGAGGTCATTTAGTTGGCTCCCGAGAATTCTTTGTGCCGGGTGATGATCCACCGGGCAATCATGTTCACACCGAGGGTGATGACGAAGAGCACCAGGCCGGCGGCGATCAGCGTGCTGACCTTCAGGCCGCTGGCTTCGGGGAAGTTCAGGGCGATCTCGGCGGCGATGGTCTGGTTGCCGGACTGGATCAGGCTTGCCGTGAGGGCGCCGGAGGAGAGCACGAGCGCGACGGCCATGGTTTCGCCAAGGGCACGGCCCAGGCCCAGCATCACGGCACTGACGATGCCCGGGCGGCCGAACGGCAGCACGGCCATCCGGATCATTTCCCAGCGGGTGGCGCCAAGGGCCAGTGCGGCCTCCTCGTGCAGCTTGGGGGTCTGCAGGAAGATTTCGCGTGAGAGCGAGGTGATGATCGGCAGGACCATCACCGCGAGCACGATGCCTGCCGTCAGGATGGTCTTGCCGGTGGCGGACGCCGGGCCCTGGAAGATCGGCAGCCAGCCCAGGTTTTTCGCGAGCCAGTCGTAGGCGGGCGCGATTTCCTTCGCCAGGAAGGCGGCGCCCCACGCACCGTAGACCACCGAGGGGATGGCGGCCAGCAGGTCCACTACGTAGCCAAGGCCGGACGCCAGCCGGCGCGGGGCGTAGTGCGAGATGAAGAGTGCGACGCCGATGGCCACGGGGGTGGCGATGACCAGCGCGATGACGGCCGCGATGAGGGTGCCTATGACGATCGGCCAGATGTAGGCGAAGAAGCCCTCGCCGCCCTGGATATCGGCGGCCGGGGCGGTGAACGCGGGAATCGCCTGGATGACGAGGAAGAGCGCAACCCCAAACAGGACGGCGAGGATCAGGCAGCCCGCTGCCAGGGTGGCCCCTGAGAAGACTTTGTCCCCGGCACGGCCTGCGCCCTGGGGTTTGGTCAGGGAGGTGGAGGTCATACCTGGCCCTTCGGTGTCGGTGTTGCGGATGTACGGAACGTCGTGGAACGGCCCGTAGCGAAACTGCGGGTGACGCGGCTAAGTTCCCCGCCCTGCCATACGGCGGGGCGGGGAACTCGACCGTTCAATTCAAACCTTACGACTTGACCTTGATGGATTCGATCGCCTTGACACCCTTTTCGGACAGGGCGGAGGACAGCGGAGCCGACTTGGCGGACTCGGCAGCGGCCTTCTGGCCCTCTGCGGAAAGTACGTACTTCTCGAAGGCCTTGACCAGGTCAACGGTTTCCTGCTTGGCATAGGTGCTGCAGAGAACGTGGTAGGAGACCAGGACCAGCGGGTAGGCGCCGGCTTCGGTGGTGGTGCGGTCCAGCTTGATGGCAAGGTCGTTGGCGCCGCGGCCCTCGACAGGCTTGCCCAGGTCAACGGCCTTGGAGGCCGCTTCCGGGGAGATCTTGACGAACTCGGAGCCAACCTTGATCTGGGCGGTGCCCAGCTTGCCGCTGACGGCCGAGTCATCGGCGTAGGTGACCGCACCGGCGGTGTCGGTGACGGTCTTGACGACGCCGGAGGTGCCCTTGGCGTTCTCGCCCTTCAGCGAAGCCGGCCAGACACCGTCAGCCTTGTCCTTCCAGACGGCGGGAGCCGCTGCGGAGAGGTACTCGGTGAAGTTCTTGGTGGTGCCGGAGTCGTCAGAGCGGTTGACCGGGGTGACTTTGAGGTCCGGCAGCTTGGCGTCCGGGTTCAGCGCGGTGATGGCGGGGTCGTTCCACTTGGCGATCTCGCCGCGGAACATCTTGGCCGCAGTGGTTGCGTCCAGCTTCAAGTCCGTCACGCCAGGCACGTTGAACGCGATGGCGATCGGCGAGATGTAGACGGGAACCTCGATGGCGCCGTCGGGGCCGCACTGGTCCTTGGCCTTGGCGACTTCCTCGTCCTTGAGGTAGGCGTCGGAGCCGGCGAACTGGGCCGAGCCGTCGAGGATGGCCTTGCGGCCTGCGCCGGAACCGTCCGGGGAGTACTGCACGTTCGCGCCCTGGTTGGCGGAGGCGAAGTTGGTCTTCCACACGTCCATGGCCGCACCCTGCGCGGAGGAACCGATGCCGGTCAGCGTGCCGGTGACCTTGGAGCCAGAGGCCGCCTGGGTGCCCGCAGTGGTGTTTGTTGCGTTGTCCGAACCGCAAGCGGTGAGCGCGAGTGCGCCGGCTGCGATAACAGCAATGGCCGCGTTGCGGCCGAAGCGTGATGCCTTCACTAGATGTACCCCTTCCAGGGTTATTCAGATGCGTGTCGGACCGGAGACGTCCGAGCAATAAAGACGGTGGATACGTTTTGTACCTTTACCGAAGTTAGGTGCCCCAGGTGAAGAGAATTGGGGTCCAAAGTGAACGGAGGGTTAACGACGTCGGACCATTGGTCGACGACGGACGGGTCGGTCTTGCGTTAGCTGAGTCACAGCCGTAGGGGCCGCGTCCCGCAACCTTGGCGCCGCGGACAGCAAATAGACTGGTGGGCATGGCCTCCGCTACTGGGTTCACCGCAAGCGCACGATTCCTGCGCGGCCGGGTCCGCACCGGATTTGTCCGGAGCCGTAATTCGCTGGTGCCTGCGCTCCAGATGACGGCCTGCGCGGTAGGGGCCTACGCCTTCGCCGAGTACGTCCTGGGCCACACCGGGCCGTTGTTCGCCGCCACCTCCTCCCTGATCGCCCTGGGCTTCTCCCGTGATCCGCGGCTTCGCCGCGTCGTGGAGGTAGGCCTGGGCTGCACCATCGGCATTGTGGTGGGCGACCTGTTGCTGCACTGGCTGGGCGCGGGAATCTGGCAGGCCGCCGTCGTGCTCCTTTTCTCGATTCTACTGGCGCGCTTCCTGGACAGCGGAACTATTTTCACCACCCAGCTGGGGCTGCAGTCCCTGCTGGTGGTGCTGCTGCCGGCTCCCGCCGGAGGACCGTTCACCCGGAGCATCGACGCCGTCGTGGGCGGCGTCTGCGCGCTCCTGGTGACTTTCCTGATCCCCAAGGATCCGCGGCGCGAACCCCGCAACGACGTGAAGAAACTGCTCCACGAACTAGCGGAGGTCCTGCGCGAGTGCTCCTCGGCCCTGACCCACAGTGACTCCACCCAGGCCTGGCATGCGCTGATCCGGGGGCGCAACTGCCAGCCCCTGGTCGATGCGATGCGCCAGACGCTGCGCTCCTCCGGCGAGGTGGCCACCCTGGCCCCCGCCTACCGCCGGTACCGGGACGAGCTGGACCGGCTGGCGCAGTCGGTGGACTTCATCGACCTCGCGCTGCGCAACAGCCGCGTGTTTGCGCGCCGGTTGACCAGCGCGATCAACCACGCCGCGCTCTCGGACGAGGCCACCGAGAACATTGCCGAGGTCCTGCAGGAGACTGCCGCGGCGATCGATGAACTCGGCCTGGGGCTGGCGGAGGTGCACGACGGCGTCCGCCGCGCCCACCTGCGCACGGCCCGGGTGGAACTAAGCGAAACGGCGGGCCGGCTGCACCCGCGCCTGCTGGACGTGCAGCGGCTTGAGGGGGAAACCGTGGTTATGCTCTTCCGCCCGCTCATGGTGGACCTGCTCGAAGCCGCCGGCATGGATCCGAACGAGGCCCGGGACATCCTGCCCGCCCTCTAGCCCCTGCTGCCGGCCAGCGGTCCCCGGGCCTGAATGTCAGTGCCCCCGGTTAGGGTGGAGCAATGGCAACAAAGACTTCCCGCGCCGCCAAGGCGCCGGGCTACAAGTGCGCGGAGTGCGGCTGGACCACGGCCAAGTGGGTGGGCCGGTGCGGCGAGTGCCAGGCCTGGGGCACCGTTGAAGAGACCGGCGCCGCCGTGGCGCGGACGACGGCGGCGACCACCGTCCTGGAGCCGGCCCGCCGCATCGCCGACGTCGATGCCACGACGGCGGCGTTCCTCCCCACCGGGGTAGACGAACTGGACCGCGTGCTGGGCGGCGGACTGGTTCCCGGCGCCGTGATCCTGCTGGCCGGCGAGCCCGGCGTGGGAAAGTCCACGCTGCTGCTGGACGTCGCGGCCAAGTTCGCCCGCACCGCCCAGGACGTCCTCTACGTCACCGGCGAGGAGTCGGCCGCCCAGGTGAAGCTGCGCGCGGACCGGATCGACGCCGTCGCCGAATCGCTGTACCTCTCCGCCGAAACGGACCTCGGCCAGGCGCTGGGGCAGGTGGAAAAACTGGAGCCGAGGCTGCTGGTTGTGGACTCGGTCCAGACGCTGAGCAGCGCGGACGTCGAAGGCAGCGCCGGGGGCGTCTCCCAGGTCCGCGAAGTCGCGGCCTCGCTGATCGCCGCCGCCAAGCGCCGCAACATGACCACCCTGCTGGTGGGGCACGTGACCAAGGACGGCTCCATCGCCGGGCCCCGGCTGCTCGAGCACCTGGTGGACGTGGTCTGCCAGTTTGAGGGCGAGCGGCACTCCCGGCTGCGGCTGCTGCGCGCGGTGAAAAACCGCTACGGCCCCACCGACGACGTCGGCTGCTTCGACCTGAACGAGGACGGCATCGTCGGCCTGGCCGATCCCAGCGGCTTGTTTGTCTCCCGTACCAAGGACCCGGTGTCCGGCACGTGCATCACGGTGACGCTGGAGGGCCGCCGGCCGCTGCTGGCAGAGGTCCAGTCCCTGCTCGCCGAAAGCGCCAACGCGCAGCCGCGCAGGGCCACCAGCGGCCTGGACAGCTCCCGGGTGGCGATGCTCCTGGCCGTGCTGCAGCAGCGCGCCGGCTGCCTGCTGCACAAGGATGACTCCTATGTCGCGACCGTGGGCGGGGTGAAGCTCAGCGAACCCGCCACGGATCTCGCCGTGGCCCTGGCTGTTGCCTCGGCGAAGGCCAAGAAGCCGCTTCCGCAGCGGCTGATCGCGTTTGGCGAGGTGGGCCTGGCCGGCGAGGTCCGTCCGGTCCCTGGGATCAACCAGCGCATCCAGGAAGCGCACCGGCTGGGGTTCACGCACGCCGTGGTACCCGCCAGCCCCAACGGGCCAGGCCCGGTCCCGGCGGGCTTCTCGGTCCGGGAAGTCAGCCACCTGGCCGAGGCCTTGAGCCTGCTCATCAGCTGACGGCGCCTGGTCGGAGGGCGACTTAGGACCCTAGCGCTACTGTCCCGGCGGGAGCACCATGGGATCAGTAACTTCCGTTGGCGAAGGGAACAGTCATGATGTGGGGTTACGGGCAGAACCTGTGGTGGATGTGGCTGTGGGGCGTGCTCTTCCTCGTCGGAGTCGCGGTGCTGGTGCTGCTCGCGGTCCGGATCTTCGGCGGGCCCGGCCACGGAGCGCAACCCGGGCCGGGACACCCCGGTCCCTACGGCCAACCAAGTCCCTACGGCCAACCCGGGCCCTCGCCCCAGCCGGGCACGCCCGGCCGGAGCCCTGGAACCCCGGGCGGCAGGAGCCAGGCCCGGCTCATCCTCGATGAGCGCTTCGCGAGAGGCGAACTGACGGCAGAGCAGTACCGCGAGCACGTTAAGGAACTCGGCGAGGGGCCGTAGTGCCTGCTATCAGCCGCCGCAGCGCCTTGTTGCTGGGCGGGGTCGGCCTTACCGGCACCGTTGCCGGGGGCGTCGGCCTGTGGTGGACCCTCAACTCGCGGCCGTCGCCGGTGACCGGGGAGCCCCTGGGGCAGCCTTCGGCGCTCAGCAGTTCGGGCGGCCTCCTGGAAGCCAGCCTCCAGGCTGCCCCGGGCCAGTTCCCGCTGGCCGGACGGCAGGCGGGGGCGCTGGGCTACAACGGCAGCATCCCCGGGCCCACCCTCCGGCTGCGCGCCGGGGACGTGCTCAGGCTCAAACTGGTCAACAAGCTGGCCGAACCCAGCAACCTGCACCTGCACGGACTCCACGTCTCGCCCCAGGGCAACGGCGACAACGTGTTCGTGGCCGTTGACCCTGGCAGCAGCTTCGACTATGAATACCGGCTCCCGGCCGGGCACCCGCCGGGCTTGTACTGGTACCACCCGCATCACCACGGCCGGGTCTCCGACCAGATCTTCGCGGGCCTCTTCGGCGCCATCATCGTCGAAGATCCCGTGCCGGTGCCCGCGAGCGCCGAACGCGTACTGCTCGTCTCGGACACCAGCCTGGATGGTGCCGGGAACGTGGCCGAGGCCTCGCAGCAGGACCGGATGGCCGGGCGCGAGGGTGCGCTCCTGCTGGTGAACGGCCAAGCCAATCCCCGTTTGGGCGCGCGGCCGGGGCAACGGGAACGGTGGCGCATTGTGAACTGCTGCGTGGCCCGGTACCTGCGCTTGCGGCTGGACGGGCAAAAGCTGCAGCTCCTGGGCATGGACTCCGGACGGTTCCGGTCGCCGTCGGACGTTCAGGAAGTGCTGCTGGCGCCGGGGAACCGGGCGGATCTGCTGGTCACGGCCGCCCTCGGGCAATCCGAACTGCGCGCGATGCCTTATGACCGCGGGACCATGCCCGGCATGAGCCGGCGCCGCATGGGTCCGGGCCTGCCGGCGGAGCAGGACGGGCCGGCGGATCCGGCCGGCACCACCTTGGCAACGCTGGACGTGGCCGGCGACCCGGCCCCGCCAGCCCCCGTCATTTCAGCCGGGGCCGCCCCGCCTGAGTTGCGCTCCGCCGCCGTCGCCGCGCGCCGGCAGCTGGTGCTCGCCACTCCCATGGGGCCGGGGTCGGGTCAGGGAATGGGCGCGGGAATGATGGGCTTCACCATCAACGGCCTGGTCTTCGACGAGCGAAGGACGGACACCACCGTTGCCGCCGGGACGGTTGAGGAGTGGGTCCTGGTCAACCGCAGCCCCATGGACCACCCCTTCCACCTGCACGTGTGGCCGATGCAGCTCATAGCGGAGAATGGCCGCGCCCTGGAGACGGCGGTTCTCCGGGATGTAGTCAACGTGCCGGCCAACGGCCAGTGCACGGTCCGGATCGCATTCCGGGATTTTACCGGCCGCTCCGTCTACCACTGCCACATCCTGGACCATGAGGACCTCGGCATGATGGGCGTCATCGAGGTGCGCTGACCCCGGGTTCGGAGTGCCCGGCCGATTCAACGACGCTCTTGCCAAACATACCCCCCGGGGGTATGTTTGAAGTCGGTAACAGGACAGCCACGACTTCTCCGGAGGCAGGAACCATGGACCACCAGCACAGCGGACAGACAGACCAACTGCGGGCCGGCACCGGCCACTCCGGCCACGTCCAGCCACAGCCCGGCCGGGACGATGAGCACCTTGTGCACAGCCACGGCCAGCATGCCGGCCACAGCGTCGCGATGTTCAAGAACAGGTTCTGGCTGACGCTGGCGCTGGCGGTCCCCGTGGTGCTGTTCAGCCCCATGTTCGGACACCTGCTCGGCTATGTGCCTCCGGTTTTCCCCGGTTCGGCCTGGATCCCGCCGGTACTGGGGACCGTCATCTTCTTCTATGGCGGGCAGCCCTTCCTCAAGGGCGGCCTGGATGAACTGAAGAGCCGCAAACCGGCCATGATGCTGCTGATCGCCATGGCCATCAGCGTCGCTTTCGTCGCCTCGTGGGTCACGAGCCTGGGCATCGGGGGGTTTGACCTCGACTTCTGGTGGGAGTTGGCCCTGCTGGTGGCGATCATGCTGCTGGGGCACTGGATCGAGATGCGCGCCCTCGGCTCGGCGCGGGGCGCGCTCGATGCCCTCGCCGCACTGCTGCCGGACGAGGCGGACCGCATCACCGCAGCGGGCACGGAGACCGTCAAGGTCAGCGAACTCCTGGCAGGGGACACCGTCCTGGTCCGCTCCGGAGCCAGGATGCCGGCCGACGGCGTGGTCGTCGACGGCCAGGCCGAGTTCGACGAGTCGATGATCACCGGCGAATCCAAGACAGTGCTCCGCTCACCCGGAGACAAGGTCGTCGCCGGGACCGTGGCCACGGACAACACGGTCCGCGTGCAGGTCACCGCCGTCGGGGATGACACCGCCCTGGCCGGGATCCAGCGGCTGGTGGCCGAGGCGCAGGCCTCCTCGTCCAAGGCCCAGGCCCTGGCCGACCGGGCTGCAGCATTCCTGTTCTACTTCGCCGCCGGCGCCGGCGTCATCACGTTCATCGTCTGGTCCCTGCTGGGCAGCATTCCCGACGCCGTCACCCGCACCGTCACCGTGCTCGTGATCGCCTGCCCGCATGCCCTGGGCCTGGCCATCCCGCTGGTCATTGCGATTTCCACCGAACAGGCCGCCCGGGCCGGAGTCCTGATCAAGAACCGGATGGCACTGGAACGGATGCGGACCGTCGACGTCGTCCTCTTCGACAAGACCGGGACCCTCACCAAGGGCGAACCCGCCCTCAAGGACGTCGCCACCGCCGACGGCGTGGACCGGAACAGCCTCCTGGCGCTGGCCGCGGCCGTCGAGGCAGACAGCGAGCACCCGGTGGCACGTGCAATCGTCCGGGCGGCACGGCAGCAGGGCCTGCAGATTCCGGCGGCTACAGGATTTTCGTCCATGACCGGCCGCGGCGTCCGCGCCACGGTCGGCGGCAGGACCATCCAGGTCGGCGGCCCGGCCCTGCTCCGCGACCTCGAAGCGGAAGAACCGCAGGCACTCGCAACTGCCACCCGGGCCTGGATGGACCGCGGCGCGGCCGTGCTCCACGTCATTGACGGGGATAAAATCCTGGGGGCCGTGAGCCTCGAGGACGCCGTGCGGACCGAGTCCCGGCAGGCCGTAAAGGCCCTGCAGGACCGTGGCATCAAGGTCGCCATGATCACCGGCGACGCCCGTCAGGTCGCCCGCGCCGTTGGCGAGGAACTCAACATCGACGAGATCTTCGCCGAGGTCCTGCCGGCCGATAAGGACAAGAAAGTTGCCGAACTGCAGTCCCGCGGCTTGAAGGTGGCGATGGTGGGCGACGGCGTCAACGACTCCCCCGCGCTGGCCCGGGCCGAAGTCGGCATCGCGATCGGCGCCGGTACCGACGTCGCGATGGAGTCCGCCGGCGTCGTCCTGGCCGGAAACGATCCCCGGGCCGTCCTGTCCATGCTGGACCTTTCCCGGGCCAGCTACCGCAAGATGTGGCAGAACCTCATCTGGGCCACCGGCTACAACATCGTCTCCGTCCCGCTGGCCGCCGGCGCCCTTGCCTTCGCCGGCGTCGTCCTCTCCCCCGCGGCCGGAGCGGTGCTGATGTCCGCCTCAACGATCGTGGTGGCGCTGAATGCACAGCTGCTGCGGCGCCTTAAGCTCAATCCGGCCCAGGTCCGCTGAACCAAAGGACGCCCATGGATGCCCACACCCCGTCGTTCGGACGCTCGTATGCCCGCGTCGGGCCCCGGATGGACGCCCGCGGGGCGGCCGACCACCGGCGGCGCCTCGTCGAAGCGGCCCACGGCGCCGTCGTCGAGATCGGGGCAGGCTACGGCGCGACCTTCCCGTTCTATCCGCCCGCGGTGACGGGGGTGCTGGCGCTCGAACCGGACCCCACGCTCCGGGCGCTGGCCCTGGCCGCCGCAGCGACGGCGCCGGTGCCGATCACCGTCCTGGACGGGGTCGCCGAGTCGCTGCCGGCCGCGGACGGCTCGGTGGACGTCGTCGTCTCGAGCCTCGTGCTGTGCAGCGTGGCCGAGCCGTCCGCTGCCCTGGCCGAAGCCGTCCGGGTCCTCAAGCCGGGCGGCCAGCTGCTGTTCTATGAGCACGTCCGCTCCACGCACCGCGTGCTGGGGTTGGCCGAGGACCTGCTCACACCGCTCTGGAGCCGCCTGGCCGGCGGCTGCCACCCCAACCGGGACACTCCGTCCACCATCGTAAGGGCCGGCCTGGCAGTCGAGTCACTGGACCGCTTCGGCTTCGCGGTGCTGCCCGGCAATCCGCCGCTGGCCCACGTCCTGGGGGTGGCGGTCAAGGCCTGAGCCGGCCGCCGCACCGGGGACACGGGTCCGTTACAGCGCGGCGGAGGAGGCCCGCGACACGCGCATTTCACCCCGGACACGGCGGGATCCCGGCTGCGGCTGTTGCCCTACAGTGGACGTAATCATCGAAAGGACCCCCACATGGCATGTGACGGCTGCACGGCTTCTCCGAGACTCGACTTTGATTTCAGCATGGCTTTCCAGCCGATCTACGACGCCGTCGCCGGCCGCGTGTGGGGCTATGAGGCCCTGGTCAGAGGCTTGTCGGGCGAGGGCGCCTATGACGTTCTGTCAAAAGTCTCACCGGAGCAGAAGTACCGCTTTGACCAGGCCTGCCGCGTCAAGGCAATCGAGCTGGCATCCCGCCTCTTTCCTGCGGGTGAGGAGCTGATGCTGTCGATCAACTTCATGCCCAACGCGGTCTACGAACCGGCTGCATGCCTTCGTGCGACGCTGCAGGCAGCCGCGCGATGCAGCTTTCCGACGTCGTCGATCATGTTCGAATTCACCGAAAATGAGGAGGTCTCGGACACGGCACACCTCACGAACATCATCACCGAGTACCGCAAGCACGGTTTCACCACCGCCATCGACGATTTTGGCGCCGGCCATGCGGGACTTGGCCTCTTGGTCGATTTCCAGCCCGACCTGATCAAGGTCGACATGAAACTCATCCGAGGGATCGACTCCAGCCCGGCCCGCCAGACCGTCGTCGCCGGCATCGTCGGCATCGCCCGGGAGCTGGACATCACGGTGCTCGCGGAAGGCATTGAGACTGAAGCGGAGTTCCTGGCCCTGAAGGCAACCGGCATCCGCCTGTTCCAGGGATATTGGTTTGGGAAGCCCGCCTTCGAGGAGCTCCCCCGGGTCCACCAGGAGTCGGTTCTCAGCAGCACCGCCTAGCGTCTGCCGCCTCCCCCGGCGGACCCGGGCGCCTAGGCCTTCTTCGGCGGCAGGGCCAGCCGGAAAATCTTGGCCCAGGTGGAGCCGACCTGCTTCCAGATCGGGCCCGTGGTGTACGGCAGGCCGTAGCGTCGGCAGATCTCCTGGACCTTCGGGGCCACCTCGGCATAGCGGTTGGACGGCAGGTCCGGGAAGAGGTGGTGCTCGATCTGGTGCGAGAGGTTGCCGGTCATCAGGTGCATGAACTTGGAGCCGGAGATGTTGGCCGAGCCGATCATCTGGCGCACGTACCAGTCGCCGCGGGTCTCGCCGTCGACCATTTCCTCGGTGAACGTATCCGTCCCGTCCGGGAAGTGCCCGCAGAAGATCACCGCGTGGGCCCAGACGTTGCGGACCGCGTTGGCGGTCAGCGTGCCGTAGAGGGCCTGCTTGCCGGAGCCGGTGAGCATGGCGACGGCGGGCGTGGCGGCGTAATCCTTGGTGAACTGCTTGAGGGCCTTGCGGCCGAGCGCCTTGAGGTCCTTGTTCAGGGCTTCTTTGGACTTCCTGCCCTCTTTGTAGTCCACGAGTTCGAGGTCATAGATCGCGATGCCCCACTCGAAGACCGGCGCCAGCAGCGCGTTGTAGAGAGGGTTGCCCAGGTTGAAGGGCTTCCATTCCTGTTGCGGATCCATGCGCAGCAGGTTGTACCCGATGTCGTTGTCCTTGCCGACGACGTTGGTCCACCGGTGGTGCAGGTCGTTGTGGGTGTGCTGCCAGGAACGCGCCGGGGTGACAAAGTCCCACTCCCAAGTGGTGGAGTGGATGTCCGGGTCCCGCATCCAGTCCCACTGGCCATGCAGGATGTTGTGTCCCAGCTCCATGTTTTCCAGGATCTTGGCGAAGCTCAGCAGCGTGGTGCCGGTGACCCAGGCGGCCTTGTTCTTGCTGACCAGGAGCGCAGCGCGGCCGGAGATCTCCAGGCCGCGCTGGATCTTGATCATGCGGCGGATGTAGGCGGCGTCCGAGGAGCCGCGCTTGGCGAGGATGTCGTCCTTGATCGCGTCAAGTTCGCGGCCCAGCTCCGCCACCTGCTCGTCCGAGAGGTGCGCTGCGGCGGGCGGCCGGAGCAGCGGGCTGCCCGTCTCGGCGAGCGCCCCTGGCCGCTTCTTTGCGGCGGCAACGACGGCGGATCCGGACTGGGCGCCAGTGTTGCCGCTTTCGGCAGTATCCGGCTTGTCAGCAAGTGTGGTCATGTGGTGGTTTCTCCTCAGAGGTCGAGGTTAACGGGTCCGGCGGCTGCCGAGACACACGTTTGGATTAGTTGGCCGGGCTCGCCGTGGACTTCGCCCGTGCGCAGGTCACGGATCTGGCCGGCCCGGAGCGGGATGAGGCAGCTGTGGCAGATGCCCATGCGGCAGCCGCTGGGCATCAGCACGCCGGCGTCCTCACCTACGTCGAGCAGGGGGGTGTCGCCGTCGGCTTCGACTTCACGGTCGGAGGCTTCGAAGGTCACCAGACCGCCGTCGTGCCCCTCGCCGCCGGCCAGGTTGGTGCTGAAGCGTTCGATCGTCAGGGTTGCGGCCGTGTCCTTGGTGCCGGGCGCGGCCTCGGATTCCCAGAGCGCCTCGGCGTCGTCGAGGAAGCCCTCGGGGCCGCAGGCGTAGGCGGCGCGGTCCCGCCAGTCCGGGCACAGCGCGTCGAGTCCCGCCGCGGTGCTGAAGTCGAGCCGCCCGCGTTCCCCGGTGAACCAGTGGGTGACCTTGAAGTTGGGGAACTGGTCTGCGAGTTCGGCCAGTTCCTCGCGGAAGATGGCGTCGGCCGCCGTCCGCGCCGTGTGGATGAGGACCACGTCGGCATCGGGACGGTGCGGGACAAGCGTGCGGACCATCGACATCACCGGGGTGATGCCGCTACCCGCGGTGAGCATCAGCAGCGGGCGCGGGTGTTCGGGGAGGACGAAGTCGCCCTGCGGCGGCGCGAGGAAAAGGACGTCGCCCGGCTTGGTGGTGCGGACCAGGGTCCCGGAGACGGCCCCCATGTCCGTGACGGTGATGGCGGGGTCCTCGCCGGCGGGCGCGCTGAGCGAGTAGGACCGCCAGTGGCGCACGCCGTTAAGTTCGACGCCGATGCGGGCCCACTGGCCTGCGCGGTGCGCTTGCCAGCCTCGGCCGGGACGGAAGAAAATGGTGGCGGAATCGGCCGTTTCTGGAACCACCCGGGTAACCACGCCGCGCAACTGGCGGGCAGAAAACACGGGGTTGAACAGCGACAGAATGTCTTCTGGAGCTAGTGGGGTGGTCAGTAGAGATGCGGCGCGCGCCAGCTTACGGAGCCGGATCATCTACTAAGCCTATGTCAGGTTGGGTCATAATTCTTCACCCAAGGCATACGATCGACTCAAAGAAACTATCTCCACGAAACAATTTTGGGATACCCGTCATGGATGCTCCTCCCGCCGGCCACTCCGGCTACCCCGCTTACGATCCGCCGTGGCTGGCGTTGCCGAAGGAGGTCAGCGACATGCTCCGGCCCAGGATGCCCGGCATCGTGGAGGCCATCATCGACGCCGTGCCACAGCTGGTTCCCGCCTATGCCCGGCCGATCGAGGGCCGCTTCGGGCGGGGGCTGCGGCGCGGCGTCGCGGCCGCCCTGGACCGCTTCCTGCAGCTTCCGGGCACCACGCTGCCGGCGCTTTCCGAGGAGAGCCGGCAGCTGGTGGCGGGCCTGGGCAGCGGCGAGTTCCGGCAGGGCAGGAGCATGGATGCCCTGCTCAGCGCCTACCGGATGGGGGCCCGCGTGACGTTCCGGGAGATGTCCAAGGTCTCGGTGGAACACCATCTGGGCCAGAACGTGGTGGTGGACCTCGGCGAATCGATCCTGGCCTACATCGATGAGCTCTCCGCGGTCAGTGCCGAGGCCTACGCTTTTGAGCAGTCCGAACGTGCCGGCGCGGTGGACCGGCGCCGCACCGAGCTGCTGGACCTGCTGCTGCTGGGGCAGGCGGACGAGGCGGCGCTGCGCCAGACGGCGGCGATGGCGGACTGGTCCCTGCCCCCGCGCATGACGGTCGTGACGCTGCCGGTGGACCGGGCCGCCGGGCTGCGGCTGCGGCTGGGCCCGGGAACCCTGGTGATCGAACGCGAGACCGACGCCGTGGCTCTGGTCCCGGTCCGCAACTCCAAGTCCGCCCGGAAGGACCTCGACAAGGCACTCCGGGGCCGCGGCGCCTCCGTGGGTCCGGCCGGCGGCTGGGAGAAGGTCCCCGAGTCCCTGCGGCTGGCCGTGCTGGCGGCATCGGTGCTGCCGCACCGGGACGGTCCGGAGGACGCGCCGATCTGGGCGGATGAGCATCTCGCGGCGGTGATCCTCGGCGCCGAGCCCTCCGCCATCACCGAGCTGGCCAACCGCCGCCTGGCCCCGCTCGAGGGTCTCCGCCCGGCGCAGCGCGAACGGCTCGCCGAAACCCTGTTGTCCTGGCTGCGGCACTGGGGGCAGCGGGCGCCGGTGGCCGCCGAACTGGGCATCCACCCGCAGACCGTCGGCTACCGGGCGGCCCAGCTGCGCGAACTGTTCGGGGACGCGCTGGAGGACCCGGTGGCGCGGTTTGAGCTGGAGCTCGCGCTGCACGCCGGCAGGCGCTGACCCGGGGACCAGCGCTAGCTGGCGACGCCGGCGCGCGCTAGCTGGCGATCGCCTCGCGGCTCTGCAGCCGCATTTCAAGGTCGTTCATGACGATCGCGGCCAGGTCCTCGAGCGTCCGGGTGTCCTCGGCGGTGAAGTGCCGCGGCTGCCGGTCCAGGATGCAGAACGTGCCGAGGTTGAAGCCGTCCGGGGTGCGCAGCGGAACGCCGGCATAGAACTGCAGGCCAAACTCCCCGGCTACGAGCGGGTTGGACAGGGTCCGCGCGTCCCTCGCGGCGTCCTCGATGATCCAGGGCCCGTCCTGCAGGATCGCCGAGGCGCAAAGCCCCGGATCCCTGCCGATCTGGGTGACTTCGGTGCCGTGGTGGGCCTTGAACCAGATCCGGTCGTGGTCCACGACGCTGACAATGGCGACCGGCACCGAAAACACGCGGGCTGCCAGCGCCGCGATCCGGTCAAAGGCGCCGTCCGCCGGGGTGTCCAGGATCCGGTACCGCTCGACGGCGCGCATCCGGCCGTCCTCGTCGTTCGCCGCCGACGCACTGTTCTGCCGGTGACGGCCGGCGCCGTTGATGACTTCCTGGCGCAGGGCAAGGGAAACCTCGCGGGCGTCCGGCCGGGTGGCCGGATCGCGGGACAGCATGGAGGACAGCAGCGCCACCCACATGGGGGCGAGCTCCTCCGGGATCTGCGGGTCGTGGAGCAGCCGGGCGACGGCGGACTGGATCGGCGCGCCAGGGTAGGCCATCTTGCCGGTCAGCCCCTCGAGCAGCACGAGTCCGAGCGAGTAGATGTCGCTGGCCGGGCCGGCCGGTTCACCCCCGGCCTGCTCTGGGCTCAGGTAGGCCGGGGTCCCGGAGGTGCCGCCGTCGTCGTCCGCGCGGTTGTGCCCCAGGATGGCCGCGACGCCGAAGTCGGTCAGTTTCGCCCGGGGGCGGCGGTCGTCGTTGCTGTAGTCCACCAGGAGGATGTTGGCCGGTTTGATGTCCCGGTGCACGATCCCGTGGTGGTGGATGTAGGAGAGCCCGTCAGCCAGGTCGTAGCCGATGTGGGCCATGTGCGCGGCGGAGAGCGGGCCCTGCAGGGACCGGTGGCGCAGGTCCTGGCCGCGGACAAGTTCCATCACGAGGTAGGTCAGCCGGGACTCCGGATTGCTGAGGTCGGCGCCGGCGTCGAACAGGGTCACCAGGGCGTGGTGGCTCATCCCCGCGAGGATCCGCACCTCCTGGCCCTGGCGACGGGTGTGCTCAAGGTCGTCCGCGTCGTTGCGGAAGAGCTTGACCGCCACCTCGCGCTGCAGCAGTTCGTCGTGCGCCCGGTAAACAGTTGATTGGCTTCCCCTGCCAATGAGGGCCTCGATCCGGTACCGCCCGCTGAGCAGGAGGCCGGATTCCATAGATATTGTCAACGAGTTTTCTTGTTCCCTCAATACGGGTCCGCACATGGAATCGGACAGAGCAGTCCCAAAAGCCGGCCAGATCGGCAAGCGCCCGCGAAATTAGCAAGGTTACTTATGTTACCGCGGAATGCGGATTCCGGAAGACCTGCGGGCGGGAAATTTCCGGGACCCCGGCGGGGCTCGCGAAGGCTATTTAGCCGGGTTGTGCGTGCCGATCGGCACCAGCGTCAGATCCGGGTGGTTCTTCTCGATCCGGCGCAGCGCCCAGACGTCGTTGAACAGGGCCAGATACTCGCCGTCGGAACGCAGCAGCACCTCGGCGCCTTGTACGTTCGCGAGCGTGGGCATGGCGTCCGCCGTCGTGATCCTGGCCAGCGAGTAGGGCAGCCGTTCGAGCCGCATCGGGGCGCTGAAGTCGTGTGCCATCCGGTCCTCAACCACTTCGAACTGCATAGGACCGACGGCGGCCAGCACAGGGGCCTGGTCGCCACGGATGTCGGAACGGAGCACCTGGATGACGCCCTCGTGCTCCAGCTGTTCGATGCCGCGGCGGAACTGCTTGAAGCGGCTGGGGTCCTTGGAGCGGGCCACCTGGAAGTGCTCGGGGGCGAACAGCGGGATCGCCGGGAACTCCACCGGCTGCTCCAGGAACAGGCTGTCCCCCACGCGCAGCGAGGAGGCGTTCACGAGGCCCACGACGTCACCGGGGAAAGCCTCGTCGATCACCTCGCGTTCGCGGCCGAACACCTGCTGGGCGTACTTCGTCGCGAATGATTTCCCGGTCCGTCCCTGCGTGACCACCATGCCGCGTTCGAAGACGCCGGAGCAGACCCGGATGAACGCGACGTGGTCACGGTGGGCCTTGTTCATGCCGGCCTGGACCTTGAAGACGAACCCGGCGAACGGGGCGTCCACGGGGCGCGCGGCGCCCTCAACGTCGGGCCGCGGGGCAGCGGGCGGGGCGAAGTCCACGAGGGCATCGAGGATTTCCTTCACGCCGAAGTTCAGCGCAGCGGAGCTGAACAGGATAGGCGTCGCCTTGCCGGCGTGGAAGGCCTCGACGTCGAACGCCAGGTTGGATTCGATCACCAGGCCGGCCTCGTCCACGGCGTTGGACCAGTCGCCGCCCTGGCTGGCGGCGGCCTCCTCCGGGGTGAAGTACTCCGTCAGGGCGATGTTGGCGCCGGCATTGTTGCGCTTGAACTGGGCGAAGCGGTCGTTGCGCAGGTCCCAGACGCCGCGGAAGTCGCCGGAGATGCCGACCGCCCAGGTCAGGGGCATGGGCTGCAGGCCGGTCCGTTCGGTGATCTCATCCATCAGGGCCAGGGCGTCCAGGCCGGGCCGGTCCCACTTGTTGATCACGGTGATGATGGGCAGGTTCCGCTGCTTGCAGACCTCGAAGAGCTTCATGGTCTGGGTTTCCAGGCCCTTGGCGGCGTCCACGAGCATCACGGCGCAGTCCACGGCGGCCAGCACCCGGTAGGTGTCCTCGGAGAAGTCGGCGTGGCCCGGGGTGTCCAGCAGGTTGATGACGGTGTCGCGGTAGGCGAACTGCAGCGCTGCCGAGCTGATCGAGATGCCGCGGTCCTTCTCCATCTGCATCCAGTCGGAGACGGTTTCCTTGCGGTTGGCCTTGCCGCTGGACGCGCCGGCGGTGCCGATCACCTTGGCGTGCAGGGCCAGGGCTTCGGTCAGCGTGGACTTGCCGGCGTCGGGGTGGGAGATGACTGCGAAGGTCCGGCGCCGGGCTGCCTGCTTGTGAATCTCGTGGACTCTGGCGGGGCTGTGGACTTCTTGGGACACGGTGCTACTTTCGCTGCGGCTGGGAACGGGTCACGGCGCGGAGAGCCCGCGGTACACCCTAGGCATCAAGTTTATCGCAGGCGGCGGCAGGCCCGGGCGGACGGCCGAAAACGCGGGTTCCGCCGGCGGGCGGACGGCCGTCTGCGCGGGACCCCCGGGCAGGCGTAAATGGGGCACTTTGAGGCTTGACCGTGCGGAAACAGCCCGCCGTTGCCCCTATGATGGTGCATACGGGAAACCGGGCACTTTTGTTCTTGCCGGCCGCTGATGGATTTGTCATCAAAACCGGCGCACTTGCGGGCTGCGGCCTGCACCTTTGAAAGGGAATACCTATGGCTCGGAGTCCCGAGGATGCACTTAAGGCGACTCTGGCCAGGGTGGCGCCGGGGACGGCCCTGCGGGACGGCCTGGAGCGAATCCTCCGCGGACGTACCGGCGCCCTGATCGTGCTGGGCATCGACCGGACCATCGAATCCATCTGTTCGGGTGGGTTCGAAATCGGCATCGACTTCTCCCCAACCCGGCTGCGTGAACTGGCCAAAATGGACGGCGCCATTGTCTGCGACAAGGATGCGAGCAATATCCTGCGGGCCGGCGTCCAGCTGGTGCCCGATTCGAGCATTGAGACCCAGGAGACGGGAACCCGGCACCGGACCGCTGAACGCGTTGCCATCCAGACCGGCGTTCCGGTCATCTCCGTGAGCCAGTCGATGCAGATCATCGCGCTTTACGTCAACGGCCTGCGCCACACCCTGGAAGGCTCGGAGAAGGTCCTGGCCCGCGCCAATCAGGCCCTCGCCACACTGGAGCGGTACCGCTCCCGCCTGGACCAGGTGACCAGTTCGCTGTCGGCCCTGGAGATCGAAGCCATGGTGACGGTCCGCGACGTGGCCGTGACCCTCCAGCGCCAGGAGATGGTGCGGCGCATCTCCGAGGAGATCTCCCAGTATGTGCTGGAACTCGGCGAGGACGGCCGTTTGCTCTCACTCCAGCTGGACGAACTGACGGTAGGCCGAGGGCCGGGCAGCGACGTGATCATCCGGGACTACTCGGGCCCCAGCGCCTCCGCCGCGGATATCGAAAACGCCGTCAAGGCCCTGGTGAACCTGGGCCCCACCGAGCTCATCGACCTGGGCAAGATCGCTGGCATTGTCGGCTTCGCCGGCGGTGAGGCGAACCTCGACGCCGTCGTGCAGCCGCGCGGATACCGCCTGCTTTCCGGGCTCAAGGCGGTGCCGAAAGCCGTTGCCGACCGCCTGGTGGACCACTTTGGCGGGCTGCAGTTCCTGATGGCTGCCACCATTGATGACCTCATGACGGTGGACGGCATCGGCGACCAGCGCGCCCGGACGGTCCGCGAAGGCCTGAGCCGGATGGCCGAGGCCAGCCTGCTGGACCGGTTCCTCTAGACCGGTTCCTCTAGACCGGTTCCTTTGGGCCCCGCCTAACCCCTGTCCGCTGCTCCGTAACCGCCCTTTTCGGCCCGCAAAACGGCACCTGCGGAGCAGTCGAAGTGGACTAGCCGAGCTGGAAGACGGCCTTGGGGCTGGTCTTGTTGCCGAGCCTGGCGGTGAAGACGTAGTAGGCACCGCCGCCGCCCGGCTGGGCGTCCACGACCTTGCAGCCCTCAGTGGACCGGTTGCGGTTCCACGGGAAGTTCGCCGTCTCGCTGCCGCCGGGGCGGATGGTCTTGACCAGGTCGCTGCTCTCCGCCTGGCAGTCCCGGGACGAGAAGATCCGGTCCGAGCCGCTGGTGATCAGGTACTCCATCTGCGAGGTCCCAAGGTTGACCTCGCACGAAACCTTGTTGCCGTTGGTGACCTTGAGGGTCAGCAGCGGGTTCTCGCCAGCCGCGTAGGCGGCCTTGTCCGTGGCCGCGGTGACCTTCAGGAGCGTCTCGTCACAGCCAGCTCCCGCCGTCGGCGGGGCCCCGGCGGACGCCTCCGTGCTGGCGGGGGTGCTGCCGGGCTTGGCCGTCTGGGTCGAGTCACCGGACGTGGCCGCCGGTCTTTCGCCGTTGAGGACGCTGGAAATCGCAGCGAAACCGCCGACAGCGAGGGAAAGCACCAGCACCAGGGCGGCTCCGACGAAGAGCCGGCGTCGGCGGTAGACAGGGCTGAGGGGTTTCCGGGCCGGCCTGCCGCTGGTCTTTGCCTTGGCGGAAGCCTTCGGTCCCGAACCGTGCGTTCCTGAGTTGCCTTGCCTGA
This sequence comes from Arthrobacter sp. 05L428, assembly GCF_056397665.1. NCBI lineage: Bacteria > Bacillati > Actinomycetota > Actinomycetes > Micrococcales > Micrococcaceae > Arthrobacter > Arthrobacter sp. 05L428. The sequence goes on along the minus strand of NZ_JBFTNW010000002.1, from coordinate 55,728 downwards.
CCATCCTTCTAGGCTAGATAACGCCGCGGGTTATGCCGGCCCACCACGCCGCTGGCCGCACTATGGTGCCCGTCTCTATTAAGCTGGTTCGATCAAAGCCTTAGCCGATTCCCCCGCCCTCCCCGCCGCCGCGGCCCTCCCGCCGGTGCCGGCTGTGCCGCTCGCCGAGCTGCACGCCGCCCTGGACTCCTGGTTTGGTGACACCGCCCGCGATCTGCCCTGGCGGGCGGCGGACTGCTCCGCCTGGGGTGTGCTGGTCAGCGAAATCATGCTCCAGCAGACCCCCGTGGTCCGGGTGCTGCCCGTGTGGGAGGAATGGCTGCGGCGCTGGCCCGCGCCGGCCGATCTCGCCCGGGAGCCCGCCGGGGAGGCTGTCCGGTCCTGGGGCCGGCTGGGGTATCCGCGGCGGGCGCTCCGGCTGCACGCGGCCGCCGCCGCGATCGTGGACAACCATGGCGGCGCGGTTCCCGGCAGTTACCCGGAATTGCTGGAGCTTCCCGGCGTGGGCAGCTACACGGCCGCCGCCGTCGCCGCGTTCGCCTTCGGCGGCAGGGCGACCGTGGTGGACACCAACATCCGCCGGGTCCACGCTCGGCTGTTCACCGGGACCGCGCTGCCGGCGCCGGCCCTGACGGCCGGCGAAATGCGGCTGGCCGCGGAGCTGCTGCCCGACGAAGATGCCGCCTCGGTGCGCTGGAACGCCGCCGTGATGGAGCTGGGGGCGCTGGTCTGCACGGCCCGGGCGCCGAAGTGCGGTCAATGCCCCGTCCGCGGCGCGTGTGCCTGGCTCGCCGCCGGCGAACCTCCCCCCACCTACACGCCAAAGGGGCAGGCCTGGCACGGGACGGACCGTCAGGTGCGCGGAGCCGTGATGGCCGTCCTGCGCCTGGCCGAATCACCGGTGGCCCGCGAACTGCTGGAACAGGCCCCCGCGGACCTAGGCTTCGACGCCGACGGGATCGGGGTCCCGCTCGCGGCGCTGCACCGGCTGAACCCGGCGCCCGAGCAGCTGGAACGGGCCCTTGCCGGGCTGCTCAGCGACGGCCTGGCCGAGCTGCACCCGGGCGGTCTGCGGCTGCCCGGCTGACCTGGTCCCAACTACACCTAGGGCTCGCCGAAGCCTGCCTTGATCAGCCCGCCCAGGTAGTCGACCGCCTTGCCCGCGTCCGCCCCGCTGGCTTCGATGTGCAGCACGGTTCCTTTCCCGGCGCCAAGCATCATAAGTTCCGTCATGGATGCACCGTCGACCCCGTTGATGGTGACGTCGGCATCCATCCCGGCCAGGCCGCCGGCAATCTTCGCCGCGGGCCGTGCGTGCATCCCGGCCTGGTTGACGAGTTCGAAGTCGCCCTGGGCATCCGGCGGCTGCTGGTGCGCGTGTTCGGGCCCGTGCGGGTGGGCCGGCGGGCGGTAGACGGCTTCGGCCGCGTCCTTCACGGTTCCGGCGTCGGCCCCCGTCTGGGCGGAAACGGCTGCCGCGACGAGTCCCTCGATCAGCGGGGCATCGGCCAGCTGGATTGACTCCGGATCGGCGGCGAACTCCACCGCCGATTCCGCTGTCATGACGGCGGAACCGAGGTCGGTGAGCACCACGATGCCGCTTCCCCCGGACGCCCGTTCCAGCGCGGCCATCACCTTCTCCAGGCTGGTTCCGATCCGGCCGTCGTCGGTGCCGCCGGCCGCCACGATCATGACATCGGGCGCCATTTGGGCGGCGAGTTCGACGGCGCCGTCGGCGATCTTTTCGCTGTGCGAGACGACGACGAGCCGGACCGTCATCCGGCGGCCCCCACGGCGGCGCGCAGGATCAGGGCACTGGATACGGCTCCGGGGTCGCGGTGGCCGATGCTGCGCTCCCCCAGGTAGCTGGCGCGGCCCTTCCGGGCCAGCATCGGGTCGGTGGAAACAGCGCCGGCCTCGGCCGCATCGGCCGCCGCGGCCAGGACCTTGCGGACGTCGCCGTCGCCGGCGGCGGCCGCCGAGGCATCCACGGCAGGAGTCCAGGCATCCACCATCGTCTTGTCGCCGGATTCGGCCTTGCCGCGGGCCACGATGCCGTCGCGGGCCGCCTGCAGCGCCGCTGCCAGCGTGGCGGCGTCAATGTCGGCAGCGTCCCCGAGGGCCGTCGCGGCCCGCAGGAAGGCTGTTCCATAGAGCGGCCCGGCGGCGCCGCCGACCTTCGACATCAGGGTCATGGCGGTGAGTTTCAGTGCCGCCCCGGCAGTTTCCGGGGGCGCTTCGGCGAGTTTGTCCATCACGGCCTTGAAGCCGCGGTCCATGTTCTCGCCGTGGTCGGAGTCACCGATCGGCCGGTCCAGCTCAATGAGTTCGACCCTGTGCTCGGCCATTGCCTCGGCGGAGAGCGTCAGCCACCGCACGGCCCAGCCGACGTCCAGCCCCACGTTCAGACGCCCCAGCGCAGGGCGGCGGTGTGGACGGGCGCGTCCCAGAGCCCGGTCATCTCCTCGTCGAGGCGCAGCACGGTGATGGAGCAGCCCTGCATCTCAAGCGAGGTGATGTAGTTGCCCACCAGCGAGCGCGCCACGGTGACGCCCTGATCCGCAAGCCTTTGCGCGGCCCGGCGGTAGACGATGTACAACTCGCTCAACGGTGTGCCGCCCATGCCGTTGACGAACAACAGGACCTTCTCCCCCGAGGCGAGGCCAAGGTCGCTGACGACGGGATCCAGCAGGCGGTCGGTGATGCCGTCGACGGGCTCCATCGGAATCTTGTGCCGGCCCGGCTCGCCGTGGATGCCGATGCCGATCTCGATCTCGTTGTCCTCGAGCTCGAAGCTGGGCACTCCGGCGTGCGGCACGGTGCACGCGCTCAGGGCCACGCCCATGCTGCGCACGTTTTGGTTGACGCGGTCACCGATGGCGGCGACGGCGTCGAGGCTGTCGCCGCGTTCGGCGGCGGCCCCAGCGATCTTCTCGACCAGGACGGTTCCGCCGACGCCGCGGCGCCCTGCGGTGTAGAGCGAGTCCTGCACGGCGACGTCGTCGTTGACCAGCACCGTACGGACCTCCACGCCCTCGGCCTGCGCCAGTTCGGCGGCGGTCTCGAAGTTCAGCACGTCGCCGGTGTAGTTCTTCACGATGTGCACGACGCCGGCGCCGGAGTTCACTGCAAGCGTGGCCGGCAGGATCTGGTCCGGGGTGGGCGAGGTGAACACTGCGCCGGGAACCGCGGCGTCGAGCATCCCCAGTCCGACGTAGCCGCCATGCAGGGGCTCGTGGCCGCTGCCGCCGCCGGAAACCAGCCCGACTTTTCCTGCCACCGGGGCGTCCTTGCGGACGATGTATTTGGGATCCGGGTAGACAGTCACAAGGTCGGCGTGAGCAAGCCCAAACCCCTCCACTGACTCGTCGACCACGGCCTTGGGATCATTGATGAGTTTCTTCATGGCTGTGCTCCCTGGATGGTTGTCCTGGCTGCTTGCTTAGACCCTACTACCGGGGCCCTGCCAGCGGTAGGCTCCGGGTTCAACCACTGCCGGGACGCTCAGGGCCCGGGTGCAGCCTCCGGCGCGAAGCTCGGCCAGGCGTCCGGACCGAGAGCCACCCGGGGCTGGAGCCGGCGCGCGGCGGCATCGGCGCCCCCGCAGCGGTCGCCACCGGGTGAGTCCGGCTGCACCGGAACGGCGTCCACCGTCATTTGGAATGCGGAGAAATCTGGAAAAATCACGCGATTCTGCAATTTCTGCCTCCGGAAGCTGGCGGCCCGCCCCATCGGGCCGGGATCAGTTTATCCACCAAGTTGATTTGGCGGAAGACCCCGTTTCAGGCAGCTGCGGGAAGCGCCTAGAGCGTCCGGATCATGCGGGTGTTGCCCAGGGTATTGGGCTTGACCCGCGCGAGGTCCAGGAATTCGGCGACGCCTTCATCGTGTGAGCGCAGGAGCTCCGAGTACACCACCGGATCCACGGCCGTCTGGTCCGCCATCATCTCGAAGCCATGCTTCTTGAAGAAGTCCACTTCGAAGGTCAGGCAGAACACGCGGGAGATGCCGAGCGCTTTCGCATCCTCCAGCAGGCGTTCCACCAGCAGGTGTCCGACGCCCTTGCCGCGCCACGCATCCGAGGTGGCCAGGGTGCGCACCTCCGCCAGGTCCTCCCACATCACGTGCAACGCGCCGCAGCCGATCACCTCGCCGTCGGGCGCTTCGGCGATCCGGAACTCCTGGAGGCTTTCGTAGTACGCGACGGTTTCCTTGGCCATCAGGATCCGCTGGTCGGCCAAGGGTGCCACCAGGGTCTTGATGGCGGCAACGTCGCCGGTGCGGGCAGGGCGGATGCGGATCGTCTCAGTCACAGCCCAATCCTACGGCGCGGGCCCTTGCGCCCCGCCCGGCCTTGGCCGGCCGGGGCGGGGCCGGGCGGCTCAGAGACCGAGCTCGTCCGGCACCGGGATGTCCTTGTCCAGCAGGTTCCTGGCCAGGAAGTGCTCGACCACGCCGTACCAGACCTTGGCGTGCTGCGGCTGCAGGATCCAGTGGTTCTCGTCCGGGAAGTAGAGGAAGCGGTGGTCGGTTTCGCCGTTCTCGTCGGCCGCCAGCTGCGACTTTGAGAGCAGTTCGTACCAGAGCCGCAGCCCCTCGCCGATCGGCACGCGGTAGTCCTTGTCGCCGTGGATGACCAGCATCGGCGTGCGGATCTTCTCCACATGCAGGTGCGGAGAATTCTCCGCGGCCATCTCCGCAGTCATTTCCTTCAGCCAGTACTGCGCTGAGTCCGTGGTCGGGCCGAACTGGTCCAGGGCCCACAGGCTTGCATGCGTGACGATCGCCTTGAACCGGTCCGTGTGGCCTGCCACCCAGTTGGCCATGTAGCCGCCGAATGATCCGCCCATCGCCGCGGTGCGTGTCTCGTCGATGTCGGGGCGCTGCTCGACGGCGTCGGTGATCGCCATCAGGTCCAGGAACGGAGCCTTGCCCCACTCGCCCCAGCCCCGCTGGATGTGATCCTGGCCGTAGCCGGTGGACAGGGCCGGGTCCGGGAGCAGCACCGCGTAGCCCCGGGCCACGAGCAGCCACGGGTTCCAGCGCCAGGTCCAGGCGTTCCAGGAGCCCAGCGGGCCGCCGTGGATCCAGAGCAACAGCGGTGCCGGGTTTCCGGCCGATGCGTCTTCCGGAAGGGCCAGGTAACCGGGCACCCGGCTGCCGTCCGCCGAGGTGGTCTCCACCCGCTCGAGCGTGCCGCGGTAGGCAGGGCGCCCGGCCGGGGCCGGCAGCCGGGTGACGTCGCCGCTGGCGAGGTCGATCCGGACGGCTTCCGCCGGAAATTCGTAGGAACTGCGCAGCGCATAGGCGCTTCGCCCGTCCGGGGAGACGGCGACGTCGGTGTAGGCGGCCGCGTCGGCCGTCAGCCGCACGGGCGCAGCCTCCCCGCCGGCGTTGCCGGGCACGGCGATGCGGAACACCGGCGAAGCCCCGTCTTCATCCGCCGTCACAAGCACGGCCGATCCATCCGGAAGCCAGGCCGCGGGGTGGCCCCAACGATCCCAGCCTTGCGCGAGCGGCGTCAGCGCCGCATCGCCGCCGTCGCTGTCGCCCGAGACATCGAGGAGGTGCAGCGCGATCCTGGGCGCCTGCTCCGGGGTGGTGTCTGTCTCGCTGAGCACCACCAGGGTCCGGCCGTCGGGGCTGACCGGGCCGGGGAAGTAGCTCATGCCCTCGGTGTCGAGCAGGACCCGGCGGGTGCCGGCGGCGACGTCGACGGCCACGAGCACGGTGCGGGAGTCGGCATTGGCGAGCGGCCGGGTGAAGCTGCTGTAGACCGTCTTCCCGTCCGGGCTGACGGCGATATCCGCCTCACGGAGTCCGTTTCCGGCGTTGGGGGTCAGGTTGCGCAGCTTGACCGGCGGGAGGGCGTCGACCGTCACCGGCTTCCCGGGCTCCGGCTCCGCACCGGGCTCGACGGCGAACAACCGGGGCTGCGCGGGGCCCAGGTCCGCGTCCCAATAGCGCACCGGGTAGCCGCTGTGCAGGATTGCGGCCACCTTGTTGTCCTTGCGGTCCTTGCGGCGCTCCTCGTCGTTTTCCTCGTCGGTGGAACCGGCGAGGACTGACGCCGTGACAAAGAGGGCGTCGGCCTCTTTCGCGGCCAGGAGGCCGCCGATGCCGCCGGCCCGGGAGAGCGCGACGCGGGCCTCTCCGCCGTCGGCCGGGAGGACCCAGAGGGCGTTGACCGGCTCTGCATCCGGGCTCTCGGGGTCCGGGCGCGCAGAAGTGAAGTACAGGCTGCCGTCCGCCGCGAACACGGCGCCGGCCTCGCCCTTGGCACTGCGCGTGATCCGCCGGGCCTGCTTTTTGCCCGCAGGATCCAGCTCCCACAGCGCGGTACGGTATTCGGTGCCCTTGTCGTTGAGCGTGGCCACGGTGGTGACGAGCCGTCCGCCGTCGGGGCTCAGCGCCAAGCCGCTCACCTTCGGGATGGCGAGGTAGTGGTCCAGGTCGTGGAACGGGGTCTCGGGGTGTTCGGCCGGGGTCTGCGTATCGGAAGAAGCCATGCCCCCGATTCAACACCCCTTGTGCGCCGGATCACACTCCGTTCACTCAGAGTGAAACACTGCTTTCATATTCAAAGGTGCCGAAATCGCAGCGGGCTCTCAGGGACTGTTGGCATGATGAGTCCATGAACCCTGAAAAGTCCCTGCCTCGACGCTCCCTGCTGCTCGGCGCTGGCGCCCTGGGCGGCAGCGCCCTGGCCCTCTCGGCCTGCACCGCTTCGCCGACCGGCACCCCGGCGACGACGGCGGCCGGCCCCTCTGTTCCGGCCGGCACCGCGGTCAAGGTGGGCAAGCTCAGCGATGTATCGGTGGGCGGCACGGCCACCGGGAAAATCAACGGCAAGACGGTGGTGATCTTCCGGCCGGATGACAAGACCGTCCTGGCGTACGACGCGGCATGCACCCACGCCGGCTGCCCGGTGGCCCCCGCCGGGGAAGACTTCCAGTGCCCGTGCCACGGCTCCTCCTTCAAGGGATCCGACGGCAGCGTGATCAACGGTCCGGCCCAGGCGCCGCTGGCCAGGCTGAAGGCGGCTATCGACGGCGAATGGATCACCGTAACCGCCTGACACGGCCGTCCCACGTCAAATAGAAGCGCCCGCGGCAAGAAGCGCCCGCGGCAAGCGGCGCCAGCGGCAAAAAGGCCCCGGCCGCCTCCTTGAAGGAAGCGGCCGGGGCCTTTTACTTGGAACGTTATCGCTTGGCGCCTAGACGCTCGGAGCGATTTCCGGGATGCGCGGCTTGGCGTTGCCGGCGAAGGTGAACTTCGCGTCGTCGCCTTCGCCTTCCACGTCCACCACCACGATGTCGCCGGCGTGCAGTTCGCCGAAGAGGATCTTCTCGGAGAGCTGGTCCTCGATCTCGCGCTGGATGGTGCGGCGCAGCGGCCGGGCACCCATCGCCGGGTCGTAGCCGCGGGTGGCCAGCAGCACCTTGGCCGCGGGCGTGAGCTCGATGCCCATGTCCTTGTCCTTGAGGCGCTTCTCCAGGCGGGTGACGAACAGGTCCACGATCTCGATGATCTCGTCCTGGGTCAGCTGCGGGAACACCACCACGTCGTCAACACGGTTCAGGAACTCGGGGCGGAAGTGCTGCTTGAGCTCCTCCGTGACCCGGGCGCGCATCCGGTTGTAGCCGGTCTGCGTGTCCGTCCCGGACTGGAAGCCGGTGGCGACGCTCTTGGAGATGTCCCGGGTGCCGAGGTTCGTGGTCATGATGATCACGGTGTTCTTGAAGTCCACCACGCGGCCCTGGGAGTCGGTCAGGCGGCCGTCTTCCAGGATCTGCAGCAGCGAGTTGAAGAGGTCGGCGTGCGCCTTCTCTACTTCGTCGAACAGCACCACGGAGAACGGCCGGCGCCGGACCTTCTCGGTCAGCTGGCCGCCTTCCTCGTAGCCCACGTAGCCCGGAGGGGCACCGAAGAGCCGCGAGACGGTGTGCTTCTCCGAGTACTCGGACATGTCCAGCGTGATCAGCGCGTCTTCCTCGCCGAACAGGAACTCCGCGAGGGCCTTGGCCAGTTCGGTCTTGCCGACGCCGGTGGGGCCGGCGAAGATGAACGAGCCGCCCGGACGCTTCGGATCCTTCAGGCCTGCACGGGTACGGCGGATCGCCTGGGACAGGGACCTGATGGCCTCGTTCTGGCCGACCACGCGCTTGTGCAGTTCGTCTTCCATCTTCAGCAGGCGCGAGGATTCTTCCTCGGTCAGCTTGAAGACCGGAATGCCGGTGGAGTTCGCCAGCACCTCGGCGATGAGATCCTCATCCACCTCGGAGATGTCGTCCATGCCGCCGGTCTTCCATTGGCGTTCCTTCTCGGCGCGCTCGGCAATGAGCTTCTGCTCCTTGTCGCGCAGCGAGGCGGCGCCTTCGAAGTCCTGCGCGTCAATCGCGGATTCCTTCTCGAGCTTCATGGCCGCGATCTTCTCGTCCATGACCTTGAGCTCCGGCGGGGCGGTCATCCGGCGGATGCGCAGCCGCGCGCCGGCTTCATCGATCAGGTCGATTGCCTTGTCCGGCAGGAAGCGGTCCGAGATGTAGCGCTCGGAGAGGCTGGCCGCCGAGGCGAGGGCGCCGTCGGTGATCGTGACGCGGTGGTGCGCCTCGTAGCGGTCACGCAGGCCCTTGAGGATCTCGATCGCGTCGGCGACGGAGGGCTCCTTGACCTGGATCGGCTGGAAGCGGCGCTCCAGGGCGGCATCCTTCTCGATGTGCTTGCGGTACTCATCCAGCGTGGTCGCACCGATGGTCTGGAGCTCACCGCGGGCCAGCATGGGCTTCAGGATCGAAGCCGCATCGATGGCACCTTCGGCAGCACCGGCACCCACCAGGGTGTGGATCTCGTCGATGAAGAGGATGATGTCGCCGCGGGTGCGGATCTCCTTGAGCACCTTCTTCAGGCGCTCTTCGAAGTCACCGCGGTAGCGGGAGCCGGCCACCAGGGACCCGAGGTCCAGGGTGTACAGCTGCTTGTCCTTGATGGTCTCCGGCACGTCGCCGCGGACGATCGCCTGGGCCAGGCCCTCGACGACGGCGGTCTTGCCGACGCCGGGCTCGCCGATCAGCACCGGGTTGTTCTTGGTGCGGCGGGAAAGGACCTGCATGACGCGTTCCATTTCCTGCTCACGGCCGATCACCGGGTCCAGCTTGTTCTCGCGTGCGGCCTGGGTCAGGTTGCGCCCGAACTGGTCGAGGACGACAGAGCCTGCGGGGGTGCCTTCGGCCTGGCCGGAGCCAACGCCGGCACCGGCGGATTCCTTGCCCTGGTAGCCGGAGAGCAGCTGGATGACCTGCTGGCGGACGCGGTTCAGGTCCGCTCCGAGCTTGACCAGCACCTGGGCGGCCACACCTTCACCCTCGCGGATGAGGCCGAGCAGGATGTGCTCGGTGCCGATGTAGTTGTGGCCCAGCTGCAGGGCTTCGCGCAGCGAGAGCTCCAGCACCTTCTTGGCGCGCGGGGTGAAGGGGATGTGGCCGGACGGGGCCTGCTGGCCCTGGCCGATGATCTCCTGAACCTGCTCGCGGACGCCGTCGAGCGAGATGCTCAAGGACTCGAGGGCTTTGGCGGCAACACCTTCACCCTCATGGATCAGACCCAAGAGGATGTGTTCGGTGCCGATGTAATTGTGGTTCAGCATGCGTGCCTCTTCTTGGGCAAGCACAACTACGCGACGGGCACGGTCCGTAAATCGCTCAAACATTTCGCCACACTCCTAGCTACGACGTACTTTGATGCTACGTGGCGGAGTTCGAGATTTGTGGCTTGTTCGCCACGGGGGAAACCCGGACGGGTCCCGGGCGTCACGGCGGTCCACGGATACCGGCCGGCCGGGGCCCTGGCTCGGCCCCGGTCAGGGCTGCGCTCCCGCCCGGTTACTTCTTCCCAAATCCTGAAGACACGGCGTGTCCTCGGCTTATTGAGGCATTTTCCGGAGGCAACCGGGCGGGAACGCACAGTTGCCGCCAGCACCGGCCGTCCGGACACGACAATGCCCCCGCCGCGGGGGCAGGGGCATGGTCGAAGGAAAGGGGCGAGCCGACGCGCCCTTCCGGGAAGCAGGTACTAGGAATTTGCCTTTTGGTAGGCTTCCTGAATTTCGGCTTGGATACGGCCGCGGCTGTTTACCGCATAGCCGTTGTCCCGGGCCCACTGTCGAATCTGCGCCGAGTCCTGATTGCGGCCGCTCGAAACTTTAGTCCGGGTTGCCCGCCCGGTCGACGTCTTGCGCGCGTGGGCCACGTACCGCTCGACGGCCGAGCGGAGTTCTGATGCGTTGCCCGATGACAGGTCAATTTCATAACTCACGCCATCAAGGCCAAACCGGACAGTTTCGTCCGCGGATCCCCCATCCAGATCATCAACAAGGATGATTTTAACTTTCTGTGCCATAAAAACTCTCTTTTCAAAAGGTCGAGTATTTAGAAAAGCAGGATGTATCTGAAAAAAGTATCCATCCTTTTATGGCCGGGAGTCAAAGCGGAAAAGCCCTTCCAAAGAAAGTCCACAGGAAGGAATAGCCCCAGCTTTTAGCGCTGTTCGGGGGAATGCCCGGTCCCGGGAGCGGGATTTTGCTCCGGCCCGCGGGCTGCCGCCTCCGCCTGGGCGCGGGCCTCGGCCTGGCGCTCGGATTTGTCGGCATTGAAGATTGCCTTCATGGCGAACCAGAAGATGAGCCCGACGACCACGGACGGGAGCAGGACGGCAATGTATTCCATGATCAGTGGCCTTCGGGCTTCAGCAGCGGGAAGAGAATGGTCTCGCGGATGCCGGCGCCGGTGAAGAGCATGACCAGCCGGTCGATGCCCAGTCCGATGCCGCCCATCGGCGGGGCGCCGTACTCGAGGGCGCGGAGGAAGTCCTCGTCCAGCTGCATGGCTTCGACGTCGCCGGCGGCGGAGCGGCGGGACTGCTCGGTGAGGCGTTCGCGCTGGATGACCGGGTCGATCAGTTCGGAGAAGGCGGTGCCGCGCTCCATCCCGCCGATGATCAGGTCCCACGCTTCGATCAGCCGGTTGTCCTCGCGGTGGTGGCGGGCCAGCGGCTGCGCGGAGGGCGGGTAGTCATAGACGAAAGTCGGGTTGAGCAGGGTCGGTTCGACCAGCTCGCCGAAGAGCTCGACCACGAGCTTCTCGGCGTCCCAGGCCGCGTCGACCTTGACCTCGTGCTTGGCGGCGATGGCCAGCAGTTCCTCGACGGGGGTTTCCGGGGTGATGTCCTGGCCCACGAAGTCGGAGAGTCCCGGGTACACGGCCATCCAGGCCCAGTCGCCGTCGAGGTTGATCTCGCCGGCCTCGGTCTGCAGCACGCGGCCCACCCCGGCGGCGTCGGCGGCGTCCAGGATGATCTCCTTGATGCGGTCCGCCATGACGAACTGGTCGGCCCAGGCCTCGTAGCTCTCCAGGGTGGTGAATTCGGGGCTGTGGGTCGAGTCCACGCCCTCGTTGCGGAAGACCCGGCCCATGTCATAGACACGGTCGATGCCGCCGACCACCGTGCGCTTGAGGTACAGCTCGGTGGCGATCCGCAGCGTCATCTTCTGGTCAAAAGCGTTCATGTGCGTCTCGAACGGGCGGGCCGTGGCGCCGCCGTGCACCAGCTGCAGCATCGGCGTCTCCACCTCGACGTAGCCCTGGCGGTGCAGGGTTTCGCGGATGGAACGCGTGATCGCGGCCCGGGTGTAGACCATTTCGCGGGCCTCGTCGCGGACAATCAGGTCCACATAGCGCTGGCGGACGCGGGTTTCCTCGTTGAGCTCCGCGTGCAGCACAGGCAGCGGCCGCAGCGCCTTGGACGCCATGGACCAGGATTCGGCCATCACGGAGAGCTCGCCGCGGCGGGAGGAGATGACCTCGCCCTTGATGAAGACGTGGTCGCCGAGGTCCACGAGGGACTTCCAGTCCGCGAGCGCTTCCTCGCCGATGTTGGCCAGGCTGAGCATGACCTGCAGCCGGACGGCCTTGCCGTCGAGGCCGCCCTCCTGGAGGGTGGCGAAGCAGAGCTTACCGGTGTTGCGGATGAAGACAATGCGGCCGGTCACGCCGACGACGTCGCCGGTGGTCTCGTCGGCCACGAGGTGCGCGTACTTTTCGCGGATCTCCGTCAGTGAGTGCGTGCGCTCGACTCCCACCGGGTACGCCTCGATGCCACGTTCGATCAGCTTGGCGCGCTTTTCCATGCGGACCAGCGTCTGCTCGCTGGCGTCGGAGTGCTCGGCGGTGTTCGGGGCGGGGGTGTTTTGGGAAGTCACAATCCCCAAGTTTACCGGGCATCCGGCCCCCTCCGGTGCGGCAGGCGCGGGAATGGACCGGGAATACAATCACAGCTGTGGAGACGTGGACGATTCGGACCGACGACGGCGAGGGGCACCTCGAGCTGCACACCTTCCGGACCAGCGCGGAAAAGGCCCCGGAGGGCGCCCCGGCAGCAGCGCCGGAAGCCGCCCCGGGGGCAGCGCCCGGGCACTTCCCGGAGCCCGCCGGCGCGGCGCCCGGGGACGCGCCTGCGGCGGCGGCCGGCATCGTTCTGGTACATGGGACCTTGGTCACGGACGCCCTCTACCGCTCGTTCGCCCGGAGCCTGAGCCGGCTCTTGGGCCGCCCGGTGCACTGTTACAACCGCCGCGGCCGGGCCGGGTCCTCACCGCAGCCCGCGGACTACTCGGCGGCCACGGAGGTTGCAGACCTCGCCGCCGTGCTGCGGCAGACCGGCTCAACGGACGTGTTCGCGCACAGCTACGGCGGGTTCGTGGCGCTGCAGGCCGCACGCAGCGTGCCGATCCGCCGCCTGGTGACCTACGACGCGGCTGTGTCCCTCGCCGGGAACCTGACCAGCCGCTGGCGACCGGAACTGGAACGATCGGTGGCGGCCGGTGAACTGGACCACGCGTGGGCCCACCTGGTCCAGGGGCTGGAAACCGCCGGTCCCGTGTCGAAGCTGCCGCTCGGCGCCCTGCGCATGCTCAGCATCCTCTCGGCCCGGACCAGCCTGGGCGCGGAGATGCGGGAACTGCTGCCCACGGCCGTGAAGGAGATGCGCGCGGTGCTGGCCGCGGACGCCGAGCTCGACGACTTTGCCGGCATCACCATGCCCACGCTGATGCTCACCGGCGGGTGGAGCCCGGACTACTTCGCCGAAACCGGGCGGCAGCTCGCGGCGGCGGTGCCGGCAATCGAGTTTGCCGTGGTGCCGGGCCAGCTGCACGAGGGCCCCATCCGTCCCGGCAACCGGCGGCTGGCGCTGATTGCGGCCAGGTTCCTGCTCGACGGCGACGCGGTCCCGGCGCGGCTCCGGGTCCGGCGGCGGCTGCGGCCGGCCCGCTGACTTCTGGCACTAGAATCGGGGGCGACCTAAGTCGAAAGGACCCCCTTGGCCAAGCTCTACTTCCGTTACGGCGCGATGAACTCCGGCAAGTCGACGGGCCTGCTGCAGGCCGCGTTCAACTACGAGGAGCGAGGCCAGCGGGTGGTGCTCGCCAAGCCGGACATCGACACCAAGGGTGACGCCGACGTCGTATCCCGGCTGGGCATGACCCGCTCGGTGGACTTCCTGATCCCGTCCGGGGCGTCCGCCCGGAAGCTGTTCGCGGCGCACGCGCACGGGGATGACCCCGACGCGTTGCTGCAGCACGTGGACACGCCCCCCGTGGCCTGCCTGCTGGTGGACGAGGCCCAATTCCTTGAGCCGGAGCAGGTGGACGACCTTTTCCGCATCGCCGTGCTGGACAACGTTCCCGTGCTCGCCTACGGCATCCGCACCGACTTCCGGACCCGCGCCTTCCCCGGCTCGCTCCGGCTCCTGGAAATCGCGCACACGCTCGAGGAGCTCAAGACCATCTGCCGGTGCGGCCGCAAGGCCATCTTCAACACCCGCCGGATCGGCGATCAGGTGGTGTTCGACGGCGACCAGGTGGCCATCGACGGGCAGGACGCCTGGTACGAGTCACTCTGCGGCTCCTGCTACCTCGAGATCTCCGGCGGCCGGCTGGGCAGCTGACAGCACCCTGCTGTGCGGTTCCGGGCGCCTCGGCTAGGCTCGGAGCATGACCCGCGAGAACATCAAAACCCCCGACGGCGGAACCCTTGAGCTTTTCAGCACGGGCGCGGAGCTTGCCGCGGCGGGTTCCGGCGTCGTCGTCGTGCCGGCTTCGATGGTGACGGCGGCCGACTACACCCGTTTCGCGCAGAAGCTCAGCGCCGCGCTGGGCCGGCCGGTCCACACCTTCAACCGCCGCGGCCGCGGCTCGTCCTCGCCGCAGCCGGAGGACTACACCCTGGACGTGGACATCCGCGACCTGGACGCCGTGATGAAGCACACCGCCAGTACCGACGTCTTCGGGCACAGCTTCGGCGGCGCGGTGGCGCTGCATGCCGCACGCACCCTGCCGGTGGAACGCCTCGCCGTCTACGACCCGGCCGTTTCGGTGAACCACAGCGTCACGGCGGACTGGACCGCAGAGTACGAGCGCCTGACGGCGGCGGGCGACGACGACCGGGCCCTCGCCGTCCTGGTCCGCGGCCTCGAGACCGGAAGCGCGCTGTCCCGGATGCCGCTATCCATGCTGACGCTCGCGAACAAGCTCACCGCCGGCACACCTGTCGGCAAGCAGCTGCGCGAGCTGATGAAGACCGGCGTCCGCGAGATCAAGGCGATCATCGCCGCCGACATGCCGGCCGAACCATTCCTGGAGCTGCCGCTGGAGACCCTGATCATCGTGGGCGAGAAGAGCCCGGCGTACTTCGGGGTGGCCTGCGGGCAGATCCACGACGTGCTCTCGGGCTCCAGCTACACCATCCTGCCGGGCATGGGCCACGACGGCGTCAACAAGGCCCCGGACAAGCTCATCGCCGAACTCAGCGAGTTCTTCGCCGGCTAGCAGCTGCCGGGTCAGTGGGCCGCCGGGCCCGCCGCGCCTTCGGTCTTGCGCATCAGCACGGACAGCACCACGGCAGCGAGCGCTATGGCGGCCGCGGTCAGGAACGCCGCGTGCATTCCGGCGACGATGCCGGACCCCGCCGAGACGACCGCGTAGATCGAGACCAGCAGCGCCGTGCCCGCCGCGCCCGCGACCTGCTGCAGGGTGCTCATGATGGCCGAGCCGTGGGAGTACAGGTGCGGCGGCAACGGGTTCAGCCCCGTGGTGAACGCGGGGGTGAACAGCAGCGCCAGGCCCAGGCTCAGCGTCACATGCAGCGCGATGATCCAGCCGACCGGCGTCTGGGCGTCCAGCCGGGAGAACTGCCAGAGCGAAAGCACCATCAGGACCGATCCCGTCACGGTCAGCGGCAATGGGCCGAACTTGTCGAAAAGCCGGCCGATGACCGGGCCCAGCAGGCCCATTGCGAGGCCGCCGGGCAACAGGGCGAGGCCGGTTTCCAGCGACTTCAGGCCGCGGACTTCCTGCAGGTACAGGGGCAGCAGGATCACGGCGCCGAACAGGGCAATCATCGCGACCACCAGCAGCAGCACGGACACGGTGAACATCCGGAAGTTGAAGGCGCGCAGATCCAGCAGCGGCGCGTCTGACTTCTGCAGCCTGAGCTGGCGCAGGACGAAGGCGAGCAGGGCCACGACGCCGACGGCGAGCGCCGCCACGGCCGGGGTGGCGGGGCCGCCCTGGCCGCCGCCGATCTGGCTCAGTCCGTACACGACGCCGCCGAAGGCCGGGACGGTCAGGACGACGGAGAGCGCATCGAGCCGGGTCTTCTCGTTGTCGCCGATGTTCCGCAGGAACCTGGCTCCGATGGCAAACGCGAGCAACGCGATCGGGAGCACGAACACGAACATGAACCGCCAGGAGAAATTCTGCAGGATCAGCCCGGAGACCGTCGGGCCCATGGCGGGCGCCACCGAGATCGCGATGCTCACGTTGCCCATCACGGCGCCGCGGCGCGCAACCGGCACCAGGGTCAGGATGGTGGTCATCAGCAGCGGAAGCATGATGGCGGTGCCGCCGGCCTGGATGATTCTGGCCAGAAGCAGGATTTCGAAACCGGGTGCGAGGGCTGCCAGCAGGGTGCCGGCGGAAAACAGCCCCATCGCCAGCATGAAGACCGCCCGGGTGGAGAGTCGCTGCAGGATGAAGCCCGTGGTGGGAATGACCACGGCCATCGTCAGCATGAAGCCGGTGGAAAGCCACTGCACGGTGGGTGCACCGACCCTCAGGTCCACCATCAGCCGCTGCAGGGCCACGTTCATGATGGTTTCGTTCAGGATCACCACGAAGGTGGCTACCAGCAGGGTGGCGATGATGGTGACGGACTCCCGGGACAGCTTCTCCGGCCCGGCCGCCGGTGCCTCCGCGCGCTGCACGGGCGCCGGGGGCAGGGCTGCGGTCCGGGGCGGCTGCGCCAGGTTCTCCTGGACGTTGGAAGGGGCATCTGCTGGCATGGGGATTCCCTCAGGGAGTTGAAGTGGGTTTCGGCGCACGTGGTCGCCACTACGAATTCCAACCCGCCCCCCGCAGCGGTAATTCCCGGCGGCGGCGATAAATTATTCCGATTCGCAGCGGGACGGAAACTCGGCCCGGGGCCTTTGTCCCCTACCCGCTTTCCGGCGGCGGGCGTTGGCTGGTAACGGGCCGAGGCTCCCCTCCGGGCGCCCGCACCCCCGACTTACTCCACCGGCTTATTCCACGAGAGGATGATCCATGGGCCACATCAAGCTCGACACCCAGATCGACGCGCCGGTCGGGCGCGTCACCGAGATCGCCGTCGACCCCTACCACTGGGCGTCGTGGTGGGTGAACCTCAGCGAGCCGAAGAAGGTCGAAGGCGACGGCCGGGCGGGGACCGTCGTCGAGCACAGCTACCTGATGGCCGGGGTTCCGTTCCCGGTCACCACGCGCGTCCTGGAAAACGAGCCGACCCCCAGCGGCGGCCAGCACGTCCGGCTCGAATTCGACGGCCCGCTCAAGGGATGGCAGACGTGGGACTACGAGCCCTCGGGAACCGGCACCCGGGTCACCGCGGAAATCGAGTACAACGTCCCGGGCGCGGCGATCGGGAAGTTCGCCGACCGGGTGCTGGTGGAACGGCTGCAGGAGCGCGCCAGGGAGCAGACCCTGGCAAACCTCAAGCTGATGGCCGAGACGGGGAAGGGCTAGGAGTCCAGCGGCACGTTGTCGATCAGGCGGACCGGGCCGACCTTGGCCGCGATGAGAACCAGTCCTTCGCCGCGGAACGGCGTCTCGCGGCAGTTCTCCGCGAGCGGCTCAAGGGTGCGCGGGTCCACGACGTCGAAGTAGTCCAGCTCCACGAGGGGCTGGGATTCCACGAGCGCCCGGGCGGAGTCCAGGTCCAGGGGTTCGTGGGCGTTGGCGCGTTCCTCGACCAGCCGCAGCGCCCGGGAGAGCACCAGGGCGGCCTCGCGTTCCTCGGCCGAGAGGAAACGGTTCCGGCTGGAGAGCGCGAGCCCGTCCGGGGACCGCACGATCGGCACCGGGACGATCTCCACCGGGAAGTTCAGGTCCGCCACCATTCGCTGGACCAGGGTCAGCTGCTGGGCGTCCTTTTGGCCGAAATAGGCGCGGTAGGTGCCCTGTCCCAAGGCGGGCAGGCCGTAGTGCAGCAGCTTCGCCACCACCGTCAGGGCGCCGTCGAAGTGCCCCGGCCGGGAGGCTCCCTCCCACTTGTCGGCCAGCACACCGGCAGTGATCCGCACCAGGGGTTCGCCGCCGGGATACACCTCCTCCACCGCCGGCGCGAAGGCGAGGTCTACTCCTTCGGCCTCGAGCAGGGCCAAATCCGCCTCAAGCGTCCGCGGGTAGCGGTCAAGGTCCACCGCCTCGCCGAACTGCAGCGGATTGACGAAGATGCTGGCCACCACGACGTCGTTTTCCGCGACGGCGGTGCGTGCGAGCCGGGCATGTCCCTCGTGCAGGGCGCCCATCGTGGGCACGAGCCCCTGCGAGGTGCCGCGCTTTTCGGTGAGCAGCCGCGCGCTTTCAGTGCGCAGCTGCGCAGCCGTGGTCACCAACTGGATTGCCATCTCAGGGTCCTTCCTCAGGAATCGGGCCGCCGGCGTCGGGGGCCTCGAGCGCCTGCCTGATGCCGTCGATTTGCTCCGGCTTCAACAGCCCGCGGCTACCCGCACGGCGGGCCGTTGCCCGGGCCATGGCCAGGTACGCCTCAAGAATATCGCCGCCGGAGCCGCCGTCGAGTTCGCGCAGCGCCTCCGAGTGCGCGGCGACAGTCCCCACATCCCCGCGCGCCACCGGACCGGTCAGCGCCGACTCTCCCGAGGCGAGGGCGTTTTCCAGGCTGGCGCGCAGCAGGGGGCCCAGCATGCGTTCCGGGGCTTCGACGCCCACTTCGCGCAGCAGCTGGGAGGCTTGCGCCACGAGCGTGACCAAATGGTTTGAGCCGTGCGCCAGGGCCGCGTGGTACAGCGTGCGGTCAGCTTCGGCGATCGCGACCGGCTCCGCGCCCATCTCCACCACGAGGGCCTGCGCGATTGGCAGCATGGCCGGGTCGGCCGTCACGCCGAAGCTGCAGTCCAGCAGCCGGGTCAGGTCAAGGCTCATGCCGGTGAAGGTCATGGCGGGGTGCAGCGCCAGCGGGATGGCCCCCGCGGCGCGGACCGGGCGCAGGATCCCGACGCCGAATCGCCCGGAGGTGTGGGCAACGAGCTGCCCGGGCTGCCAGGCGCCGAGTTTCGCGAGCCCTTCCACGAGCGGACCGAGGGCGTCGTCCGGGACCGCCAGCAGTACCAGTTCGGCGCGTTCCACGATGTCCTGCACCTCGAGGATGGGAACGCCGGGCAGCAGGGTTTCGGCGCGCTCCCGGCTCGCGTCCGAGACGGCGGAGACCCCGACGACGGCGTGCTCGGCGGCGCGCAACGCCGCCCCCAGGACGGCCCCCACCTTGCCGGCTCCGATGATTCCGACGCCGAGGCGTCCTGGCTTAGCCATGCTGCGGACCTTCCTTTGGTGCGTGTACGAGGTGCTCTGCCGGGGCGAGCCAGTGTTCGCTGGTCTGCCGTTTCCGCGCGGTCCGGGCGCGGGCCGCCTGCGCGTCCAGCAAGGCCCGGCCTTCGTCCAGGCCGGCCTGGATCAGCCGCGGCGCGACCGGCCCGGCGGTGGTGTGCAGGACCAGGTCCGCCACCCGGAAGCGCCGGGCAAGCGGGCCCTGCTGCAGCGCGATCGACTGGGTGCGCTGGTGCGGGACCAGGACGAGGTGGCGCCACCAGCGGCCGGAGCGGATCAGCAGCGCGGTGTCGGTGGCGGTGAAGCCGTTGCGCCGCCAGCCCAGCGGGGCCAGCAGGCGGGCCCGCCTCGGCGTGGTGACGAAGCCGCCGTCTTCCGGAGCCGCGGAACGGCCGGCGCCGCCGGCGGGCGCCAGCCCGTTCAACCCCGCGGTGAAGACGCGCCCGGGGTCCGGGGTGCCGGGGTCGGGCAGGACCAGCGACAGCATGGTGAACACCTCCGCCAGCGTTCCGACGGGCAGCAGGGTGGTCCGGGCGGAGGCCTCGCCGTTGCTGCCGGCGGTGCCGTAGCCGGCCACGTTGACCTGCATCCGGTACCAGCCGAAGACCCGCCAGAGCGGCGGCTGGCTGACGCGCACGGCCTGGATCCGCCCGGGCGGCAGGGTCTGGGCCTGGGTGTCCAGCAGGCCGTAGCGGAGCCGGATACCGTCCGGGGAAATGGCGGCGGTGAAGTTGAAGCCCTTGTTGAAGGAGTTCCAGTACGCCGCGGCCAGGCCCAGGCCTGCCGGGACCAGATAGAAGTAGAAGCTGCGGTTCTCGGTGAGGGCGGAGAGCAGCACCGAGGCCACGGCGCCGAGGACGATGACGACGCTTTGCTCGCTCAGCACCAGCGACCCGACCAGCCGCGGCGGCGGCACGGTGAGTACGGCATGTTCCGGCGCCTCCTCGGCGACGGCCGCCCGCTGCCCCGGATCCTGCCCCGCCGTTACCGGCGCCGGCGTCCCGCCTCCGGCGCCGGAGGCACGGGCAAGGATGGTCGCGCGGAGCTGGCGGGCCTCGGCCAGGGGCAGGTAGGCCAGGTGCACCGCGGACTGGCCGGCGTCGGCGACCTCGAACCTGAGCTCGGCGAGCCCGAAAATCCGCGCCAGCAGGGGCTGCACGACGTCGATTGCCTGGACCCGGTCCAGCCGGGCCTGGCGCTGCTGCTTGAACAGGAACCCGGTGTTGACCCGCACGTACCCGTCAGCCACCTGGTACCGGGTGAAGTACCAGCTCAGCACGAAGCCGAGCACGGTCAGCAGCAGCACCGTGCCGCCGCCAAGCAGCAGCCATGGCGCCCGTCCGGCGAGCCGATCGTCAATGACGGGTCCGCCCTGGAGCAGGCGTTCAAAGGCATCGCGGCCAAAGAAGAAGAACATCGCGGCCAGCGCCACCCAGCCCCGAACGAACGGCGATGCCGGATGCACGCGCCGCCAGCTGTCCCCGGCGGCCGTCACAGCCCGGCCAGGCGGGCCTCGCCGCGGGCGGACAGCTGTTCGCGGAGCCTCGCCCCCTCCCCCGCGGGCAGGCCGGGGATCTCCGCGCTGGTGCCGGCCGAGGCGGTGTGAAGCTTCAGGGTGCACAGGCCGAGGCCGCGCTCCACCGGGCCGGCCCCGATGTCCACGTACTGCATCCGCCCGTACGGGACCACCAGGACGCGCTGGAAGAAGATGCCACGGCGGATCAGCAGGTCGTCCTCGCGTTCGGCGTAACCGATGGACCGCACCTGTCGCGGGATGAGCACGAGCCGCCACAGGGCCAGCAGGAAGGCCGCGGCGGGCACGGCGGCGGCGAGCCACAGCGGCGGCCAGCCCCACGCGCCGTTCAGGACCAGCACGAGGGGCAGGGACAGGACCGCGACGGCGGCCAGGTTGGCCAGCGCCCAGCCCACCAGCCGCACGGTCACGTACCGGGGAGACACCCGCCGCCAGACCAGCCCGGGCGGGTCAATCGCCTCGGTATGCATATTCGCCTTCAGCCTTGGGCTTGCCGCGCTTGCCCTGCAGTCCGGGGCTCCCCTCGGCGTCGCCGTCCTCGGGAGGAATCCGGCAGAAGCGCTCCACCACCAGGCCCACCACCACCATCACGAGGCCGCCGCCGGCCATGGACAGCGTCTCCCAGGTGATGGACTGACCGCTGCGCACGGACCATAGCCTCAGCTGGTCCAGGAAAATTCCGGCGTGCCAGCCCAGCAGCACGGTCCCGGTGTAGGCGCAGGCCTGGGCCAGGACCAGGGTCCACGCGGCCAGGATCGGGTTGAGCATTCTCTTCTTCTTGCCGTTGCGCCAGCGCAGCACACGGACGCCAAGGATCAGGGTGAGGGCCACGATCACGCCCATGGTGAGCAGGCCGGTCAGCGGCAGCACCGGGGTCTCGAGGCTGTAGCGTCCGGAAATCAGGGCGGCAAGCCAGCCCAGGACGGCGAGCGCGACAGCAATGACGAGGAGCAGGAGCGGGCTGACCGGCTTCATGGGGCCTCCACCGGCGCGGCTCCAGCCGCGCCCTTGAGGTCTTCGAAGCCGTCGAACGGCGCGAGGTCCGGGAAGTCGGCGGCCTTGGCGGCGAGGTCGCCCACCCGTTCGCCGTTGAGCTCGGCCGCGGGGTCGATCAGGGACCAGGGGTAGAGCACGAAGGCACGCTCCGCGGCGCGCGGATGCGGAAGCGTCAGGTCCGGGTCGGAGCTCACCAGGTCGCCGTAGGTGATGATGTCCACGTCGAGGGTGCGCGGACCCCAGCGGACTTCACGGACCCGCAGGTGCTTTTGTTCCACCGCGTGGCAGTGCCGCAGCAGTTCCTCCGGGGACAGCGAGGTTTCCACGGCGATGACCATGTTCAGGAAGTCCGGCTGGTCCGGCGGTCCGCCTACGGCCTTGGTCTGCACGATCGGCGAGATGGCCAGCAGCCGCACCTCCGGCGGGTCGACGAGGTCGGCGACGGCGGCGGAGAGCGTGTCGTTGCGCTCCCCCAGGTTGCTGCCGAGCGCGATCACGGCGCGGGTGTAGGGCGCTGCGTGGGGGCTCATGGCCGGTCCCGGTGGACGCTGACGGACACATCGCCGAACTCGACCTCGATCGGGGCCTTGGGCTTGTGCACGGTGATGTCGACGGCGGCCACCGGGAAGCGCAGCAGCAGGTCGTCGGCGATCCGCACCGCGAGGGCCTCGATCAGGTTCAGCGGCGTGCCGGTGATCCAGCCGCGGATGCACTCGGCCACTTCGCCGTAATGCGCGGTGTCCCGCACGTCGTCACTGGTGGCGGCCTGGCTGAAGTCGAGGTGCAGCACGGCGTCGACGACAAACGGCTGGCCGTCCCGGCGTTCGAAATCGAACACTCCGTGATGCCCGACGGCGGTGACGCCGCTTAGCGTGATCCGGTCCATGGGGCGGCCGTCTCAGCCGTTGCCGGGCACGGCCGGCGCCGATCCGGTGCGCGGACCCGGGGCGATGCGGGCGGCGACCTTGACGGCGTCGAGGCTGGGGCCGACGTCGTGCACGCGGACCGCCCAGGCGCCGCGGAAGGCGCTGATGGCGGTGACGGCGGCGGTGGCGGCATCCCGATCCTGGGGCGGGGCGGCCTTTCCGGCGACGGTCAGGAGGCTGCCCAGGAACCGTTTCCGGGACGCGGCGACCAGGACTTTGTGGCCCATGGCCTGCAGGACGTCGAGGTTCTGCAGGAGTTCCCAGTTCTGCGCCTCGTTCTTGGCGAAGCCCAGGCCGGGGTCCAGGATGATCTGCTCCGGCGAGGCGCCTGCGGCGTACAGCTTGTCGCGCACGCCGGCGAGCTCGGCGGCGACCTCCCGGGCCACGTTGCCGTAGTCGGTCAGCGAGTCCATGGTGCTCGCGTCGCCGCGGCGGTGGGTGAGGATGTAGGGCGCCTTGCTCCGGGCCACCAGCTCAACCATCTCCGGCTCGATCGTGAGGCCGGAGACGTCGTTGATGATCGTGGCGCCGGCCGCCAGCGCGGCCTCGGCGGTGGCGGCGTGCGTGGTGTCGATGCTGACCAGGGCGCCGGCCTTGACCAGCGCCTCGATCACGGGCAGTACCCGCCGCTTTTCCTCCTCGACGCTGACCTCCGCGGCACCGGGGCGGGTGGATTCCCCGCCGACGTCGATGATGTCTGCGCCGGCGTAGTACATCCGCAGGCCGGCGGCGACCGCGGTGTCCGCCGTCGCGTGCCGGCCGCCGTCGCTGAACGAATCCGGGGTGACGTTCAGGATCCCCATCACGAGCGTGCGGTCCGTCGGCAGGTCCTTGAAACTCGCAGCCGGGCGCGGCTTGCGCAGCACGGGCAGCGGCGAGGTGGCAGGTCCTGTTCCAGGGGCTGCGGCTAGGGAATCCATAGTCTGTTTTTGTTACCTTCCAAGGATGAGGCTCATGGCTTCGGCGCGGGTGGCCGGGTCATGCAGTTGCCCGCGGACCGCGCTGGTGACGGTTTTCGCGCCGGGCTTGCGGATGCCGCGCATCGACATGCAAAGGTGTTCGCATTCGACGACGACGATCGCGCCGCGCGGCTTGAGGTGGGTGACGAGGGCTTCGACGATCTGCGTGGTCAGCCGCTCCTGCACCTGCGGGCGGCGGGCGAACATGTCCACCAGCCGGGCCAGCTTGCTCAGGCCGGTGACCTTGCCGTCGTGCGAGGGGATGTAACCGACGTGGGCCACCCCGTGGAACGGCACGAGGTGGTGCTCGCAGGTTGAGTAGAACGGGATGTCCTTGACCAGTACCAGTTCTTCGTGGTCCAGGTCGAAGGTGGTGGCGAGGATTTCCGCCGGGTCGTGGTGCAGGCCGGCAAACATCTCCGCGTAGGCCTTGGCGACCCGTTTGGGGGTGTCCAGCAGTCCGCTGCGGTCCGGGTCCTCGCCGATGGCGATCAGGATCTCGCGCACCGCCGCCTGGATCCGCGGGCGGTCCACCTTGGTTCCGGGCTGGCCCGCGGCCTCCGCCGGCTCTCCCGTGGGGAGGGAGCCGGCGGTGGCGGGAACGTCGTCGTCGTCGAAGTAGGAAGTCACAGAAGAAGCCTAGCCGGGATGGACGTCGGGCCCGAGATCCGTGACGCCGTCCTGGAAGGACTCCTGTCCGGGCACGCCCTGGGCGTGCGGCGGCAGGGTGTCGAGCGGCTCCTCGAGCCGGGCTTCTTTGGCTTCTTCCTGGGCTTCGCGCTCGGCCTTTTCACGGCGGGACTCCACCGGGCCGACGGCCTGGATCGGCCGGCTCTCCTTGGAGAGCCAGATCTCGCGGAAATCGCGCTTGCGGATATTCGTGAAGACCTGGGCGATCTCGCTCTGGTTCAGGGTTTCCCGTTCCAGCAGTTCCAGCGCGAGCTGGTCCAGGACGTCGCGGTTCTCGGTCAGGATCGCGTAGGCCTCGTCGTGCGCGCCCTCGATCAGGCGGCGCACTTCCTCGTCCACGACGTAGGCGATCTGGTCCGAGTAGTTGCGCTCATGGCCGGCGTCGCGGCCCAGGAACGGCTCGCCGCCGCCCTGTCCGAGGCGCACGGCGCCGACGCGTTCACTCATGCCGAACTCGGTGACCATCTTGCGCGCGATTCCGGTGGCCTTTTCGATGTCGTTCGAGGCACCGGTGGAGGGGTCGTGGAAGACGAGTTCCTCGGCCACCCGGCCGCCCATGGCGTAGGCCATCTGGTCCAGCAGTTCGTTGCGGGTCACGGAGTACTTGTCGTTCTCCGGAACCACCATGGTGTAGCCCAGGGCGCGGCCGCGCGGCAGGATGGTGATCTTGGTGACCGGGGCAGAGTTGCGCAGTGCCGCCGCCACCAGGGCGTGGCCGCCCTCGTGGTACGCGGTGACCTTGCGCTCGTGTTCCTTCATGACCCGGCTGCGCTTCTGCGGACCGGCCATCACCCGGTCGATTGCCTCGTCGAGCGCGCGGTCATCGATCAGGTTGGCATTGGAGCGGGCCGTCAGCAGCGCGGCTTCGTTGAGCACGTTCGCGAGGTCCGCGCCGGTGTAGCCGGGGGTTTTCTTCGCGACGGCCTTGAGGTCGACGCCGGGAGCCATCGGCTTGCCCTTCGCGTGCACCTTCAGGATCTGGTCGCGGCCGATCAGGTCCGGGGCCTCGACCGAAATCTGGCGGTCGAAGCGGCCCGGCCGGAGCAGGGCCGGGTCGAGCACGTCGGGGCGGTTGGTGGCCGCGATCAGGATGACGTTGGTCTTGACGTCGAAGCCGTCCATTTCAACCAGCAGCTGGTTGAGGGTCTGCTCGCGCTCGTCGTTGCCGCCGCCGATGCCGGCGCCGCGGTGCCGGCCGACGGCGTCGATCTCGTCCACGAAGATGATGGCCGGCGCGTTGGCCTTGGCCTGTTCGAACAGGTCGCGGACGCGGGAGGCGCCGACACCGACGAACATTTCAACGAAGTCGGAACCGGAGATGGAGAAGAAGGGAACGCCGGCCTCGCCGGCGACCGCGCGGGCCAGGAGGGTCTTGCCGGTACCGGGAGGGCCGTACAGCAGCACGCCCTTGGGGATCTTGGCGCCCACGGCCTGGAACTTGGCGGGTTCCTGGAGGAATTCCTTGATCTCTTCGAGTTCCTCGACGGCTTCGTCGGCGCCGGCGACGTCGCTGAAGGTCACCTGCGGCATGTCCTTGTTGACCATCTTGGCTTTGGACTTGCCGAACTGCATGACCTTGGAGCCGCCGCCCTGCATCCGGGAGAGCAGGAACCAGAAGAGCACACCCAGCAGCAGCACCGGGACCAGCAGGGAGAACAGGCCGGAGAACCAGTTGCTTTCGACCGGCTGGTCGGTGAAGCCGCTCGGCGGCTTGGCAGCCGTTACGGCCTTGACGACGTCCGCCGCGCGGGCGTTGACGTAGTAGAACTGGACGTTCTTGCCCTTGTCCTGGCCGTCAATCTGGATGTCGTTTTTCAGGACCAGGTCCACGCGGTTCTCGGCGTCGAAAATCTTGGCCTGCTCGACCTTGTCGCTGTCGGCCAGCAGGGCCAGGCCCCGGTCCGTGTCGATCCGGACGGAGCCGCCCGGGGCCAGGGTGGCAAAGGCCAGCAGGAGCATGCCGATAACAACGACAATCCAGATGCCCGGGCCCTTGAAGAAACTCTTAGCTTTCATCTGATCGGGGGCTGGCCCCGTCCCTCCTGGTAGTGCTGCACGGCGACCGATCTGCGCGCGTGTGGTGCTGCGTCAGGTTATAGCTATACACCGTCGCAGTAACTCACGCACGGTCAGGGCTAAAAGTTCCCTGTCGGCGTAGCGGGGGCCTGTGCGGGGGCAGCCCAGGCACAGCGTCGAGCCGGAGGGAAGCTGCCGGTGCGGTCTCCGGGTTACTCGTAGACGTGCGGCGCCAGGGTGCCGACGAAGTCCAGGTTGCGGTACTTCTCGGCGTAGTCCAGGCCGTAGCCGACGACGAATTCGTTGGGGATGTCATAGCCGACGTACTTGACGTCGATCTGGACCTTGGCGGCGGTGGGCTTGCGGAACGCGGTGCAGATCTCCACCGAGGCGGGGCCGCGGGACTCCAGGTTGGTCTTCAGCCAGGAAAGCGTGAGGCCGGAGTCGATGATGTCTTCGACGATCAGGACGTCCTTGCCCATCAGGTCGGTGTCGAGGTCCTTGAGGATGCGGACCACGCCGGAGGACTGCGTGCCGGAGCCGTAGGAGGAGACGGCCATCCAGTCCATCGAGACGTGGCTGTGCAGCGCACGGGCCAGGTCGGCCATGACCATGACCGCACCCTTGAGCACACCAACGATCAGCAGATCGCGGCCTTCGTAGTCCTTGTCGATCTGGGCAGCGAGTTCAGTGATCCGGGTCTGGATCTGCTCCTTGGAGTAGAGAACGTGCTTGAGGTCTGCCTGGACGTCGTTTGAATCCACCAATGGCTCCTGTGTAGATGCGGGTGCGACTATTCTTGGGGCGGTTTTTGAGGCCGGAATACAAGCTTCCCACAGCGGGCGCCCTCACGGGGAACGCCGGCGGGGGCGGACTGCCCGGCCGCGAGCAGCTGGGCGAGGGAGAGCCGGTAGACGCTCACGCCGCCGGGAAGCTCCACGGGTCCCGCGGAGCCCTGCCGGCGAAGCAGCGCTTCGGCGGCCAGCAGCCGCTGGTAGCTGGGCTGTTGACCCCCGACGGCGGCGGCGGCCTTGGCGATCACCCGGAACCTGACGGCCGGCGCCAGTTCGCGGAGCGCGGCCTCTGGCAGGCTGAGCTCGGTCCCGGAGCGCTCCTGCAGGCGGCCAAAGGTGTCGTTGGCCACATCCTCGAGGTAGTCGGCGTCGAGCTGCAGGATCGCCGCCGTCCGGGCCAGCGACTCGGCCACCCCCGGGCCAAGCTTCTCCTCCAGCATCGGCAGCACCTCCACCCGGGTCCGGGACCGGGCGAAGGCGGGGTCCTCGTTGCTCGGGTCGTGCCACGGGTCCAGGCCTTCGACGGCGCAGATTTCCAGGGTGTCGGCCCGTCGCAGGCCCAGGAACGGCCGCAGCAGGCGGCCGCGGACCGGCCGCATCCCGGCGAGCGAGCGGGTGCCGGAACCGCGCGCCAGTCCCAGCAGGACCTGTTCGGCCTGGTCATCCAAGGTATGGCCCAGCAGGACCGCCGCGGCGCCGGTATCGTCGGCGGCGGCCTCGAGGGCGGCGTGCCTGGCGTCCCGCGCGGCGGCCTCCGGGCCCATCCCGGCGGGGGCGACGTCAACGGTCCTGACCTGCACGGGGGCGAGTCCCAGCTCCCGCAGCGCCGCCGCTGTCGCCGCGGCCACCTCCGCGGAACCGGGCTGAAGCTGGTGGTCCACGACGACGGCGCCGACGGAGATCGGGTGGCCGTCAACGTGGCCGCGGCGGGCGAAGTAGGCCGCGACGGCGGCAAGCGCCAGCGAATCCGGACCGCCGCTGCACGCCACAAGCACCCGCTCGGGGTAGCCGGCGTCGGCCAGGGCGTCCTGCAGCATCTTCCGCGCCTTGCCGACGACGGGCGCCAGCCGGCCGGGCCGTCGTCGTCCGCGGGAAGCCGCCGGAAGATCCGGGTGGGTTGGGGCCGGCACCTGGACTAGAGCCCCATCCGGTCGAGCCACAGCTTGGAGTCGTGGATTTCGGGCTCGGTGGGAAGGTGGTCGGCGGACTCCCAGACCTTGTTGAAGCCCTGCATTCCGGCGGCGTCCACCACTTCGCGGACAAACTTCGAACCATCGCTGTACTGCCGCATCTTCGCGTCCAGCCCGAGCAGGCTGCGGATGAACTTCTCGATGGCGCCGCGGTCCGTGCCGCGGGCGTTGAAGCGCTGCCGGATGGTCTTGACCGAGGGGACGATGCTGGCGTCCACCGCATCCATAACCACGTTGGCGTGGCCTTCCAGCAGGCTCATGACGGCGGTCAGGTGCGAGATCGCCGCCCGCTCCGCCGGGTCCTGCAGGAGGTCCAGGATTGCCCCGCGGCCGGGGGCGGCGCCCGAGCCGGCCCGGTCCTTGAGGGCCTTCGCGGCCGCCGCGGCACGTTCCATGATCGAGTCGACGTTGCCCAGCAGGTGTTCACTGAGGTCCTCGATTTGTTCCAGCATGTGGTGGCGCAGCCAGGGTGCGGCCGCGAACTGCACGCGGTGGGTTTGTTCGTGCAGGCACACCCAGAGCCGGAAATCCTCGGGCGCGACGTTGAGCTCGCGCTCCACGGAGATGATGTTAGGCGCCACCAGCAGCAGCCGGCCCGCGGCGGGGGCGGTGGAATTCTCGGCCAGCGCCGAGAACGGGTCGTACTGGCCGAGGACCTTGCTGGAGAGGAACGCCAGGATCGCGCCCAGCTGGCTGCCGGTGATCGCGCCGCCGACGCTCGCGGCGCCCGGGCTGACGGTCCCGCGCCGGCTTTCGAGCATCTTCTCGATGGCGGGCTGCAGCATCACGGCGAAGCTCTGTGTGTTCGCCTTGGCCCACGAGGCGCGGTCCACCACCAGGACGGAGGAGTCCCGCAGGTCGCGGGCGGCCTCGAGGCCGGTGATGTCGTGCACGTGCGGAACGGAGATGTCCGCCATCAGGCGCAGGTTCTCGACGGCGGCGCCGATCTCCGCGGACCCGAGCGAGGGGCCGGCCGGGGTGAGGCGCGCGGCCGTGGACGCGGCGAGCTCCCAGTTGATCAGGGCCTGGGCTGGTGTTTGGCCTGGTGCCTGGGCAGATGTCTCGTGCGAAGAGGACTCCATAGCCCCATCAGATCACAGCGGAGCGGGGAAGCGCCTTAAATTCGTCGGGCGGCGAACGGGCAGCCGGGACCCGCCGGTTAGATGGTTCCCCGCGGGTTAGGCGTTTCGAGTCGTCGAGTGCGCAGCGAACCGTCGAAACGGCGCGGCCTCAGCGGCAGCCGCAGGCGGCCAGGACCGAGGCTGTCCGGTCCAGGGCGGCCTTGTTGCCGGCCGCGCCGGGCGTCAGGCCGTTGCCGATCAAGGAGAAGACCAGCAGCCGGCCGTCGGCGTCCACGACGTAGCCGCTGAGTGCGATCACCGTGTTGAGCGTTCCGGTCTTGGCGCGGACCAGGCCCGCACCCCGGGAAGTGCTGGTATCCATGTACCGGCTGCCGAGTGTTCCGGTCAGCCCGGCCACCGGAAACCCGGCCAGGGCGGAGCGGAGGCGGGTGTCTGTGCCGGTGGTCATGGCACGGATCACGGCGGAGAGTTGCCGCGCCGAGACTTTGTTCTCCAGGGTCAGCCCGGCCAGGTCGGCGGCCCGGAGGGTGCCCGAAGGGATGTTCAGCTCCTCGAGCTGCTGCAGTACGGCGGCGACGGCGCCGTCGTTGCTGGCGGGTTTGCCGCTTGCCACCGCCACCATCCGGCCCATGACCTCGGTGAGGTAGTTGTCCGAGGTGCGCAGCATCAGGTCCACCTGCTGGCTGACGGTGGCGGACTGGACTTCGGCGAGGAGCTTGCCTGACTGTCCACCGGCGTCCGCGGCGGGCTTCCGCCCGGCCGGCAGCCTTGCGACGTCGGGCGCCACGGTGAGTCCCGCGGCGGCGCCGGCGGCCGAGAGCCGGTCCGCGAAGGCCTCGGCGGCCGTCATGGCGGCGTCGCGGGGGCGGGGTCCGGTGGTGACGGCGGGGTCGAAGCGGGCCGAGTTCAGGGCCAGCGGAAACAGCGGCGCCACTTCGCCGGCCGCCACGTCGTCCGGGCTCCAGGCCCGGCTCAGGGACGGTCCGCTGAAGAGGGAATCGTCCAGCAGGACGGTCACTGGACCGGCCACGCCGGCCTTCTGCAGCGCACGGACCGTGGTCTGCGCGAGGGTGGCGAGCCCGGCGTGCCCCAGGACAGCATCCGGTGCGGACTCCCTTGCACCCAGCAGCACGTCTCCGCCGCCGGTCAGGACGACCGTGCCCGGCGTGGGTCCGGCCACCACCCTGGTGCTGAAGCGCCGGTCCGGGCCGAGGGTGCGCAGCGCGGCGGCGGCGGTGAGGAGCTTGATGTTGGAAGCGGGGGCGCGGACCTCGTCGGCGGCCCGGTCGAAGAGCACCTTCCCGGTGAGGGCATCCTGGACCAGGCCGCTGAAGGACCCGGCGCCGTCGGTCTTCAGCGTGGCGGTGAGCTGGGCGGCAACGGTGGCGGCATCCGGCACCGGCGCATCGGCGCTGAGCGGCCGCATGCCTCCGGCGGTTTCCGAGCCGCCGTCGGGAGCGCTGAGGGTGGCGGGCATCTGCTGCCACGGGCCCGCCGCTGCAGGTTCCGGGGGAAGGGCTGGGCCGCGGAATCCGGGACTGACCACCAGGCCCGCGGGGACGGCGAGCGCCATGACCAGGAGGGTCAGGAGCAGCATCGGGACGATCCGCCCGAACCTTCCGGGCGCCGGAGCCGTACCCTCACGGCTCGTTGTGCGTTTCATGCTGGTGCTGGTCCTTTAGTCCCGAAATGTCCCCACTAGTTCCTGAAATCAGGGCCTGTCGCTATATCCTCAATAATAGTCGGCGGCACCGGCACTGCTTTTTCTGCACGCCACGTGTGCCGCGCACCCCCTGAATCCGTCGAGGAGCATTCCATGAAGCATGACGTGACCATCGAGATCCCCAAGGGATCGCGCGTCAAGTACGAAGTCGACCACGAGACCGGCCGCGTCCGCCTGGACCGCGTCCTGTTCACCTCCATGCAGTACCCCACGCACTACGGCTTCTTCGAGAACACCCTGGGCGAGGACGGCGACCCGCTGGACGCACTGGTGCTCCTGCAGGACTTCGATCTGCACCCCGGCGTGATCGTCGAGTCCCGCCCGATCGGCGTATTCAACATGACCGACGACGGCGGCGGGGACGCCAAGGTCCTCTGCGTGCCGGCCGATCCGCGCTTCGACCACATCAACGAGATCAGCGACGTCAGCGAATTCCTGATCAAGGAAATCGAGCACTTCTTCACCCGGTACAAGGACCTGGAGCCCGGCAAGTGGGTCAAGGCCGAGGGCTGGGGCGATCGCGCCGCGGCCGAGGCTGAACTCGAAGCGTCGATCAAGCGCTTCGTCCCGCACACGCACTAACGCCTCCGCAGCACCAACGCGGGGTCACTTACCGCCGATCCGGCCGACGGATATGGGCGGTAAGTGACCCCGCGTTGCTGTTTAAGCGCAGATGACCGCTGGCAGCCGTGGGTCAGGAAAGTGTGAAATCGTTGGTTCATGCATGAACCAACCTTTAGCCCGCCCTGCGGCCCGGTCTCCGGGTGGCGGGACGGCGACGTGGTGCGTGCCACGGGCATTCCGTACGCCACCGCGGCGCGTTTCCAGCCCCCGGCGGGTGTGCCCGACTGGAGCGAAACCCTCGCGGCCACGAACCTCTCCCCCGCCTGCCCGCAGGCGCCGGTCCCGTTCTTGGACGACATTCTTGGCACCCGCTACGGCGAACTCCCCGGCAGCGAGGACTGCCAGCGGCTCTCGATCACCATGCCGAAGGACCTGCGCGACGGCGAACGCGTGCCGGTCATGGTGTGGCTGCACGGCGGCTCCTACACCTCCGGTTCCGGCGACCTGGCAATCTTCGACCCCAAGGCGCTCGTCGCCGAAAACCGCGTCATCGTGGTCTCCGTGACGTACCGCCTGGGCCTGTTCGGTTACCTGGCCACCGGCACCGGCCGGCCCGCCAACCTCGGCCTGCTGGACCAGCTCGAGGCGTTCCGCTGGGTGCAGCGCAACATCGGCGCCTTCGGCGGCGACCCGGGCAACGTCACGGCTTTCGGTCAATCTGCCGGAGGCGACGCCGTCGCCCACCTGATGGCGACGCCGGAGGCCCCCGCACTGTTCCAACGCGCCATCATCCAGAGCGCGCCGCTGGGCATTACCCGCGGCCGGGACAAGATGAGCCGCGCCATGGGCGTCGCCGCGGAGGCCGTCACCGAAGACACCCCCGCGATGGAAGTCGTGGAGATCGAGGGGCACGTGTCGCAGGTGGCCCGGAAGTACGGGCTGATCGCGGCCATGCCCTTCGGCACCCAGTACGGGCATGCGCCCCTGCCGCCGGAGTCCGGCATTGAGGCCGCCTGGAACGCCACGGCACCCGGGATCGAGGTCCTGATCGGGCACACCTCCGAGGAAGCCCGGATGTTCCTGCCGCGCAACCCGGCGGTCAGCCGCCTGGCCAAGGTCCCCGTGCTCGGGACCGCCGTCGTCAAGGCCATCAACTGGGCAGTGACCGAGGCGGTGTACGGCCGTTCCGCCAGGCGGTTCGCCCGCCGCCACACCCGGGCAGGCGGCACGGCCTACCGCTACGTGCTGTCCTGGGCCGCGCCGGGGAACTTCTACGGGGCGGCACACACCGTGGACCTACCGCTGCTGTTCGGCGACCGGCGGACCTGGGAAGGTGTGGGGCTGGTCGCCGGCGCCAGCTGGGAGGAGATCAACGCCCAGGGCCGGGCCCTGCGTGCCGTGTGGGCCCGCTTTGCCTCGGGAAAGGGTCTGGAGAGCCGTGGCGGGATCCCCGGCGCGTTCTGGTACCGCGCTCTTTGAGCCACAGGAAAGGTTGATGCCATGTCCACCTCGCTGAGCCCCCGGGCGGGCAGCGGATGTTGACCCTCGGCGTCGACCTCGCGGCGGCCACGAAGAAGACGGCGGCCGCCGTCGTCGAATGGAACAATGGCACCGCCCGCCTGGCGCACCTGGCGCTCGACGTCGACGACGACGAAATCGTCCGGCTCTTTGGCGCTGCGGATCTGGCCGGGATCGACTGCCCCGTGGGCTGGCCGGACGCCTTCCTGCCCTTCATTGCCGGGCACCTGGCCGGGGATCCGCACCCCGTGCTTGACCACGACGGAATCGAAGGCCGCCGGCTGCTGGCCTACCGGGACACCGACCGCTTCGTCACCGCCCGGACCGGGTTGATCCCGCTCAGCGTCTCAGCCGACCGGCTGGCGCACCCGGCGATGCGCTGCGCCGTCATCCAGGCCAAGATCGCCGTGGAGCACGGTCCCCAGGCGCGGGACGGCAGCGGCCGGCTGGCCGAGGTCTACCCGGCAGCGTCACTGAAGTCCTGGGGCCTGCTGGCCCGCGGCTACAAGGGGCGCGGCGGCGCGGAAACGCAGCGGCTGGGCGATCTCCTCCGCGGGCTCAGGCAGGCCGCCCCGTGGCTGGATCTTGCCGGGCACGGGGAGCAGCTGGCCGGTTCGGACGACATGTTCGACGCCGTCATCGCGTCCCTTACCGCGCGGGCCGTGGCCCTCGGCGCGACCATCCGTCCCGACGCCGCGCACGCCCGGGCCGCACGGACCGAGGGCTGGATCCATCTGCCCACCGGCGGGCTGTCCGCACTCACCGGCGGGCCGGCCTAGACCCGCCACCGCGGGGCAGGCTATTCGCCGCCGAGGGTCCAGCCGCTGATCTCCTTCGCGTCCTCGCCGTGCTCCCTGGTGTGGTTGTGGGCCCGGATGCGCCGGTCCTGCAGCGACTGGCGCAGCAGCGAGTGCCGTTCGGCCAGCCCCGGCACCCGGTCAATTGCGTCGATGGCCAGCTGGTAGCGGTCGATCCCGTTGAGCATCGCCATGTCGAACGGCGTCGTCGTGGTGCCTTCCTCCTTGTAACCGCGCACGTGCAGGCCCTCCTGGTTGGTGCGGCGGTAGGCCAGCCGGTGGATCAGCGAGGGGTAGCCGTGGTACGCGAAAATGATCGGCTTGTCCGCGGTGAAGATGCCGTCAAAGTCCCGGGAGGAGAGGCCGTGCGGGTGTTCGGCGGCATCCTGGAGCCGCATCAGGTCCACCACGTTCACCACCCGGATCTTCAGCCCGGGTGCCCCTTCCTTGAGCAGTTCGGCCGCCGCGACGGTCTCCACCGTGGGGACGTCCCCCGCGCAGGCCAGGACGACGTCGGGCTCCTCGCCCGGGACCTCGGAACCGGCGAATTCCCAGATTCCCAGGCCGCGCTGGCAGTGGTGCGCGGCGTCGGCCGGTCCCAGCCAGGTGGGCGAGGGCTGTTTGCCGCTGACCACGATGTTGACGTAGTCCCGCGAACCGAGGCAGTGCTCCATCACCGAGAGCAGCGTGTTCGCGTCCGGCGGCAGGTAGACCCGGATGACCTCGGACTTCTTGTTCACCGCGTGGTCGATGAAGCCCGGATCCTGGTGCGAGAAGCCGTTGTGGTCCTGCTGCCAGACGTGCGAGGAGAGCACGTAGTTCAGCGAGGCGACGGGCTGGCGCCACGGCAGCTCGCGGTGCACCTTGAGCCACTTGGCGTGCTGGTTGAACATCGAATCGACAATGTGGATGAACGCCTCGTAGCAGCTGAACACCCCGTGCCGGCCGGTGAGCAGGTAGCCTTCCAGCCAGCCCTGGCACAGGTGTTCGCTGAGGACCTCCATCACCCGGCCGGCGCGGGCCAGGTGCTCGTCGACGGCCTCGATCCGGTACTGCCAGACCTTGTCCGTGACCTCGTAGACGTCCTGCAGCCGGTTGGACGCGGTCTCGTCCGGGCCGAAGAGCCGGAAGGTATCCGGGTTGAGCGCTATCACGTCCCGCATCCAGGAGCCGAGGGTGATCATGGCGCTGACCCGCTCCCGGCCCGGCTGGGCGACCTCCACCGCGTGGTCGGCGTAGCCGGGCAGCTTCAGGTCGCGCAGTAGGACGCCGCCGTTGGCATGCGGGGTGGCGCTCATCCGCAGCTCGCCGCCCGGGGCGTTCGCGGCCACCTCCGGCCGGAGCCGCCCGGCGCCGTCGAACAGTTCCTCCGGGCGGTAGGACTCCAGCCACTGCCCGAGCTGGGCCAGGTGCTCGGGATTGGTGCGGACTTCGGCGAGTGGCACCTGGTGGCTGCGCCAGGTGCCTTCCACTTGCAGCCCATCAACCGTCTTCGGCCCGGTCCAGCCCTTGGGCGAGCGCAGCACGATTATCGGCCACGCGGCGGCGGGAGCGTCGTCACCGTTCCAGCCGCCGGTGCGCCGTTCGGCCTGGATGGCCCGTATTTCCGCCAGGCACGCGTCCAGCACCGCGGCAAAATCGCGGTGCGCCGCGGCGGTGTCCTCCGGGTCAGTGACGGTTACGAAGTGCGGCTTGTGGCCGTACCCGCGCAGCAGCTGCTCCAGCTGGGCCTCCGGCATCCGCGCGAGAATCGTCGGGTTGGCGATCTTGTAGCCGTTCAGGTGCAGGATCGGCAGCACGGCCCCGTCCGCCGCCGGGTCCAGGAAGTTGTGGGAGTGCCAGCTCGCGGCCAGCGGCCCGGTCTCCGCCTCGCCGTCGCCGATCACGACGGCGGTGATCAGCCGGGGGTTGTCGAACACCGTGCCGTATGCGTGGGCCAGCGAGTACCCGAGTTCACCGCCCTCGTTGATGGAGCCAGGGGTTTCCGGGGCGGCGTGGCTGGGGATGCCGCCGGGGTAGGAGAACTGCCGGAACAGCTCGGCCAGCCCGTCCTCGTCCGGGCCCACGTTGCTGTAGATCTCCGAGTAGGTGCCCTCCAGCCAACCGTTCGCCACCACGGCCGGTCCGCCGTGGCCCGGCCCGGCGACGAACAGCATCTCCTGCGAATCCCGGCGGATGACCCGGTTCAGGTGCGCATAGATGAAGTTCAATCCTGGAGTGGTGCCCCAGTGGCCGAGCAGGCGGGACTTGGTATCCCCGGCGCTCAGCGGCTCACGCAGCAACGGATTGGAGCGCAAATAGATCTGGCCTACCGAGAGGTAGTTGGCGGCCCGCCACCACCGGTCCACGAGGCCAAGTTCGTCCCTGCCCGCCGTCTCCGCGGTCCGCTGCCCTGTCCCCTGTTCCAACCCATTACCCACTGATGCACTCCGCCCCGGTCCGTGCCGCCGTCGGCAGCGTCTCCCCCCATCGCAACATCTCCCGGGACCAGAGACAAGCCCGCCGGGTGTCCCGGCGGGGGCCGCGGCGGGGTTGTTACGTGGCCGGCATCAGGCACACCCTGCGGGCTTGCCTCCCGTTTGCCACGCGGTAGTGTGGCATCCAGTATGTTCACGCTGACCATCAACCAAACCGACAGCCGGCGCGACGGCGACCGTGTGCCGCAGCTCCTCAAGGACCTGCGGCACATTCCGGCGCGCCTGGATTTCGACCGTTCCGTGGAGGACGAGGTCCAGGGCATCCTGGACTGCCCGCGTCAGGCCGTCGAGGCGGCGCTGATCGCCCTGCGGACGGGGGCCTGGTACGTCGGAATCGGCGTCGGCCCGGTCAACGAACCGCTGCCGAACCAGATCAAGGACGCGTCCGGCCACGGGCTCGTCTACGCCCGCCGCGCCGTGGACCGGCTGAGAAACGGCAAGGAACGCATCCCGGTGGCGGTGGAAGGCCCGTTCGCTGATCTGGCCGCGGAAGCCGAGGCCGTGCTGCGGCTGCTGGGCCACATTGTGCACGACCGGAGCGCCGCCGAGTGGCGGGTGCTGGACCTGCTGACCCCCGGCGTGCGCGGGCAGCAGAAGGCGGTGGCCGAGGAACTCGGCATCACCACGCAGGCCGTCAGCAAGGCCGTGGCCCGGGCGCAGTGGAACGAGGAACACGCGGCCCGGCCCGCCGCCGCCCGGCTGCTGGGCCTGATCCTCGACGTCCGCTAGGGCCGGCGCGCCCGCACCGGCGTCCGCGCCGGTGTCTTAGAGGAGGATGCTGCGCAGCACGTGGGCGGCGCCGTCGTCGTAGACCGAGTGGGTGACCTCGTCGGCGGCGGCGATCACCTCCGCGGGCGCCTGGCCCATCGCCACGCCGCGGCGTGCCCAGGTGAGCATCTCGATGTCGTTGCGGCCGTCGCCGACGGCGACCGTGCGGTGCGCCTCGATGCTCAGCCGTCCGCGCAGGTGTTCCAGGGCGCTGGCCTTGGTGACGCCGGCGGCGGCAATGTCCAGCCACGCCGTCCAGCCGACGGAGTAGGTGACGCCGGCGAGGCCCACGTGGCGGATGGCCGCGTTGAATTCCTCTGGCGTGTTCTCCGAACTGAACACCACGACGCGCACGGCGGTGGCCTCCAGCATGGTCTGGAAGTCGACACCGATTGCCTCGACGCCGAAGCTGGCGTCCTGGAAGCGTTCGGTGGAGAGGAAGTTGCCGTTCTCGTCCTCGAGCGCGTACTTGGCCGAGGGCAGCCGCTTGCGCAGCGCCCGGAGCGCCGGCCCGGGGTCGAAGGTGGCTTTGTGCAGCACCTCGTAGCCGTCGGCCAGTCCGGAATCCACGCGCAGCGTGACGCCGCCGTTGGAGCAGACCGCGTAGCCGCTTTCAATGCCGATGTGCTCGATGATGGGCAGCGTGGCGTTGAGCGAGCGGCCCGTCGCGATCATCACCTCGTGCCCGGCGGCCACCACGGCCTGGGCGGCTTCCCGGACGGGGACGGACATGTGCCCGTCATGGTCGACGAGGGTTCCGTCGACGTCGAGGGCGATCATCATTTTTTCGTTTGCATCTCGCTGGTCATCGTTGCCAGCGACTGAGGCTTCAGTCAATGTAGTCATCCAATAAGTAGAGCAGACACCGCCGACAGCTGCTAGGACGCGCGCCACAGCGGCACGTGAAGCGTCGGTGAACAGCTGCCGGCGGCGGGTGGGCTAGAGGACGGGGAAGACCGTCATGCCCCCGAGGTACTTTTGCAGCGCCGCCGGGACGTTGACCGAGCCGTCCGGGTTCTGGTGGTGTTCCAGGATGGCGACGATCCAGCGGGTCGTGGCGAGGGTCCCGTTGAGGGTGGCAACCGCGCGGGTGCCCTTGGTGGCGCCCTCCTCGTTCAGCACGCGTTCACGGATGTTGAGCCGGCGCGCCTGGAAGGTGGTGCAGTTGGAGGTGGAGGTCAGCTCGCGGTAGGCGCCCTGGGTGGGGACCCAGGCTTCGCAGTCGAACTTGCGGGCCGCGGAGGTGCCAAGGTCGCCAGCGGCGGTGTCGATCACGCGGTAGGGCAGTTCGCACTTGGCCAGCATTTCCTCTTCCCAGGCCAGCAGGCGGGCATGCTCGGCAGCGGCCTCTTCAACCGTGGTGTAGATGAACATCTCCACCTTGTTGAACTGGTGGACCCGGATGATGCCGCGGGTGTCCTTCCCGTGCGAACCGGCCTCGCGGCGGTAGCAGGAGCTCTGCCCGGCGTAGCGGATCGGACCGCCGGAGAGGTCCAGGATCTCGTCGGCGTGGTAGCCGGCCAGGGCCACCTCCGAGGTCCCCACAAGGTAGAGGTCGTCCTCCGCGAGGCGGTAGATCTCGGCGTCGTGCTTGACGTCGAAGCCGGTACCCTGCATGGTTTCGGGCCGCACCAGCGTCGGGGTGATCATGGGCACGAAGCCGGCGTCGATGGCCTGCTCCATGGCCATCTGAAGCAGTGCCATTTCCAGCCGGGCGCCCACACCGCGCAGGAAGTAGAAGCGTGAACCGGAGACCTTGGCCCCGCGCTCCATGTCGATCGCACCGATCAGTTCGCCGATTTCGAGGTGGTCTTTCGGCTCAAAGTCGGGGAATTCGCGGGGCGTCCCCACCGTCTTCACCACAACGTAGTCGTCCTCGCCGCCCGCCGGAACCCCGTCCTCGACCAGGTTGGGAATGCCGCGCAGCAGCTCCTCCTGGGCGGACTGGGCGACGTCGGCCTCGGCCGAGGCTTCCTTGACCGAGGCCGCAAGGACCTTCACCTCGGCGAGCAGGGCCTGCTTTTCCTCGCCCTTGGCCTGCGCCACCTTCTTGCCGAAGGCGTTTTGCTCGGCGCGCAGGTTTTCAAAACGGATCAGCGCCGCGCGCCGGGCCGAATCCGCGGCGATGATCGCGTCCACCACGGATTCATCGGCGCCACGGGCGCGCTGGCTGGCACGGAACTTGTCCGGATTTTCGCTGAGGTCTTTTACGTCGATCACCAGATAAGAGTATCGAATCCGGGGGCCGCCCTTCGGCAGTCCTGCCGCGGCGGACACGCGGGATAGTGTTGGAGCAACATGCGCGACTGGCTGGTCTACCTCGTCATCGCTGGAGCCCTGGTAT
The DNA here is from genome assembly GCF_056397665.1 of Arthrobacter sp. 05L428. NCBI lineage: Bacteria > Bacillati > Actinomycetota > Actinomycetes > Micrococcales > Micrococcaceae > Arthrobacter > Arthrobacter sp. 05L428. Next base: position 16,419 of record NZ_JBFTNW010000002.1, on the reverse strand, counting down.
TTGCCGTCTCCAGCTGGTGGGGTGTGCGCCGGTTGAAGGCCAAGCACACGCGCAGTGCCGTCTGGGAAGAAACGCACAACCCGGGCCTGGTCAGGCAAAAGGTCGCCGTCGTGATCAATCCGATCAAGTCCAGGTCCGCGGAGGCCCGGGTCCTGGTCGAGAGCGCCTGCCTGGCGGCCGGCTGGGAGGCCCCGCGCTTCTTCGAGACCACCGCCGAGGACCCCGGCTTTTCGCAGGCCCGTGCCGCCGTCGAGTACGGGGCCGACGTCGTCCTGGTGGGCGGCGGCGACGGCACCGTCCGCGTGGTGGCGGACGTCCTGGCGCACACGGATATCGCCATGGGCCTCTTGCCGCTGGGCACCGGGAACCTGCTGGCCCGCAACGTCCACCTGGACATCGGGGACCTGCACGGCTGCGTGGAGATTGCGCTGTTCGGACACCAGCGCTTCATCGACACCGCCCGCATGAGGGTGGAGAACGCCCGGACCGGGCAGTCCGCGGACCATGCCTTTTTGGTGATCGCCGGGATGGGCATGGACGCCGAGGTGGTGGGGGACACCAACGACGGGCTCAAGAAGGCGGTGGGCTGGCTCGCCTACACCGAGGCCGGTGTGCGGCACCTTCCCGGGCGCCGCAAGAGGGTCTCCATCGCCCTTGACGACCAGCCGGAGCAGTCCCGTAAGATCCGCAGCGTGCTGTTCGCGAACTGCGGGCTGATCCCCGGCGGAATCGATTTCATCCCTCAGGCCATGATCGACGACGGCATGCTGGACGTGGTGGTGATGAGCCCGCGCAGCGCGATCGGCTGGCTGGCGATGTACTGGAAGATTGTGCTGAAGCACAAAAGAAACTTGCCGGTGATGACGTATTACCGCTCCGGCAAGATAGTGATCAAGTGCGCCGAACCGATGCCCACACAGGTCGACGGCGATCCGTCCGGCGAGGCCACCACCGTCACAGTCCGGGTGGCCCCCCGCTCGCTGCTGGTCCGGGTTAGGGAGGACCCCGCCCGCGAGGAACTGCCCCATGGCGGCGGGGCGGCCGGCAAGTCCGGGAGCAGCCAGGCCCGGCACCTGCCATGACCCGGCCGGCTTAGCGGGCTTCCTTCTTAGCTGGCTTCCTTTTTAGCGTCGGCTTCCTTCTTCGCGTCCGCGGCTGCCTTGGCGGCGCGTGCCTCCGACTGCTCGCGGATCATCGCCTGCTCCTCCTCGAAGCGCAGCCGGTCCGCACGGTCGGCGTCGTCGCCGTCCCAGTCCTGGTTTTCGGCCGTCGGTTTGGGATTGACAATCATTCCCTGGCCGTCATTTTCTGTGCTGGTGCCAGCCATGACCCGCTCCTTCCGGTAGAGGACTACCCCAATAGATCAGGCAAGCATACGCACAGTTTCCAAGGGGTGGAAGTGCCGCATGTGGCATTTGCCTACGCTGTGGGCGAAGCCTGGGGCTTATATTCCTGAACCACAGATGCCCCCGTGAGTATGTCTTCGACCCATGCATGGGCGGCACGGAATGCCTGGTCGGAGGTGTGCGGCGCCACCTCGGCGCGCTGGCCGTCAGCCCGGCCGTAGGAGCCAAGGAAGCGTGTCGCCGGACTGATCCGGTGCAGTCCGGCCAGCGCGTCGGCCACCCGGGCGTCGCCCACATGGCCGTCCGCGTCGATGCTGAAGAAGTAGTGGCCGAGGTACTGGCCGGTGGGACGGGATTCGATCCGGCTCAGGTTCACGCCCCGGGTGGCGAACTGATCCAGGATTTCCATCAGCGCGCCTGGCCGGTCTTCCGGCAGCGGGACCACCACCGTGGTCTTGTCCGCGCCGGTCCGTTCCGGCAGCACTCCGGGGCGCCCCACCAGCACGAACCTGGTCACCGCGCCGGGGTTGTCGCCGATGTTTTCCGCCAGCACCGCCAGGCCGGGCTGCTCGGCCGCGACGATGGGCGCACAGATGGCGGCGTCGTAGTGCGGGTCATCCTCCAGCAGGCCCATTGCGGCCGCGGCGGTGGAGGATCCCGGGATGTATTCCGCATTCGGCATATTGGCGTCGACCCAGAGCCGGCACTGCGCCCAGGCGTGACCGTGGGTGGATACCCTGCGAATGTCCTCGATCCGGACGCCGGGCCGGGCCACCAGCACGAAGCTGATCGGCACCAGGGCCTCGCGGAGGATCCGCAGTTCCTGGCCGGTGGCGATCGCGTCGAGGGTTGCCGTGACGCCGCCTTCCACGGAGTTCTCGATCGGCACCATCGCCGCGTCGGCCGAACCGTCGCGGACCTTGTCCAACGCGGTGTTGACGTTCGAGGAGGGGATGCGGATGGCCTCCGCGGCGCCTGGCACCTGCATCAACGCCGCCTCGGTGAACGTGCCTTCGGGGCCGAGGAAGGTATAGGTGACAGTTGACGCGGACATGGTTCTTCTTTCGTTTACAGGATGACGGGCTTGAGCCCGTTGTCGGACACGAGCGGCAGGCCGTTCTCGAGCCACTGGTCCATGCCGCCGGCCACGTTCAACGCTGAGTAGCCATGGCCGACGAGCCACTGCGCAGCGCGGAAGGAACGTCCGCCGGTGCGGCAGATAACATACAGGTCCTCGTCCGGATCCAGTTCGTCGAGCCGGGCCGGGAGCTGGTCGAGGGGAATGTGGACGGCGTGCTCGGCGTGGCCGGCCGACCATTCGTAGTCCTCGCGTACGTCCAGGATCCGCGCCGCTTCGGGAATGTCGGAAACGGTCACGGTGTCGATGTCGCTCATGGTCGTCCTCTCCGCTGAAATCAAGGTCTGCCTCCAGCGTATCGCCAGCGGTCGGGGCCGGGGGCCAAACAGGTGGCAGGTTACGCTTCTGGAGAGCGCAAAGGAGACCATTGGCTGAGATCCACGAGTTGTCCGCCGTCGCGCTCCGCGACGCCCTGCGCTCCGGCGAGCTCTCCGCGCGCCAAGCCGCGGCGCACTTCCTGGACCGCATCGCGGCCGACAACCCGCACCTTGGCGCATTCATCACCGTCACCGCAGAGCAGGCCCTCCAGGACGCCGACGCGGCGGACCGCCGGCATGTACGCGCGGCGGACGACGAACGCAGGGCGGCCCTGCCGCTGCTGCACGGCATGCCGACCGCGTTCAAGGACCTGACCGACGTCGCCGGCGTGGTCACCACGCACGGCAGCGCCGCCCTGGAGCACAAGCCCGCCGCCGACGACGGCGCCCTGGCCGCCACACTGAAGGGCGCCGGCGTCATCTCGCTGGGCAAGACGCAGGTCCCGGAATTCGGGCTGACAGCCTACAGCGAGAACCGGATCGCCCCGCCCTCACGCAACCCGTACGCGCTGAGCCGCAGCTCCGGCGGTTCCTCCGGCGGCAGCGCGGCCGCCGTGGCCGCCGGCCTGCTTCCCTTCGCCCCGGGATCCGACGGCGGCGGGTCCATTCGCATCCCCGCCGCCGCCTGCGGCCTGGTGGGACTGAAACCGGGCCGCGGGCTGGTCCCGGCCGGGGAAAGCACCGGCGACCCCGCCGGGCTGGTGGTCGCCGGTCCGCTGGCCCGTTCCACGGCGGACGCCGCCCTGATGCTCGACGCGCTGGTCCCGCCGCCACCAACCCGCCAATCACCCGGAGAACGGGCCGGAGAACCAGCCGGCCGCCGGCGCAGCTACCTGCAACTGGCCGGCCAGGAGCCACCCCCGCTGCGGATCGGCGTCAGCCTGGACAGTCCGTGGCAGGCTGTCTTCCCTTACACCCCGGACCGCGAAGCCCTCGATGCACTCCAGACCGGCATCAGGCTGCTGGAGGCGGCCGGGCACGAGACCGGCGAGGCCGCCATCCGCTATGACAACCGCTACCCCGGCGCGTTTACGACGGCGTGGACCGCCGGCGTCGGGAGCGCCCGCATCGCGCCGCAGCGCGAGGCCCTCCTGACCCCGCTGACCCGCACCTTCCGGCGGCGCGCCCAGCAGCGCAGCGCGGCGAAGCTGAACGAGGCCCTCGGGTTCCTGCGCCAGTTCCAGCGGGACACTGTTGCCCAGTTCTCGGCCTGGGACCTGGTGCTGAGCCCGACATTGGCTCAAACGCCCCGGCCGGTGGGCTGGTTCACCGGCGCCGCGCACGGCGACGGCTACTGGCCCGCCGAGTGGCCCGCCGACGCGGACGACGACTACCGCAGGCAGTGCGAGTTTGCCCCGTGGTCCTCGCTGGTCAACGTCTGCGGGCTTCCCGCAATCAGCATTCCGGTGCACTGGACCGGCGGGCCGCCCGGCGCCGGCCTGCCGATGGGAATCCAACTGGTCGGCCCGATGGGATCCGAGGCGCTGCTGCTGCAGGTGGCCGGGCAACTCGGCTTCTAAGCTGCCCCCCCGCGGGGATTACCCCGGCCGCGGCCGCGTGGGGTTTACTGGTGCCAACGCGGTTAACGACACGAGAGGGATCGATGAAGATCACCGGTGCAGTACTGGAGGAAATCGGCCGCCCCCGGCCCTTCGCGGAGTCCAAACCGATCAGTATCGCGGAGCTGGAGCTCTCCGCCCCCGGACCGACGGAAATCCTCGTCCGGCTCGAGGCGGCCGGCATCTGCCACTCGGACCTCAGCGTCGTCGACGGCAACCGGGTGCGCCCGGTGCCGATGCTGCTCGGCCACGAAGCGGCCGGCCGCGTCGTCGAGGTCGGCGCCGACGTCACCGACCTGCAGCCCGGCCAGCGGGTGGTCATGTCCTTCCTGCCGCGCTGCGAGCAGTGCGCCAACTGCGCAGCGGACGGCCGGCTGCCCTGCACCGCCGGTTCCAAGAGCAACAACGAGGGCACCCTGCTGCACGGGTCCATGCATTTGAGCCGCTCCGGAGAACCGATCTTCCACCACCTCGGCGTTTCCGGTTTCGCCAGCCACGCCGTCGTGGACCGGGCCTCCGCGGTGCCGGTCGGCGACGACATCCCGGCGGACATCGCCGCCGTCCTGGGCTGCGCGGTGCTAACCGGAGGCGGCGCAGTGCTGAACGCCGCCAAACCCCGGCCCGAGGACAGCATCATGATCGTGGGACTTGGCGGCGTCGGCATGGCCGCGCTGATCACTGCGGTCTCCCAGGGCCTCTCCCGGATCGTCGCCGTCGACACCCTGGACGAGAAACTGGAGCACGCCCGCCGCCTCGGCGCGCACGAAACGTACACCCCGCAGCAACTGGCCGAACAAGGCATCAAAGCCAAATTCGTCGTCGAATGCGCCGGCAGCGCGCGGGCGTTCGAGACCGCTTTCGCGGCCACCGACGTCGGCGGCACCACGATCACGGCCGGGCTGCCCTCTCCCGACGCCCGCGCGCAACTCTCCCCGCTGACCATCACTGCGGAGGCCCGCACAATCATTGGCAGCTACCTCGGCTCGGCCGTGCCGGCCCGGGACATTCCCAAGTACGCGCAGCTGTGGCGGGACGGGAAGCTGCCGGTCGAGGAGCTCATTTCCTCCCGGATCGCGCTGGCGGACATCAACCAGGCCATGGACCAGCTCGCCGACGGCAAGGCCGTCCGCCAGGTCATCATGTTCGACGCCGGATAGCCTGGCCGCGGGGTCCCCTTCGGCCGACGCTCCCGGCAAAGCGGGTCCGCGAAACACCCTCGAATTGACTTGCCCCGGAGCGCCGCGGATGTGACAATCGCGCGCCGCGGTGTCAGCATTAAGTAAATGAGCACAACTCATTTAGCCAATCCCCCCGCTACAACGCCGGGCGATACCTCGTTTTTTGGCCACCCGAAAATGCTGGCCAGCCTCTTCTCCGTAGAAATGTGGGAGCGCTTCTCCTTCTACGGAATGCAGGGGATCCTCCTCTACTACATGTACTTCACGGCCGCTGAAGGCGGCCTCGAAATCAACAAGGCCCTCGCCGCCAGCCTGGTCGGCGCCTACGGTGGCGGCGTATACCTCTCGACCATCCTGGGCGCCTGGCTCGCGGACCGGCTTTTCGGCTCCGAGCGTGTGCTCTTCGGTTCCGCGGTCATGATCATGGCCGGCCACATCGCCCTGGCCCTTATCCCCGGGATTCCGGGCCTGATCGCCGGCCTCGTGCTGGTGGGCGTGGGATCCGGCGGCTTGAAGGCCAACGCCACCGCCCTGGTCGGAAGCCTGTACCGCGAGAAGGACGAACGCCGCGACGCCGGCTTCTCCATCTTCTACATGGGCATCAACGCCGGCGCCCTGATCGGCCCGCTGGTCACCGGCTGGCTCCAGGAAAGCCAGGGCTTCCACTGGGGCTTCGGTGCCGCCGCCGTCGGCATGGCCGTCGGACTGGCCATCTACGCCCTGGGCCGCAACAAGCTGCCCGAAGAGGCCCACCGGGTGCCCAACGCGCTGCCCGCAGCCGAACGCACCAAGTACGGACTGATCTTCGCCGTGATCGCCGCGATCATCGCCGTGCTGCTGGCGACCGGCGTCGTCAACGCTGACAACCTCGCCATGTCCATGGCGTACGCGGCCATCGGCGCGTCGGTGCTCTACTTCGTCCTGATCTTCAGCAGCAAGAAGGTCAACGCCACCGAGCGAAGCCGGGTCGCGGCGTTCATCCCGCTGTACATCGCCTCCGCCGCGTTCTGGGCGCTCTTCCAGCAGCAGTTCACCTTCATCGCCGTGTACTCGGAGGAGAAGCTGGACCGGAACCTGTTCGGCTGGGAAATGCCGGCCGCCTGGGTCCAGTCCATCAACCCGGTGTTCATCATCATCTTCGCCGGTGTTATGGCTGCCCTGTGGACCCGCCTGGGACGCAAGCAGCCCGGATCGGCCCTGAAGTTCTCGATCGGCCTCTTCGTGATGGGCCTGGCCTTCCTGGCGTTCATCCCGCTGGCCGGCGACGGCAAGACGCCGCTGCTGGCGTTGGTGGGGATCCTGCTGCTGTTCACGCTGGCGGAACTGTTCCTCTCCCCCATCGGCCTGTCCGTGACGACCAAGCTGGCGCCCAAGGCCTTCCACACGCAGATGGTTGCCTTGTTCTTCCTCTCGGTCTCGCTGGGCACCACGCTGGCCGGCATGCTCTCGGGGCTCTACAACCCCGACGACGAACTGCCGTACTTCATCGGCGTCGGCGGCACGGCGATGCTTCTGGCCGTCGGCCTGGCTGCGGCCTCGCCGGCCATCAAGAAGCTCATGGGCGGCGTACGCTGAGCTAAATGAGCATCCGATATCGCCCGCCGGTTGAGGCGCGCGTCTACGTCCCCGCCCCCGGCGAGGCGTCCGACGTCGAACTCATGCCGGCGGGCGATGTCACTGAAGGCGTGGTGCGGGTCGGCGGGACAATCCGCCGACCGCACCAGCCGCAGAGCCTCGCCGTCGCAGGCTACCTCGACTGGCTCGAAGATGCCGGATTCGACGGCTCGCCGCGGTTCCTGGGCCGGGACGAGGAGGGCAGGGACGTGCTGACCTTCCTGCCGGGACAGTGCGCCGGGCCGGTGCCCGAGGCCTGGGTCCAGTCCGAGGAGCTGCTGGCCTCGGTGGCCCGTTTGCTGCGCCGGCTGCACACCGCCTCTGCCGGTTTCATGCCGGCCACCCACCCGTTTCCGCCCCGCTACATCCCACCGGTCGCCGTCAGGCAGGACCCCGCGGAGCTCGTGTGCCACCTGGACGTCACGCCGCAGAATGTGGTGGTCCGGGACGGCCTGGCCGCCGGGCTGGTGGACTTCGACCTCGCCGGACCCAGCACGGCGCTCAGGGATTCCTTCAACACTGCCATGCACTGGACGCCGCTCCGCGACCCGGCGGACGTGTGGCCCGGCTGGGAGGGAGTGGACCCGTTCCGGCGGCTCCGTATCTTCGCCGATGCCTACGGCTGGGACCAGGACGAACGACGCCGGGTGCCGGGGCTGGGCATCGAGGCCGCGTCGCTGAGCTATGAACGGATGGCACACAACGCTGCCACGCTCGGCGGCGGCTGGGCCCGGATGTGGGACGACGGCGTGGGCGGGCTGATCCTCCGCCGTCGCGGCTGGCTGGAGGCCAACGCTGAGCAGCTGGTGGCCGCTCTTACCGGGTGATGAAGTCCGCGTTCGCGAAGGCGACCCCCAGGATCACAACCACCAGCAGGGTGATGGCGATTGCGGCATAACCAAGGACCAGTCCCGCGATAGCCAGGCCCTTGCCGCCCGGCTCGCGGTGCAGCGCCAGGTGGCCGAGGACGACGGCGGCCAACTGCGGGAGCAGGAAGAAGCCGAAGCCGAGGAACGACGCGATGCCGCAGCACAGGCTCGCGATACTCAGGCCCTTAGGCGCGGGAGCCACGCCGTAGTAATACGGCTGGCCGTAAGCGTCCGCGTACGGCCCGGCCGGCTGGCCGTAGGCGTCGTAACTGCCGGCCGGCTTGCCGAGGTGCGGGGCCGCCGTCGGCATCGGCGGAACATGGCCGTCGCCACCGTATGGCGGACGATACGGCGGCGGCTGGTAGCCTCGGTGCGCCTCGTCATACCCGGACGTGGGCTGCTCGGTCATGGAAATCCCCTCTGACGTGTGTACGTCAAGATTAGCGCCGCGCCGTTTCCCCCAGCCGGACGCGCGGCGTCACAGCGGTCCGATTCGGGCGAAACCATGTCGCGGCACCCCCTCGTCTGGCATGCTGGAGCCATGGCTAGCCGCGCGGGCACAGTTGCCCAACCCCAAGACCTTGTTGACCTCACTGCGCTTCTGGACGCGTACTACGACGTTTCGCCGGATCTCGGCGACCCCGGGCAGCGGGTCGCCTTCGGCACCTCCGGGCACCGGGGCTCAAGCCTCAAGGCGTCGTTTAACGAACCGCATATCCTCGCGATCACCCAGGCGATCGTGGAATACCGGGCGGGCCAGGGCATCACCGGGCCGCTGTATCTCGCCAAGGACACCCATGCCCTGAGCGAGCCGGCGCAGAACTCCGCGCTTGAGGTGCTTGCCGCGAACGGCGTGCACGTGCTGATCGACGCCCGCCACGGCTACACGCCCACCCCGGCGTTGAGCCACGCCATCCTGACCCACAACAACAACTCCGCCGCAGGCGCGCCGCAGGCCGACGGCATCGTGGTGACGCCGAGCCACAACCCGCCCGGCGACGGCGGCTTCAAGTACAACCCGCCGCACGGCGGCCCGGCGGACACCGACGCCACAGGCTGGATCGCCAACCGCGCCAACGAACTGCTGGAGAACGGACTGCGCGGGGTCAAGCGGGTTCCGATCGCGGACGCCATGGCTGCCGGCACCACCGGCAAGTTCGACTTCCTGTCCAGCTACGTCGATGACCTGCCCTCGGTGCTGGACCTGAACGCGATCCGCGAGGCGGGCGTCCGGATCGGCGCCGACCCCATGGGCGGTGCGTCCGTGGACTACTGGGGCGAAATCGGCGAACGCCACCACCTGAACCTCACCGTGGTGAACCCGACGGTGGACCCGCAGTGGGCCTTTATGACGCTGGACTGGGATGAAAAGATCCGGATGGACTGCTCCTCGCCGTCGGCGATGGCCTCCCTGATCAACCGCATGGCTGCTGGCGCGGACGGGTCCGCACCCTTCGACATCGCCACCGGCAACGACGCCGACGCCGACCGGCACGGCATTGTCACGCCGGACGGCGGGCTGATGAACCCGAACCACTACCTCGCCGTCGCGATCGACTACCTGTACCGGCACCGCAACGGGTGGAACCCGCAGTCCGTGATCGGCAAGACCCTGGTGTCCTCCTCGATCATCGACCGGGTGGCCGAAAGCCTCGGCCGGAAGCTCGTCGAGGTGCCGGTGGGCTTTAAGTGGTTCGTCCCCGGGCTTCTGTCCGGCGAGGGTGCCTTCGGCGGGGAGGAATCCGCCGGCGCGTCGTTCAACAAAATGGATGGCAGCGTCTGGACCACGGACAAGGACGGCATCCTGCTGGCGCTGCTGGCGTCCGAGATCACGGCGGTGACGGGCAAGTCGCCGTCGCAGCTGTACAAGGGCCTGACCGACAAGTTCGGCGACCCCGTCTATGCCCGGATCGACGCCGCCGCAACGCGCGAGCAGAAGGCCGCCCTGGGCAAGCTGTCGCCGTCGGACGTCACCGCGACGGAACTGGCCGGCGAAACCATCACCGCCAAACTGACCGAGGCGCCCGGCAACGGCGCGGCCATCGGCGGATTGAAAGTGGTCACCGAGAACGCGTGGTTCGCGGCCCGGCCGTCGGGCACCGAGGACGTCTACAAGATCTACGCCGAGTCCTTCAAGGGCGCGGAGCACCTGAAACAGGTGCAGGCCGAAGCCAAGGCCCTGGTGGACGGGGTTATTTCCTAGCCGCAGCCGTGGACCGAGGCTCAGGCCGTCTGCTCCTCGCGGAGGCTGGCGGCCAGTACCGACCGGTCCCGGCCGAGCGTTTTGGCGCGGTAAAGAGCGGCATCGGCCGACGCGATCAGGGCCTGCAGGTCCACCCGGCCGGGGCCCGTCGAGGCAATCCCATAGCTCACGGTAGGAAGCCGCGCCTCAACGTTCGGCTGTGCCTCCTGCAACCGGCGGCTGATAGTGGCCGCCATCTCGCCGGCACGTTCCGGGCTGACGCCCGGGAGGAGCAGGACGAACTCTTCGCCGCCATAGCGTCCCACGAGGTCGGTTGAACGGACCGAGGCCGTGCACGCTGCGGCGAAGGTTTGCAACGCGACGTCCCCGGCCGCATGGCCGTACTGGTCGTTGACAGCCTTGAAGTGGTCCAGGTCTGCCAGAACCAGCGAGGCCGTGGTGCGGGCGTTGCCCAGGCGGCGCAGTTCGTTCTCTGCCAGATCCACAAAGGCGGTGCGGTTCAGTAGCCCGGTGAGCCCGTCAACCGTGGCCCGCGCCCGAAGGTCACGGGTCAGTTGTTCGTTGCTCAACTCGGCCATGGTGAAGGATGCGAGCACAAGGATCATCGTGGTGAGAAGGGTCGTCACCACGGAGCCGAAGTAGGTGACGAACACCGGCCCATGGGGGCCGTCAATGACAAAAACGGTCAGGCGTCCAAGATAGAAGAGGGCCAGGAGCGCTGAGCCGTAGGCGAGGGGGCGGTGCACCCTGGAGTAGTCGACGTCGAGCAGGAAGAGTTCGCGGCACGATAGACCCAGCATCAGCGCCATCATGCCCAGCATGACCGGGCCGCCGGACCAGTCGTTCGTGGCCGGGTGGTCAAACACCGAAACGACGCCCGTCACAAAAGGCCCCGCCGTCAAGGACCACAACCTCGGAATGCTCGTCCGCAGCGACCGGGCCCCTGCCCACATGGCTCCGGCGCCGCCGACCAGCAAGGTATTTCCCAGCGGGTTTGCCCACACTTGGTGGACCGTGCCGTCCCACAGATAGGACGCGGATCCAGTCAGGAAGAGCAACAGCGCCGAACACCACCAGCCGCTGAACGGGGAACGGGTCCGCCTGAAAGTGATGAAGTAGAACAGGCACAGCAGCGTCAGGGTTACTACAGCCAAGGCAACACGCAGGGTAGAGGTGTCAAGCATCATCCTGTGGTTCCCCCAGCACGCACCTAGTGACCCAAGTATTATTCGGAGTCAAACTCTCAATTTGACCTCAGTATTGCACCTCGGACCATAAATGAAGAGGTTCATTCACAATGTGGCCTCCCAGAGCCTGAGCACCCGCCGCGTGGCATGGCCGCCGTCGGGAGCCATGTCCACCAAGGCGATCCGGTCCAGCGCCATTTGCTCGCCCGCGTGGGGGGCTTTTTCACCCCGGTGGGAAACGTGCGGACGGAAGGCAGCCATCGTGTAGCCGGGGGTTGCGACCCGGCCATGAAGAGCCTCGACCGCTGCCACGAGGGCTTCGTGGAGGGCCTGGAGCGGGGCGCTGGGTTCGATCAGGCTGACCTGGACGGAGCCGCCGCGGCCAAAGCCCGCTTCCCCGCCCACGGTCACGGTGCTGCCCAGCGCGGCCCTGGCCGGAGCGTCCATTAGCCCGGCCACCTGGGTGGCCAGGGTGTCGCCGGAGGGGACGGCGTCAGCCCCGCCGTCGTCGGCTGGCAGTTGCTCGACGACGTCGAACTTCACCAGTGTGATGTGCAGCGGCCAGGCGTCGCGCGGAAACTCCATCCCCTCGGTAACGGGTTCCAGGAAGGCGACCACAATCAGATTCCGCATGGGCCCAGTCTGCCACTGGTCGCCGACGCCCGCCCCTGCCTGTGGCTGCCTCGGCCGCTTAGACCGTGCGGACCACGTCTTCGTAGGCGAACTTCGGCTTCGGGGCGCCCCAGGCGTCCTCGGCGGCCTGGCCGATGTTGACCACCATGAAGCTCTTCTGGCTACCGTCCGGGAAGAAGGCGGTGTCGATCTTGCTGAAGTCGGCACCGGTCATCGGCCCGGCAGCGAGTCCCAGCGACCGGACGGCGAGGATGAAGTAGCCGGCCTGCAGGTGGGCATTGTTGTTGCCGGTGGCCGCGGCGAGGTCCGGGGCGGCGTCGTACATTGCCTTGGGGGCGTTGTAGCCGGGGAGGAAGTTGTCCCACTGCTCGTGCCACGCGGTGTCGACGCTGAGGACCGCGACCAGCGGTGCGGAAGCCGTCTTGGCCCGGTTGCCGGCGGACAGGGCGTCCACCAGCGTGACGCGGGCCTCGTCCGAACGGACATAGGTGACACGAAGGGGCTGCGAGTTGAACGCGGTGGGACCAAACTTCGTCAGCTCGTAGATGGCGCGAGCCTGCTCGTCCGTGACTTCACCGGTGAAGGAGTTGGCCGTGCGCGCCTGGGCAAAGATGGCGTCCACTGCTGCGGCGTCGATTACTGCTTCTTCATGGGCGATAGTCATCGCGTACCTTTCGCTGGGCTTCCACCCCGTCCGGGGCACTCTTGCTGTCCCCCGGTTCAACCGATGCCCGGGCCGGCTGCTTCCCGGGGCGCGGGGTGACGTCGCCCACAGCGGGCTGATCGTGCCGTCATGCGTCCTTCGCCAGCTGCACCATGCGAATGCTGTCGCGGCGGTACATTGCGGCGTGGTCGTTGAGTTCCGGCCGTCCCGTGGCAGCCGCCCGGCCCTCGGAATAGTCGGCGAGTTCAACAAGCCTGGCGCCGAGTGTTTTCAGCACGTCCCGGCGCGGGAACGGTAAACCGTAGGCTGCAATCAGTTCGTCCAGGCGGCCCATTCTCTCCGGCCCCTCCGGCGCAGCGACGCCACCGCCCTCAATGAACGGCACCAACTGGTAGGCCAGATAGGCGAAATCCCAGATCCTCGGCCCGGGCGACGCCGCGTCAAAATCAAAGATTCCGGCGAACCGTTGGTCTTGGAACACCATGTTGTACGGGGCAAAGTCGTTGTGGCACACCACCTCGACCGGTTCGTGGGTTGGCAATTGCCAACTGAGCGTCTCGTGCGCCAAACCGACGCTGGAATCGTGGATCTGCCGGAGCAGGCCGGCCGCGTCCCGCAGGATCGAGGGATGCCAAATCCACTCCGGAAGCGGATACTGCACCACGTCCCCCGGCAGGAAGGACAGAATTTCGCGGCCTTGTTCGTCGAGGCCGGCTGCTGACGGAACGCGCGTGATTCCACTGGCGCGGAGCGCATCGAGCAAGGCGTGAACGGCCGGCGTCCAGGGCCCGGAGTTTCGGCGGACGGTGTCCCCCACGCGCACCACGATGCTGGAATTACCACCGGCAAGGACCTCTTCGTTCACCATCCAACCAATCTAGGGGATGGGGTGAGCGCCGGTTGGCGGTTCGGTGCCCGCCCCTTCGGTGAGGGGGACGGCGGCCGGCGCCCCGGGCGCATAGGCGCCCGGCGTCGTCGTGGTGCTAGGAGGACGAGAGCTCGCGGTGGTCGTTGGCCTGTTCGATGAGATCGGTGTCCGCCGGAACGTCGTTCAGGCGCCGGTTGGCGGGTCCGGAGGGAGACCCTGGACGCCCGCCCCCTCAGAAGATCTAGTGAGTTGGGCTGTAATGTCATCAGTCCAGTCGTCGATGGAAGCCCAATCCCGCAAGTCTCCGAAGTGGCCGCCGGTGAGCCGGAACAGGACCCGGAGCGGCCCTGGCATCTGGGCCGCCTCGTAGACACCCGAGAAGACTTTGTGGCCGCGAAGCTCAACGTCCTGGAACTGGGATTGTTCCAGGCGCTGCTGTTGTAGTGCCGCACCGCGCTTTCGAAAAAGTCTCGGCAAGGCGTCGGACATCCCCACGCTGAAGGTCCAGACAGGTCGTTTGGCCAGCTCGTGCGCATTGTGTGTGAAGAACACCAAAGCCGGATCCAGCCACGCCTGATTGTGGATGGCGCTGCCGACGACGAATGCGTCGTAGCCGGAGACAGACTTAACTTCCTCCACGGACCGGCACTCGACCTCGCCCAGCGCAACAGCCATGCGGTCGGCTACGTGTTGGGCGATTTCCCTGGTGGACCCCAGTGCACTTGCGTAGGCAACGAGAACCCTCATAGTTGAACCTCCTACCGTCCTCGCTCAAGTCTGTTGGAAGCTGGGGACGGTTGGAACCTGCCATAGGTCCCGGCACAGGCCAGCCTGCGACGGCCAGTGGCAGTATGGACGACCAGTGGCAGTATGTAGGTCGGAAGTCCGCTGTAATTTTAGGGGAAGGCTCGGCGAATGACGTTTGAGGAACTATCCGTCCGTCCGGGCGCGGAGGAAGATGCAGGCGAAGTTCGGCGGTTGTCGATCGCTTTCACACCCGCCGCCCGGGATGTGCCGCAGCAGGACTTCGACAGCCGTTACGCGAACGTACTCTCAGACGGGGCCTGGTGCGTTGCTGTGGCCCAGTCGGGCAGCCGGCTCCTCGGCTACGGACTGGCCCAGGACTTCGGGCCGGGTTTGCGCACCACCTTCACTACGGGCCGGGTCCATGACCTCTACGTCGATCCGGAGGCACGTCGGCTCGGCGCGGGGAAGGCGTTGATGGACTTCATCTTCGATTGGGCCAGATTACGGCCGCAGCCGATGATTCTCGACTGGCAGGCGAGCCCCTCTGCCGTGGGCTTCTACGAAGCGCTGGGGTTCCCGGCCGATCGTGCGGGCGACTATCCGGACTATCCGGGTTTCACTCTTGACCTGCGCGAATAGCGGCGGCGGATAGGAGTAGTTGGAGCGCGCAGCTGGGCGGCACCGGCTGCTCCTAATAATGTCTGAGGTCTCTGATGAACTAAGTTCATGGGAATCAGTGCAGCTCTCATTGCTCGTCCGGCCGGCTGGCCGGGCGGCGATGCGGACGGCTACGGCCCGGAACTCGCTGACGTACTCGCGCGAGTGCGGCGCCTGTGTACGACGGCGGCCGGGGATGCGGCGCTGTTCGGGTTCGGGGAGGCCGTGGAGTTCGCCGGCGGGGTCGAAGAGGCTGCCCGGGCCTTGGAATACCTGCAGGTTGTTGCTGCCGGGGAGGTGGACCGGACCCGCAAGGAGGCCGCCGCCGAGAACGCCCCGGTCCTCGATGACGGCTACCGCAAGACCGGTGAGTTCCTGCGGGACCGGCTCCAGATCACCGCCGTCGAGGCCCACCGCCGGCTGGCCCTGGCCGGGGACGTGTTGCCGCGGATCGGGATCACCGGCCAGCCGCTCCCGCCCCTGCGCGAGGAGCTCGCCGCGGCCGTGGCCGCCGGTACGGTCCCGTCCCGGTCCGCGACCATCATCACCCTCGCCCTGGCCCGGGTCCGGCCACTGTGCGATGCGGAGACGGCCGCCCGGATGGAACACGCCCTGACCCGGACCGCAGTGGAGCACGACCCGGATTTCCTGGCCCGGGTCGCGAGGCGCTGGACGGACGCGATCGACCAGGACGGGGCCGAACCCTCCGAGGAGGTCCTGCGCCAGTTACAGGGCGCGTTCGTCCGCAAACCCCGCCACGGTCTGCAACATCTGGAAATCTTCGCCACGACCGAACAGTTCGAACACCTGTTGACCGTGATGAACACCGCCACCAACCCCCGCACCACCGGTGCCGGCACCGGCACCGCGGCAGCGGACGCCCAAACGGCGGACGGCGTCAGTGCCGCTGGCACCGCAGAAAGCAACACCCGCCGGGCCGCTGGCGCCGACGACGAAGGGCGGGGCGGGACAGGACCGGACCTGGACCGGCGCTCGAGGCCGCAGAAACTCCTCGACGGCCTGGTCGGCGGCTGCAAAGTGGCCCTGGCTTCGGGCGCACTGCCCGCCACCGGAGGGCTGCGGCCCCAGGTGATGGTCACCATCGATTACCGCGACCTCCTCGAACGCCTCCACCGCCTCGAACAAGACACCGACGCCGACGGGGCCAGCGGCGGCGGCGGCCAGTTCAGCGGGACCGGAACCACCGGACCGGGCCAGTTCGGCCGTGCGGGAGAAGCCACCGGACACGGCCCCGGGGCGGGCCCGCTCGGGTTCACCGGCACCGGGACCCTGGCCTTCACCGGCCCCGTCACCGCCGCGACCATCCGCAAAATCGCCTGCGACGCGGACATCATCCCCGTCCTGCTCGGAGCCCAGGGCCGGATCCTGGACATCGGCCGCACCAGCCGGATCTTCCCGCCCCACCTCCGCAAAGCCAT